>CAZZWK010000059.1:0-42604 GCA_964657925.1 uncultured Dictyobacter sp.
AGGCTTTCCTCGCTCTCCTTCTTATGATACTGGTAGAGCGTGAGAAAAGGCGTGAGGACGACCGTGAGCTACACGTGTCAAGGGGAAAAATGCAAAAAACAGAAAAGTTGAAGTATCGTCGTACGTCGTCGTACAGAGAACCTTTTTGGGGAGAGGACAGTGCTGCTGTCGCTTTCATCATGAACTCTCTTTCGCTCATGGCATGCATGATTCACGGTCGTCTTCACGCCTTTTCTCACGCTCTACCAGTATCATAAGAAGGAGAGTGAGAAGATTTCAAGGACTTGCCTATCGACCAAAAAATGAAGTGAGGTTGTTGCTTGTCAGCGCCGCAAAAAGGCTTCCTTATGAAAACATGAATTGCTTAAAGCAAAGGAAATAAGATATGAATGAACATTCAGCCACACAAGGTGTGTCTTTTCAGGGACTAAGTTTTCGCTTCACCGAGCGTGAGACATTGCTCATCACACTCAGAGGGAGTCATCAGTGGGAATTCAATCCGCGTGAAGCGGCTGGACTGCTGATATATCTAAACACCTATCAAGGCGATCTGTTCAAAAATGCACGTGAAGGTGATATGTCGACGTGGCCGAAGGCACCAGTTGATGTGTTGGGCAAGAGTGAGATCGCGAGGGATGTCCTGGACTCCTACGAGATGAAGAACGCTTATTCAGAAAAGAATACGCGGAAATAGTGCGATGGAGGATAGCACAAAAATTCTCTGTTCACTAAACAAGGAAAAAGTGATGAAACAGTCTCAGATACAAATTCGAGAAACAAATCGACTCCATCTCCTCTTTGGAGCGGTAATTGTCGGCATCGTCCTGTTTGTGCTTCTTGAAGTGATTGTCCAACTGCTGCCGCCGCACTACAATCCTATCAGCCAGTCAGAAAGTGACCTGGCAGTTGGTCCTTATGGCTTTTTGATGGCGCTCAATTTTGTCATTGCAGGTGTACTGGATCTCCTGTTTTTAGTTGCCTTTATGCGCGTTATTCCCAAGCAGGCTCAGTCTCGTAGTGGCTTGATCCTGCTGGGTTTTGCTGCCATTTGTAAACTGATCATTGCTTTTGCTGCGACGGACCTCACCTCACGGCCTCACACGATCCATGGTACCATCCATGCGATCGTAGCTCTGGTCTCCTTCTTTTGTGCGGCCTTAGGTGAATTGCTGCTCGCGCGCGCACTGCGCCATGATTCGACTGTGCGTCTTCCTCAGCGTTTTCTGGTTGGACTAGCAAGTGTGACACTCGTCTGGTCGCTCATCGTTATTGTTACCGTTGTAGTATCGACACAGATAGGAGTTTGGGGGTTGCTCGAACGCATCGCTACTAGCTTATCGTTCCTATGGATACTCATCGTCTCTCTCGGTTTGTGGAGTGCTTCCTCTCTTCACGCAGGGTTAGAGCAAAGGACCTTCCCAGAGGAGGTCCTGCAAATGGACGCGTGATGGATCTCCTGACTAGTCCGTTGCATAGTGCTTTCCAGTTCAGCCGCCGTGTTGCGAATATGCGAAGTGTTGCTACCAGAAAGGGCATCGCGAACATTAATGGTCTCGTCCTTCTTTTTCTCCAGTCTATAGACGAGTGCCGCCGCGGTTGGTTCGTTAATAATGCGCAATACTTCAAGCCCTGCGATCTTCCCGGCATCTTTGGTTGCTTGACGTTGGGTATCATTAAAGTAGTTGGTACGGTGATGATAGCCTGAGTGATGCGTTCGCCTAGTTTTGCCTTTAACAAACATTTCGCGCTCACCAGCATGTTTTCACGCACATCCTCACACTGTTTCTCACGCTCTGCCAGTACGATGATGAGTAGAGCGAGCGTCTATCATTCTTCTGTCTCTTCTCTCGCTTGTGTTTCTCTTTTGGCCTAAAGGAGGCTCGTTATGAGTCTATTCCTGGTGCTTGGCACCATCGTGCTGGTTCTTGTGGTTGTCGCCTTTTCTACTATTCGTGTTGTCCAACAATATGAGCGTGGTGTGATCTTTGTGTTGGGACGCTTGACCGGTGCAAAGGGGCCCGGCCTCTTCCTGATCCCTCCCTTCATCTCGCGCATGGTCAAAGTGGATCTGCGTATCGTTACCTTGACGGTCCCCCCGCAAGAGGTGATCACCCGTGATAATGTCACTATCCAGGTCACGGCGGTCCTCTACTTTTATGTCAGCGATCCTGTGATGGCGGTCGTGAATGTGATGGACTTTGCTCAGGCGACAACCCAGATAGGGCAAACCACCTTGCGCAACGTCCTGGGCCAATCAGAGCTGGATGAGCTTCTAACAGCGCGCGACAAGATCAATCAGCGCCTGCAAGGGATCATCGAAGAACAGACTGCACGCTGGGGCATCAAAATGACGGTAGTTGAAATCAAGGATGTGGTCCTGCCGACAACGATGCAGCGTTCTATGGCTAAACAGGCTGAGGCGGAGCGAGAGAAACGCGCCAAAGTGATCCAGGCTGAGGGTGAATTGCTCGCCTCGACCCAACTTGCACAAGCAGCTGGAGTTATCAGTTCTGAACCTGCGGCTCTGCAACTGCGCTACTTGCAAACGCTGACCGAAATCGCGGTGGAGAAAAATTCTACCATTGTTTTCCCGCTTCCGATGGAACTTATTACACCGCTGATGAACAGTATGCAACATCGGGCTGAGGTAGCGTCCGTTCCAGTGCCATTGAATGGTGCGCGTCTGCTGGAACCTGCGCAGCCTCGCTTGAATGGTGCGCGTCCGCTAGAACCTGCACAGCCTCGCTAGCAAGAGACGAGGAGTTCAGGGGGCCGCTTCTACCATCATCTGTCTCATTTTAGTAAAAAAGCAGAAATACAATGCTTTCACATAATCATCAAGATTTAAAAATGTTACGACTATATCATCTGGGAACCGGACGGAACCATTTGGAAGGACGAAGTCATGGCCTATCAAAGTATCAACCCCGCTAATGGAGAAACTCTAAAAACATTCAAAACGCTTACTGATACACAACTCGAGGCTACCATTGCTACTGCGGCAATGTGCTTTGAAACGTGGAAGAAAAAAACCTATGCCGAACGGGCAAGCGTGGTGGCAAAAGCCGCTGCTCTTTTGCACGAACGTGCGGACGAATTCGCCCAACTGGCGACGCTTGAGATGGGCAAGCGCATTAATGAGGCTCGTGGGGAGGTGGAGTTTAGCGCGAATATCCTCGCGTACTATGCTAGAAACGCCGAAGAATTCCTTGCACCAGTGAAGCTCCATCCGACCCTGGGAGAAGCCCATATGGAGAGTAGCCCGATCGGTGTGATCTTCTGTGTGGAGCCCTGGAACTTTCCCTACTACCAGCTTGCACGTGTCGCAGGTCCCCACTTGATGGCTGGCAATGTCGTGATAGTGAAACATGCAGGTATTGTCCCGCAATGCGCGATCGCATTCGAGAAGCTTTGGATCGAGGCGGGCGCACCTGTTGGTTTATATACGAATCTGCTGATCACGCATGACCAGTCGGATCACGTCGTCGATGATCCACGTATCAAAGGCGTGGCGTTGACCGGCAGTGTCGCAGCAGGCGAGAGCATTGCCGCAAGAGCGGGACAAAACCTCAAGATATCCTCAATGGAACTCGGAGGAAGTGATGCGTTTATTGTCCTCGAAGATGCTGATCTCGAACATACCATCAAATGGGCGGTCTGGGGAAGGATGTACAATGCGGGACAAACCTGTTGCGCGGCGAAGCGATTCATCGTGGTCGAAGAACTCGCCGACCAATTTCTGGAGCAGTTTCGGGCAGCACTGGTGGCACTCGAACCTGGAGATCCTCTCGATGAGAAGACGACGCTGGGTCCTTTGTCCACCGAAGATGCCTTATTACAACTGCTCAAACAGGTCGATGGGGCAATCTCCAATGGAGCAACGCTACTCATAGGCGGCAAGCGTATCGATCGTCCGGGATCATTTATGGAACCTACGATCTTGACGGATATCAAGCCAGAGAACCCGGCTTTCAGAGAAGAATTCTTTGGCCCGGTCGCGCTTTTCTTCCGCGTCAAGGACGAAGACGAGGCGATTGCGCTGGCTAATGACTCCGATTTCGGATTGGGTGGCTCTGTCTTTACGCAAGATATTGTACGTGGGCAGCGGGTGGCGAGCCGTGTGGAAACTGGCATGATGTTTATCAATAATATTAGTTGGTCCGATGCCGAGCTGCCATTTGGGGGGATCAAGAACTCAGGGTATGGGCGCGAACTGGGTGACATGGGCATCCAGGAGTTCGTAAACAAGAAACTGGTTCGCGTTGCTTCAATGGCTGCTCCGGTGTAGGTGTAAGCGTTGCATGTACTCTCCTTGTGGCAAGCTGCGAGGAGAGTACACCCATCACAGAGAAAGTATGCATCCATGGACTCCATATTGCCTGTAAATACTTAGATTCGGTAGCGGAAAGCAGGCTGAATGAGGTGTGTTGGAATGACCCATACACGTTTAGAAAGAGGAGTATCTTATGCAAAACATCAGCACTCCAGGGCGTCCCCTCGGTATCACTCTAATTGCCACCTTATTGTTCATCCAGGCCGTCATTGGGATTATTTTCGGCATCGTTACCCTGCTACAGAGTGTTTTCACCAATTGGTTTGTCGCACTCTTAGTAGGATGGATTCCGCTGGGCATTGTTGCCCTTCTCTTCGTTCTGGCCCAGGGACTATGGACCCTCAAGCCCTGGGCATACTGGGTAACCTTGGTGCTTGAGGGTCTCAATATAGTAAGTAACCTCATTGATCTGGGACAACGCAAATATTCACTCCTGGCAATAGTAAGTAGCCTGATAATTTCCACCATCGTTGTTGTCTACCTCCTGGTAGATGGCAAGGTTCGCAGAGCCTTCCACGTTGGTGCAGGTATGGCAAGCATAGGGTAGCTTCCTGTGCCAGAGAAACACCGCAAGTGATACCGGTCCTAGATAGAGGTCATGCCATTGTCTCTTCTATCGTTGGACCAAACCTTCGATCGTGTTTAGCCAGCTTGTGGAGTTCGCCGATATCGTGATGATGCGCAAATGTTTGCTGAGTATCAAGGAGCGCGTGGAACGGGGTAGCGTACCCGCTGGAGCAACTCACGGCCATTCTCACGCATCTTTTCACGCCCTGTCAGTACACTATATAGAAGAAAGAGCATTTGTAAATAATGTAATCCGACATGAAAAAGGAACATAGAGATGACACAAACTAATTCAGATACGACCGAGAGAGAGCAGCAACCAGAAAAGCATGAGGAATGGCAAGTGATGGGTGGGGAATTGGTCGCCACCGTGGAAAAACTTTTCCATGAGGGCAATGTCCGTCGTATCATCATCAAGCATGATGGGCAAACAGTGCTGGAGATCCCGATGACCATTGGCATTGTAAGCACGCTCATTGCTCCGTGGCTGGCCGCAATAGGCGCTGTGGGGGCACTGCTGACACATTGTACTGTTGAGGTCGTGCGCACAGATAATGCAGGTCAATCACCTGTGATGTAAGATGAAGGAAGAAATGACCCATGTCTACTGATATCACACCATCAAGTAACGAGCCAGTTGTACACATGAGCAACGAACCAGCCGTACAGATATCTCCCAATCCGACACCGCCTCATAAAAAAATCAGTCGAAGAAGAGTGTTCGCTCTTGCAGGCAGCGGAGCATTCGTCGTGGTTGCCGGAGGAGGGGTTTGGCGTGCGGCTGATCAAGGCGTGTTCAGCACTGGCGAGGGACCTGCGTACGAACCGTGGGATGATTGGCGCACCACAACCAGAGGGTCACTCGATCTCGTCCGTGCTGCTATCCTGGCCGCCAATCCGCATAATAGCCAACCCTGGCTTTTCCATGTCACGCAAACGCAGATCGAACTGTTTGCTGACTATCGGCGCAATCTCGGACCCGTTGACCCTTTCCTGCGCGAGATGCATATCGGGCTAGGTTGCGCTCTGGAAAACCTGCTGTTGGCCGCAACTGCCAATGGATATATCACCCAGGTCTCTTTGCTGCCGGATGCAGCGGATGCGACTCTGGTTGCCCGAATTGGTCTGACGCGAGGGAGCGTTTCCGTCTCCGATCTCTACTCCTTCATTCCGCAGCGTCACACCAATCGCTACCCGTACGACACAGGACGTCCGGTAACCTCTGCGACCCTGGATGCGTTCAGTGCACTTAGCGATGATCCAGACGTGAAGATCTTCTGGTTTGCCAACATGGATATGCGTCAGCGCGTCGGTACGCTCCTGGTGGATGCAGCAAACGCGTTTGTAGCAGATAAGGCGCAGGATGGAGTGGATACGGGAACCTGGTGGCGTGGAACCTGGCAAGACATCCAGCTGCACCGCGATGGCATTACGCTGGACGCAGCAGGGCTGCCAGATCTGACCCGCGCCCTTGGGAAAATGCTACCTTCGGTTTCGGTAGAGCAGCAAGATTCCTCATTTTTGCAGAACACGGCGAATCAAGTCAAGACCGCCGGTGCTTTTGGCTTTCTTACAATACGTAATGGGCAAGATAGAAAACAGCAGTTGAGCGCGGGCCGTTTGTGGGCACGTATGCAGTTGTGGGCCACCAAAGAGGGACTAGCCATGCAGCCACTCAACCAGGCGACGGAGCGCGCAGCGAGAGAAATTGTCGTGGGAAGTACTCCCCATTTTGGAAACTCTCTGCGAACGCTGGTGGATGATCCTGCATGGCTGACTATCCTGACTTTTCGCACTGGGTACTCTACACACGAAGGACTGCGTAGCCCACGCCGGGCGGTGAACGACGTGGTGAAACCCTGAGGAGTGGGATAAGCAGTGCTCTATAAGAAAGTAACCACGCTTTCCAACAAAAGGGACGGATAACACGAGAAAGAAAGTGAGGATAGATTTATGATGTGGGGATATGGTTTCAACTGGGTTGGTATGTTCCTGATGATGCTGGTCGTAGTGATCTTGATTGTGTTGCTGGTGGTTCTTGTCTGGATGAGTATTCGCAGGTCTCGAAAGAGAACGAGTTTTCCCGCGAGCGGACCGACTGCACTAGAGATTCTGCGCCAGCGTTATGCGCGCGGCGACATTGATACTACCACCTTCGAGCAGATGCACGAGCGATTGGAAGTGAGCATCAACCATGAGCCTGTCAAAGGCTAATGAGCGGTTGCGAAGATGCCTAAAAAACGGGAGGAATGACAGAGAGAGAGAAGAACTAACAGTATAACGGATAGTGATCGTGAGTGGTTCATCTAGTCTTTCAACGTTATGAGAGGTGAGGGTCAGCTCGATGGCGTAACTCGCCTGGGCTGGTATGCAGGTGGCGCCGAAAAACTTTACACAGGTGATTCGCATCGGCAAAACCTGTTTTGGCTGCTATGTCCTCTAATTTTAGCGAGGTGTGTAACAGCAGGTGGATGGCTTCGTCCAGGCGCACCTGGGTGATAAAGCTGGCTGGAGTGACGCCTGTCACGCGTTTAAAATGATGGCTAAAATGACTGCGGCTCATCGCATACTTTTGGGCCAATGTCTCTACCGCTAGCGGCTGATGCAGTGTGTTCAAAACAGTAGTCCTCGTTTGCTGAAGCAACAGTTCACGTTGCGATGAGGGATGGAGCAGATGAAACACTGTGCGTTCGTACTCCATAAGAAAGTCGAATAACGCTTGCTCCTCGCTGAAGGGGTCTTGGAAAGGGGTTTCATACATGCTCGCCAGCAGTTTGTACGCCTGTAGGAGCAATGTGCTTTCAGCGGAGATCTTGAGCAAAGATCCCGCTGTTTTCATACCGCGTTCGATGCGCCTGACGATGTAGGGGTGAGAGATGCTCAGCCAGAAAAAGGACCAGCGCGCGGAGTCCGAGGGGAGATAGTAACTATGATCCGAAGGCACAATGGCGGTAAAGGCTGTCTGCGGTTCCACTTTCTGCTTTTTCTGTTGCTCGATGAATACGCCCTGGCCTTCCAGGGTGTATTGAAAGATTACGAAGGGGTGCGCTGGATCGACCCCTCGTCGTAGTCCATGCCAGAAATAGGTTTCCTCGAACGTTTGTATTTCAAATGCTGAGCCCCAAAGAAACGATTGTGAGTCAGGTGGCCCTACCCTTTGATAGGCTGGTGGCCTCTGAGCCTGTAAATGACGGAGTTTGTTTACCAATTGGTCCATACTGTTTTCCTGGTCGATCTCCCTTCCTGAAGTAGTCACAAATAGACTATCAGCCACACATATGAACCGTGGATAGCCAGTAGGAATGCGCTATAGTTGTTGGAGATCCCGATGAGATATCACTTCTGTAGCATATGACGAAGATAACAGGAAAGCAAGGGAAAAGCTGATGACAAAGATAACCTTTCTGGGTGCTGGTAGCACTATGTTTGCGCGTCAATTGATCACTGATCTTTTACTTGTTGATGGTCTTGACAAGGGAACGATTGGCCTGGTCGATATTGATGCAAGCCGCCTGGCGTTAGCTGAACAACTGGCATCTCGATTGATCGAGATTAGCGGCAAAAAATGGGAGGTGCAAGCTTCAACCGAGCGACGCGATATTCTAGCGGGCAGTGATTTTCTGATCAATACCATTGAAGTCGCTGGGCTTGCCAATGTGCGTCATGACTATGATATCCCGATGAAATATGGTGTTAACCAGTGCATTGGTGACACAATTGGACCAGGAGGGATATTTAAGGCGCTGCGTACAGGGCCTGCATGGCTTGCTATTTTAAAGGATGCGGAGGAACTCTGTCCCCAGGCATGGGTACTCAATTATACGAATCCTATGTCGATCCTTACGTTTGCCGCGTTGAGCGGATCGAAGATGCGCACTGTGGGTCTTTGTCATAGTGTGCAGGCAACATCGAAACTGCTGGCCGACTATGTGCAGGTGCCCTATGAGGAGTTAGAATGGAACTGCGCTGGCATCAACCATAACGCGTGGTTCACTGTTTTGCGGCACAGGGGACAGGATATGTATCCGCAATTGCGCGAACGGGCGCGAACGGCTGCTATCTACGAGCAGGACCCTGTCCGTTTTGAGACTATGTTCTATCTGGGCGCGTTTGTGACCGAGAGTAGTGGGCACTTTTCCGAGTATGTGCCCTATTTTCGCAAGCGGCCAGACCTGATTGAGCGTTATTGCAGAGAAGGCTATCTGGGTGAGGCAGGTTTTTACGCGAAAGTCTGGCCGCATTGGCGCGAGGGCAATGAACGGTCTATTCGCCAGATGCTTGATGGCAGTCAGGAAATTCCATTCGAGCGCAGCCATGAATATGGCTCGGTGATTATTGAAGCGATTGTCCTTCATCGACCCGCCGTCATTTATGGGAATGTGCGCAACAATGGCTTGATCGATAACTTGCCTGATGGCTGTGTCGAAGTGCCTTGTCTGGTTGATACACGTGGCATACAGCCCACGCACTTTGGTCCATTACCGGAACAACTGGCCGCCTTGAATCGTAGCCATATGGCGGTGCATACTTTGATGCGAGACGCGCTTTTGCAGCGAGACAAGGAGGCCGCGCGGCATGCGTTGATGCTTGATCCGCTGACGGCGGCGGTATGTTCACTGGCTGAGATCGACGCGCTTTTCGATGAGATGTGGGAAGCCGAGCGGCCTTACTTACAGGCGTTCGAATAAGATAAAACCATGCAACCAGCCAGTAGGCAAATGTGCGCTTTGCCTATTCGACCCCTCTCCTCCTTTCTATCACTATTGCAAAGTTACGGCTTGCAGCATGATGGAATGAGGAGTAGGGTCGTTTGAAACTGTGTACTGAATTTTCAGTATTTGATTGTTAGAGGAGGCCTGGTAGCGCAAAACATAAAAATCGCCTTGTACTGTCGTGACGTTGGAAAATGTAGTGTCATGATAACTTGTGCCATCGCTTAAGGTTGCTACCAGATTACCTTGTCCATCGTCAACGCCAACATATACCCGTAGCGTATGAACAGTTGTGCTGGCTGGAACCGTGAACTGGAATCCACAACTTTTTCCACCCACCAGTTCGATGCCTGATGGTTCTATATATGGTGTACTCGTAGTTGGTGTACCGTCGGACCAGGAATATTGTGTCTGGCTACCTCCATATATTACGATATCCTGCTGATTAAAATTGATGTATGTTATGGGGCTAATTTTTCCATGGCCTGCACTTTTATGCACAGAGTGATTGACCCCTTGATACCCCCAGATCTCCCAGTCTGTTGTGCCTTCGGTGGTCAAATTGACAAAGAGGGGAGAGGCATTCAGGCTTCCGACGATGGATGATTTGCCAGGTAAAAAGGCATTTGTTTGAGATGATGTTTTAGGCGCAAAAGCAGAATTGAAAAAAAGGGTGTAAAAAATCAAAAGAGAACAGAGCACGAACACTACTGCTAAGGCGACGACGGGTAGATTTTTTGTAGGCACCTTGCGCGCGATATTTTCTAGCTTCCATTGAGGAGCATGTGCCTGGGCAGGGAGTTGATGGCTTGTTTCGTCGATGCGAGTCTGATCAAAAGAAGTGGCTGCCTGTAATGCTTGCATGAACTGAGCTACTGACACATAGCGTTGCTCGGGGTCTTTTGCCAGAGCTTTCAAAATCACGCGCTCTTTGTGGTCAGAAAGAGGAGAAATATCTGGTGATAGTGAAATGGTTTTTTGTTTGTCTATTGGAAGATGTCCGGTCAGTAGTTCATAGGCCACACAACCGAGTGCATATTGGTCACTGGCTTGCGTTGGTGGTCCGTAAAATTGTTCTGGAGCCCAATAGGGATAATGTGTTGAGGTTGGAGCGAAGGTGGATCGAGTGAGTGGTGCAAGTGATTGCATACGAAAGTCCATCAAACACACACGATCAGAGGATAGAAAAAGGATGTTTTCTGGTTTGATATTACCATGCACAATATGGCGTTGATGAGCATAATTGAGGGCTCTGCCTAATTGGGTGATGAGTGAGAGTGCGTTTTGCATAGAAATAGGAGTAGACATCAGGTGTTCGCGCAAAGAACCTGACCTGACGTATGGCATGATGATATATGGGAGGCGTCCCTTGACACCAGTTGCGAGCAGGGGAAGTATTGCGGGATGACGCATACTGGTCAGAACGTCGGCCTCCTGCAAGAACTGTTTTGTCTCTTCGTCAGATAGGCGTCGAACCGAGAATATTTTAATAATCGCGCTAGGAACGGGCGAATCGGCTGATCGAGCCTCATAAATACGATTATGTGTATATTGTGTTAATCGCGCTCCTAAGATATAGCCGGAAAAATAATCATTTGACATAGTGGTTGTATTTCTCTCTAAAATTAATTTGCAGTTTGTCTCTCTTTAAGACCAAATGGCAACTTTGCTCATTTCTTTACTTCCCTGCTTCTATGATCAAGAGAGTAGGCTCTATTCTTTATCGAGAAATGGTCATGTTCTGGTGCTTAAAAAGATGCTGCACCATAAAATTGAAGCCATTCCTTTCAACAAGACGACGGTGATTTTCACCTGAAGGTCAAATATTTGTCTAGCGTAGTGCCAGGAAAATGTTGAGTAGATACTTCATTTTTGAAGATGTTGTATGGGCTAGCGTAAAGAATCTGTGGAAAGTATGCGGGATGAGACAGAAAAAGACCATAAAAGATACCTATAACTTAGCTATAAGTTTTCTCTATTTCCCTATGTTTGCCCTCTGTTCCAGTGTGTGCTGTCGTAATTCGTGCCAGGTACTTCAACACACATGATAAGCAACTGTGAGGGAGCCAGTTCTCGGGAAGGTGTGATGGGTTTCACTTTGAGCGCAGTGTGAGCGCTGTAATGGTAAGAGCACCGTTCATTACATCGAACGGTGCTCTTACCATTCTGAAGAAGAGAAAGGGATAGCAAGTTTATGTGAAAGTTATGTCTATCTTATGTAGCCTTCTCATATGCGGGCAGGCATAATTACCACAGTTTGCGCATTGTCTTATACGATGCTGTTTATCATTTGGGCAATGCACATGCCCTGATAAAGTAATGGCAGATATCGCGATGCTCAACAGAGCAAAAAGGTGTATGTTCTTGTTGAGTAAGACACTTTTTCCCCAGAACAACACTGTTCTGTCAAAAATAGCGTCCCTGACAGTGAAGACAAAGTGCACGAAAATTCCCTATTTCAGGAGAAGATATGAGAGAGAGATTTCAACGAAAAGAGGAAATAGCTCAGAAAACGGATGTTCCTACTGGTCCTCATGCGCATTATTTGGTGCGAACAGGAGTAGGTATATTTATACTTTTGCTTGTTCTGGCCTCAGCCTTAGGGCTACAGCGCCTCTTCCCCGCATACGCCGATGGGAGTACTTTGATGACCTGGACCGGAACGAGCTCCAGTATGTCTGGGGCCACTGATGGGCCAGATAATCAGGAACAGTTTGTGCAGGACTTTATTTATAGCGCTATTGTGCAGCCCGATGGCACTATCTGGACTGTTAGCGGTTGGGATGAGGCCGGACACAATTACGGTGAGTACCGCAATGGGCAAGTTGTTGGCACGAATTTGGGCACCAATAATCATAATCTCAATGATGACTCGGCTCGTTCTGTGCAGGACCGTAACGGATATACCTGGACTATCGAAGATATTACCTTTGTGGGAGGTGATAAGGTTTGCCGCGCCGACGACACCAGCATCTGTATCACGGGTGATAATGGTTTTCGTCCCAATGCGCTGGCGATTGCGAACGATGGAAGTCTGATGGTCGCTGATAACGGACCCGATCAGCAGATCAAATTCTATGATGTCAGTTCAGACGCTCCTTCCTCTACACCGATCGAAACCTTTGGCACGCAAGGAGGCGTCTGGGCGGGTCCCACTCCTGGTTTGACCGGGCCATTACGTTTCAGTGGATTGTGGGGAACGGGCATGGATAGCGCGGGCAACATCTACGTCATCGGCAACTTTCCTGGTGGGGGCACCTGGATGCGCTCGCTCCAGCCCGATGGCACGATGAACTGGCAACGCTACGGCTCGATCTGGGTGGGCAATAGCGCGCCTGATATGTCTACCGATGGGCAAACAGCCTATAGTGCCAATGCAATGTTTCAGTTGGACTACACGCAGACGACTGCCGGGCAGGAGACGGTAGGAGATTTTCCCAGCGCAGTCACCGTGGATTGGTGGAATCATCCAGATGATCCCAGGTTGACCACCAGCGATGTCAACAATACCTATCCAGTGGATACGCAGGCGAGCAATGATGCACATTATGCCTTTGGGGTGGTGCCCAAGTGGATTCGAGATTGTTACGGGCACAAATTCATGTTCACGACGGGTATGTACAGTGGGCAGATCGATGCGTACGAGCAAGTGGGGTTGATGTGGGTGCATGTTTCCTTCACCAACGGACCAGGAAATTGGCAATGGGCCAATTTTGCTGACACTAACTGTGATTTGTGGCAATCGAGTCCGGATGGCACAGTGAGCCAGTATCCAGCAAGCGGTGTGGATGATGCGGGCAATCTAGTATATGGAACAGCAGTGAACTATCCTCAAATCAATGATTTTAGCGAAGTAACGCGGTTGCAGTATGACCGTCAGAATGATGTGTTGTATCTGTCTGGATTTACCGATGCGCGTCCACGGCAGGGTGGTTGGGGAGATGTAGGAACAGAATTCAAGGCATACTCGAACTGGAAGTCGTCGCCAACGGTATCAGTGTCGATTGACCTGCCATACACATTCCTGAAGAATGCTGACGGCAGTGACGACACGGGCAACAGCACATACCTCAAAGACTGGGATATTGCGGGGAACTACCTGTTTGGAGCTTTTACCAGTATCAACGACCAAAACAGTCAGCGAGGCTCTCCTGCTATCTGGTCGCTGAGTGATGGAAGCAGAGTGACGAATCTAACCACCAGTGATCCGGTGCCCGAAAATAGCACGGGATGGGTAGATGTGCGGGGAATTGCTACAGGACTGCGGGCGAATGGGGAATATGTGTTATTCATTGAGGATGACTGGCGTAATAAGACGTTGATCTACCGCTGGTGTCCCTCTGGTAGTTGCCCTGAAACGGGGAGTAACACTGTGAACTAGCAGCAGCGTTTTTTCTCGTCAGAGGTTAGAGCATAGTGAGAACATGTTTTAACCTCTGATAGGAACGAGGTTGGCCTTGAAGAGCAGTGCAAGAAGAGGAATGAGATATATCAGCAGACGAGCGCAGTTTAGACTTGCGGTTCAGTTTTGTGGAAGATAGAGAAGGTCTTGTTGTGTATAGTTATGATTATAATCTCTACCTCAGTTCTAGTTGTAAGAAACTTATACGTAGTTTATATGTTCTTTCTAAAGAAAGATTGTATGCTACAAAAGTGATTGATAGTAATCAAAAATAATCAATTCACGGGCTGTATCTGATTGAAGTTCTGATGCATAGATGTAGTTTAGTTGGCGATTGTTCGCGAGCCTCGTTCAACTTCCCCTCTTTTATTTTTACGTCCTCACTTGCTCATTTGTACTGGATTTTTTGTAAGACTGAAGGAGTATGTTATGAGATTGCTTTTGGGGGAACATGGGATAGAGGAAAACTCAGCAACTGTGCATGCTTCGTCCCTGACATCCGTATTATACACGGCTTATCGCGCGAAACTGCTCGCTTATATTCGCCAGCATATTCCTGTTGGAAGTGATGCTGAAGACCTGCTTTTCGCGGTTTTTCTGGTTGTTGTTGAGCGGGAAAACGATTTGAAGAATATGTTAGAGCATGAGCAGAAGGCATGGCTCTGGTCAGTTGTACGCAACAAAGTGGTTGATGTGCAGCGACGAACCCGGCACTATAAGGAAGTTCCTCTTGATCAGGCGGAAGAGGTGCTCGATGAAGACCTGCTGCCTGAACAGATGATGGTGCAACGTGAGGAGTATCAGTTTTTGCGCGTCCATTTGCAACATCTCTCGCCCAGGCAGCAAAAAATTCTTTCCATGCGTTTTGTGGCGGAGATGCGGACGACAGAGATTGCGCAGATGTTGCATACGAGCGATAACGTTGTACGCAAGGTGCTTTCGCGCACGCTCGCTACCTTGCGTATGAACTACACGCGATCGCAAGTGGAGCAGAGGCAGATGATGTAGAGGATGGGGAGGCAGTGGAAACATAGCGTTCTTTTCGAGCGATATTCCTCTAGCGGCTAGAATAAAGAGAATATGTAGGAGGAGAATAAGATCTGTACGTGATTAATTACAGTATTACTAGATAGCTTTATGTCTGGAGTGTTCTATTATAATGAAGGGAAACATCCTTTTGATGGGGATGTTTCCTTTTTGTTTGATGCTGGCATGCTGTAATCGTCATACGCATGAAAATCAGATAACGTTGTGTTGAGCGGGCATCAAATCAAGTAGAGATCCTTCTCAGATTTATCTTTTCAATCAATCTACTTCTAAATATGGCTAGTCATTTTGGTTTACTTGAGTGACTATTTCCCTTTTTTTGTAAGCAGTAGGTTATACTTATGCCAGGTAAAAGAGTGCGTAGACAGCGTGCGCTGTAGCATTTCATTCTCTAGCACTCTATGTAGAAATCTTTATAATTTCTCTATCCTACCTCCATCACTGGTTCCTCCTAACTATGCCTACTACTGGCGGGCTTTCTACTGTTGCCGGGAAGAAGGAAGGTTTTTCTTTCTATGATATTCCAACACCCTTTGCGTCGTGAGCGAGAACAACGAGGATGGTCTCAGTCCAAGCTTGCCGAATTGCTGGGAACCAGTCCTCTTTCTATTAGCCAGTGGGAACGAGGGATTCATCTTCCTTCGCCCTACTTTCGTGAGAAGCTGTGCATATTATTTGAGAAAGATGCGCACAAGCTCGGGCTGGTTGAAGCAACGCGAACTGATGGGGAATTACATGAAGGTATAGCTGAAGGACAGCTGATCGATGCGCTTATTCCTTTGCAAGGGCATCCTGCTGAAGGATTGATTGGACGAGATAGTCTGCTTTCATCGCTGCTCCAAAAGGTATGTCATGCTACTATCTATCAAATGTTTGTGATCCACGGTTTGCCTGGGGTGGGGAAAACGGCTATCGCGCTGGCGTTGGTTCAACATGAGGCGATCCGTACACATTTTTCGGGAGGAATTTTATGGGCGGGTCTTGGAGTGCAGGGGTCAATCGCGGCTCATCTTCGCCACTGGAGTGGGCTTTTGCAGTTGCCCTCATCGGATATAAATGCCGTTGCTGATATGTCTTCCTGGGCCAAGATGCTGCGTTCGCGAATCGGGGCGCGCAAAATGCTGATTGTTATTGATGATGCATGGCAGTTGGAGGATGTACTCGCGTTACAGGTAGGTGGGCCCGAATGCGTTTACATTGTGACGACGCGTTTTCCGGCTATCGCGGCTCAGTTGAGTGCGCATTATGCTGTTCCGCTTGTTGAACTTGAGGAATCTGAAGGATTCAGATTACTGGCGCGTTTCATTCCGCGTCTTGCTGAGCGTGAGCCGGAGACCGTGCGGCAACTCGTTTTGCAGGCGGGGATGTTGCCGCTGGCCCTTACGCTGATTGGTAGATATTTGCATACCTATGAGTACTTACAGCAACCGCGGCGCGCCTATACTGCGTTAGTAAAATTGCAGCAGGCGGAGGAGCGCCTAAATCTTCAAATGCCTCAGGCACCAGTCAATGCGTATCCCAGTCTTCCGTTGGAGATGCCGCTCTCTTTGCGGGCTACCATTGATGTCAGCACGAATCAGCTTTCGCTTCAGGAGCAAGTCGCTTTGTATGCTCTTTCAGTCTTCCCCGCGAAACCGGGTAGTTTTTCGGAGCAGGCGGCATTGAGTGTAGCGGATATAGCGGCACCAGTTTTGGATAAACTCTGTGAGTTTGGGTTGATAGAGAGTAGCTGGTCCGGTCGGTATAGCATGCATCAAGCGATCGTTGACTACGCGTATGCCCATCTCGCGAAGGACGCCTTCCCTCTCATCGCCGCACGGGCAATCCATTACGTGCTCGCTCAAATTGAGGAGGCAAAAAATACATTTGATAATGTAGAGCTTGAGTATAGAAACATGCAGGCATTGATGGAGTTTGCCTATCACAATGGATCGCAAGCACCTGTGCTCCAGGCACTCAGAAATCTAGAATTTTTTTTTCTTGTGCGCGGTATTGATCTCAATCTCGAAGTGTACCTCAAGAAAATATATCAGAAAAGAACAACCGAGTGCGATATTCCGTTGCGTATGCATATTTGCATGTATCTGGGGATAACGTATACCCAACGGGGAGACTACAAGCTGGCGGAAAAATTCGCGCAGGAGGGTGCCGCATTCGCGCGAGAAGAGAAGAACGCGGATTGTCTTTGCATCTGTTTACGTACGTTGGGAACCGCCGCGGTTAAGCATGGTGAGCATGAAGTGGCGCAGGCGTATTATCAGGAAGGCCTCAATTTGGCTCGTCATACACAAAATGATGTAGCAAAACTGCGTTTTCTTATCAACCTGGGCAGTTTGTACATGCATAAAAGTAGCTATGATCAAGCCTATCGTTATTGTAAAGAGGGCATGCGTATCGCACGAGAGTTGAATGATAAAGATCAAATGAGCCTGCTACTGACTAATATAGCGGTGTTGAATATACGGCAAGGAATGGATGAGCAAGCGGAAAAATCTTATCGTGAGGCGCTCTCCTTTGCCCGGCAAATTCGGCACCAGGAGAGAACTGCATTGATCCTTTCAAATTTAGGATTTGCGTTAATCAGAAATCAGAAGTATGAAGAGGCAGAGAATGTCTTGCAGGAGGGTCTAGATATAGCGCAGAAGCTGGAATTGAGAGAGATGATCTGCTTCATTTTAGAGAATATGGGCATTTGTATGCTCGAACAGGGGAGACAGGAGCGAGCTAAAATATATTTTCAGGAGGGACTGGTACTTGCCAGGGAGCTGCGTTATCAAGAGTTATTGGCTCGACACACGCGGTATCTTGCGCATATAGCTGTTGACGAAGGTGACTTTGAGGCGGCGGAGTCTGCATTTAGAGATATTTTAGCCGCGGTAAGAGAGGGGAAGGTAGGGAAAGACCACGAGGCGCACGCGCTCTATGGACTTTGCCGTACTGGTTTATTGCGCGGAGACCACAAAGAAGATTACTACGAGATGGGAAAGAAAAGCCTGGCTCTCTTTGAGGAACTGCATGATCGAGAGACGATAACCGTAAAGAACTGGCTTGAAGAACATTTTAGTGATCGTACAAATTATCAGGAGACCGATTGACGCCCCTAGCAGGTCGGCAATATGCGTTTGCCGACCTGCTAGGGGCGTGGATCATTTCTTTTCGAGTGTGGGTGCTTGCTTTTCCCAGCGTGCGTAGTCCTCGGGTGTCAAGGGGGCTGGACGTTCGCAGGTGCTCTTTAAAAAGCTGCGCTGTCCATCGGAGGAAGGTGCCAGCAGTGTTTCGATAGTCTCCAGGACATGGTAGGCAAGTTCGCCGTTCGCGCGGTGGACTCTAGCGGTATCTATCGCGCTGACCATGTCTGCCAGTCCCAGACCGCGGGTATTGATGGGACCATCATAGAGCACTGGAATCTCTTGCCACTGCTCGTCGTTGGCCTGACGCAGATAGATTGGGCCACCAAAGGTGTTGGGGTCTGGTACGCTGAGCGATCCTTCGGTGCCGTAGATCTCGATAAAGGGCAGGTGATGGTGCCAGACATCAAAGCTTGTGATGATTGTGCCAATCGCGCCGCTGGTAAATTCTAATGTGCCCGCGATATGCGTAGGTGTGTTGACCGGAATTTTACGTCCGTAGTTTGGCTGGCTGGTTATGATGCGTTCGGGAAAGGTGATCTTGCTTATGCCAGTCGCGCGACGTACTGGTCCGAGCATGGCTATGAGCGCGGTCAGGTAGTACGGGCCGAGATCAAACAGCGGACCCGCACCAGGCTGATAGAAAAATGTGGGATCGGGATGCCAGTGTTCCATGCCATGGTTGAGCATGAAGGCCGTGGCCGCTATAGGTGTACCAATAGTTCCATTATTTATCAGTTGAATACATGTTTGCAGACCACCACCGAGAAAGGTGTCGGGCGCGCAACCGACGCGCAGGTTGTGTACCTGTGCCATTTTCAGGATGGCGCGTCCATCGGCACTCTCGATTGCCAGCGGTTTTTCACTGTAGACGGATTTGTTTGCCGCCAGGGCGTTCAGTGAAATGGCGGCATGTGCGGCGGGAATCGTGAGATTGATCACCAGCTCAATCTCCGTATCGGCAAGCAGTTCATCGACACTACAGGCTTTGGGAATGCCGAATGTTTGGGCCTGTGCCTGTGCGCGTGGAAGGTCGATATCGGCGCAAGCGGTGATTTCCAGGTTGTTAAATAGGTGTGGAGTGTGAAGATAGGTGGAGCTGATATTGCCACAGCCGATCACGCCGATCTTTATTGGTCGTTTCATCATTTATTCGTGTTCTCTCTTTTCTGACTTGAAGAGGTGTATTTGCGGTATTTTGTATGCCAGGACGGGCAAACGTATAGTTTGCCCTACGCGGACCTTCTTGCCGAGGGTCGATCAAGCATCCACTGGTCGATAAATCTTCCCTCTACGGCACAAGGGAACGGAGGTACGCCAGGGAGATTTGTGCGCTTTGTAGGGAGGGTAATGTCGGTTCATCGTGTTCGACAATGCTCCAGATGCCTTGTTTTCGGGCGAAGTCGATGATATCACGTATGTTTAAGTTGCCTTGCCCTACCTCGGTCATGGTGCCTTCCGCGGTCATGTCCTTGACATGGATCAACGCGGCACGTTTGCCCAGCTTCTGTAAGAGAAACAAAGGATTCTGATTGCTATGGGCGGCCCAATAGACATCAAGTTCGATTTTGAGGAGCGCGGGATCGGTCGCTGCCAGCAGATAATCTAGCCAGATACGCCCATTGATGTTGGTAAACTCAAACTCGTGATTGTGATATGCGAACGTGATACCTGCATCGAGACAGCGTTGTCCAATTTCGTCAAGGCGTGTTGCCAGCGTTTGAAGATTATCGAACGCTGCCCATTCGGGAGGTATCCAGGGCACGACCAGAGTGGGGTAGCCTATGGTGCGACAGTAGGCGAGCGAGGAATCAAGCCTTTCGTCTGCCAGGTCGTAGAGAGATACATGGGTGCTAACCGCCTGGAGGCCCGTCTGGTCGAGAAGTTTCTGCATAGCAGGAGCGGGAAGTCCACCATAACCAGCGAACTCGACGCCATCATAGCCTATTTCCGCGACTTTTTGTAGGGTTGCGGCAAAATCTCGTTGTGTTTCGTCGCGTACTGTGTAGAGTTGGAGCGCGACTTGCCCTGCACTCATAAGGTCCTTCTTTCTTTAAAAAAATCGATGTTTTGAGTAGCGATTGGTGTGTGGAAGCGAGTGTAAAACATGACAGAGGTGTTCCTCGTTGTTTTTCCTTTTTTATTTTCAGCGTCCTCGTACGAGAAAGACTTTCTCTGTTCTAAAACAATAACATAAAACGAAAAGGAATACCAGGGTTTGTTCTTGCCTTCAAAGTAATTCCCGTACCTTTTTCTTTTCTGTGGATAATATACTTGACATTCTCCAGGCTTATGGGTATTATTGTTTTAGAACAGAGATGAATTGAGAATGCGTGAGGGGAAAGAGAAACGGAACAACTATGGAAGAGACGATCAGGAGCTTTGATGAGAGTGCGACATACATGCCACGGCAGCGTCGTTCGGAGCAATCCAGGCGAACCAACGCCAGGGTTGAGGATGTATGTGAACGCCTGCGTTTGCTCGCCCTGGATTTGGGGCCGGGGAGTCGCTTACCAACAATTCGTGAGCTGTGCGGCATATTAAATACGTCGAGTGCGACATTAATTACCGCGTTAGACTTGTTGGAGAACGAGCAAATCTTTTATCGTGAGGAGAGGCAGGGCATTTTCGTTTCTAAGACGCTGCTGAAGCGTTCTATTCATATTGTGTTCAATATCTCGGTATTTTCGGACAACGCGGCCTCGCCCTTCTGGTCTTTGCTCTGGGGGCATGTAGCAAAGTTGGCGGAGTTGCGTTCAAAAACGAAGAATGAGCATATTTCTTTTCACTTTCTGTGTCGACCAGCGTCGCAGCCGATACCTGAAGAGCATCTCTCCCTGCTCAATTCTCCCTCTACCGATGGTTGCCTGGTAGTTGGTTTCAATACGCATACGCACGATGATCATCGCTCATTGTTGAAAGTGCCGCATGTCGTTTTCGCGGGTGGAGGTGATTGGATGGTGAAGTATGATGAGCGAGCTTCGGGCCGTCTTGCCGCCGAAGTGCTTCAGCGGCAGAATTGTCGACGTATCGCCTACTGGTCTGCTGTGCCACACGATATAGAGAGTCCTTTTAATCAGGCATATTATTTTAATCAGGCTTTGTTGAAACAGGGCTATGTGGTCGATCGGACGCTTTTCCGTTCAATCTCGGAGTTAGCTTCACCGGTACGCAAGCCACTTACTTATCAAGAGCGTGGTTATCTATTAGTAAAGGAGGTGTATGGTCTCTCTTACGGTGAGAAGCCAGACGGATTATATATCAGTGATGACCTATTGACGGATGGGGCGCTGGTTGCATTCGCGGAGATGGGCATACGCGTCGGGGAAGATGTCCATCTTGTGTCCCTCTCGAATGCTGACTCGCCAATTCTCTTCGGACGCAGTACCCATATCACGTTGCTCGAACAGGATGCTGAGGATGTCGTACGCAGTATGTTTTCGCTGCTTGAATCTTTGATGGATGGCGAGAGACCACGTGAGGAGAGCGTTTACATTCAGCCGCGTCTACGAGAAGGATAACCCGTGCCTCTGTTGTTGTTTTGTTTGTGTAGAGCGCGTAGGGACTCTTTCCCGTTCATAGTCTAACACCGCCGCCTGTTCAACGCGAGGACGTTTAGGCAGTCATCAGAACAGGCAGTCATGCTGTAGTACTACTGTCAGGTATTGATGTTGACATTTTCTATTATATCGGAGCATTAGTGCGCGTGTTTTTAGCAAGGAACATCTTATTGTCGAAAATATTTCCAGGTAAAGCGAAGGAGCAAAAAAAATGACGCATTTCCCACGCATGAATCGGCGTCGTTTCATGCAGGCGACCGCAACGACTACGGCTATGGCGACTCTGGGTGATATACTGGCGGCTTGTTCAAGTTCAACGGCAAGCGGCAAGACAGCAACAGTAAAGTACTGGGACAGTTATGTCACGCAGGGGCCGTACATCGAGAACGAAATCAAGCTTTTCCAGAAGGCGCATCCTGATATTCAGATTGCCAGGACAGTGCAAGGCAGTGACACATTCGACAATCTGTATGCACTCGCGCAACGCAGTGGCACTGCTCCCGACATCTCGACCATTCCAGTGACCCCGACGTTCTATGAGCAGATTCAAAAAAACTGGTGGTTGCCGGTCGATAAATGGGCGAACCAGCAGTGGCGTGCCAAATTTCCACCCCTGGCTCTGCACGAGGGTAGTAATATCTTCAACGGCAAACTCTATAGCGCGCCGTTCACCACGCTGGCGGTTCCCTTTCAGTTGTATGTCAACAACAAAGTCTTTCGCGATGCTGGTCTGGTGAACAGCGATGGCTCGATCCAGGTGCCGCGCACCTGGGACGATGTAACCCATGCTGCCGAGACTATCAATAAGAAGAGCGGTGGACAGACTTACGGCCTGGGCTTCGGCAATGGCACGACAAAATTGCTGCTCTGGTGGATCTTCGTGTTTCTGATCGGGTCCGACTGCCCCGGCGGCCCTGGCGACCTGGACTTGCGCGTCGGTAAGTACACGTTTGCTAGCAATCGCAACTATTCCGACTGGATTCAACTGTTCAAGGAATGGAAGACGCGTAACTACATCTACCCGGACTCCCTGAGTATTTCGGACGAGGTTGCGCGCGCGTACTTCGAGCGCGGCAAATTCGGTATGACGGTCGGAGGCGTCTGGGACCAGGCTGAGTGGACGCAGCACCAGTTCACCGATTACAGCCTTACCACGCTGGTGAGCGCGACACCACAGCCACAGAGTCTTTTTGCCACCAGACCGGGCGGGACGCAATTCGCGATTTCGGCCAAGACGAAGGTCTCGGACGAGGCCTGGGCCTGGTTCGATTGGTTGTACAGCGTTGATGCGGGCAAGCGCTGGGTGCAGATGGGAGAGGACATCTCGATTTATCCGCAGGACAACAAACCGGAGTACAACACCTTCAAACCGTTCTCTCAGTATGTGGCGACGGCGAAGTACTCGGTGACTGGACCCGACCCAACCATTCGCAATCCCGCCACCAGCTACGTCGCGCCAGCGGCGGTGACGCCCGCACTGGCGGATATCGTCACCGGTTACTACACGGGTCAGATCGGTGATCTGCAAGGTGCGCTCTCCGAGTTCCAGCAGAAGTCGCAACAGGCTTTGACCGACGCGATCAAACTGGCGAACCAGCAGGGTCACAAGGTAAGCATCGACGATTATATCTTCCCCGATTGGGACCCGACCAAACCGTACATTACCAAGGCCAACGCGTAGGCGCATCCACTGGCGGATGAATCCAGCCTCTACATGGGTGCGCAGTCGCGCGTAGGGCAATTGCACCGACGCTCACTTGCGGGCGTGTTGCCTTTGCCCTACGTATCGATGATAGAAGAGCGCCGCGTAGGGCTGCGTAGAGCAAGCGCGTAGAGGTTCCCCTGGCTCTACGCAGCGAATTAAGAAAAGGATATGTCCTATGCAAGTGGTAACTCCACCTCCTGCTGTGAGGCAGGACTGGCCGGAACGGCTCAGGAAGCGCCGGAATGGGACCTGGGCGCGTGTGCGCGCGAATGTCTGGTCGTACGTATATATGGCACCGATGCTGCTACTCGTATTGGCATTCATCGTCTATCCCAATATTGCCTCGCTCGGTTACACGCTCTACCAATGGAATGGTATCGGGGACCCGGCAGGATATGTGGGATTGGACAACTTTACGCGCGTCATTCACGATCCCTTTTTCTGGGGAGCCTTTGAGCACACGTTGATCTATACAGCGGTGTTGGTGCCTATTCAACTGCTGCTGGCGCTGATGTTGGCGTTAGTGCTCAATAACCCGAAGTTGCGTTTTTCGACCTTTTATCGCGCGGTGTACTTTATCCCCTCGGTGACCTCGCCTGCGATCATTGCCATCGTCATCCAATTGATCCTCACCAATTTCGGTGACAACATCAGTGATACGTTGGTTCATTTGCACCTGAGCACGCAACACATCGATTGGCTGGGAGACCCCAGGTTTGCCCTGGGCATCATCATCGCTATCGGTATCTGGTTGGGCCTGGGCATCAATCTGGTCTACTTCATGGCCGGGTTGCAGACCATCCCGACCGAGTTGTACGAGGCCGCGCATATCGATGGGGCGAGCAGTGTCGCGCGTTTCTTTTATATCACCGTACCTTTGCTGCGTTCGATTGGGGTGATCGTCGCGATCCTGGCCGTGATAGGCAGTTTGCAGGTCTTCGACCTGGTCTATGTGCTGACCAATGGCGGGCCATATTACGCAACGGAAGTCGTGAATACCTACATCTTTCACCAGGCTTTCGGCGATGCGAACCTCAACCTGCAGCCCAATGTCGGTTTTGCCTCGGCGGCGTCACTTTTCTACGGAGTCATCTTGATAGGACTCTCGGTCGCACAGGTCTACGTTTTCCGCTCTATCAATCGGAGACGCGCAGTCTGAGATCCAGCGTAGGGCACACTCGGAAGAAGGAGAAATGCTATGCAATCAATTGTCAGGGGAGCGACGCCAGTGCTGCCTGGGAACAGCCAGCAGCGGGGGAGCGTACGTACCAAAAGACGAAATTGGGGGGCCTGGAAGCTCCTGCCAGTCCATATCGTGCTGCTGGTGGTTGGTTTTTTCTGGGTCTATCCCTTTTTATGGATGGTCGGGAGTTCGCTGAAGACCAACCCAGATTTTTTCAACCAGGGGCTCAATATTCTGCCCAGCCAGGTCCAGTGGTCGAACTACTCGCAGGCATGGAACGAGGGTGGCTTCGGGCAGTACTTCCTCAATACGGTGATCATTTCAACGTGCGTGGTCGCGCTGGTTGTCCTCTTTACGGCCATGGCTGGCTACACGCTAGCTCGTTCACGCTTTCCCGGAAAATCCCTGGTGCTGGGTTTGATCGCGCTGACGATCTTCCTGCCGCATGGTTACACAATCATTCCGGTTTTCGACCTGATCGCGCGCATCGGCCTGCTCAACTCGCTGGGCTCGGTCATTGTGGTGGAATCGGCGGGGGGTGTGGTCTTCTGCACCTTCCTGTTCATGGGCTACTTTTCGACCATCGATAAGGAGATCGAGGACGCGGCGTGGGTGGATGGCGCGAGTTTTCATCAACGTTTCTGGATGATCATGTTTCCACTTTCGGGGCCAATGATCGCCACTGTCGCGCTTTTCACCTTTATTGGTTCCTGGAACAATTTCTTTATACCGCTTGTTTTCACGCTGGCTGTGCCAGAACTGCGTACACTGGCGGTCGGCATGTTCGCGTTCTTAGGTCAGAACACCGTCGATTGGACATCGCTGGCAGCCGGGTCGGTGATCACGCTAGCTCCGATCATTCTGGTGTTCGTATTGTTACAGCGGTACTTTATTAACGGTGTGGCGGGTGCCGTCAAGTCATAACGCTTGTTGCCATGCTACCACATGCAAGTGTTAACGGGGGAGAGACTTTTCTGTGAATGGACATCCTTCTATTCGTCTGATTACGAGAGGTGACGATATGGGCGCGTTTTTGGCGGGCAATCGCGCGATCGTGGATGCTTTTAAGTATGGCATTTTGCGCAATGCATCACTGATGGCGCCCGCTCCTCACTTTCTTCATGCTGCTCACTTAGTGAAGGATGTGCCAGATCTCTGTTTGGGTCTGCATATCACACTCACTGCGGAATGGGATAATCCACGTTGGGGGCCGATCTCTCCGAAGGAAGAAGTGCCTTCGCTGGTTGATTTTGATGGGTATTTTTTTCCAACAGTACAAGACCTTTTTCGTCACGGTGATATTTTGGGAGAGGCGTTGCGTGAAGTACGGGCACAACTGACTCGTGCCCGTGCGCTTGGACTTGATATTCGCTATCTGGATGAGCATATGGGCGTCGGTTGGCTTTTTGATCCCGCGGACCCGCAACATACGCGTTTGAGTAAGGCGTTTCGACAATTCGCGCATGAAGAGGGATTAGTCTGGCACGAAGATATCGCCGATATGCGAAGGATTGAGTATGGTTCGAATGAGCTTTCAGGGTTACTCGGCCAGTTGCAGGAGGGCCGCTACCTGTTGATCACTCACCCTGCCTATCTTGAACCTGAGACACAGGTGGTTGTAGGGCAATCGTACCCACAGCAAGGAGCGTTCGCCCAGGCCCGTTTGCGTGACTACCACTCGTTATGTGATCCGCGTACAGCACAGGTAGTACATGAGCGGCAGATACAGCTTATACGTTATGATGAGTTTTTTGTTGGTGAAGACAACGTCCCAGAAGATGTATGAGAAATCGAGAGAGAATATGATTGTTTTTTTAGGAAGAAGGAGAATAGTATGATGTTCAGTCACCATGCGCGAAGGCGCGTGATGGTCATTACCGTGTTACTAAGCGCGGGATTGCTTCTCGTGACACTGTTTGCGACGGTGGTTTCCCTGACTGTAAAGGTTAAGGCGGCTGGCCCCGCATCTGGAACAAGTTATAGCTGGCATCAGCTTAAGATTGGTGGTGGTGGTTTTGTTACCGGTATCGCTATGAGTCCTACTGTTGCCGGGCTGATGTATATTCGAACGGACGTGGGTGGCGCATACAAGTTGGGGGCGAACAATACCTGGCAGCAGTTGATTACCACCAGTGCTGTTCCCAATCCTACGCCTAAAGATTACAGTGTTGAGAGTCTGGCGGTGAGCGCGAGCAACGCGCAGACGCTCTACCTCGCGGTTGGTGATGATCTCAGCAATCAAAACGGTCGGATTCTCAAGAGTACGAACCAGGGGCGCACGTTTACGGACAGTGGGCAGCGCTGGTTTATCGGTGGCAACGAGGATTACCGTCAGGGAGGTGAGCGACTCGCTGTTGACCCCAAAAATGATCAGGTCGTCTATTTTGGTTCGCGTAAAGAGGGGTTGTGGGTTACCACGAACGGCGCGCGAAGCTGGCAGCAAGTCTCGACCAGTAGTGTGCCGGTCGGAACAAACACTGGCACGCCTGCGGGCGATAAATTCGTTGTATTCGATCCGACCAGTGGCACAATCGGCGGGAAGACGAAACGTATTTATGTGGGTGTTGCTGGTGTGGGTGTTTATATGTCCGACGATGCTGGCGCAACGTGGAGCAATATTCTCCCCTCGACCTTGATTCCCTTCAGCGCCGGAGTCGCTTCCGATGGCACTTTGTATGCCGGGTTCGATGCGACCTCGGGGGCGGGTATGGTGGAAAAGTATGTGCCGAAAACTGGTGCGGTGAGTACTATTTCTCCATCAACTGGTGCTGGCGATTATGAAGTTGCCGTCGATCCCAGCAATCCACAGCACGTTATTGTGGCTTCAGGTGGAGTCGCGAATGGGAATTTGTGGCGTACGACCAATGGTGGTGCGAATTGGGCGACGTTGAGTACCAGCGTTTCGTCCTCTACCATTGGTTGGGTGACGAAGACCGACGAGAGTGGATACCTTTCCAGCGCGCAGATCGCTTTCGATCCACATGCAAAGGACAAGCTGTGGTTTCCAGAGGGCATCGGATTGTGGTATGCGAAGAATACTAACGGTTCGACCATCAACTGGAATTTTTACTCACAGGGCATCGAAGAGACGGTTACCTCTGATCTCATTGCAGGGCCGGGAGATGCGCCCGTTTCTAATATCTTCGATCGTCAGGGATTCTATCAAGCGGATGTTAACAAATATCCGGCCAGTCCTTTGCTCGATAGCGCGTTCTGGGGAGGAACAAGCCTGGACTATAGCGGCGGCCATCCACATACCATCGTGACGGTGGAGGCGAAGAACAATTACTATCCCGCGCTGGTCGGGCGTGGTGCGACCTCAACTGATGGGGGCAAGACCTGGAAGCTTTTTGCCAGTGTCCCCACGAATAGTGTTGGAGGTAACATCGCGATTTCCGCCACCAACACCAAAGATCTCGTCTGGTTGCCCAGTACCGGCAACTTCGGGCAAGGCAACGCGCCTTATTACTCTACCGATGGTGGGCAGACCTGGAATCAAAGCACTGGGATCGCTGATCCGACAGATACGCACTGGTTGTTCTGGTGGTCCTCGAAGCGGGCGCTGGCATCTGACAAGGTAAATAACGCATTCTACGCCATTACTTTCTCGACGGGAAGCTCCGCTACCGGTACCTTTTATAGCTCGACCGATGGTGGGAAGACATTTCAGCAGGCTGCCTATTCCCCGGCATGTGAGGAAAACGGAGACTGTCATGTCTACGGCCAGATTCACGCGGCACCAGGGTACGCGGGCAATGTATGGTCGAGCGCTGGAAAAGATGGATTGTGGTACACGACCAATGCCGGTAAAAGCGCCTGGACAAAGGTCAAAGCGGTTCAGCAAGCGCGGGCCTTCGGTTTTGGTAAGCTGCTTCCAGGCTCGAAATATCCTGCCATTTACCTGTATGGAGAGGCCAATGGAAGTACCTCGTTCGGCATTTATCGCTCAACTGATCGAGGAGCGACGTGGACCTTGCTTTCAAAGGCTCCACTAGGCATTTATGATCAGGTCAATGTCGTCAGTGGGGACATGAATATTGCTGGTCGTGTCTACGTTGGCTTTAGTGGGAATGGTTTTGCATATGGCGATTACAAGCATTGATTTTCCATAGGTTGATCTTATCACCATTAACGGTTAGTGGACGTAAGGTGTGTAGTTGTATAGCGTGATGGATGGACAGAACGTGGCTCTTGTAGTATCGCGAGAGCCACGTTTGATGTTTAAATACTGGCAAAAGGCGAAGGAGGGCATATTCGATGGAAACGATGATCAAACCAGGGCTATTCGGCCTTACGGTTGCAACAGATATGCGCCGCGGTGTGTACGATGCGTATAATGAGCAGTTATTGCAGCAAGTAGTCGCCGTTGACGCAGTTTTCATCGGTGATTCCATTACTGAGGCATGGATGCTGGATGCCTTTTTTCGCACCACTGGTGGGTTGCTGGTGAACAGGGGGATTGGTGGCGATACGACACCGTTTATGCGTCGTCGTTTTGCCGCTGATGTCCTTCAGTTACGGCCTCGGCTAGTCGTCATTATGGCTGGTATCAATAATTTTTGGGAGATGGATAACTGGGATACCTCATTAATGCGTGCCCCGCAAGCGATAGAAGACGAGATTGTAGGTGACATTGTGGAGATGGTGCAGGTGACACATGAGCGGCGGATAACGGTGGTTGTAGGGAGTATTTTACCCACTCATATACGTATCAACAGCAATACAGCTACGCGTAATGGGGCAATCAAACGTGTGAACCAGCGGTTACAGCAAGAAGCTATGGAGAGGGGCGCAATCTTTGTCGATTACCATCAACATCTTGTGGCTGAGGATGGACTGACCTTGCGGGATAGTATCGCCGAGGATGGTCTGCATCCAGGTGCGGCTGGTTACAGGATTATGGCGAAAGTCTTGTTGGATGCTCTCGGCTCTGCTCAAAACGGCATTCTTGCTAAGCGCTAAACTCAGGGTCAACTGTTGCTCCTCCTATTTGTTCAGCTAGATGAGCGCCCACGTAGGGTAAATCACGCGGGTGCCTATCTGGTTGATAGGGATCTTGTCTTTGTTTGAGCAGGTTATGAGTCATCTTGGATTTTGAGGAACCCTTGAAATAGTAGGAACCAGACGCTTATCCACAGAAAGATGAGCGTCTGGTTCTTGCTAGAGGATGATACTATAGAGAGTGATGTTCAATTTGACAGGGTCGCTGTGCCGAAGACGCTAGGGTTGGTCCATGCATCATCATTGCCTGTGTTCCAGGACAGTTTGTTCTTGACACCACTGCCGCTATCTTGCCAGGCATCAAGATCCAGACCCAGAGTAGCGCCAGAGGCAGGTGTTATGCCCAGACGCGCCCAGGGGATGGCTACTTCGGTTTGATATCCGTCACTTGTTGTTTGATTGGCCTGCACGACTCCGTCGGTATTAGTTCCGACGTTGCCACCGCTATACTGAATCACCGTAGTCGAGTCGGAAAGAAACTGATATTGAGTGTCCGGAGGACTGTAGCTTGTTCCTCCTGCGTGTTTGGGATCAAGGTAGATCTCGACCATGTCGGTATGGCTGGCGAGCGAGGCGTCTTTGACCTGAACCAGGAAGTACAGATTGTTGCTATCCCACGCCGTCTGGAAGCTTGCGGCGAAATCAGAACTGGGTGAGCCGATGGGATGTGTGATGTTTGAGCTGGGTGCAGTGCTCCAGACCGCGTCATTGCCCTGACCGTCGATGGTCGGAGCACTGGTTGCTTGCTGAACATTGATTGTTTGTGTTGTTCCTGGTGTTGATGTTGGAGCAGGTGAACCGGTTGCTGTAGAATCGCCATAGACATAGCCATTACCCGCGAATCCGACATAGACGCGACCGGCGATGTTCATGTCTCCGCTCACCGTGTCCACTTTATCGTAGATACCCGCTGGATATTGTCCGACCTCGTCCCACGAATTCCCCTGATCGATCGAGCGCCAGATACCGGAGATGTTGTTGACCTCTCCGGCGATATAGATCGCGGGATAGGACTGTCCATCCATGGCTTGCCCGAAGCCAAAGGCTGTTGCCTGCTGCACATCCGCTACCTTGGTCCAGCTTTCTCCGCCATCGGTAGTGTAAGAAAGACCTCCTTGCGCATTGCTGACCCAGACGTTATTGGCGTATCCTGGAACCGCGTGGATTTGACCGAAGACGTGGGAGTCGTTGCCTGCTCCACTGGGAGCCGCTCCCCCTGCCTGCGTCCAGGTTTTACCTCCATCGGTCGAGCGGTAGAACAAACCGCTGCCCGAGGTGCTATACAGGTAGAAGTTTCCATTCACCTTGTCGGAATCTAATGCGCGTTTGCTGGCCCACCAGATCTGTCCGTGCAGCAGCGTTGCCGCGTCGAGTCCGCTTGCCCCCTGTGTCCAGGTTGCTCCTCGATCGGTGCTGTAGTACGGTTTCTGGTTATTGGTGGGGAGCCACACAATATTGTTGGTGTCGGTCGCTGAGACCGCAATGTTGCCTCCCGAAAGGTTCGTGTTGGCACGGCTGCCGCTAAACTGCGTCCAGGTCTGCCCTCCATCAGTCGAGTAGCCGCTTTGATCCGGGTTGATGCCGCGTGTGTCGGTGTTGACTGAGACCAGAAAGCTAGGGGTTCCTCCACTGTAGTCCAGGCTCAGTCCCGCTGCGAACGTATTGGTCAAAATGGGTTGTTGCGGATAGCTATCAGGATCGGCATGATAGAAGCCGTTGCGGTCCTCGATATCGGTCACCGGTTTGCCGCCTGGAGGTGCGATGACATCAGTGCTGACCGTTTCCTCGATACCTTTGCTGGTAAAGACCCAATTGATGGTCGAGTCGCTCAGGTTGGTCGCTGTCCAGACACCGGCACCCTGTGGAAACCAGAGTTTGTTAGCGGTGAGCGGATCAAACTGAATCTGCGCGCTACTCATGTAGTTGCTCTCATCGGTGTTGGTGATCCAGGGAATGTCAGGTGAGGAGACGGAAATGTTGAGTGTATCCCACGTCGCACCTCCATCAGTCGAACGCCACACATTGCCGTTGGAGACGCCGCTGCTAGCCACGAAGATGCGTTGCGCGTTGAAGGGATCGACCGCGACTTCCGAGGCATTGCCCGAAGGGGTGATCGTCGTCCAGGCATTGCTGGTGGGATTATACTTCTGCACCGAGGTAGTGCCGCCGACTGAGACAACATACAGGGTGCCATCGGGTCCCAGGCTTTCAGAGAAGGGGATATTGGTCTCTGAGAGGATGTTAGACCAGCTTGCGCCCGCGTCGTTGCTCTCGTAGATACCCTCTCCGGCAACTCCAACGTAGATACGATTGGTCTTGCCATCAGTGGTGCCACTATTAGGATCGAAAATCACGAATTTTACCCCAACGGGATTGTTGCTATCGCTATTAGTGCCGACGGGAATCTGGCTGGTTGAGATCTGGTTCCAGGTGGTAGCGCCATCGTCACTGACCCACAGGCCTTGCAGACGGCTGCCGAAGTAGACCACGTTTTCATTGTTAGGATCGACCGCGAGCCGTTCACCGCCCTGGCGATAGTCATGGTTGCCTCCGATAGCGAAACGAGTACCGCTATCGGTCCAGGTGGCGCCGCGGTCAGTGCTTTTGAGGATGCGACCATTGGCCGAGTCAGCCTGCAAGCTGTAGGTTTCCCCAACGGCGACATAGACGATCTGATCGTTGCTTTTGCTGAGGGCAATGCTTTCGACGCTATAGTCGGTAGGCGTCGGGTTGGGTACGCCACTTGCAGTGAGCAGTTGGGTCCAGGAATTGGTAGTAGCGTCCCAGCGGTAGGCACCCCCGACATCGGTGCGGGCGTAGACGAGGTTAGGGGTAGTGGGATGGATCGCCAGGCCGGTGACGAAGCCGCCACCTCCGATTTTGAGTTGTTTCCAGCTATAGGTGCTGGAGAGGTCGGCGGCATGAGTGGTGATGGGGTGGGTGATGGTGATGATCCCCACGCTGAGTAGGCCAAGGATGCTGAACAGGCCGAGCAATCCGACCACGAGACGGCGTCGGCGATCGCGTTCTGGATGCATAAAACACTCCTTTGATGTGTGTTCGCATATTTTAGTATGCGACTTTCACGATCCTTCATGGTCGTGAATTTTCGTACTTATAACACGTTGTACAGATATACGTATGTCTTTTTGTCCATGCAAATACTGTAGTGATACTTGCTCCTTTCGGTTATGAATTGAACACTCCATGTTCTAAAACAATAATAGTCGCCCTACCGTGTTGTGTCAATGTATGCTTCAAAAGGTATTACTATGCTGCTACTGTAGCTGTGTCCTACTCATTTGTTCATGCTGTAAGCAAATGTGAGGCCAGCATCTCTAGCCAAGCGGGTGCGCGAAAGGAGGAACGAGGGGAAATAACCAGTGGTAGCACGCATAGCTATTTCCCTTTTTACTATCAGTTTTAGAACAGAACTTTTTTCGCCTGTTTATTTAAGAGATGTCGACGGAGTAGTAATCGGTCGAGAACCAACCATTACCGTACCAGACCTCGGTGCCAGCCTGAATGCTAGTAAGATAGCGAGAGTTGGGAACGCGCTGATCGGCGGGTATACCCCATTGGAGCCAGCCAAGGAAATTATTGAGATGAAGCCCGTCGATCTGAGTCGTTTTTTCTGAGCGTACAAATTTCCAGACCGTCCAGCCGCCATTTGGGCTTGAATTAGCGTTCCAACTTTTGTAGAGGTCCCAATTGACGCCATCTACTCCATAGGTACCGATGTACTGACCGATACTATGCGCGCCGGTATCCTCATCGGTCCACCAGGGCCAGATCATGATTTCGTCAGTCGGATTGTTCCAATCGCTACTATCATGCAGCCAGAGGTCGTAGATGGCATCGGCCCGGTATGAGCTACCGCCATCCATGCTGAAATGCCAGCTTGTGGTGATCGTGTTATTATTCCAGAGCTGTATGGGTAGTCCACTATTGTCGGAGTATGCGCCCCAATTCCAGCCCTGGACAATGCTCGGCCAGGCTTTGATATGGTAGGCATCGTCCGATTGTACGTTCCACCAGTTAAAGGTCGTGGACCAGGCGCCGGTACTGTCATTGTTGGTATCATGCGAAATGCTTTGATATCCATCGCCCCAGTTGTTGTACTGTTTTCCCCATTCATTGTTTTGTACAAAGTACTTACTGAAGGCAATGGTGTCGTTCAAGCCAGACTTTTGGATGGTATCAGCCCTTGCGACAAGGGGAGTCCAGAAAAGGGAGAGGATGACCACGAAACTGGCAATGCCTACTACACGGGATAGAGATCGCTTATACTTTGGTCCTAAAGAAGAGTCATACTTACGTCCTGATGACAATAAGCTGTAGATGGGGAGATGATCCATAGATTGCACCCTCCTTGGGCAATACTTAAGGTTGAAGTGAAAGATCTTCAACCTTTCCTGTTTGTGCAGACAGAAACATTGCTACTATGTATCTGTCTGGCAGAATTCCTTTTTCCTTTACATCATTGTGTTTTAGAACAGGATCAATTTGAGTATACCTGGGAATGGGAGAAATGTCAAGGAAGTAGCCAGGTGATCTTTTTCGCTGAAGTGAGGCAAACCACACGTTTGCCTCACGCGATGTTGAGCCAGGCGGCCAGGCGGAGAAAAACTGCGGCTGTCCAACAAATGCCTGGGCAACGCAGGCCTTTTCCGCTCAGGGCATCATAGTTTTCGTAGAAGCCAGGGTTGGTGGTGATCATATCGCAGTAACGTTGCGCGATCAGCCGGGCCAGGTCTGTTTCACCGGCGTCATGGAGTCCATCCACAATCAGATAGGTGGGTGGTGCCCAGATTGGTCCACGCCAGTAGCCATCGGCGGTATAGGCAGGGCTCGCGAGCGATTCGCTTGCCAGTCCGAAATCGGTGAGGAAAGGGCCGCCGGGCTGTATATCGGATTTCAGATGGGAGATAATGTCGGCTGGCAGGCGTTTTCCAAGGACGAGAGGCATGACATTAAGCAGAGAATAGGGTGAAACTGGTTGATGATTATCTCTGGTTCGTGCCAGGAAACGCGAATTTTGAATTCCAACCGAAAGGAGTGTGGCAATCTGCTGATGTGCTTTCTGCTGCCAAGTCTGCGCGGCTTCGGTGTATCCAAGTAGATTCGCCATATCGCTCAGGGTTTCCAATTGGAGTACTAGATAGGCTGCCAGATCGACACCTTCAATAGGGACTCCCATATCAAAGATGGTAGCGTTATCCCAGCCTGAATCATTGCCATCGTAATAACAGCACATGCCGCTTGTGGAGCCTCGCTGTCTGTACCACCATTCGGTCAGACGACAAAGTGGCTGGTAAAGCTGAGACATATAGGGGAGAGATGCCTCAACTCCCAGCAAATCGATAAGCTTACGAATCGTCCAGCCGTAAATTGGTGGTTTGGTATATCCATAGAATATTTTGTCATCGCTGATTACATCTGGCAAGACTCCGTTTGCCGCTTGATGATCGAAGAGCAGGAGGAGTTGATCCCATGCTAACTGGGGATCGACCTCTGCCACGGCCAGGGCGTGAAAGCAATTGTCCCAGGACCAGATGGAGTTCATGGATGCTTTACTGGAGAAAATTGTACGCCGAGTAAGTATGTTCCCCTGAGGAACCTGGCAGTTCCACAGCAAGAACAAGGCCTTCTCCGCGCTTGCCTGATATTTTTTGGGTACAGAGGGCATACGTTCTAACCAGCTTTGAAACTGGGTGGCGTATGATCTAGCGGCCCTCTCCACATGTATTTCTGGTTGCTCTGTCCAGAAACTTTCATGGCGGACGAGGCGGAAAGCTCCGCGAGAGTTCCTTTCTCCCATGTGTAAAAACTCGACTGTTCCTACTTCTGATGTGTGAAGACGGGTATGTATGCCTGGCGTAAACTGATGAATATATTGTGTGCCAGTGTCGACGATGTTATGTACACCGTCAGGTGTTGTGTAGCATGATTTGTAGGGTTTGAGTGGGAGAAAACGGACATCGACGCCATGTGCTTCGAATATGAGCGACTGTGAATCGGTGAAGGCGAATGAAACCTGTTGCTGTGTGCCTGCAAGAAGATCGAGGCGGTGTGGATAAGCAGACCAGCTATAGGAGATTTCTTGCCCATCTACTAGAAGGACAATCGCAAAGAAGTTGGCGGCCCAAAATGGCATCCATTTTTCTGACATGGCCTCTCTGGCCGTCGTACTATAGATGATACGGTCATGATCGTCGCTGGCTTTCATGCAGAGGAAGGAATTGGGTGCACTGAAGTAGATTTCCTGTAGATTATACGTAATCATATCTTTTCCCTTCAATATAGTTGTGGTGCGGTTTCTCCTAGACGATTGCGGGTCTTCGATCCGGGAGACCTTTGTTTTGTTCTAAAACAATACAGTAAAAAGAAGAGATAGGCAATGCCTCCCTGATTGCGGACGAGGAAAGGGAAGATGTTGTTGTTATTATATTCAGCGCGAACCACATCAGGATGAGCCTGTAACCAGCAACAGCGTTCGGCCTGATTGGCAAAGGGTTTGTTGGAGAGTGGGCAGATACGTTCCGCCGATTGCAATTTTGTAGAAGCAACGAATTAGTTTTCTACTATTATGCTCATATTGATGAGTATGTGGATGTGTAGGTAGTGTTGTATGATGTCGTGTAAAAAAAGCGAGGAGAGGACGATGAATTATCGAAAAGTTTTGCATGATTTCAAGCGAGGCTATGAAGAGCGCGAGCGAAAGGCTGAGGCTGGCAGTTTGGAGAAAAAGACGTACCAGCATATCCTGGCCGAGATCAATCTGGAGGAGAAAGGTACGCCAAAGGAGCAAGTAACGATGGTGCAAACGGCGTTGGAGATGTTGATGAATTCAATTGATCCGCCGGAGGTGAGTCCGCTGATACAGGAGGCGTACGATTTGTTGACGAAGAGGGCGATGTTGAAGCCGTTTTTGTTGGAGGCAGAGGACGAGGGGGAGTAGTAGAGATTTTTGGCGAGTTCGCGTTCAATCTTAGCTATACGGTTCTATCGAATTAGGACGTTGTAGAAAGTGTGCTGATCTACTTAATGCAAATGTATGATTTGCTAGAGCAAATCAGCGTGAAATGAAGTTCATAGTGGTGTTGATTATAGAGAAAATATGTATGTGTTAAACGTATGTTATAGATATGTTGCATTAAGGCATGGTATGATCTAGGTATCAAGTTCATGTATTGTCCAATAATAGAGGTGTTTGTTTAAGGTAGGAAGAGGATATCAGCAAGTTAGCCTTGATGATAAAGTGAGTGAAAAATATGGAAGCGCAAAAAGAATATGACGTTTTCTTGAGTTATAATCATCATGATCGGGAAGAAGTGGAAGCAATCGGGGAGCAACTCAAGGAGCAAGGGGTCAAACCCTGGTTCGATCAGTGGGACTTAATACCAGGGCGACCATGGCAGAGGGCATTGGAGCATCAGATAGAGCGAAGCAAGACGGCAGCAGTGTTTTTTGGTGCCCATGATATAGGAAAATGGCAGGAGCTTGAAAGTAATGCGTTTATGCGCGAGTTCGCCAAACGCGATTGCCCAGTTATTCCCGTCATTTTAAAAAGTGCGCCGATGGACCTGGACCTACCACTATTTTTGCAGGGTATGCACCAGGTCGATTTTCGGAAGGAGAGACCACATCCTCTGGAGAAGTTGATCGAGGGTATTACAACGGTGAAGCCGAACTTGCCTCCGCTTAAATCCGAACCTAAGGACCAAGATTATACATATCAATTTTCCAGAGGTGGGAATAAAGGGATGGTCCAGTTTACCCTTAACGGGACGATGCATACTTTAAACTTCTTGCGCAAAGATAATCTGTTTGCAAACCAAGTTTTTTCATTGAAACGAGGTCAACAAGTAGTTGCGAGATTAGAGATGCCTTTCGCAACGTTCAAAGCGGAGGAAAAATCCGTGGCATTCAAAATTGATGGGGTTGATTGTCTGTTTACAGTCAAGATGAGTGCGGTCACTAGCATTATAAGTGTGAAATTAGTGGTCGGGGGGATTGAGGTTTTTCATAACTGATGATAGATATATATATTATTAATTTGGATCGAGATATGCATCGATGGAACACTATTAGTGATCATATGGATGCTCTGGCTATGCCCTATCGACGATGGCAAGCTACTGATGGCAATACAATAGATACTTCTAAATTTAATAATGCAGCGCTCGAAGCTGGCATTTTTATTTGTGATTTTCGAGAATGGAGTAAAAACGAAGCTGCTTGTGGTATAAGCCATATCAAGTTACTTCAGCATCTCGTTCATTCGCAAACTCCCTGGGCTATGATCCTTGAAGATGATGGTTTGCTGGGATGCTCTGTTCCATTAGATATTGCACTTTGGGAGATACCTGAAGACGCTGAATTGATCTTATTACAAAAACGTGCTTATCCAGGATCATTGCAGAAACGGGGACAAATTTTTGCTTATGCTGACGTAGTCGGAGGAGCTGGCACGGAGGGATATCTTGTTTCCCTATCAGGTGCACGCAAGTTACTACAAATCTTGTATCCACTTAAAGACCCTCTAGACTTTCAAATGTATGCGCACTTTTCATCTATACAACTGCATGATCATCCCCCATACTACTGGAGACTACCGCGCAATGAAGCCGCCTCTGATGTTACTATCAAAGCCTATGCGCTCGTGCCGGGTATTGTTACCCACGCCATTGACCACTATTCTAGTATTGGTAATCAACGGCATCCTCGTGCTCGCCAGTATTGTAAAGTTCTTCTAGGGCTTGACTTCGATCGTATAGATAAAGACCATTATACAGAGTACAACTATACGTATGTGAACAGGAGACCGACACCTCCTTTAACCATTCCAGAGACGATGCATGCTCTCAAGTGGAAAGGTGTTGATATTTCCCACTTCGATGAACAACAAAAGTTGTATCAATCACGCAATGCACCTTCTGACCATCTTATGCATATTCTTCAAACAAACGGAGTAAACACTGTACGTTTTAGTGCTTTTGTTGGAAAGGACATCCAACTCAATACACAAAGAACACTTCATTTAGCAAAGCTTGCAAATGAGTATGATCTACAATCTTATATTGTGTTGCATTTATCGGATAGCTGGACAAATCCTGGTCAGCAAAAAAAGCCGGTAATATGGGAAGCATTATCAATTGATGAGTTAGCTACGCAGGTCTATCATTATGCTAAAGATCTCATGGCATCTCTCTGTAAGCAAGGCACACCTCCTGCAATTATTCAAATTGGTAATGAGATTACTAATGGCATACTATGGGCAACGGATAATCAGCCATATATGAATGGAGGGCGTCTTTCCCAACCATGGGAACAGGGGCATCCACTTCCTTACGATAGCCAATGGTTTGTTTTCGCTCGCTTGCTCAAAATGGCTATTCGCGGTATACGTGATGGTATGACAGCGTTCTCAGCCCAAACACAAATCATGCTGCATATTGATCGCGGTTCAGATATTGACGAGGCTTCCTGGTGGTTTCTGCGTGCGCAGGAACACGAAATTGACTATGACCTGATTGGATTATCTTTTAATCCACTTTGGCATGAAGAGGCAGATCTAGAAAATCTTTACAAAGTCGCTGCACTTGCTCGCATTTTGCCTCAAAAGAATATCATCATTGCAGAAACGTCTTTTCCTTATCGCCCTTTCCTTATTGATAGAAGCTTACGTTTCAGTGGAAGTTTTCCTTTCACACCAGAAGGCCAAAAATCGTATTTGCAGCATGCTCTCCATGTCTTGCAGAATGTTCCGCATGTAACCGGCCTCTTCTGGTGGGGAGCGACGTTCACAAAAAGATCCTTTCGTTCTGACACTGATTACTTTAATGCCCGAGCTTTGTTTGATTCATCTGGTGTAGCATTGCCTGCTCTCAGCACATTTTTACTGTCATGATCTGTAAGTACTTAATACAAATGCTGACATCTTTATCATGCTGCAGTGCACTTGAGAAAGGATTTAAACTATGGCTATTACTTTAGGTATCAATGGTTTCTCCCACATAGGTCATGATGCGGCAACAGCGTTGTTAGTCGATAATCGCATTGTTGCAGCAGTCGAAGAAGAACGTTTGACGCGCGTCAAACATGCGTACAACCGTCCTCCCATTATGGCAATAAAGGAAGTTTTAGATATAGCAGGTCTTAGCCTGGAAGATGTTGATGAAATAACATTTCCCTGGCTTCCGGAGGCTATGGGTGTATCTACCTCTAATGTTGAACACGACATCAGAAGTTGGTTAAATGCAGGCTTGTCACACCCAAAACATGCACTTCCTATACATTTTATAGAACATCATCTTGCGCATGCTTGTAGTGCACTGGCTTTTGTACCAGGAGGAGTTGCCGGTCAACGCGTTGCTGCTCTCGTTTTTGACGGAAGTGGAGAATCGACTTCAGGTGCATGTTATATGTACAATGGGAATACGGATAAAAATTTTATCTGCAAATGGTGGTTACCACAGAATTCTTCACTTGGCATATACTACGAAGCCGTCACACACTATCTTGGATTCCGTTGGGGGGACGAAGGCAAAACAATGGGGCTCGCAGCGTATGGACGTAACCTCAACCTCGCTGTACCAGATCTGCCAGATCAGCGCATGTATGGCGATCTTCCACGTAAGAGCAATCTCGCGGTTTCACCAAGAAATGCCCATGCAGCAATTCGTAGTGCTCTCATAGAGGACTTTCGCGCTTTGCATGGGGATGATCTTTCCTTCAATCAACGTGCTGATATTGCACTCGCTGCACAGTACTTCATTATGCAAAGAATACTGACATACGTTACCGAGCTGCTTAATACCATTGATATTTTGATCCTTAGCGGTGGCGTTGCACTCAATTGTGCCACTAATGAACAGGTAGCAACCTTATGTAAAGCTCATAACGTCCAACTCGTTATCCCTCCCCCGGCTAGCGATACGGGTGTAGCTTTAGGTTCATCTCTCGCGCTAGTAGAAAATCCAGCGCTGATCGAACCACTTACTAACCCTTTTCTAGGACGTGCATATACGCCCGAAAGGATTGCACACGATATATATGAGGAGGGCGTGACGATAAGAGAAATAGACGTGCACTCTTTTGCATCCAAACTCCTCGAACAATCCGCAATATGCGGGTGGTTCGAAGGTCGCAGTGAAATCGGACCGCGTGCTCTTGGTAAACGCAGCATTATTGCACGTCCCGATTCAACAGCTCTACGCGATCGTATTAATGTGCTTAAAGGTCGTGAGAGTTGGCGACCGCTGGCTCCTTCTCTTACTCAAAACGAATTCGAACGTTCCTTCGCTGGTTCAACACCTTCACCATATATGCTTATCAACGCAACTATATCAACAAATGCAAGAGATCGCTTAACATCTGTTGTACATGTTGATGATACTTCTCGCCCTCAAGTTGTCGAGTCCACAGGAGTCTATTATGCGCTGCTGGAAGAGATGGGCAAACTGCATGGAACTGAAGCCATTATATGCACATCGTTCAATCGCGCAGGAGAACCTATCGTTTACACTCCTGTCGAAGCACTAAAATCGGCGCGTGCCATGAAGCTTGATTATCTTGCAGGTGATGGATGGTATCTCCCTCTCTAAATATCAGAAACCAATCTCCTTGTCCTCGCTCCATATCGATGCCTGACTTTGAAAGCTATCTTCAACCATTTTCACCAGGCGAGGAGCCAGATGGGAAAAAATAGTTATGTGTATCTAGCGAGAGCCACCTGACTGAGCAGAAACTGGTGGTCCAGACGCTTCTTCTTGTCTTTCAATAGACCCACGCGATGCGCAACGAGGCTGGCGCTACTTACGATCCCCTCATCAAGAGGAAGCAGACAACGCCTGTCACACACTTTCCAGGCGAACACGAGGGCCTCCTGCACTTCTGGTCCATACTGAGGCCTCTTCGTCGCCCAATCATGAAACGTTATCACAACGATCCTTGACGACGTTCCTCTCTTCTGTTATTCTTCGAATAGGTGTTCCAACCCAAAAACAGCAAAGGCATCCTTCGTAGGTGTAGAGAGCAACAGGCTTCAAAGAAGCGGGCACCTACATCCCCGCTCAGATTGCCGCTTTGAGCTAACTCCGGTCAAGCTAGGTGTCTTCTCTACGAAGAGAGAAGATTGTAAGTCCAGCCTGGACTGAAGCAACAGAAAGAAACAGAGAGCTTGGAAGTTAGAGGAAGAAGATGGGAAAAAAGCTTTTTAGCATCAATTTACTCGTAGATCTGGTGAAACATGTTCCCGAGGGATACCTCAAACTCGCGACCTGGCCGTAGCGTGTGGCGTCCATCGCAGTAGCATGTACTCGCCGTCTGCAAAAACTTGGTATCTTAATCACCAATTGCCTCACAACCCTCGTCCATTTATCAGGAGAGCACGTGAGAGTGAGATAGCCGGAGGTTATAAGCACGCTTGTATCTTGTACCAGTGTCATTGAAAACCAGGTAGAGAAAGATGAAGGGGATCGCCAAGGAAGATTTTGGTGAGGCGGTGTGCCCTTTTCATGGCAGGATGTTCCTGAAGGGTTTTCCACAAAAACATAATCGTCCCCTTGCAGGCCGCTTCACGTGAAGCGGCCTGCAAGGGGACGATGAATAGAAGAAGAGCGGGAGACCGGGCTCGAACCGGCGACAGCCTGCTTGGAAGGCAGTTTTGTACAATGTCACCGCTTGCTTCTTCTAAAATGGCTCCACAAGCGGGTTCTACATACCCGCATTCAATGTGAGCGTGTCCTACAAAAGTGTTCACAAGCACATTCATCCATGACCACCTGCCTTGACCTGCTGCAAACCTCCGTTGCATCATCTCTTTGACATACAAAAGTGTTCGCCAGCTCACATAGGCAGGTTGGTAGTGACTGAAACTGCTTATGGAGCAACTATAGACGATCTCTTCGAAAAAAACAAGGGAGGCAGGTGTTCCTGATTTAAAGTGCTCAAGTAAACTAG
>CAZZWK010000060.1:0-1658 GCA_964657925.1 uncultured Dictyobacter sp.
GGTTGAAGGGTTGGGTGTACTCGGCGAGTACCACATCACCATAGTCAGGCGTGGTGGCAGCCGCGACGCCAGAACCATAGCCCCAGAGGGCTTCCTTCTTTTCTTTGGTGCTGCCATCGGCTTGCTCTTGATTGGTGGAACGCTTGACGCCGAGGGTACAGTCGGGATCGCCTTTGGGAACATGGGTTTTGTCAGCGCGATCAGGGGCGTAGGCACGCGGATTGTTCTCCTTGACCCAGCCATAGAGGTGCTTGACATCGAAGGCGACGGTCTCGCCGAGCCCTGGAATTTCGTCGAGGAGTGCCGTGACCGTGCCTCGCAGGAGGTCTTGCAGCAAGCTGGGGTCAAGGGTACGTAGTTTCTGGCCGAACCAATAGCGGCAGGGCAAGGAACGCTGGGGGTCAAAACCGTAGGGAGCGGTAGGATCAAGGACGAGAGGAAAGCCGAAGTCAAGGATCAAGAGGGGATGGTCCAACAGAAAGCGGCGCAGGTGGGTGAAAGAGGAAAGGCCTTCACGGATGCGCAAAAGGAAGGCTTTGAGATAGCTCGACTCCGAGTGCAATGGAGGACGACGGTGAGTGGATTGTCGAGTTTCCCACTGCTCGACGAGCGACCAATCGAGCAGCGAGAAGAAGACGCGCAGGTCAGCGACGAGCGGGTCATGAGCGAGCAAGGCCAGCAGAGTGCTCTGGTCAAAGACCGAAGAAACAGGTATCATAGAAGGGAACTTCTTGAAAGAGATTTTTTTGGGTTAGAACTACTCTGCACAAGGAGGTTCCTCTTGTCAAGCAAGAAGGACAGATGCTAAGAAAACAGGCGCATTTTTCCAGCAATGATTTACTTGCTCTGATATTTGCGGAATCCGCACTCGATTGAGGATCGGCATATCAGCCGTTTTTGATACATGATTTACTTGCACCCCTCTTTGAGTGTACAGTAAAAAGGCTCAGAGTCTCGGGGGAGGGGAGGGAGATAGAAGGGGAGGTGAGAACTTGATGGGAGTTTTTGAACTTTTTTATCCCCGCAACTTGCTCTGTATCACCCCCCACCCCCTCCCCTTTCAGGGGGAGGTTTTTTGATTCTCCTCCTGCCTCAGTCCTTTGATGGTAGGAGGAGACCACTCACAGGGAACCAACTGGCCCAGAGGCAATCGTTCCCCTTTGAGAACGGCGATGGTGATGGCAAGAAGTCCCTGCGAAAAGCAACTCAAGCGACGATAGCGACGCCGGGAACGGTTTCCCGCTTGCCCTGCTGCCACTTCTGGCACGCCCTGCCATCCTTGCTCATCGGTAAGCGCATCGGCCTCGCCTCCCACGGCAATCACCCACAGCATGGCGACCGCCATTACCAACCACACCCGTGTTGCTCGCCCTGGGTCAACCATCTTGGTGTAATACCAGTCCCAGCCGCCTCGTTTGCCATCCTTGAACCCACATTCGATCCAAAATCGCAGCCCATACCAGGCGACGTCTGCCTGCTCCGGGAGCAGGTCGGTAAGGATGAACCATGGGTCGGTATGCTCAGCATCCCAGCGCGCCAGCAATGTCCAATCCAGCCGCGAGGACGACTCCGTAAAGTCCACTCCACGCCGAGTCCTGGACCAGGACGAACATCGAGAGCCACTGAAAGTGGTCTTGTCCTTTGGGACGAGCTTTGCC
>CAZZWK010000060.1:1758-11266 GCA_964657925.1 uncultured Dictyobacter sp.
GGACGAACATCGAGAGCCACTGAAAGTGGTCTTGTCCTTTGGGACGAGCTTTGCCTCCTTTGTTGATGCGCAAGAACGGATGCCAGCCCTGCTGCTGGATTGCCTGATAGAGCCAACGAGCATACAAGCCTCGGTCGGCCATCACCAGGACGGTCCAGTCAGCGGGCACACTCCCGCCTACCGCCTCCAACAAGTCAAGCCACAACGGTTTCCATTCCTCTGCTGCATGAGCTGTGAGAATCACCCACGCCACAGGAAGGGCACAGCGACGATAGAGCACGCTGATGCACAGCACCGTGAAGCGGTCGGAGAGTGAACTGGCATCTAAGGCCAAGGCAAGCCGCTTGTGCTCGGCAGGCCACAGCATCAGCACCCAGCGCAGTAACGGAGCAAAGCACTCGCGCACCTCGAGCTGTCGACGATGCTCCCCTTTTTTGTCACACGCATCGTCGTACCACTCACGTAACCGCTCTCGCCACGCCACTTCGGTGCCTCCCACCAGTCCTACCAACCACGCTCCACACAGCGTGGTGCCACAACGACGAGCAAAAATCATGGCGTAACTCCACATTGCTACCACTGCCGCTTGAGGACGACTCGAATGAGGCAAGTGGGTTGACACCTGCGTCTGCCATCGCGATAATTCCTGCTGAGAAGCCATCGCTTTCCTCCGATACCTGAAGTCTTGAATTCATTTCATCGTATTAGAAGTCGATGCCTTCTTCTCTTTCTTCGTCCCTTTTTCCTCCTCCTTTCCTTGTTTTTCAAAAACCTCCCCCTGAAAGGGGAGGGGGGAGGGAGGCTTCATGATCGACTGAATCTTTGAGAAGATCAATCCATGGCGTGAAAATAAAGAAAGGGAAGGATTGTGCGACATACAATAGGAGAAAACAAGAATTCTCAGGTATTGGGAATTCTTGTTTTCTCCTAGTCCTACAGTTGTAGATGACTGGCGAGAGCGCATCGGCGCTTGTAATGACAAAGCCGTGCGAGAGCTTGATGCGTGCGTCGCCAGCATGACCAAGCGAGATGGTAGGCAAAAGAAAGAGGCGGTTTCACGACGAGATGAATGAACAGCCGCCGGATTTCGGCAACGCTCAGGGGAACCATAATGGGGAGGTCAGAAGGCACTTCTGATTGAACAGGATCAATTGTATCTGGCTCCGACGTCTGGAGTGTGTGTTCAGACTTTTTTTAAGCGTACCTTCTCCTCCGTTGGCTCGCAAGGCTGCTAAAAAGGCCAAAGCCACCATTGAGAGAGTTATGTGACGGAACCATCCGTGCCAGGAGCGGACCTCGTACTCATCTAGCCCCACTTCTCCTTTCCCTTCCTCAAAACACTGCTCGACGGTCCAGCGCACGCCAAAAGCCTCTACCATCTCTTCTAAAGAAGTATCAGCGGGAGCAAAGACCAGCACGTAGGCTATGTCTGCTGGTTTGGTTCCCTCGTCGAAACTTCGGCGTACCAGCAACCAACGCTGCCATCCGCTGGTCTCCGATGTCGCAAGTTCAATACGTGCCCATGCGAAGAGGCGAGGACCTTTACTTCCCTTCCCGTGCCTGCACTCAGCTCCTGCCAATCCTCCCTCGCCAACTCCCGTGCTACCTGATCCATTCGCTTGCGATTTCTCTGCACCTCCACATGCTCTTTGCATAGTAAATGCCCTACCAAGTGAGCGAATTTTGCCCTCAAATATGAGCAGTTGCCCTGAATCTTGAGCAAGAAAACCGGTGACAGGCTAAGAATCCACTCAAAATGGGGATTGTCGCACGCCGTTTTTGTAAATTCGGTGTTTATTCTTCGCTGCAAGTTTGGCAACTCTCTGCTCGAACGCTTTTCCAGAACTGGCAAATGTGGTGCTGAATATTCCTACAGATTACACAATGAGGGAAGCTCAAGCAAAGAAGAAAGCAAAAAAAAATCTATCGAGACGGAGACCAGCTGGTCTCCGTCTCAGGTGAAGAACGGTGAATTTGCTTACAGTTCGACAGCCGCTAGACCGTGCATACCGAGAATAAACGAGATCTCACCACCATGATGTACATCATGTTCGATCAGATGCCAGATGATCCATTGACGCGTATAGGTTTCTTCTTTTCCATTCTCATCGGTCTCATGGAAAATCTCATCTAAATCGGCAATCGTCCAACGCTGAAGGACATTCTGGATCACCTGCCAGGTCTTTTCCAGTCCGCTGGCTAGTTCGGCACCCGATTGAGGAGGCTGATCTGGACCATTGCGTGTATGCAGGGGAACAAGATTCTCGTCGTTCTCCTTGAGTACATAATACAGCCATCCAGCGCGTGTCCCAATGATATGGCTTGCAATGGCACCAATAGATCGCAGACGTGGTACTGCACGTAGAGCAACCTGCTCAGATGAAAGGGGTGCTAGAGCATGAACTAGGTGTTGCTGGTACCCATCCCAGCCTTTGTAGAAAGAGGCAAGCGGAAAAGCATGTTTAGTCATGACTCGTTTCTCATTTCTTGTGTGTCAAAACGCAGTAAGCTTCAGGGCATAAATCGCCGTGGAAAGTTCTTGTCGAAGAAAGAAAAAGCAGAGGTGATGCACTCAAGACGGGCAAGCGAGGGAGATGATTGTCAAAACAATTGGTTTTCACTTGCGACTACTATGCAAGAAAGGCGAGAATGCCTGAATATTCTCAAAACGCGGTCCATTTTTGGTGTCGCGAATTCAGGCTCTTGTCCACATAGCTGGTGAGGTGCATGGCCTCATTGAGATGAGTGTTTTATCCATACATTTTTCCTCCTTTCAGCTATTGAAGAACATCATTCAATGTGCTAAGTATAGCAGAGCGACTGATGCTTTGCAAATACTCCGTATTCCCACATTCCCACAGGTTGTGCAATGAGATACGCTTTTGTACTGATGCGTCTTCCCAGGCTCGTTCAATGCTCCGATTTTTTCTACGTCGGCAATCTTAGCTGAAGAAGCTTGTCCTCAAGATTTGCAAGATAGGCACCTGGATCTCGGTGAAACCGAAACTGAGCACGCCGTGATTGTTGCCGCGCGTCCAGTTCGTCTCGTAAGATATACCATCGCTCGATGTCTGTTGGTTGGAGATCTGCTCCACAAAAATGACGGAGACGAGTCGCAACACCTGCCACCACACGGGCTGCACCTCGCACGACGACTCCTGGTGAAGCCACCTTTCTTCCCGTCGCTCGTCGCTCGTGGTAGCGTGCCGAGCCAAAATACTGCTCCAGATCATTGTTGGTGCGAGGAAGACCAGCCACATCGTAGCAATGAAAGAGGCCAGGGAAATAGCTCGCTGTGACCTTGCGAAAGGTGATGAGCATGGTGGTTAGGGGTTCAGAGACGGTTGGGGCTTGCTGCATTTTAGTTAAGAGGGCCTCATAGTTCTGACGGACCTGGGAAGCCGTCTGCTTTTCATCATTGGTGAGGAGATGTACTGCTCGATGTACCCACCTGTAGCCCATTTCTACGTCTGTCCAAAGGGAATGTGTTTCCGCTAATCCTTTTGTGAGAAAAGAGCGCATGCGTTCTAACTCGCGCGGGAGGCCCCCTTTTCAGCAAGCCGTGCGAGTGATGCATCAATTTGAGCAATGCGACCATGGAGTTTCAGTCCAGGGGCCGAGAGCGGTGGTCGTCCATCATCCGTGAAAGCACTACGTACCGCCAGACAATAGCCACGAATAACTTCCGCTTCCGTATTCTGACGGCGTTCAACCGCCCGCTCAATTGGGCGAACGCCACGAATATGCTTTTTGAGTTCTTTTTTGGCATGACGATCTGCTTCGTACACCGGTTTGGTTGCTTCACGCAGGTAATGGAAGTGGCATAACTGATGCGGCACTTCTGGCAAGACAGAGCGGACAGCATTGCGGATCGAATGTTGTCCATCCGAGATGACCCCGTGAATTGGGACAGGAAGAGACTGCTGAACTTCTCGCAGAAGGACAGCAAGCTCATCCTCACTCGCGCTCAGCAGGCTCCGAGCCAGAAGCACCTCTCCTGAGAGACAATCACGTAGGACCCACAAGACTTCATGCCCCACATCTGGTTGTAAGCCATCGAGAGCGAGAATAACGTACCCTTGTGAGGTCAGTCGCTCACGCAAACGCGTCTGATCAGTCAGATGGAGCGTCACTAACTCGTCATAACGGGCCAGCAAATTGGTAACCGTCCGTTCCGCAATGACCACTCCCCGTTTACAGAGTTCTTGATGGATTTCTGGAACGCTGTGATGCATCTTGTACCGCAACGTTCCAATAAGCGCGATGATATCCAGTCCGAACTCCCCATGTGGTAAGGCCCAATGTCCCTCTTCTTCGGGGCGGCATGGCCAACGGTATCGTTGGCAGACAGCGTTGTGACAACGACGGATGGTGAGGAGGCAAGGAGAACGCCGATCGCATGATCAGATCGAACCTGATGCCCACATCTCCAATTGCTTCTGACTGCTTCTGATACTGGTTGTCGCTGGAGCGACGAGTCAGTTATCCAGGTTCTGAAGTGTTCAAGGCTTGCCACTTGCTCTCGATGGAGTGCAGACACATAATCTCGTAGACAATCCAACCGCTTGAACCAGCGCGCGCTCCAATCATTCCTTCCTGATATCCTCTGGATCTCTTACAGGCCAACGCCCATCAATACCATACAGACGAGCACAATGCCGAAACAGGTTATCTCGAAGATGGAACTCAGGCGCAGGCGACTCACTGCGCCTGGTCTCAGGCGATCCTCTTCCCATACAGGGCCGATGACTCAATCATGCCAACCGGCTCCCCAGATGATAAGTATCGCTGAGACGGCCAGGGCGGCCAGCCAGGTGATACCATAGGTTGAACTAAACAGAAAACTGAGCGACTTGATGGGGCCGAGCAATGTTCCCCTGACAATTCCCAGGAGCACGACCAGCGAGCCACTTGTCGCCATCACCGCACCGGCGAATCTGGTAATCAAGGCATTGGTGGCCTTTGCCTGTGGAACCGGGAGTCTCAACAAGGTGGGCCACAGGACAAAGTCAAGAAAGATGTAGCCACCAAACCATGTGATTCCTGCGAGAATATGCAGCCATTGAATAACAAGAAGGAACGAGAGCAACATAGAAAACTCCAGACGTTTCAGTTCGTCTTTCTGGTAGAGATGGTGTGAGTCTGGTGAGGGCTCAGGCGTTGGTTGGCGAAACTGCATAGGAGACTGCCTGCCACCCGCGCAACTGATAGGTGAGGTTCCATATTCGACCCCAGAGACCAGGTTTGAGGAGTGCCGACAGCTTTTCCACCTCTGCCTCTTCCAGACGACGAGCAGTACCCTCGACGGTTGGACCGATCACTTTCATTCCCCTCTTCGTAAAGGGGGCTAGCGTCACCCGTGGATTCCGGGCGAGTCGTTTGACCTTGCCAGTGGTGGACCAGGTTGTGAAGTACACCGTCCTGTTGACGATCTGTATCCCGACCGGAGTGCCGACCCCCTGGCCGTTGCGACGGAAAGTGGTAAGCAGTGCAACTTTCGAGACGTTCAAAGGGGCAAACGCTTCTTGTACGGTTGTTTCCTGGTTACTCATTGGTAGATACTCCTTGTTCTTGATCATCCTGTTCCGCTCCCCACATCAACGGGAGACGCTTTACCCCAAAGACGATCAGGCCTTCAGCCGCTTCGAGTGGCTGAGCGGGAAGCCGCCACTGTCCGGGAAAGCGTTCAATCAGAGCTGCCAGCGCGAGCCTGGCTTCCAGTCGAGCCAGAGGTGCTCCCAGGCAAAAGTGGATGCCATGTCCGAAAGCGATATGACGGTTGGGGTTGCGCTGAATATCAAAGCGATCAGGTTCAGGGAACTGTATCTCGTCACGATTGGCCGAACCAATCCAGGCCATGACCGACTGCCTGGCACCAATGTCCTGACCGCCAAGCGTCGTCTCGGTTTTGGTGTAACGTGCCATCATCTTGACAGGTGAGAGGTAGCGCAGTACCTCTTCAATCGCCCCAGGAAGCAACGCCGGGTTGTGACGAAGTTGCTCAAGCGCTACAGGATGCTGCGTTAGACTGACGACGCTGTTCCCGATGAGATGCGTGGTGGTTTCATTGCCTGCGACCAGCAAGAGAGTGCAGAAGGCCAACACCTCCGTTGGCGTCAGGTGTTTTCCCTCAACTTCTGCCTCGATCAGGCTGCTCAGGAGATCGTTTTGCGGAACCTTGCGCCGCTCTGCCATCATTTGGGTCAGGTACGCGTTCATCTCCTCCTGGTTGCGCATGTGTGCCTGCCACTGCTCATCCTGCTCAAAGTAGCTTGGTGGTCCAGAGGTGGCAATTGCGCTATCAGACCAGCGTTTGAAATCGTCCCGTTTTTCCACTGGGATGCCCAACAATTCTGCAATAACGATCACAGGGAGCGGGACTGCCAGATCTCTCATGATATCCACTTCGCCTGGCAACTGATCGAGTAATTCGCGAGTAATCTCCCGAATGCGCGGCTCTAATTGCGCGACGACACGTGGGGTAAACGCCAGATTGACAAGGTTGCGCAACTGGCGATGACGCGGCGGGTCCATGAAAATGAGACTGGCGTGTGACGCCTTCTTGTTCTCCTTGAGTTCCAGGGTCTGGACAAGATCCGACGAGAAGGTCGCGTGCTCGGAGAGAACGCGCTCAACGTCAGCATAGCGAAACACATGCCAGGTGGAATGCTGTTCATCATACCACACGGGCTGTGTGCTGCGCATCGTGCGATACCAATCATAGGGAGCAGAAAAGCTCTGAGAGGGCGTTGACATGGCTCTTTCTCTATCTTTCTTTTGGATGCAAAGGCGTTTGCCGCCTACTTTTTCCTGACACGTTTCTGTTGTGTCTCGAAGAAGAGTATAGAGAGAAACAGGGTGAGCCAGCATCACCCAACAGGGTCATGTTTGCGGGTGATTGTGGAACAGGAAAAGATGACAGGAATCAGAGCAGGTGCAATTGGCGCGTGACTTCGTATGCCTCCAGGCGATTGCTGACATCCAATTTGCGGTAGATGCTCTTTACCTGGGCTTTGACCGTATTGATGGAAACGACCAGGGCGTTCGCGATCTCTGGATTTGAGCGCCCAGCTACCAGCAGGCGCAGAACGCGGTGTTCCTGCGGACTGAGTGGCTCGATCAGTGCAGGAGTTGCCGCAGAGACAGAAGCACTGTGCCCGTGGGCAAAAGCTCGCAGCAAGCTCCGTATATAGGTGGCCAGTGGTTTTCCCCGCATGTCAGGAAGAACTGCCTTGAGCAAAGATACCATTGGTTCCCTTTCATCCAGGAAGATCCGCAGATAACCGGCGGGATAGGCGAGCGCCAGCGCCTCTGTGAGCGCCTGTTTCGCCTCTTGCAGATGTTGCTCACAGGCATGAGCCTGTGCCATGACGAGTAGGATCTCCAACTCGCTCCGCGTGCGGGATTGGCTCTGTGCCTGCAAGCGCCAGCGTTCAAGCGAGTCCAGCGCTTCGTGCGTCTTTCCCTGCGTGAGATGCCACCGGGCAAGGAGGAGCGCCTCACGCTCGATTTCGGCCTCTGTGGGCGTCTCTTCTGGCAAGGCGGCCCGGAGGGAGGCTGCCCAATGCTCTACGCTGGCAAGATCGCCGGAGGCGAAAGCAAGCCATGCCCGATAGGTTTCGGCCTCCCGCTGCCAGCTCGGCTGGGTGAGGTGAGCAGGAAGACGCTGCAGGATGTCCCGCGCCTGCGCAGTCTCGCCACGCGCATACAAGACACGTGCAAGGGTTGGCGCTACCAGGATCAGGAGCAGTTCGCTCCCCAAATCCCGGCTCAGAGCATAGGCATCCTGCGCCTCCTGCTCCGCAGTTGTCAGCTCATTCCATTCATAGGCGAGGGTGGCAAGGCCAGCGAGAGCAAATCCCCGATCGAAGCGGTCATTACCCGCTGTCTCAAGAACGCACCGAAAGAGTTCGGAAGCATGATACAATTTACCCTCTCCGAGAGAAATTTGCCCCAGGATGAACTGGGTCGCGCGCCTGGCATAGCTGTTCCCAGTGATTTCGACGATTGCCTGGGCTTTCTGGATGAAGGGCCTCGCCTCATTCAGTCTGCCAGCCAGCAGGTTCGCACCCCCGACATCGAGCAGGCAGGAACTGCGCCAGAATGTTTCGCTTCTGGGTAGCAGTTCAAGCGCCTGCCTGGCGTAGCGTAGCGCACCATCGAACTCATTCCATCTCCCAGCGGCCAGAGCACGTAGGGCCAGTACTTCTCCGAGTTTGGGCATGTTCTCCGTGGCCAGCAGACTGTTCTCGGCAAGTTCCAGGTAGTACTCCAGTTGTGGACGTAGCGATGGGGGCTGGTGCTCTGTACCAAAGAGCAGCAGCATGGCAGCGGTCTGACTGAGGGTGGGAAATCGACGCAGCATCTCTTCTGGCAAGGGTGTTATCCAGCGTCGCAGCGTCTGGAATTCAGTAATCTGGTTGAAGCCTTGCGCTTCGATGAGACGCGTCATCAGCGTTGCGGCACGCTCGGTTTCTCCTGCTGTCAGAGCACTTTCGATGGCCTCGCCGAGTAAGGCATGCTGCTCATACCAGGAACTGGCCTTGCTGGAGAGTTTGCGCAAGGCATCCTCCCCCAAGCGGCGGCGCGCTTCGTGCTGCATGGCCTCAGCGAACAGGGCATGATAGCGATACCACTGGCCGCTTCCCTCTAAAGGGAGCAAAAACAAATAGGCATATTCGATGTATTCGAGCAAGGAAGCACTCTCATCTTGCCCAGTGACTGCGTCGCAGAGCGATGGAGTCAGGCGACTGAGATGGGCTGTCTGGAGCAGAAACAGTTGTAGCGGTGCCTCCTGGGCGGAGAGCACGTCGGCCACGAGGTACTCCAGGATAGGGCGATGACTGCCGCTGATGGTTACGAGTCGTTGTGCCATTTCTTGTGACGAGAGCTGTCCCTGACCTTGGAGTGCGAGCGTGATCAGGCGCAGCCCGGTGATCCACCCTTCCGTGCGTGCCAGGAGGCGGTCAAGGATCGTCTCCTCAAGCGGGAATGCCAGGGTCTGGTGGAGAAACGCGCGCGTCTCTTCTCGTGTGAAGTGGAGTTCTGCTGCGCCTAGTTCGACCAGGTCATTGTGCGCGCGTAACCGTGCCAAGGGAAAAGGTGGATCGATCCTTGTAACCAGGATCAGGTGAAGAGTCGCGGGCAAGTGCTCAAGGAAAAAGCTCATGGCCTCGTGTATCTCGGGTGTGGTGATGACGTGATAGTCTTCCAACACGAGGATGCCACGTACTGGCAGACGAGCCAGTTCATTAAGCAGTACAGTGAGCATGGACTCCTGAGAGCGCCGTAGGAAAAGAGGCTGCTGTACGTCGCGGAACTGGGTGAGGACGGTACTCCGCAGGTCTTTCTGAAAAACCTGGCAGGCAGAGATGAGATAACGCCAGAAGCGGAGAGGATCGTTGTCACCAGCGTCCAACGCAACCCAGCCAACCGGGGGCAAGCTGGCACCGCGTGCGGCTATCCACGCACACACCAGGGTGGTTTTCCCGAAACCAGCAGGAGCGGA
>CAZZWK010000060.1:11366-38488 GCA_964657925.1 uncultured Dictyobacter sp.
CAAGTCATCGCTCAGATAAAACTCGTTGCATAGCCTGAAATAACTATCTGAGCATGGAAGCTTTTTTTGCTCACATCCATCGTGCTTGGAATTACCAAAAACGATTCATCGTCAACGCTCCAGAGGTGGTTTCTCAGATGTGCTGCTCACTATTCGGGGCAATCGCTCATGTTTGAGGGCAAAAGTTGTTCACATGGTAGGTCATTTACCATTGCAGGCTACTGCCAGCACATATGCCTGCTTGCGAGTCTCCAAACCGACTCGCAGTTTCTGCGAACTCCCATAGACGGTATCACCTGCTACCCAGGCGACAGGGAGACCTGAATCTAAGGTTCGTTCCAGCATACGTTGAGCCAGTTCCGGTTTGGTGGTGAAGGTCACCTCTGCTGGCACATGAGCTTCTCGGCAGCGTTCCGGGTCGTCGGTCCAACTTTTGGGCACATACAATTCTCGATCCAGCAAGGCGTGCCCACGCGAACTGGCGTAAGAAAGAAAGACTCCCACCTGGCAGTTTTCGATACGGCCTGCCGTACCACTGTACTGCCGTTGCACGCCTACTGATTTGCGCCCCTTTTTGAGAAAGCCTGTCTCATCGATCACCACGACTCCATTTAGTGTTGCAAGCGTTTCCTTGACATAGGTCCGTAGCTCATCCCGCACCCCATCGCAATCCCATTTCGCTCGGTCCAAAAGGTGCTGCATCGCGTAGGGGGTCGCTTCTCCTCTTTCTTCAGCCACTTGCCACCCATTTTTTCGCGAAACGTCGCTCATCAATCCTTGAAGGTAGGCGAGCACTCGCTGATGAGGCTCCCGTCGAGTGAAAACGTGCCTGATCCGTTGCCCCAGATCGTTGAAAGCCGTGGTCCACACTTTCTCAGGAGATGAACTGGTTGGAGGGAGAAGAAAAGGCATAAGACAGAATGCTCCTTGTGTTTTGATTTCCGGTTGGTGACCGCCCTCCTTTTCACAGAGCGCACGGTGGTGAAAGACGGTGGTGAGAAAAAGAAGCCATGTGTCAGCAGAAAAAGGCAAGACAAAGTGAACGAGCAGGAGAAGCTTCCAAATGCCCTGAATCTTCTCCCACTCTGATTGCTCAACATCCCATTCCGCACGACAGTTCATCGCACTTTCTCGACCGGAAACTGGATCTCGGTGAGCGCGTCGTCAAGATGTTCTTCCCGGCGCAGGCGAATCTTACGGCGTGGTCCAACGATGGCGTAGGCATTGGTTTCCATCCAGGTTCCCAGCGCTTGATAGGCCGGGAGCGCCAACGAGGGATGTCCATGATGGAGCGTACTAAATGAAGCGGCGAAATTTATGCGGCCAACCCCGTAACCTTGCGAACGAGATCAGGAGCAGCCGCCATGTCCCGAAAAAAGGAGGAGACAGCATCCATGAGCTGCTCCATAGTCTGGAAAAAGTGATTATGAGTGACCTTGCGACGCACCTGCTTCCAAGGGAATAAATATAGATAAAGTATGATAGCTATCAAACTGCTTCTTTTTTAGAATCCATGCATCTATTGTTAGTCATGTTGCCATCATTTTTCCTTTTATCAAATATGAATTTCTCGATGAGATATTTGTGAGCATAGTATAGTAAACCGTTGAGAAATACATGGGCAGCCGTGTTTGAGTTCGGCGGGCAACGGTCGGCAGGATTCTACCTCTTGCAAGGGAGGTGTCACTCCCTGTCACCTCCTGTCACTCCTTCCGATTCACTAGGGTAATACCCCGCCAGATACGCGCACGGTTCGTTCGCGTGGCCTGACACCCAGCCGCCTTTAACTGCTGAGTAAAAGCTGATCTGGAGAGTGGATAGCGTTCCTGGCGCTCGCTGGACCATTGCTCATACGCCTGCCAGAGGTCAGCAGAACGACACCAAGCGCGGGGATGCAGATCACAGCAAGCATCAAGAAATGTTTGCAAAGGATGGCTTTCAGGGGAAGCAAGCTCGACCAACCCAGAGGAAGGAAGTGATTCTTTTTCTCTATGATCTCCCTCGCTCCGTGAATCAGGCATCTTTTCTTTACCCAGATAAGACACTCCATTTCCCTGACCTTCGGTTTGATCTTTCAAAAGCTGAACACAGAGCGCATGCGTGACATCTGTTTTAGGGTGTTTCTCTCCCAATACCTGAGAACGAAGCACAAGCGCACGTTGTGCCAAAACGAGAGCCCCATCAAGGCGACCTTGTTTCTGCTGTAAGAGGGCCAGATCATGCAGTGTTTGCGCAGTTTCAGGATGATGCTGACCCAGGTGCTGTTCGCAAAGAGCCAGCGCTCGTTGATACCACGACTCCGCTTCTGCATATTCTCCTTGATCTCGGAAGAGATTTGCCAGGCCATTGAGCGAAATAGCCTGATGGGAATACGCCGAGGGCTCCTGGCTTTGCTCACCAATCCGCAACGCGCGCTCATAGAGCGCCTCCGCTTCACTACTCCTCTGCTGATTTTGGAGGAGGTCTGCCAGATTGTTCAACACTCCCACCATATCAGGGTGATCAGGCCCCAGTACTTGCTCTAGGATCGACCGAGCACGCCGCAAGAGGGGTTCCGCTTCGGCATCCCTTCCTTGATCTTGATACACCTCAGCTAAATTGTTCAGCACCTGGGCGACGCGAATATGCTCAGGTCCAAGTGTGTACTCATGGACGGCCAACGCACGCACATAGAGCGCCTCTGCCTCCGCATCCTTGCCCTGTTCCCGGTACAGCAGAGCCAAATTGTTCAGTGTAGTCGCAGTATCAGAATGATCAGGTCCGAGTGTCTGTTCTCGAATGGACAAAATACGCTGAAAGAGCGGCTCTGCTTCTGCATATCTACCCTGGCTTCCATAAAGTACCGCTAGATTATTCAGTGTTTTTGCTGTATCAGCATGCTCGGGTCCGAGTGTCTGTTCTTGAATGGACAAAATACGCTTGAAGAGTGGCTCCGCATCTCGATACCTCCCCTGATGCCAGTAGAGCACCGCCAGATAGTTGAGCACACGCGCTACTTCGGGATGATCAGGTCCCCAGACATGCTCTCGTATGTGGATCGCCTGCTGGAAGAACGGCTCTGCCTCCGCATACCGTCCACAAGTTCGGAGATACTGAGCCACCTTATAGGCAAGTGAGGCAAACGTGAGAGATTGCTCAGCAAATCTAGCCCAATCCAAGCATCGCAGGGCATGAGCCAGCAACCGTTCGCAAAATTTCCAGATGGCATGCTCCGTCTCAGGCAAAACTTCAGGGAACACCGCGTCAAGTGCATCGATACACCGACTGATCCACAGTGTTCGCTCCGCCTCCGTCATGTTATCCAGCAGGATTGCCTGCACCAGACGGTGTAGCGAGAGAGTATGTGTTTCAGCATGGCGTTGGAGCAAAGACAGGTTCCGTAACACTGCAATAATCTGATCATACTGAATGGGATGATCAACCAGTGCTGCTACATTTGGCCCAAGGTATGCAGCACCTTCTATAAACAACTCTTCAGGAATGGCTTCTGGCTGGAAAAAGGCACACACCCACAAGAGATGTAATGCTACAGGATGCTCGCACGCAACGCGTTCATAAGCAAGTGTGAAGGTGGTGGCAACTGACTGTGGATGATCTGTCCCCAAAGAGGTTCCCCGACGATTCAGCAAGGTGAAACGTTGCTGCGTGTAGCGATGCAAATAGTCTATGGGGCTACAGCCGGTTTCTTCAATATAAGCCCCAGCTTGATCCAGGGCTAAGGGCAAACCACCTAGGATCGCAACAAGTTCTGCTACTGCCTCATCAACGCCTGCTCGACGCTTATTCAATTGGTTCCACGCACTCGCATCTGGTGGCAGGATTTTCGTCCGACGCAGCAGGAACAGCAATCCCTCTTCCGTATCCATAGGGGACAAGTTGATATCGCGGGCAATCGTTCCTAGTGCTTGACGGCGTGTGGTGATGAGCATGGCTCCTTGCCGAACAGAAGAGAGGAAACGATCGAATAAGGTGAGGTCCTCCACATTATCCCAGATCAAGAGCCACTGCCCATGCGTTGAGAGCCACCGTTGTACCGATGCCACAATGCGTTGCTGATCCGTGTCATCTCGCTCCGGTAATTGGAGCACCTCGGCAATGCGCCGAAGGCTGGAGACGATGCTCTCCTCCGTCTCGGCCCCGATCCAAAAGACTGCACTGTATTCTAAGGCATGTCGGTAAGCATACTCCAGCGCAAGCTGTGTTTTGCCAACACCTCCTAACCCATGGAGTGCGGACGATTGCGTCAAGAAAACGGCCTGCTCAACGCCGAGTTGGACGTGCAACTCCGCTAAGATTTCTGCGCGCCCGGTGAAATAAGGATTGCGTAGCAGGGGCACAGACCAATATGGAGAGAGGGCAGTTAAACTGGCTTCTAGCAGTTGACGTGTCTCCTGCTCATCAAGTTTGAGATGTCGAGCCAGTTCCAGAACCAACGCTTTGCTTTCGGGAAGATAGTCTCCCTGTTCCCAGCGCCCCAACGTTCGGCGATGCACCCCCAGAGCTTGAGCAAGTCTTCGCTGCGTGAGGCGCTGGCGCCTGCGAAAGGCTTGGAGGAGATCTCCAAACGAGAAGATGTCGCGATCAATCATTGTCATATATGAGGTCTCCTTCCTGATGACGGACCAGAAGCCTATTGATTGCAAAACCATTTGCTAATCGTTCTGTGCTATCGATTCCTGGTGTTATTTTCCGTCTCCTCAACCACCATTCATGTTCACCTAAAGTTGTGTGCAGTCTTCTACATACCATTCTGGACACAATTGGTAGGATGTGCAGCAAGCTATGCAAAATGTGACACCGATTGCCGCCTTGTTTGCTTCATACTTGAAAAGGTAGCCAAAACAGTAACACATGATAACGCCGAGGTCTGGAAAGCCAAACCTCGAGTCTCAGGTGTTGCAGGATCTACTGTGGTATCAACATAGTGCAGACCTTGCGACACTTTTCACTCTCTACTGAATACGGTAGCCAATCAGAAAACTTCGCGCATCCCAGGAAAAAGAAAAGATTGCATCATGTGCAGTCGTCAATTACCGTGAGCGCACCAGAAAGGAGGAAGATAGCGTACCACATCAATTGACAGGGTTTCGCTCTTGCTGGTCTTACGCATTCGCCAGCTAAGAGATGTGACCAAGAGTGTTTGCCTGTTCTACTGTTCAGCCTAAACTGAACCAGCTTGAAGGAAAACTTTACTCTATATCTCACCTATTCGCGCCCATTTGTTACAAACAACAACCTCTTTTTCTATCACTGGACACTATGACCTGGAGCAGAATTTGTGGGTTGGAGATAACCTACTTCAAGGAAGTACTTACGCGAAATAGGCGACGCATACTCAACTACCAACCGAGCAAACATGGAAAAGGAAAATTTGGCGTCAGTTCCCTGCTGGTGCCAATACTTACTCATCAAACTGCACGTTTTGTATTCTACAAGTGTTCTGTTCAACAAGGAGGTACTTTATGTCTAGCAAACTTTTCGCTTTTCAACTGTCTCATCCGGCTGAGCCTTCGATAGAGCCAATGAGTCGTAAGTACGACCCTCAGACACAAACCATGGTATGGCAAGGAGGAACCCCCGCCCAAGCTCCTACTTTTAAAATCCACTGTACGCCACTCAGATATGCAGGCGAGGAATATTGTGAACAGAACGGCGAGTTTCACTGCGTAACCTACGGGAACGTCTGTCCCGAAGAAGGGTGGTCTTGCGATTCTACTGACTAATACACACTCGAAGGTTCGTTAGATAAGGCGTGCCTCTGGAAGGGGTGAAAACCATTCTAGAGATGTCTTTCTCTCTTTGGGACAACGTACGCCACTTCCCTCTGGGGAGTTCATGCGTAATCTCTCCTCCCACGAGAGTATAGTGGCTCGCTCGGCAAGATACGCCTTATCTGACACACTCACAGGGCTGCTGGTTTGACCATCACCATTTGATACTGTGTGAAGGCTTTTTTTATAGCACGGGGGCGGTGCGTTCAACATATCAAAAGAAGATGGTTAGACCAACTCCTCTGTCTGGTTACAGCGTCGCCCGGATAGAGAAAAAGAACTGTGCATGATCTTATCATGAGGAAAGCTTATGGGTAGAAATCAGATCGTCATTGTGACCAATAGGGACGACCCGCATACCGATGACGTGATCCTGCTGTTGCAAGAACTTGGACACGAGGCCGTCCGACTGAATACCAACGATATCCCCTTATCTACGACCATGTCGCTCGCTTTTGGCGACGAGAGCTCGGTCTGGAAAGGTTCCATTGCGCTCCAAACCAACGGGCGTGTCATCGACCTCGAACGGGTACGCTCCATCTGGTGGCGCAGGCCAGCGATGTTCGGCTTACCCCTCGACCTCTCGGAGCAGGAGCGGGTGTTTGCTAATGATGAACTCGACCATGCACTTCACAGCATCTGGGCATCACTCGACTGCTATTGGATCAGCCATCCCGACGCAATTCGCACAGCCCGTTTGAAGGGAAACCAGTTACAGCGTGCTGCTCTGTTGGGCTTTGAGGTTCCCCATACGTTGATTACCACCGATCCTGAGGCAGTACACACTTTTTATGAGCAGTGCGGTGGACAGATGGTGTTCAAAGTCATGACTGATCCGTTCCTGGGAGCGCCAAAGCTTGCCCAGAAACACCCCGGGGGGCTCCCGAATAAGCCGTTGCTCACCACTACTACGCTGATCACGGCCTCGGAACTGGCGCTACTTGACTCGGTCCGCCTGGTACCATGCCTCTTTCAAGAGTACATCCCCAAACGCCTGGAACTGCGCGTCACCGTGATCGGTGATGAGCTTTTTGCCGCAGAAATTCATTCGCAAGAACACGAGGAGACACGCATTGACTGGCGGAACTACTCTGTGGATATTCGATGTCGCAAAGCGACTCTGCCAAAGGAAATTGCAGACCGTTGCCTGGCGCTGGTGAAAAGTTATGGCCTCAACTTCAGCGCGATCGATCTCATTCTTACACCCGATGGACGATACGTCTTTCTTGAAAGCAACCCCAATGGGCAGTTCATCTTCATCGAGAAATTGGTGCCAGAACTACGCATGACGGAGGCATTAGCTTCCTGCCTGATTCGTGGGGCAAATAGTTAGGGAAGAGTACGGAGATGGCAAAAACAGGGAGACTGCAATGAGCGAGGAACTATGATCAGCGCAATTTTGCAAAACACTGGGAAAATGCTTCACAGGATTCGCGGCTCTCTAGCAACCATGAAACCACTTTTATGGCAGGAGGGGTCGGTAAGCCCATGCATCCTTGGAATGTCCTTTGCTCTCACCATCAAGCAGAAGATGCTGCACGTCCTGGTAGGACTAGTTTAGGATGAATGAAATGGGAACGCTCAAAGGAGGTGGAATGGAATCGTTTACTTTGCCACAACTGACAGAGCTGGAGAAATGCCGTGGCAACCCGCTGATCCTCTACGTTGCTCCGTTGGAGGATGCGTGCGTGCGCATGCTCTATGAGTGCCTGCGCACATTGGGAAAAAAGGAGCGGCTGGACTTCGTCCTCTACACCAACGGTGGAGACATCACGGCGGCACACCAATTGGCGCTCTTGTTGCGTGAATATGCGCACCACCTGACGATCCTTGTCCCCTACTATGCGTTGTCAGCCGGGACATTGCTGTGCTTGAGTGCGGATGAATTGGTGCTGGGGCCACTGTCTGCCCTGGGTCCAATCGATGCCCACATCGGTTCAGCGGGTTCTCCCCCACCAGATGCGCCGATCACGATTTCAGCACAGGATGTGCGCGCCTTCAGAGAAATGGCCGAGCAGTGGTTCGGGGTGGTCCGCGAGGAAGATCGTCTCCAGATCCTGGCCCTGGTCGCGCAACGTATTTTTCCTACCTCGCTTAGCGCCTTTTACCGCTACGATCAATTAACGCGGCAGATTGCGAACGAACTGCTGACCTACCAGTTACCCGATGCTGAAACGAGCATGCGCAAGCACATCGTCGACCGTCTGGCAGATGGCTACTTTGCTCACGATTACCGTATTTCGCGTCGGGAGGCACGTGAACTCGGATTGCGGGTGCGCTTTGCCTCGCAGCAAGAGGAGAGGCTCAGCTGGGACTTACTGCGGGCGACCTACCCTTCCCTGGGCGACTCCCCAATTCATTTGGATGGTGAGCCTGTCAGATTGATCGCGAGTGCCGAGTTTTCTGCCCGACGAGTACCACGGTGGGCGGAGATGCCTTCTAGAGAGAGCGCAACAATGCGCAAGAGTGAATTCCCAGAAAAGATGGTAGAAGCGCATTGGCACATCGAGAGGAAAGGAGAGGTTGATGGTCTTTAACAGTTTGCTCACCTTTTGCCGCCTCACAATCGGACTCACGTTTGCCTGGTCAGTGTTCGGTAAACTGCGCGACTTTTCTGCTTTTCAAGCAGCAGTCATCGATTTCCGCGTGCTCCCCCCGGCTCTGAGCAGAAGCGCTGCCTGGCTATCTCTGCTGGCAGAATTCGCTATCCTACTCATGCTAGCGATAGGAGAAGCCCTGCTCTTGCCTGGTTTTGTGCTGGCGGCTGGTTTGCTTTTGTTCTTCTCAGTCGCGCTCGGGCTGGTACTGCAGCGAAACATGCAGGTGAGTTGTAACTGTTTCGGCGTAACAGAGCGGCGTGTTTCTCCCTATGATGTGGCTCGCAACCTGCTCCTCATTGTGGGGAGCCTTGTGGGGGGCTGGACCAGCCTCAACACCTCACAGCCTTTAGCGACAAGCGCTCTTATCATCCTTGGGCTGATGGCTCTCTGCTTTGTCATCCTTGTCACGAACCTGGCCGACGTGGTTGAAACACTGCGCCAACCGTTTCCTTTCCCCTGAAAGGGAACGAACGCGAGAGAAAGTGGAATGCGGCTCAAGGTCTGAGCGAATCAGCATTGGTTCGGCCACTGCAGAGCTTTCTCTGCTCGCTTGGTATACCAGGGGGGCAAGAGGCAAGGAACCAGCCAGATTGAAGATTTTGCAAGCCGTTCTCGCTTGCACTATGACCATCGGAAAACGCGAGGAGCTTATGGAAAGTATCTGGAACATCAGCCTGATCGTATTATGGGGAGTTGTGCTCGTCAATCTGCTCTTGACGCTGCGTATGGTGCGCTGGCGACGAGCAATAGGAGATGCACAAAAGCAAGCAAAAGCGCGCGAAACGCTCCCCGAATTGGCAATTGATGCACCGGCTCCCAAATTTAGAGCCAGAACACTCACTGGTCAACAGGTACAACTGGCAACGTACACAGGACAGTCCGTGCTGTTCATTTTCGTTTCACCGCATTGCGGTAGCTGTCGCAAGAGGCTCCCACTTTTTACGAAGTTGAGGCCGCTGGCGAAAGAGCATTCGGGTGTCGAATTCATACTCGTGAGCGATTCGAGTGCAACTGAAACCTACGCCTGGGTGGAGAGCATCCGCAACGAGGACAAGGTAGAGGTGGACTTCCCTATCCTCCTAGACCCACCGGTTCGTTCTGGCTTCCTGGGGGCATATAATCCACGGGGCATCATCCCCTACTTTTGCCTGATCGATGCCCGAGGGATCGTGCAAACACGTGGCCTGTTGGGAACGGAAGAATGGTTCGGGTTACAGCGTGAATGGGAAAGTCCCACGGCTCTCAGCTCTTTCTCAAGCAGAGAAAGATGAAGGAGTGCCTCCATGGCGAGCAACACCTCACGACCATCACAGGCCCCACAAACTCCAGCAGGAAGACTTCCAAGAGAGAGGGACGACGAGCACTTTGCGTTGAGCAAAATCTTCCTGGCTTTTACAGACCTGCCCAGGGTGATTGGCTTGATCTGGTCGACCAGCCACTGGATGACCATCATCATGATCCTGATCAGTCTCGTCAGCGGATTTTTGCCTGTGGTAAGCATCTGGATCACACGGGAAATAGTAGATAGCGTCATTTCTGCTGCGCTCAGTACGTCCCATAACTTGGGGCCGGTCTGGTTCTTTGTGGCCGCTCAGCTCGTAGTGGGCCTGCTGCAAAGCCTGTTCAGCGCCCTGACCAACAGTGTTCAGCAACTCTTACAGGAGCGCCTTAGTAACCGTGTGCAGTCTATGATTTTGCGCAAAGCTGATACGCTCGACTTGGCTTTCTTTGAAGACCCCCAGTTTTATGACAAGCTGCGCAATGCCACCGATGAGTCGGCCTATAAACCTATGCAGATGATCTTACAACTCTTTGATTTTCTCAAAACGGTGGTAACGTTGTTCTCGATGCTTGCCCTCTTGTTGAGTCTGGCCTGGTGGTTGACAGTGATTGCCTTGCTCATACCTATTCCCTCATTCATCTCCAGTTCGCGGTATGGCTGGCGTGGGTATCAGAGAATGCGTCACCAGTCTTCCGAACGGCGCCGCATGATCTATCTGGTTCGCCTGATGACGACCGACACATACAATAAAGAGATCAAACTGTTCAACCTGGGGCGCTTTTTTATCCGGCAGTTTGACGAGGTAGCCGAGGAACTGTACCAACAGGACAAAAACATTGTTGTCCGGCGTTACCTGGTGGGTTTTGCTTGGGGGAGTCTCTCCATCCTGGCGAACTCGGCGATCTATATTTACGTGGCGTTGCAGGCCGTGACCAGAGCAATCACAATTGGAAGTCTGACTATGTATGCACAGGCCGCAATGCAGGTGGGGTCGAGCTTCCAGGGATTGCTAGCCGATATCTCCGGGATCTACGAGAATAATCTGTACGTGGACACGCTCTACGAATTTTTGGAGTATCAGCCGCGTATCCTCTCACCCACTGATTCACGCGTGATTGAACGCGATCCCGTGACTTCTGGACTCTCGATCGAGTTTCGCGACGTGAGCTTTACCTATCCCGGCAAAGATCCGGAAACCGCAGGAGCTCTGCGGCATGTGAGCTTTACCATCAAAGCGGGCGAAGTGGTCGCGCTGGTGGGACACAATGGATCGGGCAAGACCACCATTGTAAAACTGCTGACACGCCTTTACGATCCTGACGAGGGCCAGATCCTGATTAGCGGGCGCGACATTCGCGAGTACGCTATTGAGGAACTACGCCATGTTGTTGGCGTCATCTTCCAGGATTACGTGACCTATTACATGAGCGCGCGCGCGAATATTGGGGTGGGCAACATTGACGAGATCGAAAATCTGCAACGAGTGGAGCGAGCTGCGAGCAAGAGCGGAGCCAACACGGTGATTACCAAACTACCGAGTGGGTACGAAACCATGCTGGGCCGCTGGTTCAAAGATGGTTTGCAGTTAAGCGGGGGCGAATGGCAGAAGGTAGCGCTGGCCCGCGCCTTTATGCGTGATGCGCCGATTCTTATCCTCGACGAGCCAACCAGCTCACTCGACGCCCGGGCCGAATACGAAATCTTCACCAAGTTTCGCCTGCTCACCGAGGGCAAAACGGCGGTCTTTATTAGCCATCGTTTCAGTACGGTGCGCCTGGCCGACCGCATCTTTGTGATCGAGCAGGGCACCATCAAAGAGTGTGGTTCACATAACGAACTCATCGCACTTGGTGGTCGTTATGCAGAACTATTCAATTTGCAGGCAGAGGCGTATCGCTAGCTTCTCCCTTTCAAAGAGATCTCAACCCACAAACAGAACACGAAAGTTTGGATCGCTGGCCCGGGTAAAGCCATGAATGATGAAACCTCTCGGCAATGGCGCTGCTGATCCGACGGAGCCAGCTGGTGAGCTACTCAGGTGAACAGTCTTGCTCCAATCACCAAGTTGTGGCACCAAGGATAGCGCAGACGATACAACTGAGCCTCAAATCGACGGGCACTGCGTGCGGAACTGGAAGGTCGCGAGCAGAAAGCCATTGCTCGTCGCCTCAAAGCCGCACGCATCCCGAGCAAGAAGACGGTGGAAGGCTTTGATTTCTCGTTTCAGCCCACGCTTTCCGCACGTCGTATCCGCGAGTTGGCAGATCTTTCCTTCGTACGAACGTGCACCAATGTGATCTTTCTTGGCCCTCCAGGAACGGGCAAGACACATCTGAGCTTGGCGCTGGCCGATCGCACGCTGGCAGAGGGGCATTCCGTCCTTTTTACGACCCTGACCGAACTCGCACAGTCATTGGAGAGCGCCTCCCATCCTGGTCTCATGCGCCAACGCCTGCGACGCTACATTGCACCTAGTCTGTTGATCATTGATGAAGAGGAAGAAACTGCCCAAATCTTCTATCGACTTGTGGAAAAGCAAAATGCTGTTGAGATTCATCAAGAAATAGTATTTAGATTTTCGCTTCAGGAGAGTAAAAATCTTGTTCATTTTCTCGGAGAAGCTCTTCCATATCATGATGATACATCGTATGCGGTGGGTGGTAGTGCAATGTATAATTTCTCATTTGGTCCAAAAGAAATAGATTATGATCATCCAATTGAAGCTGAGAAGCACTTTTTAACCGTTGAATGCACTCCAAAAAGTCGAGATAGTTTCCAATATGTGATTTCCATGAGTAAAGAACGAACACTAAAGCTATTATCTTTATTACAATCTTTCATAAAAAAAGAAAGCTAACCGCATTGTATCACGAGAAATCGTACCCATGGGTACGATTTTCCATTTCTGTCCTACCCCTTTGGTGAGAAGCTTCTAGAGCGCCGGTCAAGAAATGTCAAAGAAGGATCGAGAGACCAAAAAGAGGGATGTCGTTTATTCTCCTTCAGGGCGGCTTTCTCTCCGAGAACTTGTCTGTCCGTATCGAGCGGATTAGGCGCTTTCAGCCGATTGGTCTCTCACATACTAAACTGGCGAGGCATCTTCTCTCATCTCTTCAACGCTCTTCAGACGCGAGTGATTTGACCAATTTCTCTCCTATCAATTGGTGTGTGCCGCCAGGAATTCGCTCCTGGAGAAGCATCCTTTTTCTCTCGCATCCAGTGACGCAAAGCTGAAGAGAGTCTACTGATCAGGCAAAACACACTTCGACTGCTCAGTGCCAAAGCGACGCTCGTTTCTCGCGAAAACTGATCCGTCTCATGCCCCGGGCTCCATGGCACGTTTTCAGAGGAACCTGCGCCGAATTCCTGATCCATGACACGCGCTTCGCGCTGCGTCTGGTTTCTCAGCGATAATCTGGAGCAGTCCCGCGCCCGGAGAGCTGTTTTTGCAGATAAGCCAGTTTCTCCGGATTCAGCAACGCATAGATCTCCTGAATGCCCACAGCGCAAAGGCGCAGGCTGATGACTCCGGCCAGGGTGCCCTCGTCCCAGAGCAAGATGGCTGGGCTGCCATTGATCTCGGACAGGGTCTCGGTCAGAGACCGCTGATTTTTGCGTGTCACGCTCAGCCAGAAACGCGCCACGGCTTGTTTTCCGTAGATCGGCAAAAGGTTCGTCTGCACGTTGCCGCCACCATCCGACCAGGAGACGACATCTTCAGCCAGGAGGTTCGTCAGAGCCGCCATATCCCCAGCCTGGCTGGCGGAAAGAAAACGGAGCAGAAGCTGACGCTGGCGCTGCGGCTCTGGCTCGAAACGCGCGCGCTTGTCCTGCAACGCCTGCCTGGCTCGATGAAAGATTTGGCGGCAATTGGCCGGGCTTTTCGAGAGCATCACCCCGATGTCGCGAAACGGGTACTCAAAGATCTCATGCAGGAGAAACACCGCGCGCTCAGACGGGCTGAGAGCCTCGATCAGGCGTAAAAAGGCCAGCGAAAGCGCTTCTTGGTGCTCAAGGACGGCCTGTGGAAGTCCACTGTCCTCCGAGGTGAGGATCGGTTCGGGCAGCCAGGTTCCCAGATACTCTTCGCGGGCGACACGAGCTGATTTCAGATAATCCAGCGCCAGATGCGTAAGAATCGTGGTCAGATAGGCTTTCAGAGAGACAATCTTCTCCCTCTCGCTCGACTGATAGCGCAGATAGGTTTCCTGCACCAGATCCTCCGCGTCACTCGCGCTGCCCGTCATCCGGTAGGCAATGGAAAAGAGCAGCACACGATAGTGCTCGAATGCTTCTCCCTGGTTCCCCTGATCCATGAATTCGTTCATCGCTTCCCTTTCTCCTTTTCCCTTCATATTGTAAGCCCAGAGCAGGACAGAAAACAAACAGAGGGGTGTCACATTCTGCCGGGGCTCTCTCGTCTCCTGTACGAGCCGAATGCGAGAGGCAGACAAACATGAAAGAAACATCGAAATCGTTCAGCAAAAACAGGTGAGAGGTCTTTGCCAGGATGGAAGAGCATTCTTGGTGAAGCGATGACACCGGAAAGCGAGATAGCTCATGCAAGCACGAATGAGTCAAAACCCGATGATGATCGTTCCTGGCGCTCTGCAGGCCATGCAGGCTCTGCATGGCCTGAGGATGTCTGTGAAACAGCAGGGCGTCGTGCCATGGAGGACGATCGACCTGGTTCAATTGCGCGTGAGCCAGATCAATGGCTGTAGCGCCTGCGTGGAGGAGCACTCTCGCCTCCTCAAGGAGGCAGGCGAAACAGACGAGCGGCTCTTTGCCGTGGCAGCCTGGCGGGATGCACCTTCCTTCAGCGCCGCCGAACGCGCCGCCCTCGCGCTCGCCGAGGCCGTCACCCGTCTAGCCGATCAGGCGGACCCGGTCCCCGACGCGATCTGGGACGAGGCCGTCCAGCACTACGACGAGCAGGGGCTGGCGACCCTGGTCCTCATGATCGCCACAGCCAACCTCTTCACCCGCCTTGGCACCGTCACCCAGCAGGGAGCAGGCATGCCGAAAAGGGAAGGAGAACGCGCGCATCGACCATGAGTTATCTCATCAATTGACCTTCTGAGAAGCAGACAAAACAGAGCGAAATGCGAAAGGAAAGACGATGCAACAGATTCTAGTGACCGGCGGTGCGGGAAGACTGGGCCGCCTGGTGGTGAAACACTTGAGCGGGGCTGGCTATCGCGTGCGTGGCATGAGCCGCCGGGCCACCCCTGGAGAGGATTGGCCCGGCGCGGAGTGGAAGCAGGCTGATCTGGAGACCGGTGCGGGCCTGGCGGAGGCAGTCCAGGGCATAGATGTGGTAGTCCATGCCGCCACCGGTGGGAACCGCCATACCTGGCAAATCGATGTCGAAGGCACGCGCCGCCTGCTGGAGGCTGCCCGTCAGGCAGGTGTCTCGCATGTGGTCTACATTTCGATTGTGGGTATCGACAAGGTCCCGTATGCCGTCGGAAAAGCCAAGCTCGCCTGCGAAGACCGAATTTCGCACAGCGGTCTCCCCTGGTCTATCCTGAGGGCGACCCAGTTTCATTACGGCATCGATCTCTTACTGAACTTTCTGACCAGGCTCCCCCTGGTTGCGCTGGTGCCAACGGACCTGCTGCTCCAACCCGTGGCCGAGGAGGAAGTGGCAGAGCGTCTCTGTGAAATCGTGCAGGCTGGTCCTTCCGGTCGTCTGCCGGATATGGGTGGCCCACAGGTCTACACGTCAGGAGAGCTGGCGCAGGTCTGGTTCAATCAGCGGAAAATCCACCGGACCATCCTCCCGATCTTCCTGCCGGGCAAAACCGCTAGCGGCATGCGCCAGGGTGGCAATACCTGCCCCCAACAGGCGACCGGCACCGTCAGCTGGCAAGCCTGGCTCCAGCAACACGAGAAGACACGTCCCCTCAGATGACCTCCGCGAGGCTTCCTGCCAGGAGGAAGCCTCGCGGCGTTTTCTCACACAAGAGGAGCCGTCCCGGTTCAATGGTGTCCTCCCATCAAAAAACACCGACGGGCTTTCAGCAAAAACGCCTGAAGACCCTGGAGGAGAGGAAGCATGCGACCATCGATTTGGCAGCCATCTCTTGAGCTTTCGGCCCAAGAGGAACAGATTGTGAAACGAATACGCAAAGCGAAACTGTTTGTGTTTTTGCGCCAGCATCGCCACGAATTGTTCGATGAAGCGTTCCAGAAAGAGTGAGCGAGTCTCTATCGAAAAGCAGAGCGCGGTCATCCGCCAGTGGCCCCAGCAGTCCTGGCCCTGGCGCTGATCCTAGAAGCGTACACGGGTGTCTCGGATGATGAAGTCGTTGAAGCGACGCTCATGGATCGGTGATGGCAGTTGGTTCTCGACTGTCTGGACACGGATCAGGCGCCGTTCAGTAAAGGAACCCTGGTGGCTTTTCGGAAGCGACTCATCGAATCGCACATGGATCGTCGGCTCATCGAGCAAACCATTGAAATGGTCAGTCAACGTCAGGCTTTTGGGCCGCGAGCGCTGCGCGCTGCTCTGGATAGTAGTCCGTTATGGGGGGCAGGACAAGTCGAAGATACGTACAATCTGGTGGGACATGCACTCAAAAAGGCCATATGCGCGGTGGCCGATCAACAGGAGAGAGAGTTGGCTGAAGTGGCGCGTGATTCGGGGGCCGAGTTGGTTTGTGGAAGCAGCTTGAAAATGGCGTTGGATCGAGATTGGGATCAACAACGGGAGAAAGAAGAAGCGCTGGTCCTGGTTTTGCATATATTGCATACCGTAGAAGCCTGGGTTCAGACCCTGCAACAGGAAGAAGTGGACCTGGCTCAGCCGTCCCTCTCGATTGCGAAGTTGGTCGAAGAGCAAGATGTGCAGGTCGATGAGAAGGGGAAAGCGAGTCTGATCAAGGGAGTCGCCAAAGACCGACGCATCAGCGTCGAAGATGGGCAGATGCGTCATGGACGCAAAAGTCGCAGCGTGCGAGTGGATGGCTACAAGCGCCATGTATTGCACGATTTGGATACGGGTCTCATTCGAGCGGTGGGCATTACCCCCCGCCAATATTCCTGAAGCCAGTGTCACCGAAGCGATCAGCGAAGATTTGGAACGGCAAGGGACACGTTTAAAAGAACTGCATATCGACCGAGCCTATTTGAGTAGCCATCTGGTTCGTGAGCGTTCCAATGACCTGGAGATCTATTGTAAAGCTTGGCCTGTTCGGATCAGCAAACGGTTTCACAAGCAAGCCTTTACCTTGGACTGGGAACGGCAAACCATTCAGCGTCCCGCCAAGCAAGAAATGCCTTTTGTTCCCGGCGGCGGCGTCCACTTTCCCAGAGGTACCTGCGCTCAGTGCCCTTTGCAAACCCAATGTAGCGCCAGTGCGAAGGGACGCAGTGTCAGTATCCATCCTGATGAAGCCTTGCTCGTCGAATTACGCCAACGCCAGCAGACGCCGCAAGGGCGTACCCAACTGCGCGAACGGGTGGCCGTTGAGCATACCCTTGCTCATGTGAGCCGATGGCAAGGCCGCCGTGCTCGCTATCGAGGTGTGCGCAAGAACCTCTTCGATTTGCGCCGCTGTGCTGTCGTCCACAATTTGCATGTCCTAGCTCGCTCCCAATTCCTTCAAGCTAAGCTTCAGAATGCATCTTGATTTCTTGACCGGCACTCTAGTGGAACGGCGATCTAGAAGACACACTCCAAAAACGCATCGCAGTCGCTTATCAGCAGATGTTGTGGACAAGTGTATCGTTAAGTGAAGAGCAGCGCAAGGAGGCGGCTCAGCAAACAGCCACGATGATAGATCAACTGAGGAGATAATATGCGACAAAGGATAAATAAAGAGGGAAGAACCAAGTGTGCTATTCGCTTTCCTTTATGCTGTTCATGAAAGCACTCATCTGGCAGTTGGTCGTCCGGCTACTCGTATAGCTCATTTTGTTTTTGTCTGCGGGAACGCTCACCCAGCTGCCAAGACAGCTGTTTTTGGTGCGTTCTTTGGTTTCGTAGACGGCAAAGCGCATGTCTGAAGGGGGAAAATATGGCGCTCTTCGTCAAGGCCCTAACCTGGCAACTAGCCGTCTGGCTACTTTGCTTACTCGTGCTATTTGGAGCGGCAGGTCGGCTTTCTTGGCTTCCTGGTTGGATCTTTTTCGCAACATTTTTCGGTTTTGTGGGTGGGCTCAGCATCTATTTGCAGCGGAAAAATGCGAGCCTGCTGACCGAAAGGTTGGTCATTATTCGTCATGACCAGCCCACTTGGGATCGCATCTGGATTCTGAGCTTCTACCTGCTCTCCCTGGCTTGGCTGGCGCTCATGCCATTTGATGTGGCACGGCATCGCTGGTCACAGATGCCTATTCCTTTTCAGGGAATCGGCCTCATCCTTTTCCTATGTTCGCTCTTGGAAACTTTCGTCACGATTCGGGAAAATCACTATCTCAGCCCTGTCGTGCGCCTGCAAGGCGATCGCGGCCATACGCTCATTTCTACTGGACCTTATGCTTACCTGCACCATCCTCTCTATAGCGCTGCGATGGTGTTCTATGTAGGCACACCTTTCCTGCTAGGGTCTTGGTATGGAGTCGCCTGCGCTCCGCTTTTTGTCGTCTTGCTTCTATTTCGTGCCAACTTGGAGGAGCATTGGTTACGAGAGAGACTACCAAGCTACTCTACGTATATGATCAAGGTGAAATATCTTCATCCCAGAGATCTGGTAATCACGAGAATTTCTACATGCCCGACAGCGATCATCAGAGAAGATTGGTGGTACAGCGAGTCAGTTCTCGCAACACCCGCACCGGCTCGGGCGGGACAAAACTGGCTTTGAGCAGTCCATGGCGATGCAGGTCGGCGAGCCATTCCGAGTCCTTCACGTCTGTCTTGCGTCCCAGCACCGCTTTGAGATGCTGCGGATTGACCAACAGAATCTGGCAACCCTCCTCCAGAATGTTCCAAACTCCCACGGGATGCGCAACGAGCTTCATAGCTGAGCAATAACTGCGAGGAGAAAGCAATCCTGCCCTCCCTAAAAAGATGTCCCTGGTGCATCTTCGCGGAGAGACGTTTTCATGTATTGCCTCCGAATACTCCTTGACTCTGACGCGACGTTATGGGTTAGCATAGGTTGAGGAGGTGAAACACATGAAGTATTCCATTGGGCAGGCCGCGAAGCTCGCCAGGGTGACTGTGCGAACGCTGCATTACTATGACCAGGTCGATTTGTTGCATCCCAGTGAGCGATCAGATACCGGGTATCGCAGGTACTCCATTGAGGACTTAGAGCGTCTCCAACGCATTCTCTGCTATCGCCAACTCGGGTTTGCGCTTGAACAAATCAAAGCCGTCATAGACGATCCACAAACCGATCCCCTGGAACACCTCCAGCGACAGCATACCTTGCTCAGTGAACGGATTGATGTGCTCCAACGCATGCTTGGAGCCGTCGAGAAAATGATGGAGGCACGTACTATGGGAATCAATCTTGAACCCCACGAGATGCTGGAAGCTTTCGGCGATACCGACCCGGTCGCGTATCACGAAGAGGCTGAACAGAACTGGGGGAACACCAATGCCTGGACCGAGGCTCAGCGTCGTGTGGCAACGTATACAAAGGACGATTGGAAGCGGATGCAAGCAGCGTCTGCCGCCTTGATGACCGACTTTGCCAGGGCTTTAGCTGAGGGCGCACCAGCTCGCAGCTCGAAAACCATGGATCTTGCGGAGACACATCGCCAGCACCTCGAACGGTGGTTTTACCCCTGTAGTGTTCGCATGCACTGTGGGCTAGCCGATCTGTATGTCAACGATCCCCGGTTTACCGCACGTTTCGACACCTTCGCGCCCAATCTCGCAAGGTATCTTCGAGAGGCCATCTACGCCAATGCGGAGCGAAACACGACTGGACAGACTGGAGGTCACCGATGAATCCTTTGCCAATTGAGTCTCAGAAGACCGGTGCTGAAGCTTCGGTGGAGGTGCCAAAGCCGGTGATCGATCTGAGCATCTATGTGATGCCCTCCTTTGCCACGCTTGCGGTAAGCAATCTGGAACATTCTCAACACTGGTATGTCGAAGGGTTAGGCTTCGCTCTTCTAGCTTCGGTTCCTGGACCATCCGGTGAGGTGGCGCTCATCCATTTGCGGCGCTGGCGCTATCAAGATCTGTTGTTGGTTCCGGAGCGTCGTCCTCTCTCCTCGACCCCGGTGGACCCTCGCATTCGCCTGACCTTTTCAGCACATGGAACGGATCTCGAGGCCCTGGTTGCTTCGGCTCGTGCGACGGGGGGCGGGAGTGTAGAAGGTCCGACAGCCACGGTCTGGAACACCCTCGATGTGCTGGCTCGCGATCCAGATGGCTATGAAGTGGTGTTCACGTCCAGACTGCCTCCTCATCAGCAAGACCCAGCGTTTGCTACCCGCATGGAACAGGTCAAACAACAGGTACTCGAAGCCAGACAGCCTCAACGACAACTGGGCATTATTGATGACGAGAAGTCACCTCATCAGTAGAGAACTGATGGGTCTCATGGAAAGGGATACGAGGGAGACGAGCAATCATCTCTCTCGCTGTGGCTTCTCGCCCGTTGCATTTCCCAGAGGTATCCAGATGTCGTGCGTCGCGATGAGATGGGATACCTCACCTGTTTTCGTCCTAGTGAGAGGTTCCATACACCGTATGACATCTACTTCGGTCACTATCCAAATTTCCTCCGAATCAGTCCCGACCCTTCCTTCGTGGTTTGCAGAAGTCGTGGCTTTCGCTCAGGTGCTGACGTCTACCGGAATCTTGCAAGCCATCCAGGAACACGTCCGCTTCGCTCGTGCTCGTTTTGGGAAGTACGATCTGATCGATTTTGTCATTGTCCTCATCGGCTACACCCTCAGTGGAGAACCTACCCTGTTGGCTTTTTATGAACGGCTTACCCCCTTTGTCGGACCGTTCATGGCGCTCTTTGGGCGAAACCAACTGCCCCATCGCTCGACGCTTTCTCGTTTTCTGGCCGCCCTCGATCAACCCACAGTAGAAGCTCTGCGCACGCGCTTTCAGGAAGATGGGCTTTCTCGCAAGCCGTTTCCTGCCTCCGGCGGCCTGGTTGATCGGACAGGAGCCGAGTTTCTGGTGATCGATGTGGACGGAACAAGACAAGCAGCCCGCCAACGAGCGCTGCCGCAGACTGAGGCGTTGCCTGCTCCTCATCGTCGCTTCGAGGCTGTGTGCGCACCAGGCTATCTGGGGCGCAAGCGGGGAGAAGTGGTACGTACGCGTACTGTGATTCTTCAGGCACATACGTATCAGTTTTTGGGCACATTTGGGGGATCTGGCAATGGGGATTACCGTGGCGAACTGCAACGGGCGATCGGAGTGATCACCAGCTCTGCGGCACAGCTTGGACTCCTGACCACTTCCCTGCTTGTGCGGTTAGATGGCCTGTATGGCGACGCCGCTCCACTCCTCGATATCCTCTCGGCTGGCCTCGGCGTGATCGCCAGAAGTCGTGCCTATCACCTGCTGGATCTGGACATTGTGAAGCTTCAACTTTTGCGTGCTCTAGATCACGTGAGTGCCCATCCAGAAAGCGGCATGACCCGAGCACTCTACGATTGCCTCGCCGTCCCTTTAACGCCTGCTGGACCCCTAGTGAGCCTGGTAGTATCCACACATCCCGCCACATCCTCTTGTCCCGCAGTTGGCGTCGAGCGCGACGGCATGGTCTATGAGCTGTTTGTCAGCACGCTTCCCTCCCCCGCATTTACTGCCTCGGATGTCCTTGATCTCTACCTGCATCGTGGCTCATTTGAGACGGTGCTCGCAGATGAAGACGACGAGCAAGAGTTGGATCGCTGGTACTCTCATACCTCGTGCGGCCAAGAGTTTGCCCAGATCCTCGGCCAGTGGACCTGGAACCTCCGCCTGGAGTTGGGACAAGCGCTCTCCCCATCTGAACTACGCACGACTGAATTTGCTCCTGCCAGTGCCATCGAGCCAATTCACGCGTGCGAGCCTGCCGAGCCTGCGACACCTGTGGAGTATCCAGATCTCAACAAGTCAACGCCCGCCGCGTATGGACCTCCCCAGTGGGCCCGCCCATCCTTTACCCATGGCTTCCCTGGTTCCGCATTTACTCCGCAACCTGATGGCACTTTGCGCTGTCCTGCCAATCACCCGCTCTATCTCCAGGAGCGGCGTCCCGAACGAAATGATTCTCTGCGAGTGTTGTACGCGGCACGCATCGGCCATTGCCGTTCCTGTCCCTTGCGGACCCAGTGTCAAGAAAGCAGCACCACGATCAAACCGCGGCGGGTAAGCGCAGTGTTGTGGCCGATCGACTCCTCGCCACCCGCCTGCTCTTCCACCTGCTCAGATGGATCCCTTCCACCACCTCTTGCTCCCGTACTGGCCTCGCTGCCGCATCCGGCGAGCATGGCTGGCCCGTGTCCGCCGCGAAACCGTTGACGTGACGGAACATCTGGCCGCTCCACCTCCCTCATCTATCGAACGGCCCGCTGAGACTGTTTTGACCCGGGCCGAGCGTGCGCATTGGCGTCTCTCCTGGCAGCAGCGATTGGCACGCAATGCCCGTCCCGCCGACGCTTCCAAGTTTGTTGTCACGCTCCATGGTCTCCCCGCCACGTTCGCCCGTTCTTTTGGATTCGATCTGCTCGCCACCGCCTAAGCACCCGCTGCACGTTTTCTGTATCCTCTTTATCCCGTGTGATCTGGTCGCTTTTCCACGTTGATGCATATCAATGGTCAGCGTTTTCCGCAGCGTGTTGATAATATGAGCACCGTTGTCTCTTTGTAGTGATTCTTTTTACTTGAGCTTAACTCGTTGCACATCTCGTGGGAAACTGGGTACCAAGAGACTCCGGTTGACTCCATGGCGATGTGCTCGATCTGTTGTCTTGCGAGCCACTCCTCCAACGCCAACAAATCTGCGGCCATAGTTCGAGAGGTGCGGATCTGCTTCTCGACACTCCCATTGATCTGGGTGAGCAGAACACACACCACCATCGTCTTTTTATGCACATCGATGCCTGCGCAGCGTTCATGAATGACCTGCATGGGGTCCTCCCGTTTTTGATTTCTGGTTTCTGTATGCACGCCAATGAGCGTCTGGTGCGGATAAACGACACGTTTCTTAAAGAGACATCGGAAGTGTACTGGTTGAAATGTGCGTAGGAATATATTTATATATCTACAAACATAAATCTTATCAACTGGCTACCTATCGGCTCGCCTTGGAAAATATGCAAAAGATTCTCTTAGCGAACAGCATGTGTGAGGGATTTGATACAGAATCGAAGCAGAATACACGCATTGATCTTGTTCATTTAGTGTTTACTTCCGCTACGCAACTGGATTTGTCCTCTTCTGATTTACAGAAATCCAACAAAAATGCCTCGTCGTACACGTTGTTGACAAGTTTGCGAATATGAGGTCGAGGTAAGATAGATTTTTACAGTGATCCTGGTCCTACCTTACGTATTGAGAAACTACACGGACAACTTTCTCTATTAGAACTGATAGTTTTTTGCCCTTCTGAACGATACCTATGCTTTGGGATACGCATTCTGGCTTATTGCACGTAGATGCTTACACGCTCAAGAAGTTGTCAGCAGAGTTCGGCGTGTTTATAGTGGAAGTCAAGTGTATCTTGTCGTTCTATCCCAATAGGTTTTAATTGACAAAGCAGGAAAATACATCCTATACTTTAGATGAGACCATTTCGTTTTCGTGGATGCCTGAGAGGATAGGATGTCATTTTTCTTTACAGTACCTAATAAAGAACTCTTGTGGCGAGAGGCGACGTATACGGTTCGCCATCTTTCCTGGACCGATGACGCTAGGCAGCGAGCCTATCAACAACTGCGAGCGCGTATGCTCGTCGATGAACTCGGTTGGTCACTCCCTATTGACGAACAGGGCCGAGAACGAGACCGCTACGATCGCGAAGGCCTTGGCCGCAATGGGGCTTACTGCGTCTATGGGCAAATGGAGGATACTGAGTACCTGCTTGCTGGTATCCGTATTTTCCAACTTGGCACCTGGCGAGATACAATGATCACTCAGGAATTTGTTGATTCTGAATTGATCCCATCCTCAGTGGTCACTCATCTCTACGAGCACTATCCAGTTGAGCAACTGGTTGAAATGAATCGCATCTGCCTCCTGCGTGGTCGACGCTGGTCACCTCCTGGCACCAGGGCTAGTTTTGACCTGTTTGTGGCACGTGACCTACTCTATGCCTGCGCCGCATCTATTGCTGAACAGACAGGTCGCACGCTTGCAATTGGTATTGTGCATCCTGGTTATTTGATCGCGATGCAACGCGGCTCTTTTGTTATTGATGTCCTTTATGCCTCGCACCTTGATGACCTGAGCCGTGGCTATGCCCTGGTCGTGGTCGATATCGCCGCGACGATTCGGCAGTTGAACCCAATACGCAAAGAGTTGTTTCTTGCCCTGTGTGACGGGCCGGATTGGATTTGGCGACAACCAACCAGAGTGGCTTGAAAATAGGCAAACCGTCCTCAGCCTGAAGAAAACGCTTTGTTGATCCGATGAAAGAAGATGAAGTAGGAGAAACAGAGCGTTGTTGGTAGGCTCGTGAGGAATTCATGCGAAGACGTTTGCTTGTTTTGTGGCGCATATGGTTGCATCTCACCGCGCCTGTTGGAACCGAGAATTACAGCGAGGAGGCGAATGCGGACAGCCGCGAACGCCTACGACGAGCTGGACTAATCAGTGCGATCGGTCTGCTCATCATGCTCTCGCCCCTTTTACTTTTGCAGCAGGCGTTTGTGAGTCCACAAACAGCGCTCGCTGGCCTCGCGCTTGTGGTGCTTTGTATGATCTCGCTCTATTGCAATCGCAGGGGATGGCAAACAGGAGCGTCACTCATTCTGGTTCTGAGCATCGATGGCTTGATTGAGGCAGCGCTCCTGAGCGCTCCTGGCGGTTTGGGAAGTGGATGGTTGCTGACATTCGACCTATTTGTGTTCCCTTTACTGCTTGCTGGTGTGCTGCTTGCCCCCTCCTTCATCGGGCTTTTTATCTGCCTGCATATTGTGCTCATCCTCGGCGATTTTTATGGGCTTGCACACAGTGCTGACCTAACCGTGCTCATTTTTCATTGGGGCGGACCCGCGGTTGCCTACGCGCGTCCTGTTCTCTTGCAGATTAGTTGCGGCGTTCTCGGTATACTTGAGGTACGCTCGACCAACGAAGCGATTCGTCGCGCCGATCGCGCTGAGGAAATTGCGCGGCTTCAGCAGTCGATTGCTCAGGAGAAGCAACAATTGGAACAAAGTATTCGACACATTCAGCAGGCGATTGTGCAAGCGGCGAATGGGCGCATCGTGGCAGAGCCAGCCGTGAACCCCGATGATGCGCTCTGGCAGATTGCGGCCTCGCTCCAACTGCTCTTTGGGCGTGTGTTGAAGGTGCGCGAGTTGGAACAGGAAAAGCGTTTCATGACGATCGATATTGCTCGCCTGACGGAGGCAGTGCATCAGACGCGCACCCGGCAATCCACAGTCTGGCCGCTACCGAACGGAAGTGAACTCGACCCCCTCATTCGAGAACTGCGGCTGGCCGCAGGGCTACACAACCCGCCCGGACAATACACGGAGCCGAAGCGAAGGCGTCCTTTTCCACGTCATCCTTCCACACCACCCCACCAAACTTAAGAATCAACGTGATGACGTTGAGAATCCTGCTTCTCTTGGCAAATATTCTTTGAGGTTGCACGGCACCTAATTTCTGCCATAAAAGCGGGAAAATCTCTTTTGACCAGAACATGGTGCATTACCTTTGAGCCTTCCTCCTCACTGGCTAAGCTCATATATCTCCTCTGTATCACCTCCTCGCCACCTCTCATATTATCGTTATTTTGAAGCAAACCTAGGCTTGTGAGCCATTAGCGAGCCGCTTGCTTAATGGTCTGTGCGAGCACTTGGTGGAGAAAATGGCAATCCGAGGGGCCCTATTGCAAATGGTGAGAAGGTAGTGTATGCTCTCAAGAAACGAGAACAAGAAGATAGAGAATCCTGCTACTATTTCATGGACATTGTTTCTAAAAGCTATTCTTTCAGTATGATATTCTTCCATATTCTTAAACAGGAAAACTCATATAAAGGGTACATAACATTATGTGACGCAAAAAGGACAACATCCTAATCGACTGACAGCACTTTTTAAAAACGCCGGTTTAACTATACGAGAAGTTCATCGAAAAACAGCTATCCCTGAAAGTACACGCTATTATTGAGCCGCCTGAAATGGAATCATTCCAAAAGAAGATCGTATTACTCTTGCTCAATTGATTGGTTGTTTTCCACATGATCTTGCGCCACAATATGGTATGCTAGAATCGCGATATGAGAATACCTCTTCAGAATGGGAAAGAGAAATGCTGATCAAACGGCGTGAATTGTTGCATTTATTACGTGTTGCGAGCATTGCATTGCCTACCTCATCTTCGTCTTTCTCTATCCCAAAAAACTCGTGGCTGGAGTTCTAGGAGGCCGCTCTCTCCGACTTGAGCGAGCCAGATGTCCCAACATTCTCCTTCCCGCCGATGAACTATATTCAGGAAGTCTTGAGTGGGTCGTTCGTTTGCGAAGAGAACTGATTTAGCGAAAGGCGGCACTCGCCGCCTTCTGCTTTTTCCTATCAACAAGCGGGAAATGACACTGGTAAGCGTTTAAAGCCAAAAAGGATGCGACTTTGCTGGAGCTCCAATGCGTTTTGATGCTCAACGGACAAGTCGGGAAGTTGTTCGAGAACCATGGGCAAGGCAATCGCGGCTTCCAGACGAGAAAGAGGGGCTCCAATGCAGAAGTGAACACCATGCCCAAAGGCGACGTGCCGATTCGGTGTACGGGCGATATCGAACTGCTCCGCATTGGGAAATTGATCAGGATCTCGATTGGCTGAAGCGAGCCAGCAGAAGATGATTGAGCCAGCAGGAAGAGTGGTACCTGCGATGCTCACCTCTGCTTTCGTTGTACGAGTGATACGCCAGACGGGGGAAGCAAAACGCAGAACTTCTTCTATTGCTTTGGGCATTGACTCTGGATGGTTTAGGAGATGCGTTCTTCCCTCTGGATAACGATCGAAGTTCAAAATAGCTTGTTGGAGCAAATTGGTCGTGGTCACATGTCCGGCGAGCAGCAACAAGATACAGAAGCTCACCACATCCTTGCCTTCCAGACGCTTCCCATCGATCTCAGCCATCTGGAGTTCTGTCATCATATCCTCGCGTGGGTGCTGCTGACGCTCTTGCAGCATGTGTTGAAAATAGTGACTCATTTCCTCGAAGATATGCCGGACGTGTTGCACCTCCGGGTTCGACGCACTCCTTGCGTCCGGCTGAAGCAAATCTCCATCGCTCAACTGCCTGGAGAGCAGTCCTTCGGCCCATGTGCGGAAAAGAGGTCGATCAGCGGTTGGTACCCCGAGCATCTCGGCGATGACGATAG
>CAZZWK010000060.1:38588-42138 GCA_964657925.1 uncultured Dictyobacter sp.
AGGTAGAATCAGTGATGACACGGGAAACGTCCGCGTAGCGAAATACATGCCAGCACCCGCTTGTTTCATCGAACCAAACGGGTTGTTCGGCGCGCATCTGTGCGAACCAGGAATACATGTCTTGAACCTGCTCCAACGTCGAAAGATTCTCAAAAATGGTCATGTTCTTTTGCATCGCTCTCCCTTTTGAAAAACCAAAAAACACGAGCTTTCGCGCTTTACAGCAAGAAAAGGAGCAGGTCCACGCTGCGCGCCATGTTTGTCTAACCTGAAAAAGCGCCGCGTTTGCTTGCACTCGGACCAGGGTTCCTTCCGTTCTCCGAAACCTCCCCACATGTGGACAGGCCACATCCAGTGTTCGGTTCCTGTTTCAGCGACCACAGCGGGAGGTCTCCCGTCTGACATGACCTCCACAGGCGTTGACTTCCCGCAGAACTCGCGGTAGTTCTTCATTCTGCCAATTTCGCCAGATTGCACGCCGCGTTGTAATCGCGGTCAATGACGTTGCCACAGTCATGACACACGAACACCCGGTCAGCCAGCGTGAGATGCTCGTCTTTCCACCCACACACGTGACACGTCTTTGAGGAGGGTTCCCACCGTGAGGCAACGATGACGCGTACCCCTGCATCTTTCGCCTTGTACTCGATCTGGCGGCGAAACTCATACATGCCCACATCGGCGATGGCTCGGCTGAGTTTTCGATTCTTGAGCATGCCAGAGATGTTGAGGTCCTCCAATACCACACAAGACGGGCGCTCGCCATCAGGCTTGGTTCTCGCGATGATGGCGCTTGTCGCTTTGTGTAATGCATCCCGTCGCATGTTGGCGATGCGTACATGCTGTTTCGTGAACCGACGTTTTGCCCGTTTCCGGTTGTGTGACCCTTTGGTCTTGCGTGAGAGGGAGCGTGACGCTCGCTTGAGCGCGTTGAGGTGCTTTCTCAGCGCTTTCGGGTTCTCGAAGGTTCTGCCGTCAGAGAGCACAGCCAGCGTCTTGATACCCAGGTCCACCCCAAGTGGCTCACCAGTCGCGGGTGCTGGTTCGTCCTGCTCGATGTGCACACACACCGATACGTACCACCGTCCGGCTTTCTCGGAGATGGTGGCACTGCCGACGTTGGTAGTCATGGGCAGGTACCCACGTTCTTTCAAACGCAGCAAGCCCAGACGTGGCAGACGAATCGCGTCGTAGACCGTGATGCTGCCGGTAAAACGGGCACTGCCAATGCCCTTCTTGCGCGACTTGAAGCGTGGATAGCCGCATGGGCCTTTCCACTGTCCCTGTTTCTTCAATGTGCACTTCCGGAAGAAATGCCCAAAGGCACGGTCGAGGTCGCGCAACGCTTCCTGAAAGGCGCACTTGGACACGTCATACATCCACGGGTTGTCCTTTTTGAGCCGGCTGATCTCCCGATGCAGGTCGATGGCAGACGGGCTTTTCTCTCCAGCTTTGTATGCCGCTTGTTTGCGACGCAAGCCGAAATTATAGGCAAAACGAGACGCGCCACAATGCTGCACACAGGCAGTAACCTGCTTGTTGTTGAGATCCAGTTCGACCCGCAACCCGTGCTTCACCAGCATGCTCTCCTCACCCTTTCCCTGTTTGGACGCTGTTTCAAGCAACCTTGCCAACGTGTTTCCTTCTGCTCAGTGTACTCCTTCTCCACCTGTGTATCAAGTCCTTTTTGTCCCTCTTTGGGAACGCGTGGGCATGGTTTTAAAGATCAGTTGTTACCCTCGATGTATTCTTTTTTTAAGCTCTATCCATCCTTATTTTATGGCACCGCCTAAAAAAAAACAAGAGAACGATTTGTAGTATCAGGGCTTTTCTCTCCACAAAAGTGATGGAATGGACCAGTTGAAGGATAAATCAATACGCTGAAATACATGAAGCAGAGTATGTATGGACATGGAAGTTTCGAGATGGCAACAATCCTGCTCAGGTGCAAGAGGCCAGATTGAGGAACTGGTCTGGCCTCTTGCACCTGAGTTCGCGAAAGAGCAAGATAAACGCTAGTCTTTCTCTTTGTATTTCTCTTTATACGTCTCTTTTAAAGCACTATCAGGGAATCCCCAGACATAGGGAGCCAGGCTCTCATTCTGTCGCGGCAAAAAACCATCTCCGGTGCCTGTTGTGTGCACCCCAATTTCGCCTCCTCGCTCTACAATCTCGCGTTCAACAACACCAGGGTTGAGCAGATGATCAGCCTGGGTCGTGTTGGTCACTTTATGGTGCTGCACGTCAACACTATGTTCTACCGTGCCTAGCATCGGTATGCTGGTCTTGCTACCATCTTCGACCGGCTCGGTCTGCGCGGTCGGGGTGACAAAACGTCTTTCACTCCTCAGTATCCCGAAGACAGTGTCCAGGGTGCAACTTCCCCCTTTGGTACAGATTGGCGTGTACACCTCGTAACTGTGAGAACCCCACAGGATATCGCTCCATGTAGAGGTTTTTGTCTGCTCCTGCTGCTCAGGATCTTTTTTACCAGATGGACCTTGCATGTTTTTCCCCTTCTTCTACTTGAAAATAGAGACAATGGCAATACATTTTCTGCCATCAAAAGCAGTATAAGCGATCCCCTAAAAAATAGCAATGCTCAATCACTTTTTATTTACACAAGCGAAAAGTGTTTCAAAAATTCTATGCTATTCTTCCTCAGTTTGAGTGCTCTCGATCCCACTTCCATCTCTCCTCTCCTGAGAGTGCTAGCTATTGCTGAAAGCCTTTCTTGAAAGGATGCTGAAGAAGCGGGAATTGTCGGCGATTTGCAAGTCAATTCGCACCTCCGGTCAGAGACCGGAGGCTTGCTACATCTAGACTCCACCGCAACTCGGCATACCTTTGCAGGCGTGCCGCTTTGGCTTCGTTGTCCGATGCATCAGGGGCAATTGACAGGTGCCCCGTCGTGCTTCAACAGGATTGGAGCACGAGCGTTCGCATGGTAATATTCCTCGCGCCAATCAGATCAGCATGCAGCGTGTACCCACAGGTGGGGTTCTGACAGACAAAGAGCAACCCTTTGTGTGGACGGTTCCCCTCGGCGGTGTACCCACACATCGGACAGGCTTTTGACGTGTAATCGGCATCCACTTTGATAGCTTGTGATCCTGAAAGAGCGGCTTTGTAACTGATGAGCGCATACAGTTCGGCAAAGGACCATTGTGAATACACCCGGTTGGCTTTACGCGCCTTTGGTGCAACTCGCTCTGTCCCTTTGCCCTTTTTCTTGCGTTTGCGTTTCTTACGCCTGGTCCGTTCTCGGATGTCAGTGAATTGTTCGAGTCCGATAAGTGCATGTGGATGCTGGTTGATGATCTGTTTAGCGAGCGTGTGATTGGCCTGCATTTTCAACCATCTCTCTCGTTGCTCAATGCGTCTGAGGCGACGTTTCGCGCCACGAGTGCCTTTTTGCTGCAAGCGTTTGCGTAATCGTGCAGAGTGGTTCGCTTGATGTCGGACTCGTTTCCCTGAGAGTGTGTCGTAGGAACTAAGAGTAGCCGATAAGAAAAGAAAGGACGAGTGTAAACGAGAAGAAAGGACCCAA
>CAZZWK010000061.1:0-41614 GCA_964657925.1 uncultured Dictyobacter sp.
GCTCTGTCCCCTTACAACGCATTCCCGCCGCCTCTGCGTTTTTCGGCGTGCAAAAACTGCCCATCACGTTTTCGCCGGTACGCTAAAAACGTCTAGCGACTGATGATTCGATCTCGGTCTCTGCCGCGACCTCTGTCAGAAAGGTTCGCATTCATGAGGCCATGGTTTTGCAGAATGTGGTAGCTATGTGAGCTTGAGGAGATAAACGGCTAACGACGATTTTGGCTATATACGTCGTTAGCTGTTCTGATGAGGAAGCATGGTTTTGTAGAAAAACTTCAGCGATAGTCTTCTACTCTATATCTATATACATAATACATAGTTCTCTCAAGCGAGGACCAGGGAACGCAACACCTCATCGACGGGAGAAGGTTTCGTACCACTTGCTCGCAGAACGGTATCAGTGGGCTCTGTAGGCATCTCGCGAGCGATCCAACCTATAGATCCGACCAGGAGGCCCGCTGCTTCCTGTGGTACCCCTTTCGCCAGCACCTGAGCAAGGATTTCTTGTTCTGGCAATACTTTTGCATCGACCCGCTGACCGGAAATGTCGGAGTAGCGACGCACCAGATCTGCAAAGCTGAGTGCCTCCGGGCCTGTGACATCAAGCGGTCCAACATCTGCAATTCTTCCTGCCAGTGTCCCTGCAGCAGCTCGCGCACAATCCTCTCGTGTGACCCAACTGAGTCTGGCCGAACCTTCTGGAATGAGTACCTGTCCATTGACCAGCAAGAGACCAATGAAATCTTTGAGAATCTCGGAGTAAAAGCTATTGCGCAGCGCTGTCCATTCCACACCAGCAGCAGCCAGAGCGGCCTCGGTTTGCCCATGCTCAGCAAGGATAGGATGGGATGCATTCGGGTCGGCATGTGGAGATGAGGTATAGACGATATGGCCGACACCAGCACTGGCTGCCGCCTCTATTGCTGCTTTATGCTGCTCGACGCGCTGGCCGACAGTATCAGTGCTGATGATGAGCAGACGCTTGCTTCCTGCGAATGCTGCTGGCAAGGTTGCTGGATCGGTAAAGTCAGCGCGTCGTACCACGACCCCTTGAGCGGCTAGATCTGCCAGTTGTTCAGGCTTGCGCGTGGTGGCGATAATCTGGTCGGCTGGCACGTGCGTAAGAAGGTGTTTGATAACAAGGCGGCCAAGATGGCCGTTCGCACCAGTAAGTGCATACATAGGAAAGATCCTTTCGTCATGTTCTCTCTCGCGTAGCGACAATCTTTTGCTTTCTGTTTCCATTCTCATAATCTGGAATATCCACTACAAGCACACAGTATCATCGTTACACGCTATGGGTACGCGGAAGAAGATTGACATTGCGACTTCCAATAGTTACTATAAGAGAGTTACCATCATTTTTCAAGAAGGCACTTAAAAGTGCGGTACATACTAGAAAGTGAGTAAGTTACTTGTCAGGAAACGTCTATGATCGCAATTGTCCCACTCGCCATATCCTCGATGTGATCGCTGATAAATGGACAACCCTCATTATCGGATTACTCGAAGCACAACCGATGCGTTTTTCATCGCTCCAGAAGCAGATTGGAGGAATTTCGCAAAAAATGCTCACGCAGACTCTGCGCAGCCTGGAACGTGATGGCCTGGTACAACGCACCATTTATGCAGAGGTGCCTCCACGTGTCGAATATGCGTTAACCTCTCTGGGACAAACGCTTTGCGAACCTATTAATACAATTATCAAGTGGTCTGAAGCAAATATCGAGGTGGTCACGCTCGCTCAGCAGCGCTATGATCAACGTTCATAGCAGACATTAGTTGATTTAGAAGTGATTTGTTGTTTTTAAAGTCGCTAAAACTGACTTCTCAAGTTCCGAATTGTAAAGAGAGCGCTATTATGACTATCGTTATCTGTCCACAGTTACCAACCTGGCTGTATCTCTTTCACACCAACTTTTAAAGTATCTTGGTCGCCAGCGGAATCCTGCGGATCAGAAAAGCGAGCACGAAGCAGAGCGGAACGCCAATCAACGCGGCCAGCGCGAACTTGAGTAGCGCTTCAAGATGGATTCCACGTATTCGTGGGGCGAACGCTATTCGCCCCACTTTTCATAGTCACCCACCCCCATATGGTATCGTATACATAAAAGCAGATTGTGGTATCCAGTAACTCAACAATAACTACTTTGCATGCTGAATGCCACAATAATTTCGCCTATTCGTTTTGCAAACAGAGGATACCAACACTATGACCCAAGCTCAAGATCTCTTACAGGCCAGTCAGGTACGGACATTGTCCGCCCGTGAGCGTGTCGGGCTGGTTATCGATAGCTCGCATGCTACCACTGCTATCAAATCGATCATCGATGCCGAGGCCGCCGGAGTGCGACAGGTGTGGACCACGCAAGGTCCGCAGGCCGCTGATGCCCTCACAGCGTTCGCAGCGGCTGCCGTGCAAACACAGCATATTCGTATGGGTACGGCGATCGTTCCCACCTATCCACGTCATCCGCTCGCGCTCGCCGCGCAGGCGTTCGCGCTCAACGATATCGCGCCCGGTCGCTTGCGCCTGGGCATCGGACCCAGCCACCGCCCCACCATCGAGGGTATGTACGGCATTCCTATGAATACACCGCTGGAGCACCTGCGCGAATATGTGACCATCTTGCGCTCCGCGCTGTGGGAAGGCAAGGTCGATTTTCATGGCCGTTTCTATAACGTCACCGTGAACCTGCCACGTCAGGCCCATGTGCCCATCCTCACCTCGACGCTTGGTCCCGGCGCGTTCAAAGTCTCGGGTGAGATCTCCGATGGCGCGCTCTCCTGGCTATGTCCCGTGCCTTATCTGCTGAAAACGGCACTACCTGCCCTGCAAACTGGAGCACAGGAACAGCACAGACCAACACCTCCGCTCGTCGCCCACGTGTTGGCTTCGATGAGCACCGACCGCGAGGCCGTCATTGAGGCTACACGCAAACAGATCAGTCGTTACGGTCGTCTGCCCTTCTACGCTCACATGTTCGCCGAATCCGGCCATCCCGTCGCCAGCGATGGCACAATGCCCGACGACCTGATTGAAAGCCTGGTCATCTCCGGCGTTGACAACACTATTGCTGCCCGTTTCTCCCAGTTGCTCACCAACGGACTCGACGAGCTGCTTGTGCTGATCGTGCCAGTAAAGGATGCTGATCAAGAACGTGCCCAACTCGCCAATTTGATCGGGCATTTGTAAGGAGGCATGTGGCCGCCTCTCAACATCCACGCGGCCATAAGGGCCGCGCCTGTGCGGGTAGGTGGAAAAGGCTTGCTTTTCCTGATGGAACTCCGTATAGTGATGGGCAGCAAGCGTACTGCATTCACTGGAGATGAGCCATGCTTAAGGAACAGATACAAGTCGAGGAAGCACCGAGTGTACCCTACTCAACTTCAACGGCGGATTTTGAGCTTTACCTGCCTACTGCTCCCATCCTCTCAAGTCGGCCTGCGGGATGGGAGCAATTGACGGTGCGCACCTATCACGAGCCAGCGGACCTGGAGGAGACACTTTTTCCAGGTGGACCCGATATCTACCTGGTGCTTGTCACCAGCGGCTATATCCGGGTTGACGAGCGAAAAGTAGATGGTCCATGGATTTCGTACCCCATTCATGCGGGCGATTGGTTCCTGTCTCCGGCGGGAGGAGAGCCATACATGCTGCGCTGGAAAAGTCTCTCCTCGGAGCCGCTCACAACACTGCATCTGCATCTGAACGCGGATCTCTTCTTTCGCAGTATGCAGTTGGTAGAGAAACGCGATGCCACACACGTCCAGGTACACGAGCTTACTGGCTTTCAAGATGGGCTACTGACTTCTATGGCTCTATCCTTGCAGCGAGAACTACAACAGCCCGCCTCCTCCGCCGTGGTGGGGCGGCTCTATGCGGAAACGGCAGCGCAGATGCTCGCGGTTCATCTTCTGCGGCACTACACGACAAGCGACGTAATCATTACCGGGCAGCGGCAGAAACTCTCTTCCCGCCAGTTGGGGTTCCTGACGGACTTCATTCATGCCCACCTTAACGAAGGACTCACGCTAGAGGTGCTCGCCAGGCAGATTGGGTTCAGCCCTTATCATTTTGCGCGCCTCTTCCGTCGCTCGACGGGCGAGAGTCCACATCAATTCGTCATGCGTCAGCGTTTCGAAGTCGCCAAACGCTTGCTGAAAGAGACCGATATACCAGTCGCGCACATCGCGTTACAGCTCGGTTTTCCCCAACAGAGCCATTTCACCCACACGTTCAAACGCTACACAGGCACGACACCCCTCAACTACCGCCAGACACGGTGAGACGCGCACGTTTTTGATAGAATGCGCACGTTTCCGATAGCATGAGCGTTTGCCCTCAGCATATGCTAGAAGCACGTCCTCAAAGATGGGCGACAACTAGAAGATAGCATAAAAAGAGCGAATTGAAACTCCATTTCAGTTGGGCCGATGGTAATTTGAATCTGTTCGAACTTGCAGCACAACGCGTATCAGCTTAACCATTTTTCAGAAAGGAACACGTTTCGTGGTCAACTCAACAACTCTTTTGCCCATCAGTCAGGCAATCACACAGGGGAATGACCCGCGCTACTTCCAGGCTCACGAGGCTGCCAACCAGCTTCATGCCGATCCTTCGCGCCGCAGTCCAGTAACCTATAAAAGTGAAGGGCTCACGATCGCGGCCCACCTTTATCGTCCACCGAACGCGCGCGATGGTGAGCGCACGCCAGGGATAGTCATGCCGGGTCCGATCAGCAGCGTCAAAGAGGAGACCGTACCCCACTATGCGCAACGACTGTCGGACGCAGGCTACACGGTGCTCACATTTGATCCGCGATCGTATGGCGAGAGTGAGGGCGCACCCCGCTCGTACTACGATCCCAATCGTGTGATCGAGGACATCGTCAATGGCGTCGGTTACCTGTTGACGCGGCAGGATATCGATCCTGAACGGCTTGGCCTGGTCGGTATCTGCTTCGGAGGTGGACTGACTATCTCCGCGGCGGCTCGCGATAAGCGGATCAAGGCCGTTTCCAGTGTTGTGGGTGGATACAATATCGGGGGCTCCTTCCAACTGCTCATGGGAGCGGAGGGTTTCGCGAACTATTATCGCAAGGTGAACGATCTCGTGCAGAAACAGCGTGAGACGGGCGAGGTGCAATATATCCCGACGATCGCGCACGAGTTGAGCGCAGACATCCCTGTGGCCTTTATGGCAGGTGAGGAAGCCTACATCTATTATGACCGCTACGGGAAAACGGAGGCATCGAACTGGTCGTATCAGACCATGGCACAGAGTCTTGAACCTTACTTTATCTATAGTACGATCCCTCATGCACCACTGGTCGCTCCTGCGCCTTTACAAATTGTTCATGGCACCAGGGATCTGTTCTGTTTTCCAGATTTTGCCCAGGCTGTCTACGACGCAGCGACCGGCCCAAAGGAACTTGTGTGGCTTGCAGCACACAATCATATCGAGTTCTACGATCAGGACCCATACGTTTCGCAGGCTGCCGCCGCTGTCGTACAATTCCTCAATCCCATTTTCAAAGTGCAATGATACCAACATAGAAGGAACACACAATGCAATCGAACAATAATGTGATCTGGAAAGAACACCTCAACGCGCAGGTGATACGCGATTTCTTCACAGCCTTCGGGACCGCAGACGCGGCGCGGATGCAAGAACTCGTCGACGACAATCTGGTGTGGCATTTTCCAGGCAATAGCCCTATCGCGGGCGACTGGAAGGGCGTCGATGGCGTTTTGAACGGCATCCGCGCGGTGGCAATGGCACTGCGAGATGGCAAGGGCGGCTTCGAACTGCTTGAGGTAACGGCCAACGAACACTGCGCGCTCTCCGTACATCGCGACTTCTACGACGGACCCGACAACCGCCTCGACCTCCGCTACGTGCTCTATGTACGTATGGAAAACGGGAAGATGGCGGAGGTGTGGGAGATTCCCTTCGACCTGAACGAGAACGATCGTTTTCAAAACAGGCAGGCGGGACTGATGGCGAAGAAACTTGTAACGCCATAGGATAGTTCCGGTCAACCAAAATGTAGGGGCTGGATTTATCCGCCGATGCTCAAACCCTTTTCGAAAAGAGGAACTAGTGTATGCAGAGAGAATCACTGTTCGCAGTTGTAACTGGGGCCAATCGCGGGATCGGCCTGGAAGTTGTGCACCAGCTGGCGCAGCGAGGCATGCACGTGATCCTGGGGTCACGCGACCAGGCCAAAGGAGAGGCGGCGGCACAGGCATTCATCCGCGAGGGGCTGGCCGTGCTGCCCTACCAGTTGGATGTGACCGATCAGCGCAGCATTGAGCAACTCAGCGGAGAGGTCACCGATCGCTTCGGACGACTCGATATCCTGGTCAACAATGCCGCGATCCTGTACGATACATGGCAAAGGGCTACGACAGCAGACCTGGACACAGTGCAAAGCGCGTTGGAGACCAACCTGTTCGGCGCATGGAGGATGTGCCAAACGTTTTTGCCGCTTCTGCGCAAGAGTCGAGCAGGACGGATTGTCAATGTTTCGAGCGAGGCGGGCTCGCTTGCGCAGATGGGGGGAGGGACACCCGCATATAGTATGTCCAAAGTTGGGCTTAACGCGCTCACGCTCATGCTTGCCGCGGAACTCAAAGGTGCGGGCATCCTCGTCAACGCCGTCTCTCCCGGTTGGGTCGCGACCGAGATGGGAGGGCCTGGCGGTCGTCCCGTCTCGCAAGGTGCCGCAGGTATCGTGTGGGCGGCCACATTGCCCGCGCATGGACCAACAGGCGGATTCTTCGACGACGAGCAGCCAGTTCCCTGGTAAATACTACGAGGTTGCAAAAAGATAGCTGGATATGCTCGAATAGGCGATATCCAATGTCCGCGTAGTGCTCTGTCAACCTTCATCCCGTAGGGGCCGCATTCATGCGCCCGCGTGCAATTCATTGCACGGTTCAAACGCTCACCATGAACCTTGACAACGTAGTAGGGGCACTGCATGCCGGTGCCTGAGGAAGTGCACAGACATATGGTACCCCTATGCGGACAGAAGTAATGTGTTAGCCTGTTCATCACGTCCGTGAGAGTAAGCCGTATATAGTAGGGAAGATCCCTTGTGGTCTTCCGTAGGGAGGAGCATACATGGCTCAAACAACACTTGTCATTGGAGGAGCGGGGCATACCGGGCGGCTGATCGTCCAGAAACTCGTACAGCAGGGACAAAGCGTACGCGTGCTCACACGTGACGCGGCGTCCGCACGAAGCCGCTTCGATAGGCAGGTAGAAATCATTAAGGGCGACATCACGCAGGCGGCAACGGTGGCCGAGGCTATGCGCGATGTGACTGCATGCGTCCTGATCGTCGAGTCCGCGAACTCGGATGCAGCACCTAATGGTCCCAAACAGGTGCACTACGAGGGAACGCGACATGCTCTGGCGGCAGCCAGACCGGCGACCCATATCGTGCTGGTGACACAAATCTATGTCACACGGCCCGATCGCTATCCAGAGGTACGCACAGTCATTCACTGGCGCAATATGGCGGAGCAGGCTGTGCGAGCGAGTGGGCGTCCGTATACTATTGTACGTCCGAGTTGGCTTACCAATGAGCCGGGAGGCCACGCGGCTATCCGTTTCGAGCAGGGGGATACGGGCGAGGGGCAGATCAGTCGCGAGGATGTCGCGGAGGTGTGCATCCAGTCCCTACTGCACAGCGAAGCGCGAGGCAAGTCATTCGAGATTTACAACCAGCAGGGCGAGCCACCAACCGAGTGGGGTGCTTTGTTCGCTGGGTTAAAGCAGGATGCGATCGCCTGAAGAGAACAGAGGTGATCGCGTAGGGCAAAGCACGCCTTTGCTCCTACGCGTACGTCTGGTCTTACTTCTGCCCATCGAGAGCAAGGTTGAGGTCGAGCACATTTACATAAGGCTCGCCAAAGATCCACAGGAAACGACCCTGAATGTGGTTGTTGACCAGTTGTTGGACAGCACTCGCGCTCATGCCACGCGCCTTCGCCACGCGGTTCACCTGTAACATGGCAGCTTCGACCGAGATATCGGGATCAAGGCCAGAGCCGGAGGCCGTGACAATGTCCGAAGGCAAAGGCGTATTGGGTGACAGGCCGTTCTCTTGCCGGAACTGTTGCGCGTAATTCTGCACGCCCAGGTAGGTGCCAGGAATATTATAGGTCCCCGGTTTACCAGGGACTGGAGTCGCGTTCGCAGGCACCGGTGTCCCCTTGGCAATCGTCACCTCGCTGCCATTGCCAGTCAGCAGCTTCTGGTTCGTCGGTCCGATATTCGATGCACTGGAGTTGTCCGCCTCGTACGGCGAGGGCGTGCCACTTGGATTCAGCGTCGCCGATGGGCGTCCGTGAAAGTATTTGACCGAGGTCCACTCTTCTCCTATGATGCGCGAACCAACGGTTTTGCCATCCACCGTGACCAGGCTACCGTTGGCCTGCGAGGGGAAAACGAGTTGCGCGATACCAGTGATCACACCGGGATAAATGAGACCTGTAATAATAGTAAAGAGTATTGTCATCACGATCGCGGGTCGTATATATGCCGCCACCACACTCCTACGACGCGGGGCAGGGGTTGGCCCTTCGGTCTCAACAGGTGGAGTTTGTATTACACTCATCGTCTTTTCTTTCTTCCTTTTGCGTAGAGCAAACACATGGTTTGCTCTACGCGGGTTTGCAACACGTTCCAGGCGTAGGGACAAACGCGTGGTTTGCCCTACGCGCATTTTTAAAGGGTCAGGTGGAGGACCTGCAAGATGAGGTCGATAATCTTGATACCGATAAACGGTACGATGATGCCACCCAGACCATAAATCAACAGGTTATCGCGTAACAAACGGCCCGCGCCGATCGGTCGATACTTGACGCCGCGTAGTGCTAACGGCACCAGGGCGATAATGATGATCGCGTTAAAAATGACTGCCGAAAGCACGGCGCTGTGTGGTGTCGCCAGGCGCATGATATTCAAGGCGTTCAACTGCGGATAAGTGACGGCGAACGCGGCGGGAATGATGGCGAAGTACTTGGCTACGTCGTTGGCGATACTGAAGGTGGTCAACGCGCCACGTGTGATCAACAACTGTTTGCCCACTTCGACCACTTCGATCAATTTGGTCGGGTTCGAGTCCAGGTCAACCATGTTGGCCGCCTCTTTCGCCGCCTGTGTGCCCGTGTTCATCGCCACGCCGACATCGGCTTGCGCCAATGCAGGTGCGTCATTCGTACCATCGCCCGTCATCGCTACCAGGCGTCCACCACTCTGCTGCTCTTTGATCAGCTTCATCTTGGTCTCAGGCGTGGCCTGTGCCAGGAAATCATCGACGCCCGCCTCTTTAGCGATCGCGGCGGCGGTCAAAGGATTATCACCGGTGATCATGATAGTACGAATGCCCATCTTGCGCATCTGATCGAAACGTGCCCGCATACCGGATTTGACGATATCTTTGAGCTCGATCACGCCCAGCACACGCGCGTTCGTACCACTACCAGCGCGCGCCGGAGCGATCTCCGCCACCACCAGTGGCGTGCTACCAGCCTTCGCGATGCTATCTACCAGCGTCTTCAACTCATCACTACTCTTGCCACCGTGCTCAGAGACATAGGCCGCGACGGAATCGCCCGCGCCCTTACGAATCGAGCGTACCGCACCCGCCGTTTCCAGATCGACACCACTCATGCGTGTTGTGGCGCTGAAAGGAATAAAAGTGGCGGACCCTTGTGTCTCATCGGACAGGCCATATTTTTCTTTCGCCAGCGTCACCACCGAACGGCCCTCCGGTGTCTCGTCCGAGAGGCTCGAAAGCAGCGCCGCCTCGGCCAGGTCTCGTTCGTCCACACCTTGTAGTGGCACAAAGCGACTGGCTTGCCGGTTACCGATCGTGATCGTGCCCGTCTTGTCCAGCAGCAGCACGTCCACGTCTCCGGCGGCCTCGACCGCGCGTCCACTCATCGCCAGTACATTTCTCTGCACCATGCGGTCCATACCAGCCACGCCAATAGCGGACAGCAGACCGCCGATTGTGGTCGGAATCAGACAGACCAGCAGAGCGATCAAGGTAGTGATCGAAACCGCCTGGCCCGAATAGATGGCGAACGGCTCCAACGAAACCACGACCAGCACGAAGATGATCGTCAGGCTTGCCAGCAGAATGTTCAATGCGATCTCGTTCGGCGTCTTCTGCCGGTTCGCGCCCTCGACCAGCGCGATCATGCGATCCAGAAACGTCTCGCCAGGGTTCGCGGTAATTTTGACCACGATCCAGTCCGACAGCACCACCGTGCCACCAGTAACCGCGCTACGATCACCACCGCTCTCGCGAATCACCGGAGCCGATTCACCAGTGATGGCGGACTCATCGACCGAAGCGACGCCCCCGACGACTTCACCATCACCAGGGATGGAATCGCCCGGTTCGACCAGCACCAGGTCGCCCTTGCGCAGGTCTGGCGCGGCCACTTCAGTGACTTCGCCGTAGCGATCGTTACTCTTCAGACGCTTCGCCAGCGTAGTAGAGCGTGCTTTGCGCAAGGTATCCGCCTGCGCTTTGCCACGGCCCTCGGCCATGGCCTCCGCGAAATTGGCGAACAGCACGGTGAACCATAGCCAGATAGCCACCGCGAGCACAAAAATGGTCTCTTTGGTCAGACTATCGCGCGTAAAGGATACGGTCGGCTGCGTCAAAAGCAAGCGCACGAATTCAATGGTGGTAACGACGCTTCCAACCTCAACGACAAACATCACCGGGTTTTTCAGTTGGATACGCGGATCTAATTTCTTGAAAGAGTCCCCAATCGCCTGCCGAATGATCTTCGCATCAAAAATCGAGAGTTCACCCTTGCGACGTGATGGCTGTATCTCTTCCGGCTCTTGCGGCTGCGGTGTCAATTGGGTTTCTGTTTGTGTTGTCATGTTAGAACGTCTTTCCTTGCAGCATTAACAGGTGCTCAACAATCGGTCCCAACGCGTATGCGGGGAAGTAGGTGAGCGCACCGACGATAATGATCACGCCGATCAGCAATACTACGAAGAGCGGTCCCGTAGTCGGGAATGTTCCCAGGCCCGCAGGCACCACACGCTTCCTCACCAGCGATCCACCAAAAGCGAGCAAAGGAATTAGAAAGGCAAAGCGTCCGATTAAGTACGCAAGACCCATTGTCCAGTTGTAGTATGGGGTATTCGCACTGAGACCCGCGAAGGCCGAGCCATTGTTTCCATTGGCCGATGTGTATGCGTACAAGATTTCTGATAATCCATGTGGACCCGCATTGCCGATCTGACTCACGCCATTCGCCGCCACACTGGCAACCGCCGCGAATCCTAAGATGGAAGCGGGCAATATGAGCAGCGCGAGCGCGGCCATCATGATTTCTTTGCGTTCTATCTTCTTGCCCAGATATTCAGGCGTTCTGCCCACCATCAAACCAGCGATAAAAACTGAGAGAATGGCGAACATCATCATGCCATACAGCCCGGAGCCGACACCTCCGAATACGATCTCGCCCAACCCGATATTGGCTAGCGGCACCAATCCACCTATTGGTGTATAACTATCATGGAAACTGTTCACACAGCCACACGAGGTATCTGTCGTGATGGTGGCGAAAAGTGCTGAATCGGCAATGCCAAAACGTACCTCTTTCCCTTCCATATTGCCGCCCGCTTGCACCGAGCTCGCATGCTGATCGATGTTGAACTGGTTGAACAACGGATTTCCGCTCTGCTCGGCTGGCAGCGCGACGGCGACACCGATAATCAACAGAATGGCGGAAGCCGCCCACAACACCCAGCCCTGCCGTGTGTCGCGTACCATCTTACCAAACATGTAGAAAAGACCCGCCGGAATCACGAGAATCGAGAACATGATCAGTAGATTGGTAAATGCGTTAGGATTTTCAAATGGATGCGCGGAGTTCGCATTGAAAAATCCACCACCATTGGTGCCCAGGTTCTTGATGATCTCCATCGAGGCCACCGGCCCCTGTGCGATGGTTTGTACCTGACCGTCAAGCGTGTGTACTACCGTATATGCGTTGAAATTCTGAATCATGCCTTGCGAAACATAAATTAACGCACCCACAATGGAGATCGGGAGCAATACATAGAGAATGGCACGCGTCAGGTCGACCCAGAAATTGCCAAGCGTCTGCGCACTCCGGCGCGATAGCCCACGCACCAGCGCTACCGCCAGAGCAATGCCGGTCGCGGCGGATGCGAACATGTGGAACGTCAGACCAGCCATTTGTGTCAAATAGCTCATGGTCTGCTCGCCCGCGTAGTTCTGCCAGTTGGTGTTGGTGACAAAACTGGCCGCGGTATTGAACGCGAGTTGCGCTTCCACCGGCCCGAATCCTTGCGGGTTGAGCGGCAACCATTGTTGTGTGCGCTCCAACAGGTATAGCACCAACATGCCGACCAGGCTGAAGACCAGCATAGCGATGACGTACCCGTACCACTTCTGCTCTTCCAGTTCATCGACACCCGACAATCTATACAGGACGCGTTCAAAAGGCACCAGAACCGGCGAGAACCATGTTCGTTCTCCGTTGAACACGCGTGTCAGGTAAAGACCCATCGGCTTGGTAATCAATAATACCAGAACTAAAAAGATAACCACCTGCAAAACACTGTTAAGCGTGACAGGCATAGACGTACCCTCACTTCTTGCAAAAATGGGCCATCAATGAGACCCCTACAAGCATCGTATTAAAATCGCTCCGGTGCCAACAATGCGACAACCAGATAGACAAGGACCGCGAATGTGACGATCCCTACCAGGATGTATTCCAGGGTTGAATTCATTCTCGCCTCCATCAAGTCCATTAATAGGACTGAACGAGCCTACAAGCCCCTACTGCTCTGCCAAACCACATTCCCACCCCCGGTAGGAGCCGATTTATCGTGCTCACCCGGCATTTATGCCGCCGTCGGTGGGTTTTAATGAACCTTGACAAACCACTACAAGCGCTCACACCCCGCGGTGAAAGCGATCAAAACAACAAATGAGACAATCGAGACAATAACAATCAGTACATCAAGCATGTAATTCCTCCTCAGGAGATGAGTGGAACCGCGTCTCCACTGCTTTGCTACCATGATCGGTGTTCTTCTCCCTACGTTCACCCGCCTCTGCCGCCAGGCGTAAAAGCGCCTCCATGGGAAACGGTTTGGGAAGATACGCCAACGGGTGAAATTCTGTGAGTCGACTGGGGCTAACGCGCACAGCCGACAGGACGACCACGGGCAATACTTCTGCATCGCTCCCTCCTTCGGGCACGAACAGATGCAATAAATCTTCTTTGCGCGCGGTCCTCAAGATCTCCCAACCCGTCTGATCCGGCAGATTAATGTCTAAAAGCACAAGATCGAAAGAATGTGTGCGGAGCAATGCCAGGGCACTCTTTGCATCCACCCCTATGCTCATCTCGTGCTGGCGCATCTCAAGATTGCGTTTGACAAGGTTGCAAAGAACTTCATCGTCTTCTATGAGTAAGATCCGCGCTCCAGGCATACATTGTGCTCCTTTTCCTTCTCACATCGGCCTTCTCGATCCGCACTCGATCCGCGTAGGGCAAACCACGCGTTTGCCCCGCGTGCTCTGACACCATGAAGTGTAGCCCAGAATACATCAATGGACCCTACGAGGATTTTCCTATTTCCTCAAAAATCCCTCAGGGGATTCCCCCATCTCTCTTGATAATTTCCCTATCGACAAAATCGTTTCTACCATAGAAAACGCCAGCAACAACAAAAAAAGTCTGCTTGCGCAAGCAGACTTCGATGTAACTCAGTAGGGGCGGCATTCATGCGCCCGTTTGCAATTCATTGCACGGTTCAAACGGTCACCATGAACCTTGACAAAGTACTACGCGGACCTGGGATAAAAGTCTCTGTCACTTATATCAATAAATGGCTGAACATACCGCTCGGCCCCACTCCCATCTTCGGCCAGAAGGAGAGTGCGATTTCTCCTGTTGTCATATCAACCAGCCGGTACTCACTGGTCACGGTGCTCAAGAACGTGATAAGTTGCGGCTTGATACCGTTGTAGAACCAATATGTGCCGGACCAGCCTCTGATATTCGCCTGCACAGTATGGTAAGAGAGCGAGGCCGAGGTTTCGCTCTCTCGCAATGCCTTTATGATCACCTCGACCTCTTCTCGTCTCTTCCCGATAATATGCAGCGCGTAAATATGACCGAACAAAGCCGAAAGCTCTTCGCATCGTTCGCATAGATAACTCTCGGCCTGTACCCGCTGATAAAAAAGGTCAGGCACATGAAAGGTCCGCTCACAAAAGGTACAACGCAGTGTTTCCCAGTTCATACAACTGCTCCCTCTCACATTTCGGTATGCAATCTTTATAATCACAAAGGATGTGTCTAATTTGTTCTACCCTCAGTCTATCCTTTACAAATGAGAGGACTGTGAAGCCTGCAACGTTGAACTCGGGAGGTTAATACAATCCCATCGGATTCGGCATCGGCACACCGCCTTGCTCGACAATTGTTTTGCTCAAGGGGCCGACCAGCGACAACAAACGCTCGACTCGCTCCCGCCCTAAATGGGTCCAGGGTGGAGATGCCAGATGATCGGTACGGTCCTCAATATGCTGGCGCAACCTCTTGCCTTGCTCGCTAAACTGACCTTTTTCATCAAGTACTCCACGCTCTTGCAGTCGCTGTATCGCGGCCTCCCACTCCTCGTCGTTCCAACCACGACTCGGTTGCACGCTCTCTCTAGACGTATTGCCCGCCCCCACCTGCAATAGGTGCGCCTCGCAGCCATCGATGCCTTCCGCCAGCAGCGTGGCTACATGTCCATCGCCCCGAAACTCGCGTAACAATGTTGTGGCATGCCACAACACCATATGCGGCTCTGTGGGCCAGGGAAGATCAGTATAGGCGGCGAATAACGCACGACCATTCACAGGACAACCCTCAACAGCTTGCCGCGCTATATCTGCCGCCTCGGCAAGCTCGGAAGAGGCAATACGATCGCCCAAAAGACGCCGCAACGCGGCATCCGCGCTACGATACCTCGTCTCTAAAACCCGCGCAGGATCGGCAAAGCCCCACGCATCCGGAATCGCGCGCCTGACCATGCTGGTGTGAAAGTTGTAAAACAATGCTGTGACGACAGCCGCGCTCGCCGCTCCCAGCGGTGCCGCGCGCGAAGCAAAATAGCCCATCCAATAGCCCTTCAGCCCCAGTTCTTTAAACGCGCTCCTGGCTTCCGGCACGAAATAAATCATCGCGTGATAGGGCTCCATCGTTCTCCACGCCCGTCTCGCCAGTGCTATGTTGACCTCGTTTGTCTGAACGTCCGCCTGACCCATGTGCCTAAACCTCCTCGTCTAAATTGAACACATTCAATTTCTCTACGATCGCAGCAATGACGACCGCTCGCTCTTATCGTATCATCTTAGTATGTTGACTGCTGAAGACCTGATTGTAGATATCACCTCAAACCTCTAAAACGCTTCTAGTTGCACAACTCCTTTGAAGGAATGAGAAGAAGGACCGATCACCGCGCTATAAAGGGATAGCCATCTCCAACACCTGTACATTTGCTCTTATATCCGAAAAGACACTGCGAATCGTATACCACGTAGAGGCGGCCTTTTTCCGCTCTTACCACAAGGAGGACATGATGAGCAAACAGGATCGAGTCCGCGCTCCGCGCAGGAGAAGAGCCAGGCGTGAAAAATCGTACCAGGAAGAAATCAATACGCTGACCGATATCGAAGATATTGTCGAAAAGGATATTCAGACCATCTTCAACCTGCATATGCATAACACACGCAGAATGAGCTATCACCAACGCTTCCTGGAGAAGCTTACGAACCAACTTGGGCAGCCGCGTTACTTCTATCTGATGGTCATTTTTGTGTGTAGCTGGATTATCATTAATGCTTTCGGCATTCATATCACCTGGCTTGGTCTCGATCGCGGCCCCTTCCCCTGGTTGCAGTGCATCCTCGGCCTGAATGCGTTCTTCATTACCGTGGTCGTGCTCAGTACACAACACCAGCAGGGCAAACTGGATGAGCATTGGCGGCATCTGGACCTCGAAGTCAACCTGTTGATGGAACATAAAGTCAGCAAAGTAATCGCTCTGCTCGAAGAGCTACGTCATGACCTGCCCAACGTGCCCAATCGCCTCGATCCACAGGCTGAGGCCATGGCCGAGAGCATCGACCCGCAGACCGTCTTTCAGGCCTTGAGCGAGACTTTTGAAGAGCCGGTAGCCAGCGATATATTCACCCTCTTCCCATCCATCGATCCTCCCGAAGAGGAATCCACATCACCTACCGACCTCTTACCGCTGCTTCCTGAAGAATACGGCAATAGCTCTTCCTCCCTTTTGCCGGGCCTATAATACTTAATGGAGCAGTCGCTCAATACGTAAGCACCCCGCGTAGGCGCGTCCCCTTGTGGGCGCGTGCTGACTATGCTTGCGGTTCACTCACTCGCGTAGGCGCGGACCTATCTAGGACATATCCCCCAGAATGTCCGCCCGGAATGTCTGCCCCTTGTGGGCGCGCGCCGACTATGCTTGCGCTTCAATCACACCTGCTCTATTCCACTTCTCCGTGCTCTCCCAGGTAACGCACATGCTACCTCGCCTGTAGCTTATGGATATCTCGATTCATAATTGTGTTCCCACCCACTTCTGTTATGCTAAAACTTGTTAAAAGCTCACTCCTGCTCTATTGCCCTCTTGACAAGAAACTATTCTATCAATTATATTTATTTTGTACGCTAAATATTTGTACGCTAAATATTAGTCTGCAAAGGGAATGTATGGGTGAAGAAGACAGAGACGTAAACGAAACCCAGTCGATGGGCTACTGGCTATTTTACGCGCAACGCTGCGTTTCTTATGCATTCTATGAGTCGCTGAAATCAGCATGTCTGCACAGGCACAAATCGTACATTGTTACACCTCCGCAATGGGGTGTGCTGGTGCTACTCCTGTTCGAGGATGGCATTACCAGCGGCGCGATCGCTCAGAAACGTGGCGTCGATCCTCCTACCATCACCGGCATCGTTAAACGCCTCGAACAGCACGGCCTGCTCGAACGACGACATGACCTGCACGATAGACGCGTGGTCAAGGTGTTCTTGACTACAGAGGGCAGAGAAATCGCCGAAGCGCTCCTCGCGGATACGAAAACATTCAATGATATAGTACTGCAAGGTTTTTCTCAGCAAGAGCAAGACGACTTCTTACTGAAACTGCAACGCATCATCGCTAACGTTGGGAATGTCGCTGAGGGTGTCGGCGACCGTTTCCATCTCCTACCCGACGAAATCCATATGCTTCAAGATGAAGCGTAACTATTGATAAAAAGGGCAAAAGATATGAGCGAGAAAAGTACACTGCCAATGACTGAGTCACCCGCTGGGTCACAAACGTTGCCTGCGATCGAAATGATCAACCTCAGTAAGAACTTCAAAACCTTCAAAGCGGTCGCTAATCTTTCACTCACCGTTCAACAGGGCGAGATCTTCGGCCTGCTCGGACCCAACGGATCAGGCAAGACCACCACGATTAATATGATCAGCGGTCTGAGCCAGCCCAGTGGCGGCGAGGTGAAGGTTCTAGGCTATGATGTCCATCACAATCCTCGCGCCGTACGGCAGATCCTTGGCTCCGTTCCACAGGAGACCGCGCTCTACGAGGAGCTTACGGCCTGGACCAATATGGATTTCCACGCCGAGATTTTCGATATTCCGCGCAAAGAGAAGAAAGCGCGCATCACGCGTATTCTCGAACTCGTCCAACTGCTCGATCGTAAGGACTCGCGTGTCAGCACGTTCTCCGGAGGGATGAAACGTCGGCTCGCACTCGGGCGCGCGCTCTTGCACGAGCCGCAGTTGATCTACCTCGATGAACCCACCCTTGGCGTCGATGTGCAGGCGCGCCGCGCCATCTGGGACTATATCCTCGCTTTACGCGATCAAGGCAAAACGGTGCTCATCACCACCAACTACCTGGAAGAGGCACAGGCCCTCTGCGACCGTCTCGCCATCATCGACCACGGCAAACTCATCGCCGTCGATACCCCGTCCCACCTCAAGCAATCGTACGGTGGCAGCGTTATCGAACTGGAAACCGCGCACCCTGCGCGGGCATTCGTGCCCTCGAAGGCGTACAGGAGGTGACGCAGGAACGCACGCATCTGACAGTCAAGACGCAAGGCATCAGCAATGTCGTGCCGCAGATCATCAACATCATCGCTCAGGAGGGCGAGTTGCGCGATATCGTCGTGCGCGAACCCAACCTGGACGAAATTTTCTTACGCCTGACTGGTACCGCCTTACGCGATTAGGAGCATACTATGAACTCGCTTGCCTACAACCTGCGTGTCATATTGGCATGCATGCAAAAAGATATCAAAAGTGCCCTGACGGAACGCGCCTTCAGTATCATTAGCGTGTTCCTGCCCGTCAACTTCCTGATCCTGTTCAGCCTCTTCGCGATTAGTGGCGGCCAGGCTCCCACCGCGGTGGTCATGCTCGATAAAGGAACGTACGCGCAACAGTTCTACCACGCGATGGCGACCGCCCACTCCTTCCAACTGCAAACCAGCAGCGCTCAGCAGGCGCAGAACCTGATCGAGTCCGGACGCATCGTGGCGGTCATCACCATACCCGCCGACTTCGATACGAATATTCGCCAGGACCAGCCTGTGCAGGTCGGCGTCGAGATCAATAATCTCAATACCGACTTCACTAACGATATTCGCAGAGCCGTGCCGCTCTCGATTACCAGTTTCTATGCCAAAGCCTTCCCCCATGTCATCTCCGTCGTTCCCAACGAGCAAGATCTGTATAGCCAGGATACCGGCTACATCCCCTACCTCACTGTCTCTATCCTGGTCATCGCGCTGGTGGTTGGGGGATTGCTACAATCGGGCACCGCCGCCGCCCGCGAGTGGGAAAATTCGACCATGAAAGAACTTTTACTTTCGCCCGCGAGCCGTTGGGCCGTCGTCCTCGGCAAGATGTTGGGCGCGGCGGTAATGAGCCTGCTTTCGGTGCTGGTGGTGCTGGCGGTGCTTATCTTGCTCATCGGTGTCTATCCCGTTCATTGGGGCGCCATGATCGGCTTCACGCTGCTTACTTTACTCATCTTCATTGCCGCTGGCACCTTGCTGGGCACGCTCTTGAAACAACGCCAGGCTTTTATCGCGCTAGCCTTCGGTCTCTCGATCCCTCTTTTCTTTTTAAGTGGAGCCTTCGGACCTATCTCTTTTGGCACACCCGCCATCGCTGTGCTCGCACAGATCTTTCCCGTCTACTACGCGATCGTGCTGCAACAATACGCCTTTCATGGTTTCGATCTCAATACCTATGGCGTCGGCATCAACACACTCATACTCGTCGGCTACGCGCTGCTCTTCATCATTCTGGCCGCCATCGTGTTGCGCCGTAGCACTGTGACCAACTAGCTATCGACTAACACGCTATCAAGGAGTAACTATGTTATCCTCGTTCTTTCGCGCTCTGTGGGCCATTATCAAGAAAGATATCTCCATCTGGCTGCGCAACCGACGCAATATTGCCACGACTCTGCTCCCTCCTATCAGCTTCATATTGGTCCAGGCCCTGGGAGCTGCCGCTGTTGGACGCAGCCCTGTGGCGCTCGTAACACTGGACCATGGTCCCAAAGGGCAGCAGATGCAACAGATTTTTCACCAGGCGGATGTCTTTCGCATCACCGATGCTACCCCCCAGCAGGCGCAGATACTACTCAAAAATGTGCAGGTCGTGGCGATTATTACCATTCCCGCCAATTTCACGCAGCGCGTCGCCGCCCACGAAACAACGCCTGTGAATGTCGAGGTCAACAACCTCAATCTGGACTTCACCAATGATATTCGCCGCTCGGTGCCCGATGCGATCACACAGTTCTACCAGGCACAAGCGTCCAACCCGATTAAAGTCACAACGCAGGAGCACGACCTGCGTCAGCGCGATATCGAGCTCTTTCAGTACAGCGTCCTGCCCAATATTCTGCTGTTGCTCACCCTCGCAGGCCTGGTTACCAGTAGTATAGCTACCGCCCGCGAGTGGGAATCGCGTACAGTCAAAGAACTATTGCTTTCGCCAGTGCCACGTCTGGCGATCATTCTCGGCAAAGTCATAGCAGGTTTCGTGACCACTTTCTGCCTCGGCCTGCTCATCTTTCTCGTGGGTAGCCTTATCGGTTGGCTACGGCCAACCGGTATCTACTGGCTGACCTCTTTCCTGATCATGGCCCTGGTGGCGCTCTTCAGTACAGGTCTCGGCGTGGCTCTGGGCGCTGCGTTGCAACGCTCACAACCTGTGATCGCCATCTCGATCAACGTCGCTATCTACCTCTTCTTTCTCAGTGGTGGCGTCGGCGTACTCGCCTTTCAACCTGCGTGGCTACAGAATATCGCCAACTTCATCCCGCTCGCCTACGGCGATCATGCCCTGGAGCAGGCCGTATTCTACAACTCGTCCGATCTACTCGGTCGCGATGTCGCTATCCTGGCCCTGACCGCCCTGCTGACTCTCGCCCTGGGCGTCTTTTCAATGAGACGAAGCATCGCAAATTAAAAGCAGCAAACAATTATCGTAGGAGCTGATCTGGTCTACTTTCAGGAAATAGATCGGATCATCCTATGTACATATTTTGACCCTTTGTTATACTATAGAGTAGAAAGGGTATGGCATTGGCTTCAGTATAAAACGCGTAAAATATTTCGCCATATCGATTTTTACCATGCATTACCATAAAACAACCTCTAAAACACTCCTTTTGCTCGCTTTCCTGGCACTATTCATCTCGATCTCTTCGTGCCAATTTGGTAGCGGTAGCCAGGCCGCGCACGCCACATCACCAACTGCTACCAAAACTTCCATGGTGCCGACCCCATCGCCCACACCCACTACGACGCCTGCTCCATCACCTACCGCGACCGCGCAACAGTCATCAGCAGCAACAACACCACCAGCGGCGAGCACCAATCGTCCCGTGCTCGCCTTCTACTATCCCTGGTACACGACCAGAAGCTGGTGTCTTTGTCAGATGTCCGATCTACCCACCACGAAGTACAATTCAAGTGATACCTCCACCATCTACCGGCAACTCACGCAGGCCTCGCAGGCGGGTGTGACCGGCTTTATCAGTTCCTGGTGGGGCGCGGGCGATCAGACCGACACGAATTTTCAAAAGCTGCTCGCGCAGTCCGCTATGCTACAGCAATCCACCAGGGCCAATTTCACCTCGACCATCTACTTCGAAAGCGACGCACCAGCCTTCAACACGCGCGCGAAAATCGTGCAGGGCCTGCAATATGTGCTCGCCCATTACAGCCACAATGCCCACTTTTTCCACTGGCAGGGCAAACCAGTCATCTTCTTCTGGGACCCGCTGGGCAATGGTCGTACCCTGGCCGAATGGAGCAGTGTTCGCCAGCAGGTCGATCCGCACAACCAGACCCTGTGGTCCGCCGAGGGCGTCAACACCAACCTGCTCCAGGTCTTCGACGGTATCCACCTCTTCAGCGCCGCCTACTGGGGCATTCAGCACAACGACATCAACAGCGTCGATCAAGGCTTCCGCAACAGCATCAACGCCTACAATCGCGCCCACCATACCAGTAAAATATGGGCCGCCGGTGTCCTCCCCGGCTATAACGACACCCGCATCCCCGGTCGCAAAGGCACCTACATCGTCCCGCGCAACAACGGCGCCACCTACCGCAGCAGTTGGCAGGGCGCCATCAGTAGCACACCCGATTGGGTCACCATCACGACTTTCAATGAATGGTTCGAAGGCTCGATGATCGAGCCCAGCGTCACCTACGGCAACCTCTACCTCAATCTCACCAGGCAGTATACGCAGCAGTGGAGGGGATAGCACGAAACTAACTGACAACTTTAATAGACAAGTAAAGAGTATCCTACCTTGAGTATTTCCCTTGCACAACCGGCTTGATGACAAATAGCAGGGATTCTACAATAAGGATAAAGAGGAAAGTTGTAATCTTTTTGAGTACGAACCGAATGGTTTCAACAGCTCCATCGAAGAGCTTATCACCAAAAGTGAGATAGAACCCCAATGTGAGCAACCTCCACCAATTTACTTGAGCAAACCGCTTCACATCTAGGATCTCATCAGAAAAAGTTGTACATACCTCAAATACTGTTGGCAGTCGTTGCATCCTTGTTGTCTGGATATGCTCTGCCATTGGTGAGAGCATCCGTTACGTCACTGTGACGACAGGAGACAGGCCAGCAATGACGACAGCCAACACATGATGGGCCATCATCTCTTTCGAGATGTTCTGGTCTCCACGGCTCCATTGCGCTGCGGGACCGAAGATCGCCCAGCTGATGGCCTGCATCGTGGTTTCGATGGTCTCCACAGGCCTCGGAATCTCTGATGGGGTCTGTTTGAGCCATCTCAAGAGGAGAACGTACAGTTCCTGCTGGATCGCTATCTCGTAGATCTGCTCGAACTGCCGATTGGATGGCCTGGAATACCGACGCGAGAGTGCGAGAAAGTCGAAGACGGCCAGGATCAGCCGATGCACGGTCTCTCTCTGCAAGGTGGAGGAGGCAGGAAACTGGCACACGAGGCCCCGTTGAAACTTCTCGCGTGACCAGTCTGCCATCAGCGCATATTTGTCTTCAAAGTGTGCATAAAACGTGGCCCGGTTGACAGTGGCGCGCATGGCAATCTCCTGGATAGAAATAGAGTGGATATTGCGCTTTTCCTGGACCAGGGCCATGAATGCCTCTAGCAGTAACTGGCGCGTCCGCTGCACTCGTGGGTCACTGGAATTTCCAACTTTGGACATCTTTTTCCTCGCAATCGTTCAATCGTGCACGCCCTAGAAAACCAACACGTTCCCCTTCCTGTTGTCTATGCAACGATCCGTGCTCTTTGCTGATTGCACGAACGCGTGGGCGTGCCTTATCCTTACCACTGTATAGTATACACGAAAACGTTGCTTACATAACGCTGTTGTGCGCTGATAAACCTCTCGCATCTCGCCGGGTGAGGTCGGGGTGCAGCAGCCCTTCCTGATCAAACCTGCAAAAAAGGAGGCGTATTCACCATGGATGCAGAAGCATTACACACATTTCTCGCACAACCTCATGATGCCATCATTTCAACGAACCGAGTGGGGAAAGGATCTCAACTCAGTCCTGTCTGGTTCGTATGGGATGGGGAATCCTTCCTCTTTAGCACGCAAAAAGCGAGCGTCAAATATACCAATATCGTGCGTGATCCCACCATCTCGGTGATTGTCAATGATCCAGTCACACATATCTATGTAGTGGCCTACGGACGCGCTGAGATTGTTGGCCTTGAGCGTTATCCTGAGCTTGGGAACGCGATTGTGGAGAAATATATCCCAGCAGATCAACGTCAACAATTCAAAGCTTCGAACCAGGCCATTGAGCGGGCTTCTCGCGTTGTCATTGCGCTCAAGCCAGAAAAGGTGGTTGGTTGGGCCTGGACTGCTCTTTAGCACCGAGAAAGCCAGCAGAGGGAATGGCTGATGGAACCAGCCCCAGCCATCTCAACATGCATGCGTGCGAGCCTCAACTGGTGGGTGCGCCGCACGCATGCGTCGCTGCCATCCCTGGCTCTTTTCATCATTCCAACAGCCCGCTATTTTGAACTGAACTGAACAGATCAATACCTTTCAAGCATGAAAAACACTTGCGAATTTCCCCGAAAAAGGATACGCTTGAAAGGAAAGGAGAACGTGTATGGCACTTGACCTCATCCCACTTTGTCGCATGACTTCCACTCCTCTTCCACCTATTGACCTTGGGATTACTTCATCTGGGCACCGTCTTATGGTCACTATCCAAGAATCTATTTGGGACGGGGAACGCTTGCATGCAACACTCAAACCAGGAACCGTTGCTGCTGATTGGATGGTGATTGGACCTGACGGCACCGCTCATATTGATATTCGGCTCACTCTCGAAACGCACGATGGAGCGCTTCTCTATGTACAGTATAGAGGGCGACGAGATTTTACACAAGTTGCGCAAGGCATTGACGCTCCCGTCTATATTACTCCTCTCTTTGAGACGAGTGATGAGCGATACCTCTGGTTGAATAAAATTCAAGCGGTTGGAAAAGGAACTGTCGATGGGAACACGCGCATCTATCACGTCTATGAACTTCGCTGAGGAGAGCAAGTACCAATGGATGTAACAATGTAGCATGCTTACCCCGCAAGCGGGTGTAACCTGCGGCTGGTGACTCGCTGTATCACCGCTACGAAGTAACAGAAGTGTCATAGGCGGGATGAGGAGTATTTTGCGCCCTGCTTTCCGCCCATATCTCCACATTGCCAATTTTTCTTCTGTGAAAGAGAATAATCAAACAGAAACGGTAAGAGACATTCAATGCAAGGAGGAATCGATGACTGACACACTTCGGGTGATGCTCGAAAGCGGCACGAAAGACAAGCGGGTAGTGGCGGTGGCACCGGATTGGCCCGGCCTCGAGCGCGGTGCGAAGACCGAGGAGGCTGCGGTAGCCCGATTGCAAGCCTACCTTCCGCGCTACGCTCCGGTGGCGAACCTGGCGGGGATGGGTGCTCAGTTCGCACCCATCGCCACCGTCGAGGTGGTTGAACGCTATCGGGGGACGGGCAGTACCGACTACTGGGGCGTCTCGTTCGCGTTCTCGGACATCGACAGACAAGTCGTGTCGAGCGCAGAATTGGAGCGAGAACTGACGCTGTTACAGGCGTGCTGGGCGTTTTTCGACGATGTCCGTTCGCGCGTGTCGGCAGAGCTACAGAAAGGTCCGCGCGGGGGTGGTCGGGATCGGGACCGCATCGTCCGGCATACGCTAGGCGCGGAGCAGGACATGGCTGCGAAGCTCGGGTTGCACGCTCCTGACGGCGCGCTGCTTACCGACGAGGTGCTGAGAGCACACCGCGACGCCTATTGCACAACCATTCGGGCGTTTCATGCTCAGGGCAAATTGGCCCGCACCTGGCCGCTCCGGTATCTGATTCGGCACACCGCGTATCACACGCTGGATCACGCATGGGAAATGCAAGACAAGGACCTGACAGACAGCCGCGCGTGAGATGGGAGCAGAGGAGTTGGACACCGACTCTTATGACCCTTGTCACATATAGCAAATACTCGTTGCAATAAAACCGCATTCGCTTAGGTGCTCATTTGGCTCTGGAAGCGGTACTCAATGTGAAGGAGAGCCAGTTTTGTCGCAATGAAAACGGTGAATATAGGTAAACAGTCATATGAGTCGGTGTCGGTTGTTGCTCGCTACTGTGTAAATACGATAATGAAATGGTGGCAAAATTGTAGAATGAGAGAGGGTAATTACTGCCTTTATCTTTTCTGCCTGAGCTGCTCAAAGCGCCAAAAAAGCTAAGTTGGTGCATCCCAAGGGTTCCTTGCTTTCCTTCCTGTAAGAGTAGAAGCTGATCCTGAAAAGGAAATGCACGTACCACATGTTAAGCGAAATTTGCATATGACATTGCAATCTATATCTTTATCAGTTATGTGGTATAAATACAAGGGATAAAAACGCAATAAAGCTTATTATACTCAATATGAGATAAATTCACTCTGTGTGAAGTCTTCACCGCATCCCAAACAGGAAGAATACGCTGAAGGTCACACCGATCGCGAGCAGAGTACCGGCCAGCGCTTGTGGGATGGTGTGCGCGTGCACGCGCCAGCGCGCCCACCCCACCAGAACCACCAGCGGCGACAACCACAGAAAGATAGGTCCGATCACCAGCGATAGGCCCACGACCGCGCCAGCGACACCCACCAGATGCAGACTGATCTTCCAGTAGCGTGTGATCGCCAGGGTGACAACGCCGACGATCAGCACCGCGACCACAATCGCCAGCAGGGCGGGGGGCACACGCATCACGATCAAAAGACCAAACACCAATATCGTACAGGCGATGCCGAATAGTAGAGGCACCAGGCGCTGCTCACGCACACTCAAGTGTTGATCGCTGTAGTGTCCGCGGCGTACGCCGCGCAAAATAAAAAGAAAGGGCGCGACACTCAGTCCGCCCGCGATCACCACCCACCATAATAACGCACGCCAGATATCTGGTGCGGTCTGCCACGCCACCAGAAAAATCATCGGCGGCGCGACAAACAGAGGATTGGTCACGACTGACACGATATGTGCTACTCTCAGCCCCCATTGATCGCCTCGTTCCCGCGAAAATCCCTGCTCCTGCTCGATTATCTCTGCCATAAATCTGTTCACAGCCTTTCGATAACACTACGCAAAATCTCTACGGCACCTCTCCATCTGTTCCATCCCTGCCTTGCTACTCCCCACAGCCCCCATCGCGTCCTACGAGTGTAGTCCTCAGTATAACAGATTTACGATTAACCCCATTCAAATCCCACGCTTCAGTCCCCACCTTGACGCCAATAATCCTATGTTCTACCATATCTATACAGACCTTTTCCCTCATCTCAAATCTCGACCTCATCCCTCGTACCTTCGTATATAGTAGGGAAGGCCCTTGTGGCCTTCCGTTTAAACTTAAATGATCTTCCGTTAAGGAAATAAACCAAGGAAACAAAACAATGAATCAATTGACACCAGCAGAAGAACGCGTGATCGTGCATAAAGGTACTGAAGCACCTTTTAGCGGAGAGTACGATCACTTTTTTAAAGATGGCACCTATGTCTGCCGCCGCTGCAACAACCCGCTGTTCACGGCACAGAGCAAATTCGATTCCGGCTGTGGCTGGCCCAGCTTCGACGAAAATTTCCCCAACGCAGTCAAACGCCTGTCCGATCCCGATGGCTATCGTACGGAGATCGAGTGCGCTAACTGTAATGCCCATCTCGGCCATGTCTTCCTCGGCGAACATTTCACAAAGAACGATACGCGCCACTGCGTAAACTCATTATCCATTCGTTTCATCCCAAAAGGGCAGGAGCTACCGCCATTATTGCATCCGGACGCTAAATAATAAGCTTTGTTAGGAGCAGGCGTAGGGCAAATGTATAGCGGAGATACTGGGGACCTATGCGCATCTTTACATCTCTCGTTTTTATGTAACAAATTTTGTGCCGCTCTGGTTTTTCCGCACGCGGTCGTCTATACTTTCTAGCATAGAAAGCTATCAAACGACACACAAAGCTATATATCCTGAAGGAAGGGAACTCACTATGCTGACCAATCAATCGCGAACTGAATCATTGTTACAACTGCGCGCGACCCACATCCCTCGTGGTGTCGGCAACAACCATCCCATCGTGACGGCGCACGCGCAAGGAGCACAGATGTGGGATGTGGATGGGAACGAGTACATTGATTTCGCGGGCGGCATAGGTGTTCTCAACGTAGGCCACAACCATCCTAAGGTCATGCAGGCTGTGCAGGAGCAGTTAAGCCACTTCACCCACACCTGCTTCCAGGTCACTATGTACGAGCCCTATATCCGCCTGGCACAACGTTTGAACAGGCTCGCACCCGGCGATGAGGCGAAAAAGACCATTTTTTTGACCACCGGAGCGGAAGCGGTGGAAAACGCGGTTAAGATCGCGCGTGCCGCGACTAACCGCTCGGCCATTATCTCCTTCACCCACAGCTTTCATGGTCGCACACTGCTGGGTATGAGCCTGACCGGCAAGGCCACCGCGTACAAACAAAACTTTGGACCGTTCGCACCCGAAACCTACTTCGCGCCCTTCCCTTACGAGTATCGCGGTTGGAGCAGCGAACGCGCTCTTGAAGCACTGCACGATCTCTTTCAGACACAGGTCACGCCCGATCAGGTCGCCGCGATCATTATCGAGCCAGTGCTGGGCGAGGGTGGCTTCGTGCCCGCGCCCTTCGAGTTCTTGCGCGCGCTACGCCGTATCACCCAGCAGCACGGCATCCTGCTGATCGCGGACGAGATTCAATCCGGCTTCGGTCGCACCGGCAAATTCTTCGCCATCGAACACAGCGGCGTAATTCCAGACCTGATTACCGTCGCCAAGAGTCTCGCCGACGGCTTCCCGCTCTCCGGTGTGATCGGACGTGCCGACGTGATGGACGCACCCGCGCCCGGTGGTCTCGGTGGCACCTACGCGGGCAATCCTATCTCCTGCGCCGCCGGTCTCGCCGTACTCGATGTCTTCGCGGAAGAAGATCTGCTCGCTCGCGCCGAACATCTCGGTGCGCGCCTGCACACACATTTCCGTGCGCTACAAAATGACATTCCCCAACTCGGCGATGTACGCGGCCTCGGACCCATGCTCGGCATGGAGTTCGTGCAGGATCGTGAGAGCCGCCAGCCCGCGCCCGCTATCGTTGAACAGGTCATCACCCGCGCCCGCGAAAAAGGTGTGCTGATGCTCAAAGCCGGTATCGATGGCAACGTCCTACGCATCCTCGTGCCGCTGGTCATTGACGATGCCCTGTTGTCGCGCGCGCTCGATACCATCAACGCGGTCGTCCACGAGGTCGCGAAAGCATAAAAGCGGACGCGATAATTGGTGCATCCAGCAAATGATTAGGTAACCCCGCGTAGGCGCGATCCCTTGCGGTCGCGCGCCGATGCTTGGCTTCCTGTACTCCCGCCTATTTACTGGATGCACCAATTATCGCGTCCGTGCTCACTCCTCTCGCGTCGGCTTACCGCGTTCCTCCAAATAACGATCAAACTCGGCAGGCGTACGCACATGGTGAGAGAGGACAGCATCGTAGATATCGGTGCTATACACCGTATCGCGATAAGCGGGCAGGCGGTACCAGATATCTTTAATCCAGAGGATGGTGACCCTGGTTTCGGGCGTAAGCTGCTGGACGATAGCATCATGCACGGGTTCCTGATGCTCATCACCACGCAACCAGAAAGAGATATCGATCTTCCATTCTTCGCTCTGTTCATCTATATAGTAGAGGCCAAAATAGTAGCGCTCCTGCATCGGGTCATCGGGACGGAACAGCCCGCTATCATTCAGGTAGCGCACACGCTGCACTCGTGGATTGAGGAACAGCGGCAAAAGGATTTTGTAGGCATATTGCAGGCTGATGTTATGCGTGTACACCCCAAAGTCTATGTCGCGCCAGACCATCAGCCCATAGACGGAACTGCCATGTTGAGCGACGCGGCCAGCTTGCGCCAGCAATTCCACGATAGCGAGATCATGTATGATGGTGTGTGCCTGTGTTTGTAGCGTAGCCTGTCTGCGCAGCAAAGTATCATGGAGTTCGGAAGTCAACAACTCCTGCTGCGTCTCAGGTTGCTTATTCGACATGAAAGGCCTCTTATTTGATCTGCATCTTATAGTTATGGGGATTGGCTAAATCCAGCGCCACCGTGATCTCTTTGCCGACAGGATAGTTACGCGGATACTCGGTCAAAGGGAAACTGCGAAACGTCAATTCCGCGTTATTATTCGGGTGACGGCCCTGCGCCACGACAATATACGATATGCGTTCGACCTCTTTGCGTGCCCCATTGTCCATACGCACAATGCGCGTCCCCTTCGTCTCCTCGATCCTTGTCACTGTAGCTGGCACCTTGGCGAAGGTCAGACTCTGCGGTACTTGCCTCCTTCGGCGCTGTATGATAGAAAATATTACGATCAGTACGACGACCACGATAATAAAGCTAAATAGAACGTTCATCTGTCTTCCTCGCACACAGGAGCAATGCATACATCTGCATCAATCCCTTTTTCTGATAAAAGGCAATAATTGCATGTCTATCGTTGAACATTAGCATAACGATACCATAATTCTACTCCATAATGTATACCCCTCTCCAGCGTGTGCGCGTGGGAATTTTGTCTTGTCGCATGGTGTTATCAGATGGTATGCTGGCTAAAGAAACAAGCTGCCATATAGCAGATACGCGGCCTTTAGTGGTGCATTCGCTCAATATGCAAGCCCCCCGCGTAGGCGCATCCCCTTGTGGGTGCGCGCTGGAACTTCGCTTGCGTCCACTCACCTACTGAGCGAATGCCCATTTAGCCGTGGTTAAGGCAACAAAACATCTTACAGGGTAGCGGGTATATTTTCGTACGCGGTTCCTCTTTATGCAATAGAGAAAGAGAGCGAATAGAACACGATGGCAAAACATCCTTTAAAACTGGGTTATAAAGCATCGGCAGAACAATTCGGGCCACGGCAGTTGCTCGACTTTTCCGTCGAGGCGGAAGATAACGGCTTCGATAGCGTCTGGGTCAGCGACCACTTCCAGCCCTGGCGTCATACCAATGGACACGCGCCACAGGCCTTCGCCTGGCTGGGCGCGCTCGGCGAACGCACAAAACGCGTGGAGTTGGGTACCAGTGTGCTCACCCCCACATTCCGTTACCAGCCCGCGGTCGTCGCGCAAGCCTTCGGCACGCTCGGCGTGCTCAACCCTGGCCGCATGATCCTGGGTGTCGGCTCCGGCGAGTCGCTGAACGAGGTCGCGGTAACCGGCGCGGAATGGCCCGAGGCCAAAGAGCGCCTGGCCCGTCTGCGCGAGGCGGTCGCGCTGATCAAAAAGCTGTGGACGGACGATCTGGTGACGTTCGAGGGCCAATACTACAAGACCTTGAACGCGACCATCTACGACAAACCCGAGCAGCCTATCCCCATCTACATCAGCGCGGGTGGCCCTGTCGCGGCGAAATTCGCTGGCCGCGAGGGCGACGGCTTCATCTGCACCTCCGGCAAGGGCGATGAGCTTTATCGCGATAAGCTGATTCCAGCCATGGAGGAAGGCGCAAAGGCGGCAGGCAAGGGACCCGATGATGTGGAACGTACCATCGAAATCAAGGTTTCGTACGACCCGGACAAACAACACGCCTTGAATAACACGCGCATCTGGGCAGCGTTAGCGCTACCGGCGGAGGACAAAGCCAACATCCACGACGCACGTGAGATGGAGCGTAAGGCCGAAGAGGTAGCGGACCAGGCACACAAACGCTGGCTCGTCTCCGACGATCCCGAAGAACATGTGGAGCAGGTCGGACACTACATCGAACTGGGCTTCACACACCTCATCTTCCACTCGCCCGGCGACGATCAGTCCCGCTTCCTGCAACTCTACGCCAAAGATATCCTGCCACGTCTACGTAAACGTTGGGGATAATGCCGGAGAACCCGCGTAGGCGTGGACATATCCCCCGGAATGTCTGCCCCTTGTGGGCGCGCGCCGGAGCAACCCTTGCTCATCCCCTGGCAACTTGGCGGATGCACCAATAATCGGGTCCCTACACGCATCAAACGCTATAGGGACCCGATTATGCGCTTTAACAAATGAAAGCCGATAATGGATCACCCCTTGATTCATCATGCCACGTAATGTACGGACCCGATTTATCGCGTCCGTGCTGGCGTGGTGCGATATCGGCAATAATTTGTTAAAGCGCATCACCACGTCCACCGCCTCACTTCACTCTCTACTCTCTAAAAGTAGTGTGCGCGTAAACTACCATCGTACCTGCCACTATCGCGGCAGCAATGTTTGAAAGCGGTGGCCCGATCCGCACGGACACAGATCATTCTGGCCCAGCTTTTCGTACAATTCTTTCTCTCCATGCACCACCCGTGCGTGTTTTTTCACTGCCTGTTCCGATGGATAGCCTCGTCTGCGCTTACTCATGCGACTCGTACGTTCAAAAGCGGTCATCATCCTGCACGTTTATCGGCTTGCGATTCTTGTTACTCATGATAAGCCTCCTTTTTATACTAGCAGAGCAACTCTATGCATTCCGTAATAGAATTGCTCTGCTAGTATATAGGAAGAGTATTTCTCTGTCTAGCTCAATAGGATTATGCGTGTTGATCCTGTACATTGCGGCTGCGCGAAACATCATAAGCATCCGTATCGAGGCCCCACGAGCGAATGCGCTGCGGTCGAATACGAATGATTTCTGGGGGTACATCCTCCTTGATCGTGTTGCCATCGAGCGTGTTGGCCTCGACCGAGCCGCGAATCTCGATGCCGCGTGGCTGCCAGGGTGGTAGCACGTCATCGACGACGAAGGCGACGCGACCGTGCTTGATGGCCTCGCGATATTTCGCGCTGCTACTCATGTTTCGTCCGCCGATGTCGATCGTGTCCTCTTGCGCGTTATATTGAAAGCCGACCGGTACGACATGTGGGTCGCCATGGGCATTGACGGTCGCCAGCCGACCGAGGCGTTGATTCTGTAGATAGTCGATTTCTTTAGCTGTGAATGCGCTCATGGTAGGATAGTCTCCTTGCATTGGGTATGTTACTCATTCTTTATACATGTCGTATCAATAGTTATTGGTGCATTCGCTAAATATGCAGAACCCCGCGTAGCCGCGTCCCCTTGTGGGCGCGCGCCGGAGCCACCTTTCCTGATCTCTCGACAATTTAGTGACTGCACCATTGGATACGTACATGCTAAAATGATAGCACGTGTGGAGAGCGGTTATCCTGTCCAAACGGGTAGCGCAGAGCTATCAATTAGGACAGGATGATTGGATGAAAAAGGCGCACCCGCGCCACGCAACAGCCAGCATAAAAAGGAGCACAGCTATGCAGTTAGGTGGAATTCATCATGTGACCGCGATTAGCGGTGATGTTTCGGTCAATATCGCCTTCTACACGCAGGTCCTGGGCCTGCACTTGATCAAAAGAAGCGTCAATCAGGATGATGTTGCCGCCTATCACCTTTTTTATGGTGACGATGTTGGCAGTCCAGGCACGGAGATGACCTTTTTCGATTGGCCCCAGTCAGGCCCGAACCATCTTGGGCCGGGCGCGATCTCAGCCATCCAGTTCGGTGTGAATAGTCTCGCAGCGTTACAGTGGTGGTCCGAGCGCTTCGCGCATTTCAACGTCGATCACAATGGCGTACAGGTGCGTGGAGAAAACGAGCAGGCTTTTCTAGCCTTTCGCGATCCAGAGGGACAACATTTCGAACTGGTCGACGCGGGCGGAAAATTGCAGAGCCAACCCTGGCCGCAAAGTCCAGTGCCAGCAGAGATGGCAGTTCAAGGTCTATACGCGGTACGTCTGCTCGAACGCGACCTCAATCCGACCGCGCAATTTTTGACTGAAACGTTAGGCTTTCGACCGTCGGGCACATACCAATCGCAGGAGCAGACCACCGTTTATGTGTTCGAAGTGGGACCGGGCGGCCCTGGCGCTGAAGTGCATCTCGATGTTCGTCCCAATATGCCACCTGGCCGTCAGGGTATCGGGGGCGTGCATCACGTCGCCTATCGCACACCTGACGAAGAGCAGCAGGTCCAGTGGCGCAACCTGCTTGTGCCCAGGGTCTCGCAAATTACGCCCATCATCGACCGTTACTATTTTCACTCGATCTATTTCCATGAGCCGGGCGGCGTCCTGTTCGAGATCGCCACCGACGGTCCCGGCTTCGAGGTCGACGAGCAGCCCGGTCACCTGGGCGAAAAGTTGGTTTTGCCTCCATTTTTGGAGCCGCACCGCCAGGAGATCGAGCAGAATCTGCGCCCCATCATCCCATTTAAACTGGCAACCCTGGGATAATTGGTCCATGATTGGCTCTGTTCTCTTGGATGTATGCATCCCTTGGTAGGGGTAGCTTTAGCTCAAGCCACCCGCGATTTATCGCCTATTCGCAATGTCTGTAAGACTTACCATATGCACAATAATTGGTGTATCCACCAAACACGCAGGTGACCCCGCGTAGGCGCGATCCCTTGCGGTCGCGCGCCGGAGCTTCCCGTACTCATACCCTGGCAACTTGGTGGATGCACCATAATAGCTTGAATCGTATGTTCGTCCAATAAAGAAGGATAGCAATTTGAGATTGGGTTATGCCTGCTCGAACCTTTCGCTCGGTCGCCCGTTTCGTACATTGAGACTGGCGACCTTGCGCGATCGGGGACCGGCCTATTTACAACAACTGGTCGATGAAAATATGCGCCTGCTCGTGGATATCCTGACCTGGAATCGCGAGCATGAAATCTTGATGTATCGTATCTCCTCGGACATCGTGCCGCTCGGATCGCATGAGGCGGTAGACCTGGACGAGTTGCGGTTTCCACTCGCGGCAGAAGTACCGACCTTGACGCAGGGTGTGCGCCTCTCCATGCACCCCGGACAATACACCTTGCCCTCCGCGAACGGCGACATCTGGCAGAAGAGCGTCAAGGACCTGCATTATCACGCCTTTATAATGGATACACTGGGCATCGATGGCGATATCATCATGCACGGCGGCGGCGTGTATGGCGATCGTGCCGCCACTACCGAACGTATCACGCAAAATCTGTTGAGCCTGCCGCCCGCTATCCAGCGACATGTGCGCCTGGAAAACGACGAGCGTTCCTGGTCCGTCGACGACCTGCTACCCATCTGCGAACAGACCGGCATCCCATTGATCGTCGACGTATTGCACCATCAACTGAACGGCTCCGAACCCTTCCGAGCACTACCCTGGTCGCGTATCCTGGCGACCTGGCACGGACGCTTGCCCAAATTGCACTATTCCGAGCAAGATCCCACCAAACGCCCCGGCGGCCATAGCGAATACGTCGCCGTCGATACTTTTTGTGCCTTCGTGGATGATGTCGCATTGCATGACTACGACGTAATGCTGGAATGTAAAGGTAAAGAACTGGCCCTGCTGAAATTACGCCAGGACCTCGCCGCACTCCCCGCCGATAAACGCGACCGTTTGCCCCAAAAGATCATCATCTAAATGTCACGAATTCCCTGGCTTAGCACTCGTTGCATATCGGCATATGCCTTGCAGCTTTCCAACACGGAAGGGCTTTCCCATTGAAGTATCTTCTCACGAATGGCGAGCGCTTGCTCATAGCATGATGCCGCGTCATCGTAGCGTTCACATGCTCGATACAGGTCTCCCAGACCTTGCAACGACTCGGCGGTGTCGAGATGTTCTGTCCCCAATTGTTGCTGGCGAAGGGTAAGGACATGCTGATGCAATGCCTCTGACTGCCTGTATTTCTTTTGCAGCCGCCAGAGTTCCGCCAACCCGAAGAGCGGATAGGCGGTATCGGGACTCTCTAATCCTGACTGCTGAACGTGGGTGAAGAGTGCTCTATAGAGGAGTGGTTCTGCCCGTGTGTATCGTCCTTGCTGCACATACACAAACGCCAGATTCTCCGCTGTTCTGGCCGTTTCAGGATGCTCCACTCCCAGGCAATGCTTGTTCGTTATATATGCCTTTCTGAAAAGGGGTTCCGCTTTGTTGTAACGTTTCTGTCCCAAATACACCAGCGCGAGGTTATTCATTCTATTCGCTGTGGCAGCACTTTCAGACCCTGTCTGTTTTTCACTGATCATAAGTGATTGCAGCAAAAGAGGCTCTGCTGACTCATAATACTCCTGACGCAGATAGAGCAGCGCCAGGTGTTTCATACTCTCCGTTGTGTGAAAATGTTCTGTTCCCAATTGTTGCTTACGGATAGCCAATGCACGTTCTACCAGCGTGGTGGCCTGCTGATAGTGATCCTGGTAGAAGTAGAGGCCCGCAAGGTTACTCAAACTGGTAGCGATGGCAAGGTCGTTCGCAGGCAAATGATGCCGACGAAGTTCCAGGGCAAGCACAAGCAGAGATCCCGCCTCTGCATACTGACCCTGTTCGCGCAAATAACTGCCCGTTTTATCGAATAGATGGGCAGCTTCCACCTGCGTCGCTATCGACTCCTGCTCGATGTTGTTCGTATACATCTGGATATGTGGCAGTAATTGTCCGTAGCGTGCCCATTCCTGGAACGGTGCTTCAGTAAATGCGGCATTGAGCATACGCAGCACGCGCTGTTTCCATTCCTCTCTCATCTCTCCTGGCAGTGCATCCACGAGGGCAGCCTGTACCAGGCGATGTATGAGCAGTGTTTGTGTGACCGGGTCACGTTGTATCAGCGAATAGTTGCGCAGCGTTTTGATGGCATCTCTCAGCACCTTTTTCGAGGCTGCTACCTGCTGGAGTTGTGGAGTTCCCTGCTCTGCGCCCCACATGAGCAGTTCTTCAGGAATCGCATCGGGAGCAAGAAAGGCGCAGAAGCGCAGTATCTCGGCGGCGGCAGGGTTTTCTCGCTCGATACGCCCAAACGAGAGATCCCAGGTTGTCGCCACTGCATCAGGATGTTCTGGAACGTGCGCACCCCGTTCTAGTAGCAGCGCTTTACGATGGGTACGATAGAGTTCTCTATATTCCTGAAAGGTGCATCCCGCCATCTTCATGTATGCTCCCGCCTGATCGAGCGCCAATGGCAGGCCATCCATCGTTTCCCACAGCTTCACCAGCGCTGCCCGCTCTGTTGGAGCCAGATTTTCTTCGTCCTGATCTTTCTCATCTTCGCGCGAGGTGCGCTTGAGCAGGAAATCTCTGGCCTCCTGCTGAGTCATCTTCTCCAATTCGATCGTTTTGAGGTGCGGATCAGCGATCTGTGACCGTGTAGTTACCAGCACAGCGCCATGAGAGCGAGAGGGTAGTACGCTGAAGATCAGCGACGCGGTATCAGTGTTGTCGAAGACCAATAGCCAACGATCGTGGTTTTGCAGCCAATTCATCACCGCTTTTCTTGCCTCGTATGGTGTCCATTGCTCACTTCCTGGAAGATGCAATGTCTGAGCAAGACCAGCAAAATGAGCGTTCATCGTTGCCTGTGTCTCCGCCTGGACCCAGAGCACTGCATTGTATGTATCAGCATACCGATACGCAAATTCTAGCGCGGTCTGCGTCTTGCCAATCCCCCCCATTCCACTCAGGGCAATCATTTTTGATGAAGCCCTATTTGTCTGAGCGACAAGGGTCCTGTGCAAGTGTTCGAGAAGCTGTTCACGGCCTGTAAAGGAGAGATTGCGCATATACGGAACATTCCACCACTTGTTGGTGCCCCAGCGTTCCTGAGATCTCCCAAAAACCCTGATTAATGCTTCAAGCTGAGCATTGTGAGGAATGACGCGGTCGTGTTCCCAGCGGTTGATACTGGGAACCGAGCTTTTGATGTGATCGGCCAGTTGCTGTTGTGTCCACCGGTGTATCTCGCGCTCTCGCCGCAAGCGCTGTCCAAAACTGAGTGGTTGTACCTCTTCCATACTATCCATCCCGCTCTTTTATTGCTGTCTTCTGGTTCCATCAAAAGTGATAGGCAAGTGATTGGTTTCTCTCGTTGTGTTTCCGCTGACCAATGGGATACTGCCAATGGTGATAGGTGATGTGCCTATCCATTCAACTCTCTACCTGAAAAAGGAGAAAAGAATGCCTGAGTTTTTTAGCTTTCTCAAGATGCTTGTCCTCTGCGTGGCAGGTTTTTTTGCGCTCCTCGTAATACTGGTTGTGCTGATAAACTATCTACCAAGAAGCCCCTTGCGCGATGTTCTAGGAGCTGTAACGAAACGTATTGGAGCGACCGCGGCAGTGGCAATGATCGCTATTCCTGTACAGCCCATTGTCGGTATTGATGGTATCTACGATATCATCAGTTCTATCCTTCTGCTCTGTTACTGGTTTCTGCTCATCTCCGATATTCGTAAAGCTTTCGTGAGTTCTCGCGAGGTGAAGCTCTCTCCTGTTCAAAAGAACGAACTTTTACAGAAAAATGGGCCTGATTTGCTCGTTTAAATGAATCTCGGCATATTACCGTGCACGTTGAACACGTGTTTCTGTCCTCCTGAAACAAAACAGAGGCACGCTGTTCTCTCTTCTATCCCAGTATTCCCGTCCACGTAGAGGTATGCACATGGCATACCTCTACGCGGACATGCACAAATGAAAGTGAGCGAAACGAGTGAGATGAACAATCAGAGACGGGTACCTATGGTGCAGCGACAGCAGAAACCTGCTCACCAGGACCAGCAACGTTTGCCCTGGAGTTCATTGGAACAGCAGGTGGTGCGCATGCAAAAGCAGATAGCCCAGGCATATCAGCAGGGCGATAGGCGGGCGGTGTATAGCTTGCAGCAACGCCTGCTGGAGTCAGAGGCAGCCCGTCTGCTAGCTGTGCGGCGTGTTGCCGAAAAGAGCCAGGGCAAGGATACCGCGGGCGTCGATGGCGTCAAATCGCTCTCGCACGCCGAACGTCTGTCCATGGCCTCGACAATTCATCCGTCTCATTGGAAGCAGCAGCGGCCCGAACCGCTGCGGCGCGTCTGGATTCCTAAACCGGGGAGCGGTGAGCGCCGCCCACTCGGCATTTTACCAATGATCGACCGCTGTAAGCAGGCGTTGATCAAACTGGCACTTGAGCCGGAGTGGGAAATGCGTTTCGAGACCCATAGCTATGCCTATCGCCCCGGTCGTAGTGTGCACGATGCCATCGCCGCTGTTCTGGTCGCGATCGAGCGGCACCCCATGTATGTCTATAGCGCAGATATCGAGGGCGCATTTGATCACATCAACCAGAGCGCGCTGCTACAGAAACTTCAGGCTTGTCCTACCATCGAGGAGATGATTCGGCGCTGGTTCAAAGCGGGCATCATGGATGGCAGCGTCTATGTGCCAAGTGAAATGGGCATTGCTCAGGGCAGTGTGCTTTCTCCCCTGTTAATGAATGTTGCCCTACACGGTATGGATGAAGTCGTGACAGGCGGTGCGTCAAATGGCGGGAGACGAGAGGGGCCGCTACTGATCCGCTATGGCGATGACTTTGTGATCGTGCATGAAGACCTTCAGCAGCTCAAACAGGCTGATCTCCGTGTCCGCCCCTGGCTGGCTGCGCTCGGATTACAGCTCAATGCTCAAAAAACGCGCGTGAGTCATACCCTGACACCATTCCAGGGCAACGTCGGTTTTGATTTCCTGGGTTTCCATATTCAGCAGCAGCAGATGGAGAAAGGGGTTGGCGGCAAAGGGAAACAAAAATCGGTGCGCTGGCTCAAAACTATCGTCAATCCCACACCGGAGGCCATGCAGCGCCATAACACAGCCATCGAACAAAGGGTGCATGCTGCACAAAACGCTCCACAGGCTCAGATCATCAAAGCACTGAACCCTTTAATTGTGGGATGGACAGGCTATTACAACGGGATCGTTGAAGCAGCGAGTATGGGCCACTATGACGAGTTGATGGAGCAGCACCTGTTGCGCTGGGCCAGTCAGCGCCATCCAGGCAGAACACGTGACTGGCTGCTGGCTCAGTATTGGCAACAAAGCAGACTTCAGGAGCGCGTGTTTGCCAGCGCCGATGGACAGAAGCTGCGCACCTATCGGCAGAAGAGCTTTTTAGAAAGATGAAGCAGATGTTTTTCAATAAGAAGAAGCGAAGCGAAGAAAAGAGCGAGCACATACCCGCTCGTCCACAGAGAGAATTGATTCCCATCTCAGCTTTGAATGCGCTGGAGTACTGCCCGCGCAAGTTTTACTACCAGTTTGTGCAGGGCGAGACACAGGCCAATGAATTTGTGCTGGAGGGTACGCTAGCACATCAACAGGTACACCAGCCAGGCACGCAGACCGTCGATGGCGAGGTGCAGATAACGGGCCTGTTTCTGTGCAGCGAAGCATTGGGCATCATTGGGTACGCGGACCTGATCGAGCAACAAGCCGGGATGCTGATTCCGGTCGAGTATAAGCGCGGCAGGCAGGGGCAATGGCTCAACGATCAGGTACAACTGTGTGCCCAGGCACTCTGCCTGGAGGAGCGGCAGCCGGATATGCCACCGATCGCCTACGGCTCTATTCACTACAGCGGTTCGCAGAAACGTGTGCAAGTACCATTTACCGCTGAACTGCGCGCCAGGACAAAAGCAGCCATTGCACAGGCATTGCAGGTTGCCGCCCTGAAGACGCCGCCTCCGCCACTCTCCGGCCCTCTGGCAGCCCGTTGCCCCAACTGTAGCCTGCTCTCACTCTGTCTGCCGGAGGAAGTACGACTATTGCAGGCAAACGAGCATCGCGTAGGGCATACCACGGGTTTGCCAGCGATGCAGGATCACGATGAACTTTGACAGAACAATAAGAAGGAGCACACCCCGTGCCAACACTCTACCTGACCCAGACCTACGCCGTTGTCCACCGCGACGGGGAAGACTCGCTGCTGGTCGAAATTCCAGAGAAGAAACGTGGCAAAGATGGCACACCAGCCATTGCTGCGCGTAAAGAGCATATACCACTGATTAAAATCGATGAGGTGATCGTGCTCGGCGAAATCACTATGACGACCTCAGCGCTGCATTTGCTGCTGGAACGCAACATCGAGATCACGTTTTTAGGCCATTTCGGGCAGTTCAGAGGCAGATTGTCGCCCCCATTTTCCAAAAATGCGATTCTGCGTCTGGCACAGTACCGTGCGCACCAGGATATGACCACACGCTGCGAACTGGCGCGACGTTTCGTGATCGGCAAACTCTCGAATCAGCGCCAGCGCTTAGTGCGTGCCCATCGCACAGGCCAGAACGACGAGATGGGTCGTTCCATCAAACAACTGACCGATCTCATCGCAGATCTCACCTCGCTTTCAGTCCATCAACCGGCGACGACAAAGCTGATAGCCGGAGGAGATCAGCGCATCGAGGGCACGCCATTAGAGACGATTCTCGGCCTTGAAGGTGCGGGCAGCGCGGCCTACTTCCGCAGCTTCGGCGCACTGCTGGTGGACCAGAAACAGTGGCCTTTTCCAGGTCGTGTCAAGCGCCCACCCACCGATCCGGTCAACGCCTTGCTCAGTTTTGGCTATTCGATCCTGACCAACAAGGTCGCCAGCGCCGTACAACTGGTGGGTTTCGATCATTTTGTAGGCTACCTGCACAGTTCCTTCTATGGTCGCCCCTCGCTCGCGCTCGACCTGGTCGAAGAGTTTCGGCCAGTCATCGTCGATTCGGTGGTCATCAACATGCTCAATAATCATATGCTTACTCCCGCCGATTTTGTGGTCGAGGTAGGTGCCTATCGACTCAAGCGAGAAAAGCGAACGGTTTTCCTGACAAAATTCGAGGAACGGCTGGACGAAGAGACTCAACATCCCATTTTTGGCTACAAAACCAGCTACCGTCGCTGTCTTGAATTACAAGCGCGTCTGCTTGCCAAAACGCTCACGGGCGAGATAGAGCGCTATCCGCCATTGCAGATCAGATAGAGGAAGGAAGACGGGGGAGCATGCTGTATAGAAATCAAGGGAACCGGGCCAGAACAGGAAATGGAACGACGTGTTATGTCATCGCCTATGATATTCCTAACGACAAGAGGCGTACCAAAATCCACAAAATTTTGCTCGGATATGGCAAGTGGACGCAGTACTCACTCTTTGAATGCTTTTTGACCCGCAAAGAGCTTCTGCTTTTGCAGAACCGACTGGTCGACTACCTTGTAGCCGAGCAGGACAGTGTGCGTTTTTACCCGATGTGCGCGAACTGCGTCAGCAGGGTAGAAACGGTAGGAGGACCACCGCCGGAGGAGGATCGAGTCTACATTCTCTAAACCCATCCATTGAGCGCGAGGCTCGAAAGCTCATCAATTCAGCACGAGCCTCGCGCATGGCTCTAGAAGCCAAGGTAAGCACTAATGAGGACAGGATATGGTAGTATTGAACCTTGTGAAACCACCCTGAAAAAAGAGGGTCGCGAAAAAGCTTGCTTCAAGCCGCTTCCCATGCTATACTACGGAGGTAGCTCTCTAAAGGAGTGAATTCCTGCTTAAAGGATTGAAACT
>CAZZWK010000062.1:0-8821 GCA_964657925.1 uncultured Dictyobacter sp.
ACTTAGATGTCTAAATCAGAGATTGTTAAGAAAATGCCTTGACTTTCGCCTAATATCTCCATATTTTTTGTCGGAGAATTGTATCTCCGACAAAAGGATATGAGAAAAACGCGCATAAAATAACTATGAAACATCCATTTTTGTATATTTTACTAGCAGTATTTAGGACAGCCTATGAAGAGGGTTTATGAGGAAATTTCATGCAGCAATGGGGCTGAGAGGACTCGAACCTCCGGCGCACGGTTTAGGAAACCGATGCTCTATCCACTGAGCTACAGCCCCGTCTTCGCCCATGATAGCATATTTCAGGGGTTCATTCAATCTTTTTGAGAAGAAAGGTTACCGTTTAAAGAAACTTGTTGTCACCTTTCGTTGCTCAATACGTGCAGTACTACGGGAGAATATGTGTGGACCGTTTCTATAGAAATTGTTGTAGTAGCTAACACTTCTTGTCATAGAAAACAGATATTCTCCTGCCTCTTACTCTCATGCCTCGTACCTCTTAAATATAATCACGAATGTGGATAAATACGCCTCAAAATGTGGACAACTCGGTCTAAATGTGGATATATCAATATTTTCTTACTTTACGGTTGAGTAAAAAGCATCGTTTTTATGATATGATACATATGCATTGATTTGTTTCAAACCTATCCTGGCAATACATGACACACAGCTGGCGTCCCCACTCAATATCAGTGAATGCGGAACATACGAACATATGGTCAAACATACGCCTCTTTTTCAATCGCTAAAGAAGCCATATAATCTGGCGCACCAGGGTGGGGCATTGCTCGCGCCAGCGAATACGATGACCGCATTCGCGCTCGCGAACACACTCGCGGATATCGATTTTCTCGATATCGATATCCATATGAGCCGCGATGGACACCTGATCTGCATGCATGATGCTACTGTGGATCGCACGACGGATGGGCACGGACGCGTGGATGACTATGCACTGCAAGAATTGCAGAAGCTAGATGCGGGTTACCGTTTTCAGGACCTACAAGGCAAGTACAGTTACCGTGGAAAAGGCGTGCGTATTCCCACTGTAGAGGAAGTATTCGAGACGTATGCCACAAAATACTATCTGCATTTCGAGGTGAAGGACACCTATCCTAAAAAAGATGCGTCACAGATAGAGGAGAAGTTGCTCACGCTGATCCAAAAATATCATATGGAGCAAAGGGTGATCGTTGCATCCTTTCAACAACGTATCGTCGATCGTTTCATCCACCTGAGCAATGGACAGGTGGCTACAGGTGCTGGTCGTGGCGAAGTGGCCCGTTTTGTGCTCGCGCAGAAATTTCATTTACCAGCACGTTATCAACGCAAAGCAGATATCCTGGAGATTCCCATAAGCAGCGGGGGCTTGAATTTAGCCAACCCGCGTCTCATTCTTGGCGCACACCAACTGGGGATGGAAGTCTATTACTGGACAATCGACGAGAGAGGGATGATGAAAAAGCTATTGGAGATGGGAGCGGACGGCCTCTTTTCCAATCGGCCTGACATTCTAAAGGAAGTAATTCACGAAGTTCGTCGATAACCGCATCAACATCACATAGTTGTCATGTCTATGTACATTCTCAACACCTAATCTGTCAACTTTACCTGAAACTATAGCCACAAATAGCTATAGTTCTTCAGAACTATTGTAAAGAACTCTCATTTTCGATTATGATGGTTTGGGAGTATCCTGTACCTTTACTTAGTTCTCAATTTTCACCTGCTGTAGGACTACGCTTTCCATTTTCTATAGAAGAGTGTATGATATAAGACAGTGTTCTTCAACGGAGTGATGCTATGCAGTGGCGCGGAGCAACAACCAATCAGCTTGGTGATGTGATACAAACGCTTCAGCTTGTACGGAAAAGCGGCACATTGCATGTTGAGCGAGGGGAAGATCGTACAGGAGTAGAACAAGGAACAATTACACTTGTTGACGGTCAGATCATGGAGGCGCATTGTGGCAATCAACTGACGGGGCCAACAGCGCTTAACGTCATGCTTAATTGGAAACCATGTCGTTTTTCCTTTATACCACTCGGCTCACAAAATCCTTCATTGACCCCTCCTTCCATCGTAGCACCACGTGTACAACGGTCTCTTCCCGCGCCGATATCATCCCTGCCACCTACGCCAGGTATCCCGAGCACGCCGAACACCCCGGCATATCCCTCATATAGCTCTTCTCCAGTACCGTTTCGTGTGCGCACCGCGGAAGACGCCCTGAAATACATAGCATCATCGGGCCTGACGCGCGCCCATCGACATCTTTTTTTGTTGATTGATGGCCGTCACAGCATCAATGACTTGATTCAAATTCTTGGGCGACGACCCGAGGAAGTCTATACACTGCTCTCCGAACTGGAACGCGCGGGCTTAATCAAACAACAGTAACATACAGCTCAGTGCGCTTGCAGGGGCACAACTACAGCGACGTGTGCTGATGATGGTGCTCATGCTGGGGTTCGCTATGTATTCGAGTAGCTTCGAAAGGTTGCCCGATACATGCGCGCAAGCAATTCGGCCAGATAAATCGTTTTTGACCAAAACCGTAGCCAATGTGCTCAATCGCGATGGCGGGCATTTCAAATTGAGCCAGGGTAGCCAGGATGGCCGCACCGGTGGGAGTTACCAACTCGCCCTCTATGGGACTGGGAATCCAGGGTGCACGCACTATGCTCAAAATTTCTAGCGTGGCGGGCGCGGGCAGAGGAATCAGCCCATGGGCCATACGCACATGACCGCGTGTAAAAGGCAATGGAGAAGCATAAATATGACTGATGCCGAGTTGCTCAAAGGCGATAATACTCCCGACAATATCTACGATAGAGTCGACCGCTCCCACCTCGTGAAAATGAATCTGCTCCAGGGGCACGTCATGAATTTTTGCCTCAGCCTCGCCTAGTGTACGAAAAACAGCGGTGGCGCGGTCACGTATCGATGCAGAAAGCGTTGAGGAGGAAAGTAGCGCGACAATATCGCTGAAGCTGCGAGCATGCTGCTCATGCTGGTCAACAATTACCTCGAAACGAGAGCCGGTGATACCTTGATCCTGGAATGATGAAAGCTTCAACTCATAACCAGCTAACGGCAAGGTCTTCAACTCGTCTTGCAATAAATCGAAGGGCAAGCCCGCATCCAGTAGCGAGCCCAACAACATATCACCGCTAATACCAGAGTGACAATCGAGATAGACTATTTTTTGTTCCATACACTGCATGCCTCTTTTTTTATAGCTCACGATCTCGCCAATGGAACATCCCAGGACTGTAACCATTGTTGACTACGGTGCTCACGGACACGAATCGTCGTATGCTCATTGTACACCTGAAACGAGAAGCTGGTTATCACGTCCGGCTCATCCGGAATGTAGGTCAGAGCGGATTGATCCTCACTCAAGGATGGACCAGTACGAGTGCCAGTGTACCAGGGAGACATGAGATTGACGAACGTGACTGGATGATCACCAAGCCTTTCGGTAACCACCAGATTGGGAGCCTGCCAGCCGGAGTGCGTATGACCACTAATGAAAAGGTGGGCATTGGCGTGACGCGCAAGGACCTCGCGCACCTGCGCTGAGTTCTCTAAAGAGAAGAAATGTTGCAGAGAGTTAAAATCACGGAAATGTTCAGGATCGCGGTCGAGCACTGTATTAGAGAGTGGACAATGCTGAAAGATGATAGCTGGTCGGTCGGCATACGTTGTTAATGTCTGGTCCAGGAACGTCAACGCCTCGTCCGAGAGAAAGACATGAATGGGATCACCGGAGGGAAAAGGATCGGGATAATCAAGCATAATGCCAACCAGATCAGGGGTTTCCCAGAAATAGCGCAATGGTTTTTGCCACGCTGTCATAAACGCGTCCGCTAGCGTCGTGGGATCTTCACCAGCGGGATTATGGTATTCGTGGTTGCCGATGCCGGGATAGAAAGGGAGCGACGATGGAAGTTGCGCACTGAGCGAACGGCGGGCGAGAGTATAATTCCTGATTGCACATGTTTCGATAAGGTCACCGGGCGAAGCACAGAAAGCCGGTGCATCGTCCTGCCAGAGCGTACGCAGATCGTTGAACAGAGGAGCCAGGCGCTGCTGATGAAATGCGTGCCAGGCAGGTACATCGTGGTAGTGTAGATCACCAATAGCCCAGAAGTGAACGCGCGGATGTTGTACTGGTTGGAATGACATCAGTCTTGCTCCCCTTTGCGCATAGCGCACGAAAAAGCCTGAGACTTATGGAGCAAATCCCAGGCTTTTTGAGAATGATATGCATAAGGTCTACGTGGTTTCTGCTACAGTTGACCCGATTTCGCGCGTGAGTAACGATCCGATAGCTCGGTTTTGGTACGTGAGTAGAGGTCACGGCCCTGTGCAAGCGCATCTTGCGCGCGTGCACGAATCTCGTCATTCAAAGAACCCTGGCTGAGTTGCACACCCTGCTCACTGAGTTGAGCACGAGTGGCCTCACCGGACTGTGGTGCCACAAGTAATCCGACTGCTACCCCCAGGCCCAGACCCAGGAGCAATCCGACAACAAATTTCATAATAAATTATCCTTTCATAGCTTTGTATAGTGTACAACAAACTATTGTAACCATAGTAGTATAGCGATTTACGCAAGGAAAAGGATAAGCGTAGCAAAAAAGAGCTAATGATTATTATCTCTGCGTCAGAAGCTCTTCGACCTTGTCCAGGAGGACGTTCAGCTCAAACGGCTTGCGTAGAAGATGCACATCTTTATAGAAGTGAGGATCGTTCTCGACTGAGCGCGTTACTTCTTCAGCTTCAAGGACGGCAGCGGTGTAGATAATAACGGGCACATCAGCGGTGATAGGATCACTCTTGAGATCCTTCAGAATGTCTTGACCGGACATATCACCTAGCTTGAGATCAAGAATCAAGAGATCTGGGGTCAAGCTTTTTACCCGTGCAAACGTATCTTTTCCCTCCTGAAGAATCGAGACCTGATATTGTTCGTCCTCCAGCACACGGCGCATCAGATGAAGAAGCTCATTTCTATCATCAACAACAAGTATACGTTTCGTCACATCCATTCGGCGCCTTTGCTCCAGGCTAATCTGCCCCTGGTGACGCCGCCTCCTATCATCGCACCGCCGCGTAGATATCTTTACATTATTGCTATATTTTAGAGGAAATAATGAACAAAGACAGAACGACAGGCACTATTTCTACACGCATTCCATGGGTAGTGTATCACTGTTCAGGAAAACCTTCAACTCTTAAAAGGTGGGAAAACAGGGTTTGTTGAACATTTTGCATGAAGAGAAGGGGAAAAGAACATGCCTGGCAAAGAATGGGCGTGGTGGGGATCGAACCCACGGCAACCCGATTAAAAGTCGGATACTCTACCACTGAGTTACACGCCCGTCAAAGATGCGACGTGTCGTATTGTAGCGTACTTTGCGGGCTGGCGCAAGGGGTAACAGGACAAATTTCCGCGTTACAAGCGGATTTGGAAAGATGCATCGCGCAAAGGAAAAGAGAGGGAAAAAGGTGTTGACAAAGGAGGGACGGAGTGATATTATCATGCTTGTCAAAACGAACCGCTTGTATATGCAGGCGAACCGGTGGTAATAGCGAAGAGGGTACACCCGTTCCCATCCCGAACACGGAAGTTAAGCTCTTCAGCTCCGATGATACTGCGTGGGCAACTGCGTGGGAAAATAGGAAATCGCCGTTTCACCTGCCTGTATGGGCGTCTTTATTTCTTCACTAAAACAGTGCACGGTAATAGTGCGGGAGTGGCTCAGTGGTAGAGCACTTCCTTGCCAAGGAAGATGTCGCGGGTTCGAATCCCGTCTCCCGCTTTTATGAAACGCCATCATATGATGGCGTTTTTTGTTGCTCTACTCGCCCATGCGCTCAACAGTTTCAACGACACAGCCTTTTGACGGTAGCGTATAGCACTTTGAGACCAAAACCGACATTTTCTAGCGAGATACGCTCGTCATGGCTATGCTCCATCTCCTGTGGCGCGGGCCAACCTGGCTCCGGTCGCATAGGATCAAATCCGTAGGCGATGACACCTTTAGGAATCAGAAAACGCGAATCGGTCACGGCAGGTAAAAGATAAGGTAAAACGAGTGCGCCTGGATCATAGGTAGCGATCGCGGCATCCAGTGCGCGAAAAAGATCGGTATCGGGATCGCAGGCATGACCAGGCGATTCCGCCGCTACCTCGATCTGCACTGAAGCATCGTTGATGCGATAGCGGATTTCAGCTGCCAGCGACGAGGCGCTCTGACCAGGGATCAAACGACCGTCGAGTTGCGCCGTTGCCTCGGCTGGAATTACGTTTAGCGCCTGGCCTGCCTGTAACAAAGTCGGGGTCACTGTGTTGCGTAACATGGCACGCAACGCATTTGCGGTCTGTGTATCCGGCAGCAAGGCCAGCGTGCGCTCCGAGAACAGAGGGTTGAGTAGTAGTGGAAACAACGTACGCAACGGTTTGGGTTGGATCATAGCAAGCGCGTTGATGAACGTGCGGGTTGTGGGTATCACATGCATGGGCAGTGGCGCGGAGGATAAACTCTTGAGTGCCTGTGCGAGATGAACGATCGCGTTCTTTTGATGCGGCACAGCCGCGTGTCCGGGCTCTCCCTGGGCGCGCAACGTCACTTGCGCGGAACCTTTTTGTGCTGTCTCACAGAGATAGATATGTTTTCCACCGATAGTGAAAGCGAAGCCACCACCTTCGTTGATAGCGAACTCGGCATCCAGGAAGGCTGGCTCGTGCCGGGCAATCCAGGCCATGCCATGCTCTCCGGTCATTTCTTCATCGGCAACAGCGAGCAGAATGATGTCACGGCTGAGATAGTGGCCTCCTTGCTGCAACTCACGCGCGAGTTGCAGCATGATCGTCATCTCTTTTGCGGTCATACTTTTCATGTCGACCGCGCCACGACCATAGATATAGCCATCGTGAATCTCGGCGGCGAAGGGATCGAAAGACCATTTATCGCGTTCGACGGGAACCACATCCACGTGTGAGAGGAGTATAAGAGGACGCTGACGACCATTGCCACGCAGGCGGGCCCATAAATTCGGGCGCCCCGGTGTTGGCTCGATGATGCGCAATTCGATATTGGCGGTGCCCAGTTTATCACAGATATAGCTGATAGCCGGTCCCTCATTACCCGGTGGATTGATCGTGTTGCAACGCAACAACGCTTGCAGATGTTGAACCGCTTCCTGTGTCAACTGGTCCCAATTAAACAGGTCTGGTGTGTCGAGCGATGACATACGATGTGCAGATTCCTCTCTATTGCCCTTGAAGATACATATATTCGCTCTTTAGCATAGCGTATAGAGAAGAGCATGCGCAATGATGCGTAGCTAGAAAAACTGGATTCATGAGGAGATCGAACTGATGATGAGGCAAAATAAAGGGCAACCACAGTTGTAGTTGCCCTTGTCACATACGCTCGTTGTTTTTAGTAAGTTGTAGGGGTTGTACCCTGGTTGGCATAACGCTCAGCGTAATCACCAATCAGAGGAATTTTAAAGTACTTGCCCTGGAAAGCGTTGATCATCGCGATGATAACGAGCACAAACACGGCTATGCCAACGAGACCCAGGATACAACTGAGAATACCCGCTAGCGTGTAGGAGGCGATACCAATAATCTGGATGAGGATACTCAAAACAGTAAATCCACCTTCCAGGATGAGGCACTGCATCGCGTTGAAACGCACAAAGCGATTTTGCTTTTCACCGATGAAGAAGATAAGCCCGGCAATCCAGGTAATGTAGCTGAGACCGGCGGCAACGTTCGGATCAATATTCATCGAAGACGGGCCAAGATTTGATTGTCGGCCACCATAAGGATTTTGCTGATAGGGCGCACCCTGTGGACCAGGCTGGCCGTAAGGCTGCTGGTAGTTAGCACCCGATGGCTGACCGGGCTGTTGATAATTAGCACCTGATTGATAGCCGCCACCCTGATTGTACTGCTGGCCGCTGTAGGGATCAGTGGGTGGGGGTTGTGGATTGGGGTTGTTAGGATTGTAGCCACCGCCGTACTGACCAGAATTCGGGTACTGAGGTTGATTGGGGTCTTGATAACTCATGCTGTTCATTCCTCTCTGTATTAGACGTAGAGACCTTTTTGTATCTACTTTCGAATGATAATAGCCAAATTTTCTTTTCGCAGAGTAAACGCGCTATAGTAAGATGATTGGTATATCTCTTCTGCCACTTTACCGTGTGTTGAGAAATCAGGCATTGTCACTCTCACCCTGTAGATAAATTCAATAATTCCGGTAGAAATGTATGTTATGTGTATAAGTTATGCAGGGTGGAAATAGTGGACAGATAGGTGCATAGGGCTTAAAACACTGTACATCGTGCTATTCAGTTACAGGGCGTAGATACGTTATGGAAGATTGGGTATCAATGACAGGGATCATCTACCAGAACCTCTACTACTACTATAACGAACGAAAAAGACATTTATCCAATCAAATTTGATCATCTTTCTCTGCGAAAGCAGAAGAATATGGGTGTTTCGATGGTTGATCAGGGGAAGTGGGAAAGGATTCGTTATCGTCATAACCGTGCACAGTGCCATCACGGTTCGTATCGGGCATACTACTCACGCGCAGCTTATGTTCGTTCATGGCCGTCGGAAGTTCATCAAGGTGAAGAGGTAGAGGTTCATTGTACCCGTGGTCCTTATCTGCTGGCACGTCCAACAGAGCGGCACCAATAACTTCATCCATGGTATTGACGAATGTGAAATGGATCTGCTGACGAATTTTGGCTGGAATTTCGGAGAGATCCTTCTCGTTAG
>CAZZWK010000062.1:8921-40791 GCA_964657925.1 uncultured Dictyobacter sp.
TGGGGTCGATATGGAATGCTTCGGCGCGAGTGCGCGTATAGGAAAGAGCGGCGACGACCGACTCGCGCATGACATCGCCAAGCTGGCCGGTGATCAATAGATCGCCCTTGCCGAGCATCGTCACTACCTCGACTGGTAGTAAGATACCGCCCATCTCGGTCCAGGCCAAGCCCATGGCGGTGCCAATCTGTGTACGCTGCACCTGTGGCATAGTGCTATAGCGCGGCGCACCCAGGTACTGCTCAAGATTATGCGTTGTCAGACGCACGTGTGTATCTGGTTTTTCCAGTACGCGGCGAGCGACCTTGCGGCAGATACTGGCAAGTTGCCGATCAAGGTTTCTGACACCAGCCTCACGCGTGTAGTCGGTGACGATGTGTTGCATTACCGCTTGCGAAATTTTCAACTGCTCAGGGCGCAGGCCATGCTCGGCGATAACGCTGGGGAAAAGATGTTTCATGCCAATATTCACTTTTTCCTCTAGCGTATAGCCTGGCAGTTCAATAATATCCATACGATCATAGAGGGCGCGCGGTATCTGGTACTTATTATTGCCGGTGCAGATAAAGAACACCTCAGAAAGATCAAAGGGAAGTTCCAGATAGTGATCGGTGAAACTACTATTTTGTGTGGGATCAAGCACCTCAAGTAGAGCGGCAGCCGGGTCACCACGATACTCGGACGAGATTTTGTCGATTTCGTCGAGCAGGAAGACTGGATTGCGTACACCCGCAGTTTTCATGCTCTGGATAATGCGTCCGGGGAGAGCGCCGATATAAGTACGTCGGTGACCACGAATTTCCGCTTCATCGTGCACACCACCGAGCGAGATACGCACAAAAGTGCGATGCAAAGCTTGCGCGATAGACTGTCCCAGCGTTGTTTTACCGACGCCTGGCGGGCCGATAAAGCAGAGAATCTGCCCCTGAGTGGCGGGATGAGTTTGACCATTACGTGCCGCGGCCTGCATACGCAACTGACGCACAGCGAGAAACTCCAGAATACGTTCTTTAATCGCTTCAAGGCCATAGTGATCGGCATCAAGGGTGCGACGAGCCTGTTCGATGCCGAAAGTATCCTCGCTACGTTCGTTCCAGGGAAGCGCTAGCACCCAATCGATGTATGAGCGAATAACGGTCAATTCCGCTGATTGTGCCGAAGATCGTTCAAGCCGATCGATCTCTTTGCTCACTTTTAGGGTCACATCGCGTGATAATTGCTTTTCTTTGAGACGGGCACGCAATTCTTCATATTCCGACGAAGTCTCGATACCCAGTTCTTCTTGAATAGCGCGCAGCTGTTCGCGTAAATAAAATTCTTTTTGTGAGCGATCAACCTGAGAACGTACACGGCTGCGAATCGTCTTCTCAAGTTCGAGAATCTCGATCTCATTGCCCATAATCACACAGATTTTCTCCAGGCGTATCAGGGGATCGAGGGTTTCCAGGAGATCTTGTTGCTGCTCTTTGTTCGTGATCAGGTGGGCAGCGAGCGTATCGGAGAGCGTAGCAGGGGTTTTGATTGCCAGAATAGAATTGATATCCTCAACAGAAAAACGCCGATTCAACTGTGCGTAGCGTTCGAAAAGATTATTGGTATGACGTACAAGCGCCTCCACTTGCGGGCCCTGAGTTTGTTCTTCGGTCAAGTGTGAGACCCTGACATGCAGAAATGGTTCTTGTTCTAGATACTGATCGATATGGATGCGAGCAATACCACGGATCAATACCTGAACATTGCCTTCATGCTGACGATGCATGGTAACAACTTCGACCAGCGTACCGATATCATGAATATCTCGCGGCTGGGGGTCATCGATATCGGCTTCTTTTTGTGTTGAGACAGCGAGTACATGGTCGGGACGCAGCATCGCTTCTTCGAGGGCGCGAATGGTTTTTTCGCGAGCAACGGGGAGAGCCTGACGATTGTGAGGAAACGCAACGATGTTCTTCAAAGCCACCAGGGGGTATTCATCGTCTCGTGCCTGGACCATATCCTGGTGTTGTTCGTCATCCATTGGTTGCCTGCCTATCTCTCCTCGCTAATTGAACACAATTGGACTTCCATGGCGAAACAGCTGTATTTTTAATATGCCTAGCAAAATAGGCGATGGAAGATAAACCGGCATCAAGCCGACTCATCTTCCGAATATGCGGTATTGCGCTCTCCACGAGTGACGAGCAACGGTTCCGTATGTGAAGTAATTACATCTCCGTTAATCACAACTTTTTTAACATCTGCCCGTGAAGGAATGTCGTACATTACATCGAGCAATGTATTCTCAATAATGGTGCGTAGACCACGAGCGCCAGTTTTCTGCTTGAGCGCATTTTCTGCCGCGGCCTCCAATGCGTCGCCAGTGAAGACCAGTTCCACACGATCAAGCTGCAAGAGTTTTTGATATTGCTTCACAATAGCATTTTTAGGCTCGGTCAGGATACGGATGAGTGCATCCTTGTCCAGGCTATTGAGCGCCACTTCAACAGGGAGACGCCCGACAAACTCGGGAATGAGTCCATACTTCAAAAGATCGTCAGGAATCAGGTGCGTCAACACTGTCTCAGCCTTTTTCTCTTCATCTTTTGTGGCATCACTCTGAGCACGGAAACCCATATTTTTATTGCTACCCAGGCGTTGCTCGACGATTTTGTCCAGGCCCTCAAAAGCTCCGCCGCAGATAAAGAGGATGTTGGCGGTATTGATCTGGATAAATTCCTGATGGGGGTGTTTGCGACCACCCTGTGGAGGCACATTGGCGATCGTGCCCTCGATGATCTTGAGTAAGGCCTGTTGCACACCCTCGCCCGATACGTCGCGTGTGATCGAAGGGTTGTCCGACTTGCGCGCGATTTTATCGATTTCATCGATATAGACAATGCCACGTTCCGCGCGGGCGACATCGAAATCGGCAGTTTGAATCAGGCGTAGCAAGATATTTTCAACATCCTCGCCCACATATCCAGCTTCGGTCAGGGCAGTTGCATCGGCGATACAAAAAGGCACATCCAGCACTTTAGCAAGTGTCTGAGCTAGCAGTGTTTTCCCACTGCCAGTGGGACCAATCATCAGGATATTGCTCTTACCGAGCTCCACATCTTCGATCTGCATGCCTACGCCAACACGTTTGTAGTGGTTGTACACGGCTACTGCCAACGTCTTTTTAGCCTGTTCCTGACCGATTACGTATTGACTAAGTTGCTCGTAAATTTTCTTGGGATTTGGCAATTTCCCCGTTTGAATACGTGGCCTGGCAATCGTGGCTTGTTCTTCGTCGATGATCTCTCGGCACAAGTCAATACACTCATCACAGATGTAGACCCCACCAGGACCAGCGATCAGTCGTTGAACCTGCTCCTGACTTTTACCGCAGAACGAGCAACGGTATGTTGTACGAACATTTTTTGAATTTGCCACTTTTGTCACCTTTCCTGCATATACAACACAGCACCAAATGATCGCATCTCTACTCTTCTGTCTCTACAGGTTGGGATTGGTCATCGGGTAGAGGTGTTGCTGTTGCGGGTTCTTCCTCTGTTGTCTCGGTTTCTCCTACGATAGCGGCTGCCTCAGCATTCGCGATCGCGTTCTCTTCTGCCAGTTCCTGCTCGGTTTCGGCTTCGTCAGCCGCATCAGGATCAGGATCGGTTGTGAGTTCGATCAGGCGCGAGAGTGTTTTTTCACGTCGATAACTCAGCATGAGGGAACGAATTTGTTCCTCGGTCCGAGGAAGTTCCTGGCCCACCTGTGCATATGCATTGTAAAGAGCCTCAATCTCTTCAGGCTCAACTCTGATTTCCTCACGTTCAGCGATAGCTTCCAGCACCAGTTGACGTTTTACACGTGCCTCCGCCTCTGGTCGGGACTCTTCGTGATACTGTTCGTGCGTTTTTTGCGTCATTTTGAGATATTGGTCAAAGGAAAGGTGCTGATCTTCGAGCATATGGCCCATCTGATGCTCCATCTCGTGCACCTCTTCATCGATCAAGAGGGGGTGAATCACGAAGGTAGACTGCTCGATAACCGCACTCAACGCTTTTTCGCGCAACCCCTCGTCGATAGAGCGCTTTTTGCGTGTCACAATATTGTCGCTGATAACTTTACTCAGCTCTTCTACGCTGTCGTACTGACCATCACTAACTTTTTTCGCGAATTCATCATCGATGGGTGGGACCTGTTTCGTTTCCACCGAATGGACGGTCACCTCGTAGTTCGCCTCTTTACCAGCTAACTTCTCATTGCTGTAATCGTCGGGAATCGTGGTCGAGAATGTTTTACTCTCATCAGCCTTCATGCCTACTAGATATTCATCCATGCCGGAGAAGAGGCCATGACGCTCGTTCGTCAGTTCAAACGTATTATCCTTCAGGTCAGAGATTTGCTGATCCTCGCTCGTCAATTTGAGATCGGCCTTGATGCGATCGCCATACTCAGCGGCACGCTCGACCACCTGCCATTCAGCCAGGCGATTCTGGAATGACTCCAACTCTTTGTCCACCTCTTCCGAAGTGACCGTTGCCTCTTCACGCTCAAAATGGAGTGAGCTATAATCGCCCAATTCGACGGGGGTAACGATGGGAACGGTCAGACTAAAGTGGTAATCCTGGCCCATTTCAAAGACTGGGGCATCGAGCTTGGGCTGGCTGATCGGGGTGAGATCGTGTTCGCGCAATGTATTGCGGTATGTTTCGTTTATCAGGTCGTCGAGACCTTCTTGATAAATATATTCTTTACCTACACGACGCTCCAGGAGAGAGCGCGGAGCTTTTCCACGGCGGAAGCCCTGGATATCGACTTCTTTTACCAGTTTCTGATAGGCCTTATTCGAGGCTTTCTCCATTTCGTCCCAAGTGACATGTATATTCAGGACGGCCTCACTGGTCGGCAACTTTTCTACGGAGACCTTCACGTTTCCTCCAACAGATCGCCTTCATACCTTCAAAAGCAAAAGGCGCCTACAATCTTCTACGTATATTTTCAATAAAGATAAACACAAAAGAGGCTTTCAAATCTTCCCTATTGCTCCATACATTGCTTATAAGCAATGAGCAGGGCTGAAAATTCCCACTTTTGTTGGTTGAAGTGGGTGGTGGGCGATGAGAGACTCGAACTCTCACGGTTCATCACCAACAGATCCTAAGTCTGTCCTGTCTACCAGTTTCAGCAATCGCCCATGAATAGTTAGGTTAAGAACGGAATGCGGCTCCCACGTGTGGATAATACATCAGTGGCTCGCCCGATGTCAAGATAAATGTGCCTAGTTCCTATACAGCTTTTCCGTACATACGACACCTGCTACCTACACATGTATTAAGGGATATACGCCTGCACATTGAAAACGCCGTTTTCGCCTGTTTGCTGATGGCTTGTATTTTCTACAACATAATTACCAGTCATACGTCCCAGGTAATCAATGCCATCGAACACAAAATAGGTTTGTGAGGCCGAAAGGAAAAGCGAGAAATGCACTTTTGAGCCATCCTCAGAGATCGTGCCCTGGAAACTTGTTTGCGACTGCAACCCAAGAAACATACCGGAAATGGTGCCATTTGTCTGGTGAATAGCCCATAAAAACATCGGAGAACCCTGGCTAGGTCCTGCGGTATTAGCAAAGTTCGGCTGTGCGATCGTACCGGCGTAACAGACAGCCATAGGCGCGAAGTCTCCTGGATTCAACTTCGCCATGGAGGCATGCTGGGGACAGAAAGCGTTCTGGCTGGGCGTTGCGGCTTTTGGACTTGCCGATGCACCTGGCGATATGGAGTGATGTTGCCCTTGTGATGGGGAAGAAACAAAATAGGTGTACAATCCAATGCCACCTATGGCGAGGATAATCAGGATAGATAAGACAATTGTTACTATCTTAGGCATACCCTTCTTGTCGCGTTTTTGAATACGAGGATCTCGCACAAAACCACTTGTGGTGGGGGCCGGGATATCTTTACCCTGTTGTTGAGCGTTCTGTTCGTTTTGAGCAACGGAAATTGGAGACGCTTTTGGAATTGGTGTAATTGGTATGCTGCGCATTTTGAGCGTCTCATCAGGTTGATTCGCAGCCTTGTCCAGTTCATCCCAAAATTCGTCAACGGACATGTATCGTTCATCCGAACGCAGATTCATGGAGGTGTTGAGCACATGAGAAATGGAGGGAGAGATAGAGGGGCAGATAGAGTGCGCAAGCTGTAGTGGATCTTTCACACGGAGTTCGATGCTGCGTTTAAGCGCGTCCGGGGGAATCTGCCCGGTGAGCAGCGTATAGAGCGTCGCACCCAGGGCGTAGATGTCGGTGCGTAAGTTTGTGCCTTCATTGTATTGTTCGGGTGCGGCGTAACCAGGGGTACCATAGCGGAAAGCACTGGTCGTTCTATTTTCGACGAATTCTTTCGCCAGACCAAAATCGACCAGTACCGCGCTCGTTGTTCCATTCGGCACAATGATGTTGGAAGGTTTGATATCGCGATGCACAATGGGGATATCTTGTGAGTGAAGATACGAGATGGCGTTGAAAATCGGTGCCATCAATGTGAGCGAAAAAGCGACGGAGAAACGTGAGTCGGGTTGCTCACGACGGAGCACTTCGAGGTCTTTGCCTTGCACATAGTCCATGAGCATGTAGACACGATTCAGATTCGCATCCTCGAAAATCTGATAGACATGCGGAAGCGCGTTATGTTCCAGCCGCCTCAATAATTCAGCCTCAAAGGCAAGCTGAACCCGTTGCTGCTTCGTGGGGCTGATGACCTCTTTGAGTGCCAGCGTTTTCTGCTGATCATTTTGCTGTTTCACGAGGTAAACTGCGCTGAAGCCACCCTTACCGAGCACTCGATCAACAATATAGCAGTTGCCGCCATGATCCTGCAAAATCGTGCCCACAGGAAGTGTTAATTGTTCTTGTAACACAGAATACCCCGTACATTAGAATAACACATATGCTCTACTTCTCTACTCTATCCTAGAGTAGCATATACTACAGTCCTTAACGTCGTCTGATGTTCACTCGGTATCCAATCACCGGCACAGGTGATGAGATTGAGATAGTCTCCGCTTGTATCACCAAAAATATTTTGTAGAGGAGCGCTTTGCGGAGCGTAATACGTACTTTCGGTCACATGAAACGTCAGAGTACGGTTGCTACTGGTGACAACCATGATCTTATCTCCTGGCCGAAGAGTATTGAGATACCAGAATACGGCTGGTGTATCTCCCGGTCGATTGAGGTGTCCATCGATGACAGCACTCCCGCGTTCTCCCGGCCTGGGTCCATTTTTATACCACCCTGTGTCGGTCCACGGATTTTGCTGGGGGGTATCTAGATTCCCACTGGACAACAGGCTCACTTGCTCGATTGGCGCGTTGACACTAATGGCTGGAATAATCAAGCGTACAGGATCATCCGTGCGCGCCTCCTCGTGTGCAAGCATTCGCACCCGCTGTTCCGCAGGTTGGGTATGATAGTGTGTTAGCGTTTGGGTTGTCGCGTGACCACAGGCAGTGAGGAGAATGGTGCTGTAAAGAGCGATTATTGCAACTAACAATCGATTGCGATACATACTATGCTCCTGTTTTTCGTAGGGTCTTGCGACATTGTGCCAGGTTTTCGCGGTGTTTCTTTTTTTCTGGCGACAAAACATATGTTTCTAGCAATGTATTATATAGGTATGCTACCTTGATTGACAAGATAGTTGGATGCATGAACATGGACTTGCAAGAATATATCCTACAAGTCCATACTGTCGAAAAGTACGCAGAAATTTCGCAAAGAGCAAAAGAGGATTTTATGCCTGCCGCTTTTTGAGTGTCAAGCGCCAGGTCACTGCACCAGCCATAACAGCCGCTGCGGCCAGGAAAAGCCACAGGGATGATGTAGGGATCGCGGGGTCCTGAGAGACAGGGTCGCTTCCGGTCTGCGGCAAACCAGGGATACCGGTTGTTTCGGATGTAATCAACTTGATCGAGGGTGTGCCATTGAAGAGGCCGACCGCGAAAACGCTGGTGACCGTATTTGGATTAAGAACGGTGGACAGGCTGATAGTCTTATTGTACTGTGGATCATCCAGAGCAAAGGTGCAAGGCCCTTGATCAACAGTCACATAGTTACTGCCCTGCTCATACGCAACGCCATTGACAGTATCGTCCTCGCCAATTTTGACGTTGACTGTTCCAGCATCGGGCGAAAGGTGATAGACGCGTACTTTCGCCTCGTTCGTTGAGACGCTGTTGTCGTCAACAAAGACCTGGACACCCAGTTTGTCGGGCGTCGCACCAATAGCAGCCACAGTATACGTCTTACCTGCCTGGACGTTAAGATTCTGGTTGATGACAGCGGCATCAATGCCTTTGCCCACCAATGAAATTTGCACCTTGTGCACGCCAGAAGGAATCTTTGTATAAGGGGTCACATCGGCGAATGGGAAACTACTCAATAGTTTAGAGCCATCGACAAAGACATCAGCGATACCGATGTATGGTGATGCATGAATGATTCGCACATAGGAATCGGTACTGCTATCGGCTTTGGCGTTGCCGTGTACGGAGAAGAGAGACATACCAAGGAATAAGGCCGCGACAAGCGTTAACATTAGGCGCCGGGATAAGGTTGCATTGTAAGTAGAATGCATATTCAAGCCCCTTTCTAACCACAGAATACGTATATAAATGTCAGACGAATAGAAATAAACTCTTGAATTGATCATTTCAAATGAACATGTAAGTCACAATGTATTATACATATGTTTAAAAGGAAACACCACCGATAATGACTTATGGTAATTATGGAAGAGGAGGGGGGAGAAAAAGCCTGCTAATATGGTAGCAATCAGGTTAAGGTTTTCTTTTACCCCCTCTATTTGCAGTAGGTTTCTCAACTCAGGATGGGGTTATCGGTAATAGCGGCATCTTTTCTAACAGGAAAGGGTGATGAACCTACATCACCCTTATACGCAATCAGCGATTTGGTAAAGCCTAAAAATTTTTCCTGATAGATATGTGCATCAGGGAAGAGCGCGCACAGTTCTCTTTGTGTAAGCAGCCGAATAGACTGTAGATACGTCGCGGCCTCCTGCTCGTCTTTCAATTTCCAGCCCCATGGACTACCCACGTGAACGAGCAGAAAGATGCGCAGGGGCAATGGGAAAAACTGAAAAAAGGGGATGAGCACATGCGGCTCAATAGGAAAGTAGCGATACGGTGTCTGGACATAGTAGCGACGACCGACGCGCTGGACCTCTTGCGCCATCTGTTTTTGCTGTTCATAGGTCCCAACGTGCTCAATAACTGAATTGGAAAAAACGAAATCGAACTGCTGCGTGCTGAACTGGTGCATCGCGCATGCATCACCAGTCATAGCACTGAACGCCGGGTGAGAAACAAGCGACTCCTTTACATTGTAGAGCACAATCGTTTTCTCAGTATTGAGCGCACCCACCTGCTCCCAGAATGTCTGTGTGCCACCAACATCCAGAATAGTCGACGTAGCTGGCAGCATGGTCAGCAACATGCGCACAAATCGAAAGCGTCTACGCCGTAGCGTTGTTTGAAAACGATGCCAGAAGGTTTCTTTACCCACAATATCACCATTAACAAGCTGTTTCATATCTTTTTCCCCCTTTTCGCAGCAAGGAGCTGCACCAGGATACCGTATTCATATGCGAGTTTACCCAGAAAGATAAAAGGAGCATAGAAAAGGACACGAGGATGACTGCGCATGTTCAGAACAATAATATGCAAAGCGGATACAAACGCGATAAAAGGAAAAATCAATAAAAAAACGTAAGGTAAACGGACCAGTACGAGCATACGATTCTTCAAGTTGCGTCGATAGTGTAGCTTTCTTGCCAGATCAGTACGACAACCATGCTGATAGTTATAACTCAACAAGCGACGCAATGTGAGATAGTTATGATCATGCAAAACTACAATAGCAGGGCTATAACGTGTACGATATCCCTGTTGTTGTACACGATAACAGAGATCGATATCCTCGCCAGCATAAAGATTTTCGTCAAAACCACCAAGTTGCACGAACAGCGATCGAGCAATGCCCATACTGCCACTTCCAGTAGCTTGATCGTACGCATACGGGTGCTGGTAGTGACCATAATTGGTGAAATCGGCACAACGAGCAAAAAAAGTTGTGTGTTTGCCAGGCATACGTGCTCCAACAGTGCCAGTATGAGGTTCTTGTAGAATAGTCACATTCTGCACAACCCAATTTTCATCCATGATCATGTCGTCATCGATGAAGAGGAGAAACTTTCCGCTGGCATGGTGAGCGCCGAGGTTGCGAGCGCGACCGGGCGGCACCTGCTGGTCGAGATCAATAGCATGAATTGGAAAGTTATGGCAGAGTTGTGTCGCGTACAATCCAACAACGATAATTTCTATACTACCGACATACGCCTGTTTGCACAACGCATGCAATGCCTGTGTAGCTTTTTGCGGGCGAGTAGTCGGCATGACGACACTCACACTTGGTATCGTATCAAAAGGTATGTGCAGAGAATCCGTTGCTATGTCCGGCAACGGCGAATGGAGCTGTGCTGCTTGTATTTCAGCATAGATCTGTCCGATACGCGCGAGTATTTTTTCCTCGTCATTTGTCACCACAGCACGAATGATGCGCTGTTCCACAGACCAATCCTCTACCAGCACCTGCTGAATTTCCTGGGAGAGCGCAATGATGAAACGTGCCCGGCGCAGACTTTCGCGCAAGAGATGTCGATAGAGCAGCGCTGATACTTGCCCACGCATCAGTTCGGCTGGCAAAAATGGTTGATATGACGCCATAAGGATATATGCTCCCTGCCAACCAACAGGAGCAATACAACTCTGTGTATGCAGCAGATCGGGCTTGATCTTGCGCAGTGCACGTGCGAGTAAAAGTTGATGCTGTATAAGCAGGCCTTGCCGGGAAGAGATGACGACAGGATAGATACAAACATTGGTTTTTCTTCTCTGCTGGTCATACGCTTTCGGACACGATGTGATGATAGTATAAGTGTAGGTATAGTAAGTAGTGGTAAGCACATCAACCAGTAGACGGAGAAAGTACAGAATTTCATGTGATTCGTACTCGACGATAAGCATATCAAAAGCTATGTGCATGAGAGATTGTTCCTCCACGTAGAATAGAGCGTAGATCATGGAGATCCCGCCGGGTAAAAGTACGTGTCAGTAATGCATAGACGACGATGAGAGCAAGCACAAGCGGAAGACGCGAGTAAAGCGAGATGGAGCAGGAAGAGAGTAAGAACAGAGTCAAAGTGCTCGCCAAAACAAATGCGCTAAGGCGCAGAAGAGCAGCGATGGGAATAGCCAGAAGAGAGAAACGCAGTAAGAAGAGATAGAAAGCCAGGGTCAGTGCTTCGGTAACGAACGAAGCTACAGCAGCCCCTAGAATAGACCAGTGGGGAATGAGCAAAAAATTCAGCACGATATTGGTGAAAAGCGCCAGTGAGGTCATCGGCAGCAAACGTTTTTCCAGGTGTGCAGCCACGCCAGCTTTTTCCGCTAGCTGACTCCAAAAGGTAAGTGCCATGGCCCCCATCAACAGTTGCACGACAATGACAGCGGAGGCGAATTGTGAACCAGCCAGCAGATGGACGATAGCTGGAGCAGCGAGTGTGATCACAGCTGCGATAGGCACAATGAGCAGCGTAAGCAACCGTGTTGCATGATAATAAGACAGAGCAAATGTGTGAGAATCTTGTGCGTACGTGCGGCAGAACAGAGGGTAAAAACCATTTGTATAGGCCAGGACAATAGAAATCAAGGGATCGATGATACGCGAGGCCAGTGCGTAAAGACCGGTCGCAAACGGGCCAGCCAGCACCATTAACAAGAGCAGATCCACCTGTCCCACAAGCAACGAGAGCGCGCTATGACCGATCAGGGGCAGACTTTGCAATAGATAATCGCGAATGTAGTACCGCCGCATGTGGATACGAATACGAAAGTAGCGATGTGCAACGACGATAAGCCAACAAAAAGCTGGCAGATCGGAGTAGACGAGCAACATGTATGCCCATAGCAAGGAAAGGTGCAGAAGTACAACCACAGCGACAAGGGCAGCACTCAGCAGGCGATTGAGCGTTTCGATCAAACAGAGCAGGCCGATGCGCTGTTCGGCGCGAAATCCATGCGTATAGACAATGCGGACTCCATTGAACGAAAAACTGAAAAGGAGCGAGGCGCTGCCCACGAGAAAGAGATTGCGCTGCTCTACACTGACAGGAAGGAGGCAGGCGATCATAAGTGCAGCTACGATGCTTGCACATGTTGAAAGTGCACGTGTAGCGACGGCCCCACCAAGTGTTGCACCCCAGGTAAAACGAGGTTGCGTGCTGAGTTGGCGCACGAGCAAGATATCCATACCGGTGCCACTCAGTAGAGCGAAAATGGTGAAAAAGGGAAAGGTCAGGCTGTATTCTCCGTAGCGTACGGGACCAAGATACCGTGTCAGGAGAGCGGTCATGGGAAAAATGAGCGGGAGCGCGACCGCCCATGAGAGAGTTTGCAACACAACTGAACGACCAGTTTTGCGCATATGTTCACGTGAGTCCGTTCCCGATTGAAAAACTGGTAGCGCTAACGCTTGTGATGATACTGCAGGCACATATGAGACCGATACATCACCCTGGCCCAAAAAATCAGGAGGTTTGCGTATTGAGAATTGCGATCGCTGAAAGTGAGAGAAGTTCGGAAGGGGAAAACGAAATAGCGCCACACGAGACAAAGGTAGTAGAGAGGTTTTTTGCTTGAAGCGCAACGCTCGCGGCATACGAGCGACATAACCCATAGCAATTCCTAGCAGAAAAAAGAGCAGTAATGGTCCTTCCAGTTGATCCAGAGGAGCATCAAAAAAACCAATGATCGCGTTCGCGATAAGGGCGAGCGGAACTGCCAGGAATAGGGCGCGCAGGTGGTATTCAGCTTGATTGTTTGCGTACCGATAGGCTCGCAAACAGCAGAAAATGCCGTTGCTTAAAAGCGCAACGCCGATAATAAGCCAGAGAACACCGCTCTCCATCGCCCACTCCAGATATTGTTCATGTGGATGGATGCCCTGAGGCCCCAGTTCACTTCCTTTACTGACAATGAGCTGATCATAGTAATAATGAAATTGCTGCAAGCCGATGCCTAGCCAGGGATGAGTAAAAATCAGGGTAACCGCTTCGTGCCAGATGAGCAGGCGATTATTTGTCGATGTATCGTCATGCAAGAAGACATGGAACAGTGTGGTCGCGAACGAGAAACAGCAAAAGAGTGAGACGACACTCAATAAGAAGAGTGTTTTGAAGCGACGAGTGATACAAAGCGCAAGGAGCAGAATGAACAAAGCCGCTAACGACGCACTCTTTGTACCTGTACCGAACAACGCCAGAGCGGTAACAATGGTCATGAGTGCTCCAACGACGCGATGCCATCTTTTCTCGCCTAGAAGCCAGCAAGCCAGTGCGATGGCGAATAGGTTCACGAGATACATGGCAAAATTAACCGACCAGGGAAACGGTCCCCATAATCGTCCTTGCGTGAGCTGGATGTTGCGTGATCCAACAGCTTCCAACATAGGGAAAAGAGGAATATTCAGAGCCTGCGAAAGCGCGATCATATAGGGCAAGAGGCTAAACAACAAGGTCAATACTAAAAATGAGGAGATTGCACGAATCGTATGAGCCAGAAAGGTGCCACATAATAATGCAGCAAAGACGAAACACAGTGTGAGCAAACTTTTATCCGCTCCATATGGCGAGGAACTACTCGAAAATTCTGGCACGTGAATAAAAGAAATGACTGCGATACCCAAAAAAGCCGCCGCAATAAGATGAATGGATGAAAACGAGGCGCGCGCACGCTGCAGAATGATCACCAGGATACAGAGCAGTACTGCTGGTTCTACAAGATGGAGATGATAGCCGGGTAGAGGTAGTGTATATGAAGGAACGCTGGCACAAACGACGACGAGGAGTGCTGCAATCAACGGATAGCATAGAGCCAGGACAATTAAACCCGACAGCGCGACCACAATGAATGGCAAAATAGGTGCTGGTGTCAAGGCACAACCAAGGGCAAGAAAGAGGAGTAATATGGCGGAACAGAGCACCAGTATCTTTTGCGGCAGCGTCCACACCATCCCCTGAGTACCAGCGAATGTGCTTTTAGCATAAAAAGACTGCTTCATTCTCTTTTCCTTGCAATTCCTAAAGTCGCAATAGTTATTTTTCTATGATTAAACAGATGGAATAATCAAAAAACAGTATATTTCGGATAAGTACTTATTTCTCTCTAGTGAAGAAAAACTAAACAAGCTGTTCACGACGGTGACGCGAGATATTGAGACTGCTTGGGCGTGTGCCAGGAGTCGATGGTTGTATCCCAGGTGTTTCGCTGGAAGGCAATGAAGGCATGCTAAGATCGCTTGAAAGGGCTAGCAGTGGTTCGGGTGTAAAAGGAGTAGAACTGGTTTGCCTGCGAGGTACTTCCTGATGCTCCGTTTTCTCTGCTTGTGGTGGTTTTGTTTTGGGTAAGCGAGATGAAGGAATAGACATACCGAGTAATGAGGTATTTTGTGAACTTGGTAAGAGTAGACGAGGTCCTAACTGCTGCTGTAGTGACCCTTCACTATGCGCCTGGTGTGACGGTATTGGTTGCTTCCCCGTGGGGAGCGTTTGAGGATCGACCGTAGCAGGTTTTGGTGCGGGCGTTATTGTTTTGATCGGCATCAGTTGTGGTGGAAGAGATTCACGCGGCGGCTGTAAAGATTGTTGACGTGGAGATGAAAGAATGGCAGGTATCTGCACTTTTTGCATATTCCTATTCCGTACCTGTCTGGCAGGCAATTGATTCAAGACAACGCCTACGATAGGAACTTCGAGTTGTCGCAACGTCTCTTTCGCCATCTGCACAGCGGCGCGTTGCTCCTTACCACTCTCGATGACCAGTAGAGTTGCATCCACTATCGTTGTTAGCGTTATAGTGGTACTATTTTCGTACAGAGGAGCGCTATCGAACAAAATCAGATCGATAGCGCCGTTTGTTAACGTTGGATTGCCAGCCACGGGCGTAAAAAGGCAAGTTTTGAGACGGAGAAGCTCGGCCAGCGGGAAGGGAGCAGTGTTTAGAGCAGCAAGAGGGCCAGCGGGCAGCAGCCAGAGATTAGGCACAGGTGTCTGCCACTGATGAAGCCATCCGGGTTGTGAGCTAAATGAATGAAATTGCTCTAACAGAGCAAGATTGCCCAGGCCATTGACATTCGAACAGTGAAACTGTGTCTGTAACGTGGGGCGATGCGTATTCGCGTCGATCAGCAGGACGCGCACACCTAACCCAGCCAGTTGGACAGCAAGATGGGCAGTCGTAGTAGAAGTTCCAGCTCCCGCGTGCAAACTGGTAACGAGCATGCTTTGTGGCTTTTGCAGATGAACACGCACATTGGTACTTAGCAGGGTGAAAGCATCTTTGAGTAGATAATATTTGCTATGCTGCGTCATAGTAAGTGGAGAGAGTTGCTCAGGCGTACTACTCATAGGCAAAGTTGCAAGCGGTTCAAGTTCAAGCTGTACGATATCGGAAGATACGCGCACGGTCGTATCCATCCAATCGAGCAGAAAAGCCAGGAGCATGGCGAAAAGGGCGCTTAACAATAGAGCGGATAGAGTACTGACAAAAACTTGTGGACTACTCTGTTGATCAGGAGGAACGGCATCCTGCACAACGCTTAAGATATTAGCGACCTGTAGCTTTTGAATTTGCAGTTGCGCGCTACTGGCGAGCAATTGATTATAGTTGGCCTGATCGGTATCCAGCGCACTCTTTTGCTGCGCGATGGCTGTAGGAGTGGCACCTGTATCTTGCAACGCCATCAGGCGTTGCTGATCATCGCTCATCGCCTGGCGTACTTGCGTAATATGCTGGGAAAGCCCATTCGCTGTACTTTGTAAACGATTCGTTTCTTGCGTGACTTGCACTTGAATGAACGCGGAAGTGACGTCATCGGCGATCTTTGCTGCCAGCAGGGGAGTACCAGCCCTGGCTTGAATAGCGATGATCTGCGTATTATCGACCGGCGAATCGTTCACCATATGCTGTAGTTGGCCTGCTGTGAAACCAGGGAGCTGACGTGCAGCTAACTGAAGAACGGCAGGGCTGGTGACGAGCAAAGCGTAATCAACGGTCGCCGCTTGTGCGCTAAAGACATCGTTGGTCGAAATCGCTGAAACTGTATTGACCTTGACCAGCGTCGTCGCGTCATATGTTGGAGGAGTAAAGAAACTGATCAAGAAAGTCAGTAACGTGCAGATGATGATGCAACCAGACACGAGCATACGGTGATGATAAATACTCTGTGCAAGGCCCTTCAATGCCTCTTGCATTTGCATATGTGAATTTCCTTCCTGGCTTAATAAGCCCCAATACCACGTACAACCACCGGGAACGTCTGCAAAAGGATAGCAAAATCTATTGTGCATGATCGTTCCATCACATACATACAATCAAGAATTCCGCGTTGCTCGTAGGTTGTCAGAGAACGACCGCATACTTGCCAGAGACCGGTAACGCCAGGTTTGATCGTGCGGCGTAGCGCCGCCAATTCACCGAGCACCTCATCTTCGGTTGGCTGCATAGCACGGGGACCAACAAGGCTCATTTGCCCCCGCAAAATGTTGAACACCTGCGGCAATTCATCAAGACTGGTACGCCGAAAGAATTTACCGGTACGGGTGACACGCGGGTCGTCATCTATCTTCCCTCGTTTTTGCCAGGAGTTGGAAAGCGCTACTGTCTGGTGTAAAACACTGTCAGCATGGGGGATCATAGTACGCAACTTGTACATCACAAATGGTTGACCATATTTGCCAATGCGTATCTGCCGATAAAAGATCGGGCCCCGATCCTCACAAAAAACGCAGGCCACAAAAACAGGCAAGACGAGGGCGAGAAACAGGAGTCCAAAGAGAGCAGCACAGATATCGATGAGACGTTTTATGCTTTGATAAAAATCGAATGTCGATGTATTGTGCTGAGGATTCGTGGGCCAATCACTACTACCTGGCAACAACTGGATAGGGGGAGCGAATGCACGATGCTGTTCAATAGCCAGTTTTGAACCATGAATGGATTCACGGACTCTATGGGTGCAAGTACATGCGCCGATCGTATAGAGATCTATGCTACACATCACTGATCCTCTCTTTCCTCTTCTTCCACTCTGCATGTGTAGTTTATATGGTAAGGATACTATTGATCATAGGCATTTCATCACCAACCACATATCACCACACTTGATTTAGTTCAATAGATGAGTATAATGTTTTCTATTTATTAAGAACGGACAATTTGCCAAAACATAACAATGAGTATATATTCATGTTCTTGTGTATATTTGTCGCATTTTCTATGTGTTTCTTTATACCGAGGAAGGTGTTTTTTATGTGACATGCTGTCAGGAACAAGATTCGTACTACGCGCGCCCGCGCCCTTGTATGCTTGACAGGTCTCACTTCTCCTACGTATACTCACTAAGTGAGTATTCATAGTAAAACAATACTCCTATGATTTAATAGACGCTCTTGCGAACCTGGCTGATGAGTAGAGAACGCAAGCCCAAGCAACGGAAAAATGCAGTAGAGTAGCGATGATACCATCGCCGGGGAGAGAGCTAGAGGTACATGCGGGGGTCCAATGTTGAAACAGAGTATAGTATCGAGACTCTCCTTCTTCTTTCTGTGTTGTCTACTCTTCTTGCTAGCCGCATGCGGTGGGACAACCAGTTCATCATCTTCAAACAGTTCTTCATCGACGCCAACAACAACAAATGCGACACCAACGGTGGCGACGCAACAAGTCTCGCTCAAAGTGTTCGCAGCAGCTTCTTTGACTGAATCATTCAATCAAATCAAGACGCAGTATCAGGCCGCACACCCCAATGTCAGCATCACCTATAACTTTGCTGGTTCGCAAGCCCTGGAGCAGCAGTTGGCGAATGGCGCACCTGCTGATGTATTCGCGTCTGCTGACACAAAAAACATGCAAAAAGCCACCACAGCTGGTCTGGTGAACCAGAGCCAGGTATTTGCGCGCAACAAAGTCGTCGTTATTTTACCAATCAGCAATCCGGGCAAGATCACGACGCTACACGATCTTGCGAACAAAGGTGTGAAGATCGATATTGCCGATCCGTCAGTACCAGTCGGAAACTATACTGTTGAGGTATTGAATAAAATGAAGCAAGCCTCGGAGTATGGTGCCAGTTATGTCAGCGGTGTGCAGAGCAATGTCGTTTCACGTGAGGACAACGATAAAGCTATCGTGACCAAAGTCGAACTGGGCGACGCGGACGCTGGTTTCGTGTACGAGTCGGACCTTACCGCGGCAGCATTAAAAAAGGTTAAGGTCATCGAAGTTCCCAATACGTATAATGTCATCGCCACCTATCCTATCGCAACTGTGAAAAATTCAGCGAACGCGCAAGCGGCAGCAGCATTTGTGCAATACATCTTGTCCGCAGATGGACAGGCGGTCTTGCAGAAATATCATTTCCTGGCAGCATAAGTCGCATCCACAAAGACATATAGAGTGAGTGATAGCCTGGTCGCGTTCCTGTGATCAGGCTTTTCTTCAAACCAGACTTTTCTTTATAGGAGGGATAGTGCAATCGATTATCAAGCGATGGACGCAACACAACGGTTTCGCCCGTCGTGATATGACGCTTAGCCTGCTTGGACGTGTAGGTATCGGTCTGCTCGCGACCCTTTTCCTACTTTTTTTGAGTGTGCCGCTGGTTTCTTTATTTTTTCATGATCCACTCAACGAACTATGGCAAGACATTGTACAGCCAGAAACGTTGCAAGCTTTACAGTTGAGTGTAGTTACCACCTGCATCAGCACTGTTGTCGCCATCGTCTTCGGTCTACCAGTGGCCTATATTCTGGTACGCGTGCGTTTCCCTGGTCGCCAACTGGTGGAGACGCTGGTCACACTACCGACCGTCCTACCGCCAGTTGTAGCGGGCGTGGCTCTCTTGCTAACATTTGGTCGTCTGGGATTACTAGGGCAGTATCTTAATGCGTATGGCATCGTGATTCCATTTACCACCACTGCCGTCGTGATGGCACAAACATTTGTCTCAGCCCCTTTTTTCGTCAATAGCGCGCGCGCGGGTCTGGAACAATTCGATCAGCGCTATGAGGCGGCGGCCTATACTTTGCGCGCATCGCCCTGGTATACATTTCGTCGCGTCGTGTTGCCTTTGATCCGACCAGCATTACTTTCGGGTATCGGTCTGACGTGGGCGCGTGCGCTGGGAGAGTTCGGTGCGACCATCACGTTCGCGGGCAATTTCCCTGGTATTACGCAAACCATGCCGATCGCGGTGTATATCGCTTCTGAATCGGATATCGATAATTCGATCGCGCTGGCGGTCGTATTGCTGGCTGTCTCGTTCGGTATTTTATTCGCCGTTCGTCTGGGACGCCATCACACGTTAGAGAGTTGAACAGGAATATTGATGAGAAAGAAGGAAAATTTTACAAATTTCTCATAAAATCATGCTATCTTTATTGACAATTAGCGCACACGCCATTAAAATAATGGGTAGATGACATCGTGTTACGATTTAGGAGGCAACTTCATGGCTGTTGTACATACGGACCTTTATCGTCATGAGAACTTCGTCCGCAAGTCTATCCAGATCCCATCGACCCAACACAAAGAGTTGAAGGCACTGGCGGTCGAGTTGGAATCCTCGCTTGGCGACGTAGTAGAAACGATTATGGACCTCATGAGACAAGATAATTACCACCAGCTCCGATCCGCGATCATTGAGAAACGCGAACGCGAAATTACCTTCATCAACAACTCCCTCGACGAAGCTTACGCCTATCTTTCAACTCTCCCAGACACCCTTGAAGAAGCCCAATTCCTATTCTGTGCTATGCCTGAAGGTATATTTGCATGAGTAGTGAGGCCAGGCAAAATGTGCCGAGCCTGAAACAAGAGAACCAGCCACATATACATACAAGCATACCAAGCCCCAGGCGTGGGGAGATCTGGGACGTGAACTGGTCTCCTGGCCGAGGGGCTGAACAACAAGGAACTCGTCCCGCGTTGATCATTCAAAACGACCGTGGTAATTCGTCGTCTTCTTATCCCCTGACGATCGTGGCCTCTATGAGCCGCACTGAGCGCGAGCTTCCCCTACATGTGCGTATCATTGCTAACGCGGAAAACGGCCTCACCAATGATACCGATGTCAAATGCGAACAGGTGATGACGGTCGAAAAATCACGCCTATTGCGCAAACGCGGCTCTGTCAGCGCGGAAGAGATGCGACGCGTCGATCACGCGATCCGCCTCAGCTTGAACCTTCTTGAAAGCAAATAAATATCACACCAGCCAGGACCAGCATAGCCTACATGGCTGGTCTGCTTTTGCATGATTGGCTGTAATGCCACACCCCTCGCTATGATAAAATTTTCATAACACGATAAAACGCCATCACACTATAGAGAGGTATAAGATCGTGCTTTGGAATTGAGCCACTATACTTCTTTGTTTTATTCAGTAAACGGTGTAAACACTCACACGCAGGAGATGATTACGATGCAAAAACAGCAAGGAACTATACAGGTCAAACGAACGTTTCCAGAGATGCTCAAGGGGGGCGTGATCTGCGATGTCGTCAATGCGGAGCAGGCGAGGATCGCAGAAGACGCTGGAGCGTCAGCGGTGATGGCGCTGGAGCGTGTGCCAGCCGATATTCGCGCACAAGGTGGAGTCGCACGCATGAGTGATCCCGAGTTGATCATTCAAATCAAGGAAGCGGTAACTATTCCTGTGATGGCGAAGTGCCGCATTGGTCATTTTGTCGAGGCAGAGATTTTGCAGGCCATCGGCGTTGATTGCATCGACGAGTCGGAAGTGTTGACGCCAGCCGATGAAAGCTATCATGTGAACAAACACCAGTTTTCCGTCCCCTTCGTCTGTGGTGCACGCGATCTGGGCGAGGCTTTGCGCCGCGTAGGTGAGGGTGCCGCGATGTTACGAACCAAGGGCGAAGCTGGCACAGGAAACGTTGTTGAAGCAGTACGCCATATGCGCACCATCATGGATGGTATCCGTCGTCTACACAACATGCCTGAGGAAGAATTAATGGCGGAGGCGAAAAACCTGGGCGCGCCATATGAGCTTGTGCTGGAAGTCGCGAAAACGGGCAAACTGCCAGTCGTGAATTTTTCCGCGGGCGGTGTAGCCACACCCGCTGACGCGGCGCTGATGATGCGCCTGGGCGCGGAAGGTATCTTTGTAGGCTCGGGCATCTTCAAATCTGGAGATCCGCTGGCACGAGCGAAAGCTATCGTGCGCGCCACCACGCAATTCCAGGATGCGGATATTCTGGCCCAGGTATCGCGCAATCTGGGTGAGGCGATGGTCGGCATCAATATCGATAAGTTACCGGAGCAGGAGTTGATGGCTCGTCGCGGTTGGTAGCTGAAGTGGGGCAAACGAACAAAGATGGAAAATTACAACTTCAAACCCCGTATTGGCGTATTAGCATTACAGGGAGATTTCGAAGCACATATCCATATGTTGGAAGAGTTGGGAGCGGAAGCTATCGCGGTCCGACTCCCCTCACATTTAGACAGAATAAATGGTATAATAATACCAGGTGGTGAGAGTACGACTATTGGGAAACTGATGGTCCTCTATGATCTGCAAGAGGTATTGCAGGGTAAAATCAAGGCGGGCATCCCTGTCTGGGGGACGTGTGCAGGCTTGATCTTACTGGCGAAGGAGACGGATAACGCGCTTGCTGGTCAGCCACTATTGGCAAGCATGGACATACACGTTCTTCGTAATGCGTTTGGCAGTCAGCGGGAGAGTTTTGAAACCGATTTATCGGTACCCATACTGGGCGATGAGCTGTTCCACGCGTTTTTCATTCGTGGGCCGTCCATCGAATCCGTAGGGCCCGATGTAGAAGTGCTGGCAACCCTGGAGGATGGGACGATTGTCGCGGTACGACAAGGAAAGCTGCTTGGCACAGCATTTCATCCAGAAGTTTCGGGTGATCCACGTTTTCACCAATACTTTCTCCGCATAGTTGAGAGCGTCGCGCAATAGGTGATTGGGTCGGGTGATCGATAAAGCTTTGTTGCACCTGGACCCGGCAGCCTTGTCGATGCAGGGAGCTGTGGATGATACGACCGGTATTATATGTTGATCTGCCGGGAATCATCTACGCTCTCGATCATCGCCCGCATGGTTCGCAACGGTTGGCCGATTTCGTCTGCTGGCTGGAATCAGTCGAAATAGCCTCGTCACCACCTCCATTCTTAAGACAAATCTTCCCCATTCACCCGGCGGCGCGCACCTGGATCTGTGAGGATCACTGGCGTATGCTCGGCTTCGCGCAAATTCGCGAACGGCCCGCGCACCTTTCCTGGGATTTGTCCTATCTCGCCTCCATGGCAAATCGCGGTGTAGCCAGTGAAGAAGTACTCACCGTGTTGCTCGAATATATGAGCGAGATGGCCGCTGCGCACGGCATTCTCCGTATCTTCGCGAAAGTGGAAGACGAACTTCCTGAACTCGCTTTATTTCAACGCGCGAGCTTCCAACGTTACGCGCGTGAGATCACGTACGTGTATGACCCACAAAGCAAAGAATCCAGGCCATCGCGTACGTCCGCGGACGACCTTCCGTCTCTGCGTCGCTGGAATCGCCACCACGTGTGGGGACTCTACCAACTCTACCGCGCGACCACTCCTCAAAGGGTGGTAACCGCGGAACTGTTCGAGGACAGCGAAGAGTACGCGAGGCTGCACGCCGGATCACTACAATCCTTGCCTTCCTTTTTTACGAGGAACAGTGAGAATTATGTATGTGACGTTGGTGTGCGCATTGGAGCCTGGATGCGACTCTGTCGAGGTCACGGCTCGACACCACATCGCATTTCTTTGATGGTCCACCCAGAGCACGCCGAACTGGCGGAGCCACTGCTCCGTTTCGGGATGGCACGATTACTGGAAGCCGATGTACGCCGCATCTATTGCCTGGTGCGGGAGTACGATTCTTTTGTCAACACCGCTCTGCGTAATAGCGGATTTGAGCAGGTTCTCGCAAAGGTGCTGCTTGTGCGGCATGTGGCTTTACTCGCCACAAGGCAAAGCACGGTCCCCCTGCTGGAACAACGAGCGGTCTATGGTTTGAAGGGCCTGGGGACGGTCAATTCACACCAAAAAATAATGAGGTGACAGAACTGCCTATGCAACATGTGATCACTGACGATCTGGAGGCTCTGCTGGCTACTTTACCGCCAGACATCCACAACGCGGTCAATCGGTTGGAGAACCGGGCAGACCTGCTGGAGATCGTGATGGACCTTGGCCGACCAGCCGAGGGCCGTATCCCAGAGGGAGAAGTGATCCTTAGTACAACACCGGTAACTTACGCCGATTTAGAGTACGTAATCGAGCGCATCGGAGAATTCGGCGACGATAACCGGGCTGGTATTGAGCGGACCCTCCACAGAATCAGCGCATTACGGAACCGCAAGGGGAGAATTGTCGGCTTAACCTGCCGTATCGGTCGAGCAGTGCTTGGTAGTATTGCCCTGATCCGTGATATTGTCGAACAGGGCCAATCGATCCTGATCCTGGGTCGGCCAGGGGTAGGAAAAACCACGTTGCTGCGCGAAATCGCGCGTTTCCTTGCGGACGAGGCCAACAAACGCGTGGTGGTCGTGGATACCTCGAATGAAATTGCCGGAGACGGCGATATTCCACATCCTGGCATCGGGCGCGCACGCCGCATGCAGGTCGCGCACACCGCAGAACAGCACGGAGTGATGATCGAGGCGGTGGAAAATCATATGCCTCAGGTAATTGTTATAGATGAAATCGGTACCGAGTTAGAGGCCGCCGCCGCGCGTACTATCGCGGAACGTGGCGTCCAACTGGTCGCGACAGCTCATGGTAACTCGCTGGGCAATTTACTGGTGAACCCGACACTCTCGGATCTAGTGGGTGGTATCCAGATCGTTACACTGGGTGACGAGGAAGCTCGTCGCCGCCACACACAAAAAAGTATTCAGGAGCGCAAATCCTCGCCAACCTTCGCGGTCGTGGTCGAACAGCAAAGTTGGGAAGAGGTGACGGTCCATCGCGATGTCGCCGATACTGTCGACAATATGTTGCGCGGCCAGGCAGTAATCGCCGAGGAACGCACAAGAGACGAAGAGACCGGCGAAGTTGCTATCCGCCGCGTGACCACGGGCGCGATGGATGTCCCATCCTGGGGTGCAGGCAGCCTCGGAGGCGCGAACATGCGGCAGCAACAGGGCTTTACTACCAGCATGTTCGAGCATCCGGGTCGCAACGGGTCGCAAGGTGGCTCGCTGCGTCAGGTGAATAATGTGGACCCTCGCGGCGGCAGCGAACGCGTCCGTGGACGCAATCAGACATCGGCGCAGGTATTGCCACAGATCCAGGCACTCGCGCCCACTGGCACATCACCTAACGAGGTGGAGTCGCGCCCAGCAGTCATCGCACGGCCACGCGCCGCTTCCGAGATCACGGAAGGAATCTTCCAGGCGGGCGAGCCAGCCCCAACGGTGTCGCCGCTCAAGACCTTGCGTGTCTATCCGTTCGGCGTCAATCGCGATCGCCTGAATGAGTCGGCACGACAATTGCGCGTGCCGGTCGTTATCACCAACAACGAGCGCGAGGCAGACGCGGTGATTACGCTGAAAAATTACTATCGTCGCCAACCTGATCGCTTGCTGCAAGCGGAGCAAGATCGCAAATCGATCATCATTCTGAAGAACAACACGGTCATGCAGATGCAGCACGCCCTGGCCCGTATCTTCGACATCCCAGAGACGCCCGCTTTAGATGACAACGACGATGACGAAGAAACAGGGGGCAATGTTCATGAGCAGAGTTTCGATGACCCGACAAAACAGGCGCTGCTGGAGACCGAGGACGCGATCCATCAAGTCTTGAATAAGGGCCTGACGACCGCAGAACTCGCGCCCGCCAACGCGTATATTCGCCGCTTACAGCACCAGATGGCGACCCGTTATAACCTGATCTCGCGCAGTCGAGGCAAAGAGCCGTATCGCAGGGTAAAGATCTTCCGCTCGCGGGATTAATCTTCTCATCTCTCGCTATACAGATATACGGATGGTTCCCAAAACAGCAAAGTCTGCGCCACGCAAAGCAGTGTTTGTGTGGCGCAGACTTTTTTATGCCATGCCAGCAGGAAGATGGCTGGTTGTCATCCTCGCCTACATGCGTTATAATGCCCCACATGGTCATACCGTGCAACCAGAGGAGAATTGGTTGCATTCATTTATTCTCTATCCACAGCCCGCTCTGTCTACTTTCATTGATCTAGCTTGTCTTGATAGCGCATTGAAATGATTTCTCCGGTACCAGGGCGGTCAGATAAGCCCTTGGGCTGTAAGGAGTCGTGTAAGCGTATGCGTCTAGTTGAGAACGATTCATCCTCAGGAACTATCTATGAACGAGAGCCTAGTGTGGCGGTTGCGACCATCGCCGATATCTGGCAAGCATATAAATACTTGAAGCCAGTGATCCACCATACTCCCCTGACGCACTCACGTACATTAAGTGAGATGACCGGCGCGGATATTTATTTAAAATGTGAGCACATGCAGCGTTCAGGCTCCTTTAAAATCCGCGGGGCCAGTTATAAAATTTCGAAACTCGATCCAGATCAACTGCACGCCGGTGTGATCGCGGCCTCCGCGGGCAATCATGCTCAGGGAGTCGCGATTGCTGCCTCTTATGCCAAAGTCCCATGCACGATCGTTATGCCGGAGAACGCGCCGCTGGCGAAAGTCGTGGCGACCCAAAGCTATGGCGCGACGGTTGAGTTACACGGAGCCACCTATGACGATGCCTACCAGTACTGCCTGGATTTACAGCGCGCATCCGGTGCCTATTTTATTCATGCCTTCGACGATATCGACGTGGTGGCCGGTCAGGGCACGCTCGGGCTGGAGATGCTCAACGACTTGCATGATGCCGATGCGATCGTCGTGCCGATAGGTGGGGGCGGCTTGATCTCCGGCATCGCTATTGCCGCGCGCGCGCTCAAACCTGATATCACTATTATCGGCGTGCAGGCGGAAGGCGCAGCCAGTTGCCGCTCCTCGTTAGACAAAGGCATGGTGAACTCACTGCCCGCGATCACTACCATCGCCGACGGTATCGCAGTCAAACGACCGGGCAACCTGACGTTTTCCATTATCCAACAACTGGTCGATGATGTGGTGCTGGTACGAGATGAAGCGATCATCCAGGCGGTGCTCTTACTAATGGAGCGCTGCAAGATGATGGTGGAAGGAGCCGGGGCAGCCGGGCTGGCGGCTCTCTTGAGCGGGGCGATCAGTCTCAAGGGCAAAAAAGTACTGGTGCCACTGACTGGCGGCAATATCGATATCACGCTGGTGGGACGCTTTATCGAGCACGCATTAGCAACTGCTGGTCGCTACTTCGTGATCCACACGAGGCTGACCGACCGTCCAGGTGAATTGATGCGCATGTTATCAATCATCTCCGATATGCGCATCAACGTCATCGACGTGCGTCACCAACGCATCTCCAGTCGTTTGCCAATTATGCAACGCGAAGAGACGATCACGCTTGAGACCAAGAACCGGGCGCAGTGCGAAGAGTTGTTACAGAGGCTCCATGCCGAAGGCTATATGGTGGAAGAGGCACAATCGTTCGATTAGCTTTCGCCCATTAAAAAGGGTGAGGCAGCTATTTGATAGTTGCCTCACCCTTTTTGGCATATGAAGATATCTCAGACTGGCTCAACGTGCAAGATCGCGTCGCCTTTTTGTACCACAGTCCCATTCGTAGCCACGATATCTATCACACGACCAGAGATTTCCGCTGTGATCTCATTAAAGACTTTCATGGCCTCGATCAGCGCTACAACCTGTCCGACATGCACCATATCACCGATGTTGGCGAACGGCGGTGTAGTAGGCGAAGCCGATGAGTAGTAGACACCGGTAAGGGGTGCCGCAATCGGCACTTTCTGCTCTTTCTTCGCTGCACCGATATGTCCATTCGTGCTATCGGCGAGTGGAGCACCGGTGAGTACTACTCCACTCGGATTTGTGGGAGCAGCGACCAGAACCGCCTGCGGAGCGCGTCGAATAATGATCGCGGTATCGCCCTCAGTGAGTTCTAACTCACTGACCGTGCTTCCTTCAAGGACGTGGACGAACGCTTCGACGCGTTCCAGCCACGATATTTCTTTTTCAGTATCCATAATATTTTACTCTACAGTTTTATGCTTCATAGCGTTTGAAGATCAAGCATGCGTTGTGACCGCCGAAACCCATCGAATTCGACATAGCGATATTGACGGTCGCGCGTCGAGCTTCGTTGGGCACATAATCAAGATCACAGGCCGGATCGGGATGGTGCAGATTGATAGTCGGTGGAATGATGCCTTCGCGGATCGCCATAATGGAGATAGCGGCCTCGACCGCGCCCGCCGCACCCAGTGTATGGCCGGTCATAGATTTCGTGGAGCTTACCGCGAGTTTATAGGCATGCTCACCGAACGTTGTCTTGATCGCCTGCGTCTCGTTAGCGTCATTATATGGTGTGGCAGTGCCGTGCGCGTTGATATAATCGACTTCTTCTGGCCGCAGATTAGCTTTTTGCAGTGCGCGGCGCATCGCGCGCACCAAGCCTTCGCCACCGGGCGCTGGCGCAGTAATGTGATTGGCATCGCCTGTGCTGGCATAACCCACAATTTCCGCGAGAATATTCGCGCTCCGCGCCTTCGCGAACTCAAGGTCCTCCAGGATCAGCATGCCCGCGCCCTCGCCCATCACGAAACCATCGCGTGTAGCATCGAACGGACGGCTTGCACCCTGGGGATCGTCATTGTAGCGCGATAAAGCGGTCATCTTATCGAATGCGGCCATAGAGATAGGCAAAATAGCCTTCTCAGCACCACCGGCGATCATCGCGCGCGCGTCGCCACGACGAATCGTCTCCCAGGCCTCTCCAATCGTATTGCCACTGGTAGCGCAGGCGGAAACCGCGGCCCAGTTCGGCCCCTTGGCTCCTGTCAGAATAGAGACAATGCCAGGCGCGCCATCGATGATCATCATACTGATAAAAAATGGGCTGATGCGGTCCGGGCCTTTCTCATGCAACACTTTGAACTGGTCGTGTAATGTCTCCAGGCCACCGATGCCGCTACCAATATACACACCAATATCGTTGGCATTCTCCGGTGTAATCTCCAGCTTTGCCTGCGCCAACGCCTGCTTCGTGCTAGCGATCGAGAGATGCTCGAACGGATCGTTGCGGCGAACCTCTTTGCGATCGATATAAAGACCTGGATCGAAATCCGCTCTGATCTGACCACCAAAATGCACTTTGTACTGGCTGGTATCGTAAGCAGTAATTTCTCGAATGCCGGAGCGGCCATGAATCAGCCCTTCCCAACACGAGGTTACGTCGTTGCCCAACGACGTAACCATGCCCAACCCGGTTACAACTACACGAGACATAAAGTCACCCCCTGGATCACTTAGATACCCAGTGCCTTCGCCTCATCCTGAATGAAGCGAGTATAGGTATCACCACGAATGAAATCTGGATGTTTGAGTAGACGTAGCAAGAACGGAATCGTCGTTGTAATGCCATCGATCGTGTACTCTTCTAGCGCGCGCGACATACGGGCGATAGCAGCATCACGATCATCGTCCCACACAATCAATTTTGCGAGCAGCGAGTCATAGTACGGCGGCACCTCGTAGCCAGCGTAAAGATGGCTATCGACACGCACACCAGGGCCACCCGGCGGTAGATAACGCTCGATCACGCCCGTCTGTGGTCGGAAATCTTTATCCGCGTCCTCAGCAGTAATGCGACATTCGATGGCGTGCCCTCTGCGTCGAATATTTTCCTGCTGTAAGCGCAAAGGTTCACCAGCCGCGATATACAGTTGTTCGCGCACGATGTCCACGCTGGTGACCAGTTCGGTCACCGGATGTTCCACCTGAACGCGTGTATTCATCTCCATAAAATAGTAGCGATTCTGCTCGTCCACCAGAAATTCCAGCGTGCCCGCGTTGCGATAGCCGATCTGCTGACAGGCGCGAATCGAACGTATACCCATCTCTTCGGTGAGCTCACGTGGCAAGATGGGGCTGGGCGATTCCTCCAGCACCTTCTGGTTGCGCCGCTGACAAGAACAGTTGCGCTCGCCCAGGTGCACACCATTGCCATAGTTATCGACCAGCACTTGAATCTCTACGTGGCGAGCCTTGGGCAGATAGCGTTCGAAATAGATACCATCGTCATGAAACGCCTCGCGCACCTCGTTTTGCGCGATGGTGAAGATACGCTCGAACTCATCTGGCTGCTGAATCAAGCGAATACCACGCCCACCACCGCCAGCGACCGCCTTGAGCATCAGCGGGAAGCCGATACTTTGAATTACCTCGTAGGCATCATCCAGCGTCCGTACTACCGGCGTGCCTGGCAAAAGCGGCAGACCAGCCTCCGCCATCATCTCCCTGGCGGATACCTTGTCGCCCATCACCGACATCACCTCGGCTGAGGGTCCGATGAAGGTAAGCTCGACATCTTTACAGATCTGCGCGAAACTAGGATTCTCCGACAGGAAGCCATAGCCAGGATGGATCGCTTCCGCATTCGAAATAAAGGCCGCGCTGATGATATTAGGGATATTCAAATAGCTTTTGCCACTATTGCCCGGACCGATACAGATACGCTCATCCGCCAATTGCACAGGCAACGAGTCGCGATCAGCCTCCGAGTGCGCGATGACCGTGCGTATATCCATTTCACGGCAGGCGCGAATGATACGCAGAGCAATCTCTCCGCGATTAGCAATTAAAATTTTACGAAACATATATCTACTAGAGAAAGGATTACAACGCGATCCCCTCTCACTCTCCTCTACCATAAGCCTTCGTGCAAGTTATCGTAGGAAATTATATCACAAGGTTACACATTATCACCCACCTGATCGAAGTTCATCTCTTTAATAGGCAAAAGCGCCTATTCGCTCAGCGCTCTCGCTCGTTCTATCTCTACTAGAAATGAGTCGAGGTAGTCAAATTAAATTTAGCACGCGCCCGTATATCCTGAGACGAAGCACCAACCAATACCTCAAACTCACCTGCTTCCGCGGTCCATTCGTGGGCGAGATCGTCATAGTAAGCGAACGACATACGATCGAGGGAGAGCGTAATGGTTTTGCTTTCATCTGGCTCCAGCGCGACCTTCGCGAATGCCTTCAACTCTTTCTCGGGACGCTGTAGATGTGACTCAATATCACGCACATAGAGTTGCACAACCTCTTTACCGGCACGCGAACCAGTATTGGTGATAGCGACCGATACTTGCAGGGTATCTTGCGAGCTGATCTCCGCAGCGCTTAGATGCAAATTGCTATACTCGAATGTGGTGTAGGAAAGACCGAAGCCGAAAGGGAACAGGGGCGCGATATGCCTCTTTTCATAGTAACGATAACCGACGAAAAGGCCCTCGCCATAGTGCACATGTCCATTTTCGCCAGGATAGTTGATGTACGCGGGATTGTCTTCGAGTCGTTGCGGAAAGGTTTCGGTCAGCTTGCCCGATGGGTTCACATCGCCGAAGAGCACGTCGGCGATAGCGTTACCACACTCCTGACCAGGATACCAGGCCTGTATGACTGATGCCACGCGCTCAAGCCAGGGCATCGCGATAGGGGAACCTGTATTCAAAACCACTACCGTCTGCTTATTTGCCGCCGCCACCTGCTCGATCAATTCGACCTGCTGGCCCGGTAAGTCCAGGTCGGGTCGATCGAAACCCTCGCTTTCCCATTCACCACTGAGTCCGACAAAGACGAGCGCGACATCCGATTTTGACGCGGCTTCAGCCGCCCGTGCGATCGCATCCTGCGGCAATGGCGGTAAACAGCCAATACGCACGGTGGCAAAAGCGTTTTGTGGGTCCGTAGCATATTCAAGCGTAATCAAATACTGTTGCTGTTGGGTCAGTTGGATCGAAGCGGTCACTTCAGTTGTCGAGAAAAGCACCTGACCGGTCACGGGATGGGTCCAGTTATCGATCAACTGCTGGTCGTCAATAAAGAGACGACTGAAACCGGAGCTACTGAGGCCGAAGGCGTACTCGCCGGAGATCGATGGCGTAAAGTATGTGCGGCAACGCAAGGAGAACTGTTGTGGATTGACACCTTCAGGCACGCCCCCGAATAGTTTGAGGTCTGAGCTTCGGCGCGTCTCCTGGGCAACAGCCGGTCCCGAAAGGTCAGCACTATTAAAGTATTCTACATTAAGGCCATGTTGCGCGTCGTCTTTGCCCACCTGCACATGCGCGAGTTCAAGCATCGGCAATTGCTTATAATTGGTGCAACCAGGCTCGTAGTTGATCGTAACCTCATCATTTATTTTCGCACGGATACCATCAAGAGGCGTCACCGCATAATATGGATTAACCTCCGCGCTACCCCCAGCCATGATGCGCGCGATGCTGGCATTCGGCCCGATGATCGCCAGTGATCGCAAGCTCTCGCGCTGCAAAGGCAAGACTTCAGCATCGTTTTTGAGCAGGACGATACCTTCCGTGCCAGCCTCGCGGATCAATGCGCGCTGCTGTGGTGTATCTATCATATGTTCGGGTGTTTCCTCAGGTTGCGCGAAACCTCCAACGCGAGTAATCCATGCGAGCAATCGCGACACGCTGTTGTCGATCGTGCTTTCCGCGACCAGTCCGAGTTGCACGGCCTGCACCAATTTTTGGCCGCGCCACAGGGCTGGTCCGGGCATCTCCAG
>CAZZWK010000063.1:0-12592 GCA_964657925.1 uncultured Dictyobacter sp.
TATCGATCTGCGCCAGCGACCACCGAACTGGAAACTGTCACCATGGGCGGTACGCATGTATATTATGGGTGGAAAACTGGATAATGGCTTTGAAATCACGCCCAAATATGTGGGCAACGCACGCTTAATCGAAATCGCCATTGCGACCCTGGCGACGGATCGGGCCCTTTTACTGTATGGATTGCCCGGCACGGCGAAGTCATGGGTCAGCGAACATCTTGCCGCGGCCATCATCGGTGATTCGACCCTGCTGATTCAGGGAACGGCGGGTACCGATGAGAACGCCATTCGCTATGGCTGGAACTATGCGCGTTTGCTCGCGGAAGGCCCTTCAGAAAAGGCTTTGGTGATCAGTCCTATGCTCTATGCGATGCAGAACGGCGAGATTGCGCGCATCGAGGAGTTGACACGTATCCCCAGCGAGGTGCAGGATACCTTGATCACCATCCTTTCGGAAAAGACGCTGCCCGTGCCCGAATTGAACAAGGAGATACAAGCGCGCAAGGGGTTCAATGTGATCGCGACCGCCAACAATCGCGACAAGGGTGTGAACGAACTTTCCAGCGCCCTGATGCGTCGTTTTAACACGGTGGTGTTACCGTTGCCCGCAACAATCGAAGAAGAGATCGATATTGTCAGTCGCAGGGTTGCCAGTCTGGGGCAAGCATTGGAGTTGCCCGCCGAAAAACCGGCGCTGAGTGAGATTCGACGCGTCGTCACGATTTTTCGTGAGCTACGTGATGGTGCCACGCTGGATGGCAAAACAAAAGTCAAGTCGCCCACCGCAACGCTCTCGACGGCTGAGGCGATCTCCGTGATCAATAGTGGCCTGGCGATGGCAGGTTACTATGGCGATGGCGAACTGCATGCAGACGATATGGCCGCGGGCCTGACGGGAGCGATCGTCAAAGATCCGGTACAGGACCGGATCGTGTGGCTCGAATACCTGCAAACCGTGGTGAAAGAACGTGATGGTTGGAAAGATCTCTATCGTGCCTGCAACGAAGTGCTCTAATTCTGACAAAACCCTTGATTTTAATACAGACTTTGATTCTGACCATGGCCCCAGTTGCTACATCTGCCACCGGCGGATAAATCCAGCGCCGGTCGATCAATCTTCCCTCTACACGTCGCGTATATAGTAGGGAAGCCTCTTGTGGGCTTCCGTTTGAGGTTTTCAATGACTATCCACGTTTTTGGTATTCGTCATCATGGGCAAGGCTGTGCTCGTAGTTTGCATAGCGCACTACCCGAGCTCGCGCCTGATATCGTGCTGGTCGAGGGTCCACCAGATGCACAGGAAATCATTCCTTTCATTGGGCGACAGGATATGGAGCCACCGGTGGCGATGATGATCTACGCAAAAGATCAGCCGAAGCACGCGGTCTATTATCCTTTTGTCGCCTACTCGCCAGAATGGCAGGCGCTGTCCTATGCTCTGACACACGACATTCCTGCGCGTTTTATGGACCTGCCACAAGCTGTCCAGCTCGCTGGGGAAGAAAAAGAGGAACAGGGTAAGACGGAAGAACGAGAAGAGCCGCTTGCGCTCCTCGCGAGCGCCGCAGGCTATAGCGACTATGATGTGTGGTGGGAACACATGGTGGAGCAACGGCACAACAGCCATGACCTGTTTCCGGCTATTCTGGAAGCGATGAGCGCGCTGCGTGCCGATACCACACCAAATGTAACTGTAGGGGCTCGATTTATCGCGCCCGAAGCACGGCGTGAGGCAGCCATGCGCCAGGCGATTCGCGCCGCGCAACAAGAAGGATTTCAACGCATCGCGGTCGTCTGCGGAGCATGGCACGCGCCCGTGTTGGTAGCACCAGGCCCGGCCAAAACTGATAGCGAACTCCTCAGTGGATTGAAAAAGGTGAAGGTCGAAGCGACCTGGATTCCCTGGAATAACATGCGGCTGACGTATCGTAGCGGCTACGGCGCGGGCATCTCTTCCCCTGGTTGGTATGAACACCTCTGGACAACCGGCAGGCATGTCACGGAGAGTTGGCTGGTCAAAGCCGCTCAGCATTTGCGCGAGCAGGGACTCGATGCTTCCTCGGCCAATGTTATCGAGGCGGTGCGTCTGAGCGAGACGCTCGCGGCCTTGCGCAATATGCCCATGCCAGGACGGGAAGAACTGCACGAGTCGATACTCACCACACTGTGCAACGGCGATAGCACGCCCATGAAATTGATTCGCGACAAGCTGGAAGTCGGCGACCGCCTGGGAAGGGTGCCAGCGGATGTTCCCACCGTTCCTATTGCGCGCGATCTCGAAGCACAGCAACGTCAATTGAGGATGAAGCCCTCGGTGGAGATCACACGGCTCGAACTCGATCTACGCAAAGATGCTGATAGGGCGCGCAGTGGACTCCTGCATCGCCTGAACATTCTGGATATTCCGTGGGGAAAAATGCAGCGTGTCTATGGAAAGAGCGGCACATTTCACGAACACTGGCAGGTGCAGTGGCAGGTCGAGTTCGCCATCGCCATTATCGAAGCCAATATCTGGGGCAATAGCGTTGAGATCGCCGCCGACGCATCGTTGCGCTCCAAAGCCGATACGATGCAGGAACTTCCCACTCTCACGAGCTTATTCGATCTGGCGATTCTGGCGGCACTGCCGCACGCGATCGATCACCTGCTCACGACCATTCAGCAACGAGCCGCCGTTTCCTCCGACCTGCGGCATTTGATGGATGCGCTACCTCCACTGGCGCGCGTGGCACGTTACGGCAATGTACGGGGCACGAAAACAGAGCAGGTCGAGCCGATCATCCGAGGGTTGGGCGAACGCATCATCATTGGACTGGTGGCAGCCTGCTCGTCGCTTGATGACGATGCCGCATCTCTCATGATCGCCAGCATCAACAACGTGCACGAAAGCTTCCGTTTGCTAGAATATCACGACCTGTTCGACAAGTGGCTGCAAAAGCTCTCTGCGCTTATGCTTGACGAAACAATTCACGGTCTCGTACGCGGACGTTGCTGTCGTCTGTTACTTGAACAACAGCGTTTGAGTGATGACCAATTACAGCAACAGACACGTCTCTCACTCTCATCTGCGCAACCAGTGGCGCAGGCAGCCGCGTGGATCGAGGGTGTATTGCAGGGTAGCGGACTGCTGTTGCTCCACCAGGATACGCTCTGGAAGGCACTCGACAGTTGGCTAAGCGAACTATCCGGCGAAACATTCGTCGCCGTGTTACCCCTGTTACGACGTGCGTTCACCGGTTTTCAGCCACCTGAACGGCGCAAAATGGGTGAAAAGGTCAAATATCTCCACCTGGCTCAAACGCACTCGCCTGTTTCGAGCAGAGTTGGAGCCCATTCTGGTGATAGAGAGATCGATCAGGAAAACGCGAACCTCGTTTTGCCGGTGCTCGCGCAGATTTTAGGCGTGCCGACCAGTCGATAAATCTTCCCTCTACGACAACAAAGGGATAAGCGACAGGAGGAACAATAGTAATGACAGACACAGCAGAAAATGAACGCCTGCGCCGCTGGCGACTGGTATTAGGGCAAGAAGCCGCAGCAGGATTGAACGCAAATGGAGAAGAGTGGGAACTTTCCCAGACCGATCAGGGCATGGACGACGTGCTTACCGCGCTCTACGACAACGAGCGTTCCGGCGGATTAGGCAAATCTTCGCCCAGTGTCGCACGCTGGCTTGGCGATATCCGCACCTACTTTCCTTCATCCTCAGTACGCATCATGCAGCAGGACGCGCTTGGGCGTTTGCAATTGACACAGATGCTGCTGGAACCAGAGATGCTGGAACAGGTCGAGCCCGATGTGCACCTGATCGCGACGCTGCTATCGCTCAGTCGTATCATTCCCGAAAAAACGAAGGACACGGCGCGGCACGTCGTGCGCAAGGTTGTCGACGAGCTAGAGCGCAAATTAGCCAATCCCTTGCTGCAGGCGGTACGCGGAAGTCTGCACCGCGCGACGCGCACCTATCGTCCACGAGCGAACGAGGTGAACTGGGACCGCACGATTCGCATGAATTTGCAGCATTACATACCGGAACAGGGCACCATTATTGCCGAGCGCCTGGTCGGTTATGGTCATAAACGCTCCTCTCTGCGTGACATCATCTTATGCGTTGATCAAAGCGGCTCCATGGCCTCGTCCGTGGTCTACTCCGGCATTTTCGGCGCTGTACTCGCGACCATGAAAACGGTCAGCACACGTATGATCGTCTTCGATACCGCCGTCGTCGATCTGAGCGATGATCTGCACGACCCTGTGGACCTGCTGTTCGGCACACAACTGGGCGGTGGCACTGATATCAACCGCGCGCTGACCTACTGTCAGCAGATCATTACACGACCGGCACAGACAATTCTGGTGCTGATCACCGACCTGTACGAAGGTGGTGATCGACAGGAGATGCTGCGCCGTGCAGCTGAACTGGTCGCCAGTGGGGTTCAGGTCGTATGTTTGCTCGCATTGAGCGATAAAGGTGCACCCAGCTTTGATCAGCAGAACGCGGCCAGCCTGGCACACATTGGCATACCAGCATTTGCCTGTACGCCCGAGCTTTTTCCCGACCTGATGGCCGCCGCTATACAAAAGCAAGATCTCAACCTCTGGGCCGCGCGCAACGATATCGTTACGACAAGGGTACAATAGACACTGATCTACCTTAGGGTGCAAAGCTAGAGATTTATCCCAATAGACACAACATTGTCGTTCACGTATGCTTCTGCTATGCTGTAAATGGTAGAGGAAGAATGCTGTAGAGGGAAGATTTATCAAGCGGTGGATACTACAATGCGTGTTCGACCAATTTTCTGGATACTCCTTTTTAGCACGTGTGTAGGCGTGCTTTCATTCGCGCTTCTGTATAGCCCGCATATTCCGGCGCGGTTGCAAGTGCGCATCGTGCAAAATCAACTTGTCGCGAATGTGCCCGCGAGCCTTGAGCTGGAGATCACCGATCCGGAAGGGACGCCAATTGACCAGGCTCAGATTATTCCCACTGCCCATATGACGAATATGATCATGCAGGCCACGGATACCCACGTGCAAAAGCTGGGCCATGGCCGGTACAAGGTCGATATTCACCTCTATATGTCGGGACCATGGGCGATCACGATTCAAACCAACATTGTGGGCTTTACCTCGCAAGCACGTACCTTTTTTGTCAACGTTACGTGATAGCATGTTGTAGAGGGCAGATTTATCAACCGCTGGCAGATTTATCGACCAGTAAGCTATCGTGGTCGTTGTTTCTAGTGGTTTGGCAAACGCGGTCGTTGGTTGTTGAGTGGAAACTGGTAACGGAAAAGTGGTTTCAGGACGTGCGAAAGATTCTTGGACATTTTACGCATTGGCGACATTTGTTGCGCCTTTCGCTTTTCGAGAAGGTGATTCTTATCAATAGCCTGCTGCTATTGGGAGAAGCATTGCTAGGATTGTGGATTACCAGCCATCCAGAAAATATTATAAATATTGAATCGCACCACTACCTGATCGATACCCTGTTCATCGTTGTGGCAACTCTGTGCACGATCGGTATCAATGTGCTGGTCTTACGCGCCAATTTCCAACCGTTCTTCAATCTCCTGGGCGTTATACGGGCAGTGAGTATGGGCAAAACGCAGGCACGCGCACAGGTTCCAGCAGCATCATGGGAGATCAGGGAACTGGCGGAGGCGTTCAATGCGATGCTCGATCGGCTGGCGAACGCGCAACGTGAGCAGACACGCTTGCAATTACTTTCAAAACTGCAGGCACAAGAAGACGAACGGCGCCGCATCAGTCTCGAATTGCACGACGAGGCCGGACAGAACTTGACTGCGCTGCTCATCCATATTGAAATGCTCAATCGCCGCTTCCAGCATCGCTCCGCATCCGGGCCAACCACTACCGATCAACAATTTCTCGACGAGATCGCGCAACTAAATACGTTAACGCAGATGACACTCGAAAATATCCGTGTGCTGGCACAACAGTTGCGTCCCAGCGTGCTCGATGATCTTGGCCTGTTGGCGGCCTTTCGCTGGCTGGTGGAGGATAGTGATCAACGGCTCCATTTACAGGTAAAACTGGAGATGAACGATCCAGCTGGCGTTTTCGCAACGTTGCCATCCGCGTACGAAATCGCCCTTTTCCGTGTTGCGCAGGAGAGCCTGACCAATGTCGCCCGCCATGCCCAGGCAAACGAGGTCTGCCTTGCGCTCTGGCACGAGCAAACTTCTATTCATCTTACTATCCAGGATAACGGCATCGGTTTTGAAAGTGATTCAACACAGGCTGGTACTGGTATGACAGGTATGCGTGAACGCATCCATGCGCTCGATGGTACTTTCACGATTTCCTCACAGCAGGGTCTGGGCACAACAATAGCAGCGGTGTTGCCGTATAGCGAGGAGTCCTTGGTGTAGAGGGAAGATTTATCGACCGGTACAGATGAGCCGATAGGCTAGCCGCGTGTAGGTATCCGATTCATCGTAATACCGTTTCTGTCTGAAAGACTAGGAAGAGAAACATGATTTATGACTATTTCCTGTAGTGGGCACTCTTCAGAGGCCCATGAAAGCGATGATACGACGCGCGTGATTCGTGTGCTGCTGGCAGATGACCACGATATTTTGCGCCAGGGCCTCAAACTCTTATTCCAGGAACAGGACGATATGCACATCGTGGGAGAAGCGCGCAATGGCTACGAGGCAATCGAGCAGGTAGAACGAAGCGAGCCTGATGTAGTGATTATGGATATCAGTATGGCAAAAATGGATGGACTGGACGCATGTCGCCAGATAACGGCAAGAAACAGTCTTCAAGAACAGCATGCCGTCCAGGTATTGATCCTGACTATGCACGAGAGCGAAGAATATTTTTTGCAGGCGCTGCGTATGGGGGCGGCAGGCTATCTGGTCAAAAAGGCCGCGCCCGCCGAATTGATTAACGCCGTGCGCATGCTGGCTCATGGAGAGGCCTATCTCTATGCTGACCTTGCAAAAACGTTGATCCGTGCGTACGTCTCAACGCATACTGATCCTCCCCATGCTCACGGCAATCACAAACGTCTGGCACTCAAGCACACCCTGGATGTATTGACCCCGCGAGAACTGGAAGTACTCAAGCTGGTCGCGGAAGGTAACACTAACCAGGACATCGCCAACGCACTGGTCTTGAGCATTAAAACAGTGCAAGCACACCGCGCGAACGTGATGGATAAATTGGGGTTACAGGACGTTACTCATCTGGTTCGTTTTGCTATTCAGCATGGCCTGATTTCGTCCGACCTGTAAATAGTGCTACCTCCTGATTGTTCACAGAGCAAACGCATGCTTTGCTCTACGCGATTGCTTATCTGTCTGCGTAGGGCAAACCATGCGTTTGCATGTCTACAAGGACTGTCTTCAAAAACGGGCCGGGTGAAAACGTGCTAAGATAGGATCATGAAACCTCGGTTGATAAATCTGCCCTCTACTATGCTCTGGACATCCTAATACAGCACCACATAGAGGGCAGATTTATCAACTTGGTGGCTGATTTATCAACCGGTAAGGAGACGCTTTTACTTGTGTTTACACCGATCATTGCACCACGTTTTTTGAAACAGCAGGGAAATGAGACCATCTGGAATCTGGGTGAAGAGCGCTTCCCTGGCTTTCTCGTTGCGACAGCACTCGGATATGAAATTGTCCGTGTCCGTTTTCTGCGCGGAAACAGCGTCAGCGCGGCACGGTACGTGCTAGTTGATGAGCAAACCGGGACACTTCCATATCACTCCTGGATGGTCACGACCGGTGATGAGCACTGGTCAAAGCAGGACGAAAGCATTAATAGACAAGTGTCGCTTGCTCCTTATTTGCAGGGATTCGCGTTTTCGCCGACCCAACTCCAATGGACATGCATGCTCGCACCCAACGAGTACATTTATGGTCTGGGCGAACGGACGGGCACGATGAATAAACGGGGACAGGCGTTCCCCATCTGGAATGTCGATCCACCAACGCAGCACATCGGCGACCTGGAGACGATGTATACCTCGATCCCTTTCTTCATTGGACTCCAGCCGGAAGATGGACATACCTACGGGGTGCTTATCGATCACACCGGCAAGGTCGAAGCCGACCTGGGCAACGCGGTCGAAAACCTGGCGACCCTGACGGTCGAGGGCGATGAGTTGGTGGCGTATTTCTTCGCAGGACCCACGCCAGCGGATGTCTTACGGCAATATGGAGAGCTGACCGGGCGTATGCCGTTGCCCGCGCGCTGGGCCATCGGGCATCATCAGAGCCGTTGGGGCTACACCACAACGCAGGAGGTGGCGCAGGTCGCGCACACGATGCGCGAACGCCATCACCCTTGCGACTCCATCTGGCTCGATATCGACTATATGGATCGCTACCGCAACTTCACCTGGGACCCACAACGTTTCGCCGAGCCTGCCGCGATGGCCGACGATCTGCACACACAGCACTTGCACCTCGTGACTATCCTCGATCCAGGCACCAGCATCAGTGACGACTATGATGTGTATACCGAGGGCAAAGCGAACGGCTATTTTTCGCGCTATCCATCGGGCGACATCTTCGTGGGCAGCGTCTGGCCGGGCGATAGCGCCTTCCCAGATTTCTCACGGGCCGAGGTACGCGCATGGTGGGGGGACCTGTATCAACGCTTGCTCGATAAAGGAGTTGATGGCATCTGGAACGATATGAACGAACCCGCGTTGACCAATTCGTTGCTCTCACCCAAACAAGAAGATGATCCCGACCTGTGGGGCAAAACCATGGACCCGGCGGTCCTGCACCGCGCGGGCGGCGATGAGCCGAATGGACCTGATGGCCCGGCGCTCACGCACCAATTTTTTCATAATGCCTTTGGCATGGAGATGACGCGCTCGACCTATGAAGGACTGCTCACGCTTCGCCCCAACACACGGCCATTTGTGCTCACGCGCTCAGGGACCGCGGGCATGCAACGCTACACAGCCCTGTGGACGGGGGACAACTCCAGCCTGTGGGAACATATCGATCTGGCGATCCGCATGAGCCTGAACGTCAGCATGAGCGGCATGCCCTTTGTTGGAGCGGACATCGGCGGTTTCTGGGGTCCATCCAATGGAGAACTGCTGACCCGTTTCGTCCAGATGGGAGCATTGCTGCCGTTCAGTCGCAACCATAACTCGAAAGAAAATCCTGGACAGGAACCCTGGGCGTTTGGTGAACCGTACGAGAGCGCGTACCGCAAAGCGATCGAGACACGCTATCAGTTACTGCCCTCCATCTACACACTGTTCCACGAGGCCTCGACGCATGGCTCCCCTATCATACGGCCCCTATACTACCACTACCCACAAGATGAAGAGGCGCATACGGCAAGCGCGGAATTTCTGCTGGGACCATCGATACTGTCAGCACCTATTACTGTGGAAGGTGCAACCAGCCGTGAGGTGTATCTGCCGGATGGCTTATGGTTCGACTATTGGGATGGCACCGAATATCCTGGATCAGGCGTCAGTGAAGTGGCTGCACCCCTGGACCGCTGGCCTCTTTTCGTGAAAAGCGATAGCATTATCGCGACTGGTCCGGTGGTGCAATATGCTGATGAGCAGCCGGAAAGCGAGATTACCTTCACCTGCTATATGGGCACGGATGGACTTGCGAGTTATACGCTCTACGAGGACGACGGGAACACGCAGGAATATCGCGGTGGCGCGTTCGCTACCACAACCGTGAGTTGTCGCGTGTTGGAAGATGAGGCCATCGTGCGCATCGAGGAACACCACACAGCCTATAAGCCCGCGCGTAAGGCGTACGAGGTCGTCGTCTATAGCGGCAATCGAGTGCGTCGTCAACGCGTGCCAGCAGGTCAAAGCACCATCGAAATCAGAATGTCGTAGAGGGAAGATTTATCGAACGGTCCTACCATACGAAAGGCAAGCCGTGCGCTTCACAATGAAATGCATGGTTTGCCTTTCGGGTTCACCCATGCTATCCTCCTCTTCCGTTGGCACACCAAGTTTTTTCTCCAAAGTTAGTTTTACCTCTTGACGAACTAAGTTCCATCGGGTATTATCTTCTATAGGTGCTCTACTCTTGTAGAGGCTGGATTTATCCGCCGGTGGATGCATGGATTCGCGCACATGACGAAAGGATTCGTTTTTCCTTCTCTATTATCTCTTTTTTTATTGAAGGTTGGTTTTGTAGAGAGAAGATTTATCGACCGGTCAGGTATCGTCTAATCATTCAGTTCGCTATCTAGTAGGTGATATGCAGCACGCTCAGCCATCACAACGTAAGGGTACTCTTTATCGGCCCGTTGCGCAAAACACGCAAGGAGCTGACTATCGCTTCGTACGCGAGCTTAATCGACTGCTCGTCTTAAACTGTGTGCGTGAGCACGGACCACTCGCACGGGTGCGTATCGCTCAACGTACCGGCCTTTCGCGTACGACTGTCAGCAATATCATGGACGATCTGTTGCGTGAGGGCTTCGTACGTGAGGGCGAACTTTTGGATGCAGCGCCCGCGGGTGGCAGACGCGCCATGCTGGTCCACTTCAACGCCGATATCGGTCGTATCATCGGCATCGACGTTGGGCGCACACATCTCGCGTTTCTGATCACCGATCTTGCCGCGAACGTGATTGCGCAATGGTCAGGCCTATTCACAATGCAGGATGGGCCAGAGAAATGTCTCGCGTACCTCATTTCCAGATTACGTACTTTTGTCGCCTACGCGGGCGTATCCTGGGAACAGGTAATCGGGATCGGACTGGGTATTCCTGGCCCGCTGGATGCGCACCTGCATACCTTAAGCAACCCGCCCGGTATGCCGATGTGGGATGGCGTCAATGTCTGGCAAACGCTGTACGATGCGTTCAATGTTCCTCTTTATCTCGATAACGATGCGAACATGGGCGCATTTAGCGAAAACCGCTATGGAGCGGGCAGGAATAGCGACGAGCTTGCCTATCTGAAGGTAGGCACCGGTATCGGCGCAGGCCTTATTTTGAACGGAGGTATCTACCGCGGAAACAGTGGCAGCGCGGGCGAGCTTGGGCATGTGACCATCGATGAGAATGGACCCTGGTGCTATTGCGGAAACCGAGGTTGTCTGGAAACACTCGCGGGTGCCCATGCGATCGTACACGACGCCTGCTACGGCCTCTCGCTGGCCTGGGCGCACCTGCCAGCAGACACGCAGGGAACATTATCACCCGCGAAAGAACAGAGCGTCGATATTGCCGATGTGATCGCAGCAGCCCAGGCGGGTGACATAACGAGTCAGGCCGCGATTGGGCATGCGGGCGAGCGTATTGGCATCGCGCTGGCTGGACTCATCAACTTACTGAATCCCTCGACCATCGTGATCGGAGGAGGTGTCACACGCGCGAACGAGATCTTTCTGAACCCACTATGTCAGGCGGCATCTTCGCGCAGTCTACCCGCCGCCTGGAAAGGTACCCGTATTGTCGCCGGTAGCCTGGATGACACTGCGGTCGCGCTGGGTGCGGTATCGCTGGTACTCGATACCACATTTCAAATACCCACGACCTGGACGCAGGAAGAAGACATCACTGGCAACGAACAGGTCGCTACCTTTTATCGTCGTAGAGGGAAGATACTTCCTTCCCGAGCACCTGAGCAAAGCTAGCTGCGGAGCAGCGTTGGTGCTCGGAATAAGGAGAGCAGATCCACCCGTGGCAGATTGATCCACGTAGGCGCGTCAGCCTCATCAAAAAATACATGAAAGGAGGTACACACGAGAGAAACGTTCCCAACTGTCAGATAACAGTGGTGCTATCTGTTCTACGGAAGAGGAAGAAGGAGTCCTTGCAGACAGATGAGCGATAGCTAGATGCGATAGCATCGTTTCTGTCTGAAAGACTAGGAAAAGGAGCATCGTCATCTTCCGTTTCCGTCCAAATACAGCAAAAGGATCTTGTACACAACAACGATGTTTTACCATGCAGGAGGCAACAATGATACATCCGCACAAGAAACGATTTCTTGGCACTTTGACCCTGGTACTCGTCGCAACATTCTTCGCTATTTGTCCATTTGTCAGTACTACCGTTGCTAAAGCACAACCTGTCAACCGAAAGTCATTTTCCGCGAGTACAAACTATGCCGGTCTGGTTGATCCGTTCACCGGTACCGGTGCTTCACCTGTCGGCCCCGGTGGCTGGGGCAATGGCGATACCTTTCCGGGTGCGGATGCACCGTTCGGCATGGTGCAGTGGAGTCCCGACACCGTCAACGCTTATGCGGGCGGATACGATTCGGGTGATAACCGCATCCGTGGCTTCAGCCTGACGCATCTAAGTGGTGCGGGCTGCAACGGCTATGGGGACATTCCCTTCATGCCGTATGTCGGCGCCGTCACCAACTCGCCCGCCAGTGATCCCTCACAGTACGTCTCGACCTTTTCTCACTCCAACGAAAGCGCCTACGCGGGCTACTATAAAGTCGCCCTTGATAACGGCGTGACCACTGAATTGACCGCTACCCAGCGCACGGGCGCGGCACGCTTCACCTATCCAGGTGGGAAAACCGCGACCTTGCTGGTCAACGTCTCCGGCTCGATCAACGGTGATTCCGCCGATCAGGTCAGCATCA
>CAZZWK010000063.1:12692-14409 GCA_964657925.1 uncultured Dictyobacter sp.
GCCAATACCGAGACCTATGTGATGGTGGGCGATCCCGCCGACGCCATCATCGCCGACTTCTACGCCTTCGGGGGCACGGGCTTCGACACCCAGAGCGCGCTCAACGCCATGGTCAAAGAGGCAACCCAGACCAACAACATTCGTCCCGGCCTCAACTACCTGGAAAACATCGGCTACCTGCCATCCGATGGCAGTTACGGCTGCTGTAACTACTACGGAGACGCCTCCACCACCCTGGAGTACAATAGCGCTGATTTCGCCATCGGGGCCTTTGCCGGTGCCATCGGCAACAGTTCCGTGCACAATCAGTTTGTGGACCGCGCCCAGGACTGGGAAAACCTGCTCAATAGCAGCAATGGCTATCTGGAGCCGCGCAGCCAGAATACTTCGTTCCCATCCTCGTACGATCCAACCAGTGGCAACGACTGGGTCGAGGGCGATGGCGCGCAGTACAACTGGCTCGTCCCGTTCAACCTCGCGGGCCTGTTCGCCAACGAGGGCGGCAATAGCGCCATCGTCTCCCGTCTGAACACCTTCTTCACCAAACTCGACGATGGTCCGAACTCGTCCTACGCGTTCCTGGGCAACGAACCCACGCTGGAGACGCCGTGGGAGTACGATTACGCGGGCGCGCCCTACCAGACGCAAAACATCGTGCGACAGGTGGAAAACACGCTCTACGGCACCGGCCCCGGTGGACTACCTGGCAACGATGACCTGGGCGAGACCTCCTCGTGGTATGTCTTCGCCGCCCTGGGCATGTTCCCCGAAACCCCTGGCACCGCGAACCTGGCGCTCACCAGCCCGCTGTTCCCCAGCATCACCGTGACGCGACCGAGTGGGCAGACCATCCAGATCAATGCTCCTGGTGCCTCGGCCTCAACCTACTATATACAGAGTTTGAATGTCAACGGTAACGCCACGCAGAATCCCTGGCTGCCCGCGTCGTTCATCACGCAGAACGAAACACTTAACTACACGCTTTCAAGCAGCGCCAACACCAGTTGGGGTTCCGCGCCCTCCAACGCGCCACCGTCGTACGGTAGTGTGAATGGTGTGAACGGCACCTTCTCGACCGGCTTCGAAAGTGGCAGCCCGCAGCCAAACTGGGTCAACAGTGTTGACGCAGCAACGTATCCCGCCGGAAATATCAGCAACGTCACCAGCATCTGCTGTGGACTCAAAGGACCCGAATCGGCCATTCGCAGTACCGCCGATGTCAACGACACCGAGTACGCGCACGGCGGGAACTACGCGCTGATGTACTCCGGCTCAGCCCAGGGTGGGTCAACTGACTACGCCTATATGCAACTTTTCGATCTGAGTGGACAGAACGTCACAGTTGGGTCCGGCACGACGCTCTCGTATTGGATCTATCCACAAAGTTCGGCCACCAACGGCCTGGTGACTGGTAACAATAGCACCTGCGTCGCCATCGACCTGATCTTCAGCGACAACAGCAATCTACGCGATTCTGGTGCCATCGATCAAAATGGCAATCGTGCGCATCCGGCCTACCAGTGTAATCACCTCACCGTGGACAGTTGGAACCATGTCACCGTCAATCTTGGTGCCTACGTCAACGGGAAAACGGTGACGCGCGTCGACCTGGGCTATGATCAACCCAACAGTACAGGCGGCTATCGCGGCTATGTCGACGATATCAGTATCTCGTAGCGCATCCCCCTGACACCCATCAGGATAGCCAGGCGGGTAC
>CAZZWK010000063.1:14419-28795 GCA_964657925.1 uncultured Dictyobacter sp.
AACGTGTGTGCACACGTTCCCGCCTTTTCCGACTACAGATATAGGTGTATCTCCGTGTTAGAACAGGAAGGACCCCAACGTGACACACACCACCACCAGCAAGGTCGCGTAATCGATCAGTCCCAGCGACGTTTCATGCAAGCGTGTCGGTTTGCCATCGTTCTGATACCCACGCGCCTCCAGCGCCACCGAGAGTTCTGATGCGCGGCGCAAGGTTCCCTGCATCAAGGGCAAAAAGAACATAGCCAGGCTCTGCATTCGTTCTCGTAACGTTCCCTGGGTCAGGTCCGCGCCACGCGCCATCTGCGCGCGCATCAGTTGCTGTGCTTCTTCCAGCAGAGTAGGAATGAAGCGCAACGCGAGCAGGATCATCAAGGCGAAGTCGTTGACCGGCAATTTCAGGCGTCGCAAGGGTTCGAGCAACAGCGTCATGCCTTCGACCAGCGCCACCGGCAGCGTCGTCATCGTCATCAACAACGATGCGAGATAGAGCGTGATAAACACACTGAAGCCCGCCACCGAGACCCAGATGCCTAGTCTCGTCACCGCGATCGGCCCCAGCGTCAGATGCTGGTTGGCAGACGCACCGGAGGTCAACCACAAGAAGAGTAGCGCAACAACGCAGAACACCACCAGCAAACCACGCATCGCCTTCAACAGAGACAGCAGGCGACCAGCCACCACCGCTCGATCAATCTTCCCTCCACGACGCGTGCTTTTGAGAGCCTCGAAACGCGACAGGGCAAATAGGATCACGCACAGTCCTGCCGTGATCCAGGCAATCAAGCGCAACACGGCAATAGGCAGCAGCGCGGGTCCCAGCGCAACGACGACGGGACTGCCCACCTGGGTCGAGACCAGTGCAAAGAGCAGACCGATCAGCGTGAACACCACCAGCAACCACACCCGGCGCCACAGTTCGAGTGGTGATATCTTTCCCAGCGCGCTGCCCAACAAAATCAGCGCGATGCACGCGACATACGGCGCGAAGTGCCAGTGGCGCTGGTTCGCGACCAAAATGATCACCACAAACCAGGCCATAATCAGCAATTTTGTGCGCGCCTGCAAACGATGCAAGAAGCTCGCGCCAGGATAGAACACGCCGAGCGGAATATTGTTCATCAATGCTTTTTTCCTCACAAGCAGGAAGGGCTAATAAATTGGTAGGAACGGCGATTAGGGCTCCTCTTGCAACCATGCGGGCAGATCGACAATAGAGGGTAAGATAGCATCAGGGTGCACCTGCGTTAAGAGCGGAGAAGCAGCAGTGTGCTTGCCGGTGGAGACCAGAACCGCGCGCATGCCGACGCTTTGTGCTCCACCTATGTCATTGAGCAGATCATCTCCAACCATCAGCGTTTCGTCACCAGATGACCCGATGGTAGCAAGTGCCTGTTCGAAAAAAGCCCGTTCAGGCTTGCCGATAATCGTGGCCTGCACGTCTGCCGCGAGTTCCAGAGCACTGACAAAAGGTCCGCTATCCAATTGTAAACCATCACGCGTGCGCCAGTAGAGATTTTTGTGCATAGCCAGCAGCGGAGCGCCATCCATTACACGCCGAAAAGCCTCATTCATCGCCTCGTAGGAGAGCAACTCTTCCGCACCACCGATCACGACCACCTCAGCATTCTGCTCCACTAGTTCGATGCCTTCAAAATCCAGAGCGGTATCACCTTTCGTCAGTAGCCAACAACGTTTGCCTGGAAAATGCTGACGAATGTAGGCCGCCGTGGCAACTGGTGCCGTGATCAATTGACTAGCTGAGATAGGCAGACCAATATCCTGTAAACGATGTGCTAGCGTTGCACGTGCCATCGTGGTCGTATTGGTCACAAAATGCGGACGATACTCGTTCTGTTGCAGCCACGTAATCGTCTCCGCCGCCCCTGGTACAGGCTGCATACTCACATGCAGCACGCCATCCACATCAAGCAAAACACCACGCACTGTTTTTGTACTCATACGACCTCCTTCAAACGCACGCGGGCAATAACGTACCGAGCAAGACAATGCTCATCGTAGAGAACACGAGATAGAAAACACGAGAACACCACCCAGGTATGCCTCAAACACATTTCCTCCGTCGCGAAAAGTGGGTAATCGAAAGAATAAGTGCATATGCGCTTGACGTTTACCGCTAAACAAGGTACCATAGAATTTACTTTTGCTATCAGACGATCCGCCGGGTGGGAGGAATAGTATGCCAACGATTTATGATATCGCAAGGGCGCTTGGTGTTTCTCAAACGACCGTTGCCAATGCGCTTAAAGGAAAGAGTAACATCAGCGAGGCAACCCGTCAACGTATCGTAGAGTATGCCGAAGAGATAGGATACCGTCCCAACGTGCTCGCGCAAGGGTTAGCGAAGCGGAAAACCTTCAATTTTGGCTTTATTCTCCCAACCATCACCAATCCCTTCTACTCAGAGATTGCCGAAGAGATGGAACGGGTGGCCTTGCAACACAGCTATCAGGTTTCGCTCTGCAACACGCATGGTGACGCGGAACTCGGCCTGCACCACCTGGAACGCCTGCTCAGTCGCTGGGTCGATGGCATCATCGTGATGGGATTGAGTATGGATTTAGCCGGCCTGACCGAACAATATAAAAAAGGCTTACCTATCGTGCTCTGCAACTGGCAGGAAAACGAACAGCCAACCGATATTCCGCATGTCAGCATCGACTTTCGTCTCGCAGGCCAGTTGGCGGCGCAGCATCTGCTCGAACTGGGTCATCAACGCCTGGCGATCATCGCGGACCGTCCACGACAAAATCTGCGAGTGGAAGGATTTCGCGCACGACTTCAGGAGGCTGGTATATCGCTGGAACCAGACATGATTCAGCAAGGTGATTCCGGTCTGGCAAGTGGCTACGATGCCACAAAACGGCTGCTCGAACTGGATCAGCCACCCACAGCGATCTTCGCGGCCAACGATTGGATGGCGATCGGCGCGATCGATGCCGCCCACAACGCGGGTTTACAGGTGCCGCAAGACATTTCAGTGCTCGGCCTGGACAATGTCGTCATCTCTGCACATATCCATCCACCCCTGTCGACCATCGCCATTCCCAAACAGCAACTGGCTCGTACCACGACCGATATGTTACTCCAACTCATCGACAAGAACGAGCAGAGGGAGCAGATAGCCCTCATCCCACCGCTCCTCCTGCCACGACAATCGACAGCAGTGCCGCCAGCAGAACCAGCGCATGTTCGTCTTCTCCACTCTTGACATTTACCGGTAAACAAGGTACACTCGACGTATGTTTATCGGTAAACATACCAATGCGACGACAGCATTGGCGGCATAACAGAGGCAAAAATATGTCCAAAGGAGGACAAGCGTATGCAGCACCGTTTCCACATTTCACAAGGAAATGAATTTATCAAAACATGCACGTTCCTGGTGATCAGCCTTTTCCTGTTGGTACCGCTTGCGGCCTGTGGTGGCTCTTCAAGCTCCTCAGGAGCCAGTAGTAGTGGTGGAGTCGTGAATCTCACCTTCTGGTCCTGGGTACCAAACCTCAACACCTCCATTGATTTATTTAACAAAACCCATCCGAACATTCATGTTACCTGGGATTCCGTGCCCGCAGGCGCCAATGGCACCTACGCCAAGATGTTCACTGCCTTGAAAGCGGGCAATGCACCCGACCTGGGACAGATCGAGTATCAGTTTTTGCCCACCTTCGAGACCACGGGCGGTCTGGTCGATCTTTCACAATACGGAGCATCCTCCATCAAAAGTCAATTCGTGCCATGGACCTGGAGCCAGGTGACGCAAGGGAACGCCATCTACGCCATCCCACAGGATACCGGCCCCATGGCGATGTTCTACCGCGCAGATCTCTTCAAAAAGTACAATTTGCCTGTGCCCACGACCTGGGATCAGTATGCTGATGATGCACAAAAGCTACACCAGGCGGACTCGAACGACTATATCACCGACTTCCCTCCCAAAGAAACTGGTCAATTCGCTGGCTATATCTGGCAAGCGGGTGGACGTTGGTTCCGTATCAACGGACAGAGCTGGCAGGTTGGTATCAATGATAGCGGTTCACAAAAAGTCGCTAACTACTGGCAAGGGCTGCTTTCCAAAAATCTCGTCACGACCGATCCCGACTTCGCCCAGGGCTGGTACAACAACCTGCAAACCGGGCGTGACGCCACCTGGATCACCGCCGTGTGGGGCGCCAACACCATCCTGACCAACGCGGCCAAGACCTCGGGCGATTGGAAAGTCGCGCCGATGCCACAATGGAGCGCGGGACAAAACGTCGCGGGCAACTGGGGTGGCTCGACCACCGCGGTCTTCAAAAACACCAAACATCCGAAAGAGGCAGAGGAATTCGCGCAGTGGTTGAACACCAACTCGACCAGCGTCAACGATATGATTACTGGCGCGCAACTCTACCCTGCCCTCGAATCCGCCCTCAACACGCCCGCCAGCGCGGCCACACAGAAATTCTACAGCGGGCAGGATATCAACCAGATTTTCCACACTGCCTCTCAGAATGTCGATGTCAACTTCCAGTGGGGTCCGACCATGAACGATGTCTTCACGTCCATAGGAGACCAGTTCAGCGACGCCACCGCCGGAAAACTCACCTTATCGACCGCACTCGATAACGTACAGACCAGCACAGTGCAAAATATGAAGAAACAAGGCTTTAGCGTCAGTCAGTAACGGGGTCAGGTGACGCTCCGTCACCATCCCTGGTTCCCATCCATCGCTCGCGATGGATGGGAACTACCGTTTCATCATCGGTTTGAGAAAGGGGGTAATGCCATGGCACTGAAAGCAAGTACCGCCGCCGACTTCGGCGTTTCCGGCCTTCCGCGTGGAAAACGGGGTCGCTTTGGTCGCGTCAGCACACCGTATCTTTTCCTGCTACCATTCGGGCTGTTCTTTCTCGTCTTCTTCGTCGTTCCCATCCTGTACGCCCTCTACCAGAGCCTGTTCCGCTCCCAGCGTAGCGGGCTTGGCCTGGGACTGCCCACCGTGGTGTTCAATGGCCTGGGCAATTATGTGGATGTCCTGCACGACCAGGACTTTCTCAGTGGATTGGGCCGCATGCTGCTGTTCGGCGTGGTGCAGGTTCCTATCATGCTGGGACTGGCACTGTTGCTCGCATTGTTGCTCGATTCGCAAGCCGCGCGCTTGAAGGGCATTTTTCGTACCGCGTTCTTTATCCCCTACGCCATCCCTGGTGTGATCGCGGCCTTGCTCTGGGGCTACCTCTACACACCGCAACTCAGCCCCATTGTGCAATTCGCACGCTCCATTGGTTTGAGCGGCTTCGATCTGCTGGCGGCCAGTACCATTCTCTGGTCGATGGCGAACATCACCACATGGACATGGACCGGCTACAACATGTTGATCATCATCGCGGCACTTCAGGCCATACCGACCGAGATCTATGAAGCCGCGCGTATGGATGGCTGCTCAGGCTTCGCCACCGCACGCTATATCAAAATTCCCATGGTCGCGCCCGCGCTGATCCTCACCTGCATCTTCTCCATTATCGGCACGCTGCAACTGTTTACCGAGCCGCTGGTGCTCAGCTCCATCTCGAACAACATCACCAGTTCCTACACACCGAATTACTACGCGTACTATACCGCGTTCAGCAACAACAATTATTACTACACAGCCGCGTTATCGGTCGTGCTGGCTGTCGTTTCCTTCGTATTCTCGTTCGGCTTCCTCAGAATTACCCAACGCTATTCAGGGGTATAAGGAGCAGGAGTAGTATTCCGATTCCCAACGAGGTTATCGCACGTAGAGGCTGGATTGATCCGCCGGTCTACGTTCAGGGAATCCGGTAAGGAGGTTTCTCATTTATGGCGACAGCATCACAACGTGTGGCAGTTGCAGAGCCCGCGCACACAACAACCAGTAGCCGGACAGGCAAACGCGTACGTACCGATAGCGTCGTGGTCATGGCAATTCTTTTCGTCATTGCCATCTACTTTCTGCTGCCATTTTACTGGCTGGTCATTTCCGCAACCAAAACATCCTCTGACCTGTTCGGCACTTTTGGTCTGTGGTTCGCGCCTCACTTCAATCTGTTTGCGAATGTACAGCAGGTGTTCACCTACGACAACGCCAACTACGGACGCTGGCTGTTCAACTCGTTTTTCTATTCGAGTGTAAGTGCCCTTGTCGGCACCTTTTTCTCCGCGATGGCGGGCTACGCGTTGGCAAAATTCGTGTTTCCTGGCCGCAACATCGTCTTCTCCATCATTCTCGGCTCTGTGCTGGTGCCTGCCCCCGCGCTCGTCCTCCCGCTCTACCTGCTCATGAGCGGAGTGCACCTGACCAATACCATCTGGGCTATCATCCTGCCCAGCGTGGTCAATCCTTTCGGTGTCTACCTGGCGCGTATCTATATCGCCTCATCCGTGCCCGATGTGCTGCTGGATGCCGCGCGCGTCGATGGTGCAGGCGAATTCAACATCTTCCTGACCATGGTGCTGCGCATCCTGGCACCCGCGCTGGTCACCATCTTTCTCTTCCAGTTTGTCGCGGTCTGGACCAACTTCTTCTTGCAATATGTGATGGTGAGCGATACAACGCTCTTTCCGGTGACCGTCGGTCTCCAATCATGGAACACGTCGTATACCAGTTCAGGCGCGGTACAAAACGTCTATAGCTCGATCGTGACGGGCGCGCTACTCTCGGTCTTGCCCTTGATCATCGGTTTCCTGCTGCTGCAACGCTACTGGCGCAACGGCCTTACCCTGGGGAGTTTGGCGAATTAATCATCGCTGATCTTGCAGTTCCGGTCTGAAATAGCATATACTAGCAATGATCGTAAGATCAAATGTTCGACTTTTTCTGTTCGAACGGCAAGAGCATTGATTGACGGTAGCCTTTTGATCGCACGACTGGAGTAGCACTGGTGCCAGCTCGTACCGGAGGAAAAGGGAGTGCCAGAGAGCGTTACCAAATAGATGTGCTCATCCTCATTCGGATCATCAATCCTGAACGGAAACATGTTGATCCGCCTCAGCTTCCGACGTTTCAGTCGGAAGCTGCTCTTTTATCTGCAAGGCTGTTTCCAACATCTTTGTACGCGAACCCGGTTGCGTTTGAAGATGTATAGTCAACTGCGTAACCGCCTCGTCAAGCGTAAAAACATCGGCAGGGATATGCATGCCCTGAGCACGCAACAGGGCCAGAAGCTCGTTCAGCGGTGGCACCGCCAGGTGCCACTCTCGCAGCTGCTCCACCTGGCTGAACACATCGCGCGGCGTGCCCTGCGTCATCAACCGCCCCTGATGCAACACAAACAGCCAATCGGCCATGGCAGCGACCTCAGCCATATCGTGCGAGACAAGAATAATGGTCACACCACGTTCCTGCCGCACCCGCTTGAGGTAGCTATAAAATTCTGCACGCGCATCCCCATCCAGGCCGACCGAAGGTTCATCGAGAATCAGCACTTTGGGAGACATTGCCAGCACACCCGCCAGCGCGATGCGCCGCCGCTGACCTCCGCTCAAGTCGAACGGAGAACGCCAGCCGTACTCGCCATGCGGCAGACCAACGGCGTCGAGGGCATCTACTACACGGGTGCGTACCTCGCCTTTGCTCAACTTCATACGTTGCGGCCCAAAAGCGACATCGGCAAAAACGGTGGACGCGAACAGTTGCGATTCGGGAAACTGGAACAGTAGGCCCACACGCTGACGCAGCGCACGTACATCCGCTCCCCTCATCCCGACATCGATCCCATCCACAATCACACTACCTTCTGTAGGCCGTAGTAAACCATTGAAATGCTGCACCAGCGTCGATTTGCCAGAGCCATTGAACCCAATGATCGCGACACAACTCTCCGGTTGGATCTCCAGGTTAATATCCTGCAACGCTTTTTTTTGCAGCGAGCCCGAAGCATACGTGTGCGAAAGCTGCTTGACGACAATGATTGCATTACTCACCGATGTACCATTCTTCCTATCCATCCGCAAGGACAATCGCCCTTACGATAGCATCCATACTGACAGCGTCCGACGCGATCGGCATACCATGTTCGCGCAGGCGAGCCGCCAGTACCAGGGGATCAGGAACGACCAGGCCAAGCGCACGTAGCCGCAGCACATCTGAAAACACGGTCGCGGGCGTGCCTTCCTGCACGATCATGCCCTGCTCCATGATCACAAGTCTCTGGGCAAAAACGACTTCTTCCAGCAGGTGGGTGACATGAATGATCGTCAGGCCATAGTCGTGGTGGAGGCGAGCCAGCAGTTGCACCAATTCCTGCCGCGAAAGGGGATCGAGCATAGATGTCGCCTCATCGGCAATAATACACTGTGGGCGCAGCGCCAGTATACCCGCGATCGCCAGGCGTTGCCGCTGACCACCTGAAAGTTGATGCGGAGGGAATTGGCGCAGATGGGCGATGCCCACCGCCTCCATCGCCTCCTCGACACGTTCACGGATCAGATCAATAGGCAAACCGCGCATCGTCAGGCCCCAGGCCACATCATCCTCCACCACGGTCGCGATCAATTGATTGTCAGGATTCTGAAAAATCATGCCCACCCGTTCCCGAATCGCGCGCAGATGTTCGGCATCACGCGTATCCATACCATCCACAACGACACGTCCTTCATCGGGCAACAACAGCGCGTTACAGTGGCGCGCCAGCGTCGACTTCCCACTGCCGTTTTGCCCCAGCAAAGCGACGTACTCGCCCTGCTCCACGCGCAAATTGATGTCGCGCAAAGCCCATTGTTCTTCAGAAGACGAGTACCCATGTGTTGATAGTATGTCTGGTGCCTCTACAGTAGTAGCAGCAGATCGATTCCTATCGTTTATTGCCCGTGAGGCCGGATACGTATAGCTGACATGCTCGATCGATAGGAGAGGATGTTTGCTCATAGGCTCTCTTCGAACCTCCCGTTATCGGACACCGGTCGATCAATCTTCCCTCTACTAAGTGCCTTTACCACAGCTACAACGAGAGAACGTAGATGGCGCACTACCCAGTTTGACAGCGTACCAGGGCAAGTGTCAGGAAAAGGCCGCACATCATAGCCTAGACGACGCACAAAGAAATTGGTCGTCAGGTAGATCGCCGTAACCATCGGACACATGCCAAGAAAGTAGCCACATAAAAAGGTCAGCCACCAGTAATGAAAAGCCACACCGGTCAGAGACTGCAACGATGGATACAGATCTGTCCGCCAGAACGAGCCCAATCCTACCTTCGCGCAGAGAGAAGCTAGTATGGGTATGGCAACATTATAAGTCTGCTGGAGCAGCTGGACATATTGTTCCACACCAAAGCCGGTCAAGAAACCGATAAGTAAGACAAAAGCGTAAAGAAAGAAGGTGCCACCGAGAATACCCAATAGCAGCAGCAAGAAATGGGGCAAACGCCGCTTCATCGCGACTCCCAGGAACATCCCCCCCATACTTTCGCCGACCATCGTGAAAAGATTCTGCGGACCCATCACCATGCACACCAGGCACATCGTCACCACAAAAGCCATCGCCGCAACATAGATGCCACGTCGTAGCACCAGAATAGTGAACACAATGATATTAAGTGTATAGAACAGTGTCGATCCCACCGGAATAAAGAGCGCCACAAATTGGAACACCACCGCTACATCCGCGAGCAGGGCACCTTCAGCAATCTCAATAGCGGTCAACCGTCGAAACATCTATTTCCCTTCAGGGCAAACGCATTGTTTGCCTTACGCGTTATTCTAGAACAAGCATAGTGTCCATCGATGAAAAGAACATGAGCGTTCTCCCTATTCCAACCCCCAGCCTCTACCACTCGCGTAGGGCAAACCACGTGTTTGCCCCACTTATGGACTCATTGTAGCATTACAAAAGAGAGTACCAGGACCAGGACAATGGTTGTTTTCGTTGCACTCATCTCAGGTGCATGATATACTCCGAAACGTTAGAACAGGCCCATCAGAAGGAACAATAGAGGGACTTCGCCACCTATGACCACCCAGCGACCAGGACAAAAGCGCAAAACGCAGAATTCGACAGATGCCACACACGCTACACACATTCCCTTCCAGGCCAATCCACAACAGGCAGCCGCAATCGCGCATAAAAATGGGCCCGCCGCCTTTATCGCCGCCGCAGGCACGGGCAAGACCGCTATTCTCGTGCAGCGACTGGTGCGGCTTGTTGCCGATGAAGGCATCGCGCCAGAAGCGATTTTGTGCGTCACCTTTACGCGCGCAGCCGCCGATGAAATGGAAAAACGCGCGACCAAAGCGTTACGCGCGCGCGGCATGACGGTCGCGGCGATTAAACCGTTGCGCGTGGTCACCTTTCATGGATTGGGCCACCACATGTTGCGCGAAAAACTGGGCTGGACACCGCAGGAGCTCAACAAACGCCTGATCAGTGGTGATCCCCGCCAGTGGCTGGCGGAAGATATTGTGCGTCCCTGGCGCAGCAATCGCACACGCGGCATGAATTGGGAGGTTACGATTGGCGATGTCCTGGCTGCTGTCGATCGTGCCAAAGAGGCCATGATCAGCGTCGAGAGTGCGGCCAGTTTTTTTCAGCAGGAGATGGGCCTGGATGCCGAACTGGCGACGCGTTATCAGGATTTTTTCGCGCGCTACGAAGAAACAAAACACAAAGAAAAGCTGTATGACCTCTCCGACCTGATCTACGTGCCGCTTGCCCTGCTCGAAAGCAACCCCAAATATCGCAAAACGTGGCAGGGACGCTATGAGTACTTACAGATCGACGAGACACAGGACACCAATCCCTCGCAGTACAAACTCATTCAATACTTAGCAGCCCCCAAACAGAATGTTGTTGTAGTCGGTGATCCAGACCAGGCCATTTACCAGTTTCGTGGTGCCAGCCCCGAATCATCTATCCTCTCGTTCAAAACGATGTATCCTAAAGGTAAGATTTACCCTATCGAGCAGAACTATCGCTCGACACCGCAGATTCTTGCCGCTGCCAATCAACTGATCAGCCATAACGATATTATCGCGGGCTTCGAAAAGATACTGAAACCAACACAACCCGATGGGATGCCGGTATGGGTTACCGCCTACGAGGATCAAGAGAGCGAGGCAGAGGGCATCGCCCAACGCATCGAGGCACTGGTGCGTGCCTGGCGTGAAGGGGCCGCAGAACGCTCGTACAAGGACATTTTCGTGCTCTCGCGTACCAATCACCACCTCTCATCACTCGAAATCGCGCTGGCGCGCAATCGCATCCCCTATCGCTCAGTAGGTGGCTCATCTTTCTTCAAACGTAAGACCACCAGAGACATGCTCGCTTATCTCGCGCTTATCGATGGAGTGCGCGTCTACCAGGAGTATCTGGCGGCACGTGATACGCCACAGGCGCTCAAATGGGATGCCGTCTTCACGCCGGTGCACAATGGAGAACAATATACCGCTTTTCGTAGCGTCGCCAATATTCCCTCGCGCGAGTATTTCACACAGACAGGCATGACCTCACACCGTTTTACACCAACGTTTTATGGCACGCTAATGGCGCACGCAGGCGGCCATCCCCTCCTCCAGTACTGTGATGAGCATTCTTATACGATCGCGAAAGAATTTCAGTTAGGCGTGAAAGATCTGGTCTCATTGATCAAACGCGTCGCGCAAAAGTGCAACAATAATCCAGAGCAAGCGATCATATTGCTTCGACAGTATGCCTACGATGTGCATCTGCGACACTACGACAGCAAACAAAAAGACGATCCCGATGAAGAAGTGGAGACGCCAACACCTCACGAAGAGGTCAAGCTGGATGCACGCTACGACGAACTGGAGGAACTGGTGCAGATCGCGCGACGCCACCACACCATCCGCCATTTTTTACAGGCCATGACGCGCTTGAAAGAGCAGGCGGAGGATAATAGCAAAAATAAACGTGATTGCGTCAACTTGATGACCATCCACAAGTCCAAAGGATTGGAGAGTCCCGTCGTTTTCGTGATGGGCCTGACCGAGGGCATCTTTCCACATCGTCGCGCGTATACACTGGCGGAAGATGGGCCTATCGTCTTATCTGGCCTCGCTGAAGAGCGACGGCTGGCCTATGTCGCCTATACACGCGCCAGGGAACAGCTATTTCTCACCTCAATCTTGCGTTATCGCGGCAGTGAAGCTGTGGCATCCCGTTTCATCGATGAAGCGGGTTTGACGCCACGCAACGAGGATGGCAATTTAAATCCTTACCTTTTCAAGCAGGATGGGACACCAAAAAAGCCGAGTCCTTTGATCGAAACACCAACACTTTTCTAAGGGTCACCACACCCTATTTCTCAGATGGGCAAGACAAACTCAACGGCGACCCACACGGGCCAATAAATTGTGCTCCTACTCGTTAGGATACATCTGCTGACGTGCGTTGAGCCAGCACGAGATGGAAAGTGTAGGTGGTGTGATACTGCTCCCACTCGGTGGGCAGACCCGCAATGAGCGCATCGTAGGCGGCGGAGTCCATGTGCAGATGGGTGCAGTAGAGACTCTTGACGCTGCGCATCACACTGGCTACATCGACCGCGAACAACTCGCCTGCGTGCCCGCCCCACGCTCCCAACGGCGCGTGAATCATCTCGCTGGTCAGCACGCGCATGCCCAACTGCCGCAAACGCTCGCCCAACTGCTCCATCAAGGACAGATCGAAGCCCAGACGCGGCGCGATCTGCTGCCAGCCCTGAGCAAGTCGTTGCGTAAGTGGCCCTCGCCGTTGGAAGGTGCTGGCCTCCAATAGTTCGATGAAACCACCTGAACGGGTGACGCGCACCAGTTCGCGCAACACAAACGGCCATTGTTGAGCGGGAATCGCGCCCACTAGCAGCCTTTGATGCACGTAATCGAAACTGCAAGACGCGAAGGGCAGACCATGCAGGATGTTGGCTTGCTGAAAATGAATGATTGGTGGCAACGGGATGTTCGTCGGCCACTGCGCCTCCAGGTCCAGTCCGGTGATGCTCGCCTGCGGACAATCATTCGCCAGATCACGACACCATCTGCCCGTCCCACAACCCACATCCAGTATCTGTCTGGGAGTGAGCACGCGCAGCGGCGCGCTATAATTCCCCTTAAGCAAGGCACGCAAGGCATAGTGCTGGAAGTCGAGGCGACCGATCTCTTGCAGGTCTTTCGGCAGCATATAGGGCACATCCACCCGATAACGCCGACCCGCGATCAGCTCCTCGGTCGGCTGCTCTGGCTCGTCTCGCAAGTAGGTATCGATGAACTGCTTATGCCTGAAGCGTGGAAACAGTCGCATGCGTTATTCCTGCCTTTCCGCGAATGTGGGGAGCGGTTGCGTGCTCGTTTCCTCCGAAGACGATATCAGGAAGGTCGTGACCTCGGCGGATGGAGACGTGGCGAGGGCCGCACGCACGACCGCAAGCAAGCTCTGGGTGGTGAACGGTTTGTCCAGCCACGCGCAGGCACCCAATAAAAGAGCACGAAGGTGATCGAGCAAGCCATTGCGTCGCGAGACGATCACCAGCGGACAGTGCGGTATGCGCGGGGACATCTTGAGCGCATACGCGACCTGAAACCCATTCATCTTTGGCAACCCGATATCGAGCAGGATCAAATCTGGCATGACCACATCCGGTTCGTGCAGGGCGCGGAGTAGTTCGACGCCATCGGGGAAGCCACGCACCTGGAACTGCGCGCGTTGCAAGGTGACGGTGACCAGTTTGCGGATCAACGAGGAATCATCCACAATGAAAATCAACGGCGTGGTGGATTCACGCTCTTCAGGCATTGAGGGAGCCCACAGAGCAGCAGTCGTCATCAGTGCAACCCTCCTTTTTGTTCATGCGATTCTGATCCTTCAGCAGACGGAAGGGACGCAGTCAAGGCGGCCAGAGGGAGAGGATCACGCAGGCTCATATGCTGACGCGCCTCCTCGCTCACAATCAGACCAGGATAGGGATGCTCACGCTGGCTACTCCAGGCCAAAATCGCGCCCAACCGTTGCGTGAACAACAACGCGTGAGGCAAGGGATCGGGATGCAACGAAATCGCGATGGGTTGCTCATACCAGAAGATGCGGCGCAGTTCGCCCTGTGCCAACGAATCCGGCAGCAATGGTATGAGGTCAGCGAAAGGTTGGCCGCCATGCTCGGCATCGGTGAGCAAGAACAGCAACGCCGAGATGACCGGATGATACTGACGCAGCAGCGCGAGATTGCTGCCATGCGAAGTGAAATAGCGTGTCTCATCCAGCGGCACATCGGCCTGAAGTACGATCACGTTGAGTTGACGATAGGCCGAGGCGAGCAAGGCACGTGCCTGCTGGAAGGATGATTCAAGATCAGTGGGAGCATTCATCGATACGATTTCCTTTCCGCAATGCATACGAGATCTCTCTGTAGGACCACCCCGTCC
>CAZZWK010000063.1:28833-33894 GCA_964657925.1 uncultured Dictyobacter sp.
GGACGGGGTGACGACGCGCTCGAAGAGGGCCAGGGGCAACGGCTCGCTCCACACAATCTCCTGCGCCTCCTGCATCGGCATGCAGGGGCCAGCGAGCGGATGCCGCTTCAACTGCTCATGGATCGCGGTAAAACGATGCTGAAAGTCCATGTTGACATCCCACGAACACGAAAGCGAAATGGCGATAGGCATGGTGCGCCAGGTCGCCAGACGCATCTGCGCGCACGCGCGCCAACGCTCTGGCACGATCTGCACGGCTTCATCGAGGTGCGCCGCCAGCGCGTCATCGGCAGGCACGAAGCGGAAGAGCAACGCATCAAGAACATAGCCATCGGCATCAGGACCATCGTGCATGGGGAACGTGTCGCGCACCTGTCGATGACGCAAAAGGGGATGACGCATGAGCACCTGAGCGAGCACGACAAAGCGATGGCGCGCGATGTGCACCGTGCGCGCGGCATCATCGAGACGACAATCATCCTCCTCCGGCTCATCTTCAGGAATCGTCACCATCGGCGGCGTGTCATCATCGCCCCAGGACTCGTGTTCCATCAGTAGCATGGCATCGGAAACGCGATGCGATTCGATCAGTTCGAGAATGCGGTTGGCGCGATGATTGAGGCGAGATTCGATGAAGGCGTGGCGGGCGACCACAGCAGGACCGAGCAGACCGCGTAGGGCGGATTCGCGTTCTTGATCGATTTGCTGACGAGTACGAGCGATTTCGCTGTTCTGTTCATTTATCATTTTTAATCTCTTTTCTGATACAATGGTTAAGGTCGGTGAAGAATGAATTTGCCATGTCACACTTGAAGGTTACCCGACTGTAGAGTAGAATGAAAGCAACAATCTGCTACGAGAACGGAACGACCTGTTCCGGCTGAGAAGATATGTTCTGTTTGTGTGGAGAGAGTTGTATGGCAAAACGAGATCAAAAAGATTCAGGATTAGGGAAAAGGACATTTGGTGATTTAGTGCGGGTGTATCGTGAACAAATGGGCCTTTCTCAAAGTGAATTAGCAGAACGTTGGGGCTATACACGCGAATATGTTTCGCTTGTTGAGCGAGGCAAACGCAAGCTTGATCAAATCGAGCAAGTGTATCACTTGGCCGATATTTTGGAGATTCCACAAGAGCAGTTAGATGCAATTGGTCGAGGAATACCACAGCGAAAGATAGATGCTCGTAACGTACGTAAGGCGGATGATGCGCTTATACAAGCACTGCTCATTCCTGCGCAAGCAACGGTAAAACTCTCTTGGCTAGTTTGGTACGCGAATCATGATACGGTCGTCCTCGACAGCCTTGCCGATACAATCACACGCTTGGAACAGGTGATTGAGGACCGAAGAGGAGCATTATTGCAACCCGCGCAAGAACTCCTTGCATATGCCTATGAGATGATGGGAAAGGTCGCATTTGATCAACTAAACTATCCTGTTGCGAGCGGTCACTTCCAGGCGATGTTTGAATTGGGGGAAGAGATCAACAACCACCCCGTGATGGCGACCGCTCTGATTCGGCAGGGGGATGTGCTGCGACGCCGAGGTCGGTATGAAGCGGCGGTGAACCGACTTGAACTCGCAAAACGATTTACGGGAAAAGCGAGTGCCCACATTCAAGGAATGCGAGAACAAACAGCAGCCAGGGTGTATGCTGAATATGGGAAAGAGCAACAATTTCTCCAAGCCATCGAGAAAGCACAAACGATTGCCCAAAATAAAACGCCCGATTTGGATACCATTAGCAGCCAGTTTACGTTGACAGGGGTCATGGAAGAACGCGCACAGGGACATACCTTGTTGTGGCAACCGGAAGAAGCCATCAAGATCTATACGGAAACAGAAAAGCTGCATCCAGTGCGGCCCTTACGCGAGATGGGTGTCTTCACCATCCTGAAAGCACAAGCCTACACCTATGCTGGATATATGGATATCGGCGTCGAGTACGCCCTGGAAGGACTGAAGCTGGCACAACAATATCACTCAAAACGGCATATGAGCCGAGTACAACGCATGTATGATCGTTTGCGAGTAACGCCATTGGGATCGAGTTCTCAATTGCATGAGTTAGGGGAAATCCTTCGCGAAACGCAGGTCTAACGACGAAGAACGAAATAGCAGGAGATTCCGTTTATGGCAGATCAAACGGAAGGTGTTTTCGTCACCGTAGATGAAGCCATCATTCCGTAGAAACGTGGAGAAATTCTGTAAAGGCTTGCGCGGCACGTGAAAGCTGCTTATCCTCGCGCTGAATAAGGCTGAGCTGTGGGTGAATATCGACATCGCTAATCGCAAGCTGAACGAGATCGCCGTGTAACAGTTCGCGCTGCACGGAGAACAGCGAGACAATGGCGACACCCGCGCCGCTTATCACCATTTGCTTGATCGTCTCGTTATCGGTCAGTGTCATCAACGGCTGGATAGTTCCTACAATAGGAGTAAAGGCTTTCTCGATACTTTCACGAATGCCGCTGCCATGTTCGCGCACGATCAGCACACCTTTTTGTAGATGGTGTGGATTGACGGTTTGCATACGCCGCCATGGATGGTGAGGCGATACGATAAGCACAAGGTGATCGCGCGCGAAAAAGCGAATCTTCAACTGAGATGAGAGATAGGCAGCGTCACCCTCCACAAAGCCAAAATCCAGACGCCAATCCAGAATGCGATCGATAATATCCTGTGAATTGAGGATGCTCATAGACAGATCGATATGTGGATGACGTTGATGGAAGCGACCAATGATGGCTGGCAACAGATACGTCCCAGCAGTAGTATTAGCAGCTAGATGCACTTCTCCTATTTCGGCAGCGCGCAAGGACGCGAGCGATTCCTCCATTTGCTGCTCCAACGCAAAAAACCGCCGCGCATAGCCCTGTACCACACGCCCGGCATCAGTAAGCACAATGCGCCTGCCCTGGTGCTCGATAAGCGCGAGATGTAACTCATGCTCCAGGCCTTGAATAGTTTTGGTTACCGCTGGCTGCGTCAAATTCAACGCTTCCGCGGCCTGTGTTACGTGTTCTAATTCCGCGACTTTCAAGAACACCCGCAAACTTTGCAAATTCATCTATGTTCTCCATGCCGTAATTCAGCTTTTTTATCTTCATGCAGGAAAAGAAAGAGAGGAAAATATACTTCAGTATCCAACATGGGGATCGGAACCGTCTATGTTAGTAGAGCGTTTATGTTAATAGAGAGCAAAAAGTGTCCTTTAAATGGGCGCGCACTCAATACTCAGGCAACCCGCGTAGGTGCGTCCCCTTGTGGGCGCATTCGGTGCGAGCCCACAAGGGGACGCGCCTACGCGGAAAGTGTAAGCGGAAAGGAAAATTAATATGACGAACTGGAATCAGAGCAACATTCATACCCACATGGAAGTCTATTCATCCGACCAGCAAAATATTGGGCATGTTGCGGATGCCTATGAAGATTCATTCGCAATCCATAAAGGCATCGTTTTCGCTAAACATCGCTATATCCCCTATTCAGCTATTACAAAGGTCGATGATCAAAAAGTATACCTGGAAATGAGTGCCGACGAGGTGCATGATAAAGAATGGGACAAACGACCAGATTATGAGGATCACCTGGACGATCCTGTGCAATTGATGTACGACGAGGGCCATGGTGTCCGCGATCCCTTCGATGAATCAGACGAGGTTCAACCATAGGGAAAAAACGCGTCCCTATCCTTATATACACATCTGCACACCTGATGCCATCTCTCGTGTAGGAGTAGAGAAAAAGCTTGCAATCGTTCGTCTTTGAAAAAGGGTCGCAAGATACGGTCCAAACCTTAGTGTATTTAAGGTAAACACCCGATGTACCAGACTTCTTAAACTCCGTACAATGTGAAAGAAAAGAAGGATACATTGGTAAAGTTTCCTAAAAGGGAGCGTGGAATTATGGCAGTTGTTGATCCTATCAGCGATGACCGTACAGAAATGCTCACACGGGCCGATGAAATCGCGCCCCTACGTGTGACAGCATTCACTCAGTTTTCCGCTACCCTCCCGTCCAATTTCAATGTAGACGTGGACGAGGCCACCGGCGAATCAAATTCAGCCTCTACTATACACACATCAACGCGTATTACAGAGCCACTCGAATGGGCCGACGAAATCGCGCCCACCGGCGGATTAATCCAGCCTCTACATGAAGATACATTAGGCGAAGAGGAAGATAGCGCACTCCTTGGCGAGCATCCATTAGAACACGAGAGCGATAGACAAGAAGATGTTCAACGTGGACGACCGGGAGGAGTAACGAATACCAAGCACACGACGGGTGCTGAGGATGCCTTTCAGAGTTATCTGCATGACATCCGTAGTCTCGGCTTGCTTACGCATGAGGAAGAGATAGCACTGGCACGCAGTGCCGCCGCGGGTGATGAGCGTGCGCGTCGCAAACTTATCGAATCGAATTTGCGGCTGGTCATTGCCATCGCGCGCCGCTATACAAGCACCGGCGTCCCCTTGATCGACCTGATTCAGGAGGGAAACCTCGGCTTGATGCGCGCCGCCGAAAAGTTCGACTATCAGCGCGGCTGCCATTTTGGCACCTACGCGACATGGTGGATTCGCCAGGCCGTCAGCCGAGCAGCAGGCGAACAATCGCGTATGATCCACCTGCCGGAACATGTCGCGACACGTCTGCGCAAGGTGCGCCGCGTGGCCGCACAGATTTCGCAGGAAAGCGGACTCGATCCGCTGCCAGAAGAGATCGCGGAGGCCAGCAACTTCGGTATCGACGAGGTCACCGACCTGCTTGGCGTGGTTGAGCAGCCAGTCTCGCTCGATGCACCAGTCGATGAAGAAGCTCGCTATTCTTTGTCCGACACGCTAGAGGATTGCACCAGTCCCGCGCCCGCCGACACGGCCTCCCAACATCTGCTGGGAGAGGAGCTACATCGCGCCCTGGCCCTGCTCACCCCACGCGAGCGCTCTGTCATCACCTTGCGCTATGGTATCGGCGACGGCCACAGCCGCACCCTGCTAGAGGTGGGCAAAGAACTCGGCATCTCCCGCGAACGCGTGCGCCAGCTAGAAGTCGTCGC
>CAZZWK010000063.1:33994-40752 GCA_964657925.1 uncultured Dictyobacter sp.
GTAGAGATATGCTAATGTACTTGCATCTCTGGCGCTTTCTATATGTTCAGTCCCCTGTATATGCTCACTGATCTGTAGTGCTCGTCGTAGCAGAGGTTCAGCCTCTCGATAACGGGCTCTTTCTGTAAGATACCAACCGGTCTGTTGCAGAAGTCGAGCGGCTTCAGCGCTGGAGATATCGTGTTGCTCGATTAGTTGGACACAGGCGAGGGCATGAGGCAGTATTTGTTCCCATTGGGGCCAGTTCTCGTGCTCGACCCAGGGTTGGGCTGTATCTATAGCACACACTATGCGCTCGGCCCATTGGGTTTTGTCAGACTCGGACAATTCCTCTATAAGCATAGCTTGCACGAGGCGATGCATGCGCATGGTTTCCGTGGCTGGCTCGCGAGTGATGAGCGAATACGCACCCAGGGTCGCCATGGCTTTATCGAAGGCAAGTGGGTCATCCGCCAGTTGTTGCAGGCGCGGGCCGAGTTGGTCGGCACCGGCCAGGATGACGGCTTCAGGCAGGGCGTCGGGGGCGAGATGGGCGCAGAAACGCAACAGGTCGGCGGCAGCCTGATCGCGCTCCTCAACACGTTGAAAGGACAGAGACCAGGTGGTGGCGACTGGTTCGGGATGATGTTGCATCAGGCTGCCGCGTTCACGCAACAGGTCGTTACGACGTGTGCGATAACGCGACTGGTATTGGGAGAGGCTACAGGGAATCTCTTCGATATACGCGCCCGCCTGGTCCAGCGCCAGTGGCAGACCACCAAGTTCATTGGAAATAGACTTCGCCAGGGCGATATCGGAGGACGAGGCGGATTCAAGCGGCGCATCTTTGGCGACGAGGTGGGCGCGACGCAGCAGCAATAGCGCGCCCGCCTGCTCATCCATCACCTCGACCTGCATACTGTGGGCCATGTCACCCAATGAGCGGGCACGCGAGGTCAGCAGAATGTGCCCATTGAAGGTGGGCGGAAGAAACTCACGCACGATATCCAGCTCGTCGGCATTATCGAGGATGAGTAACCAACCTATGTGAGTTTTAAGCCATTGGAGAACGATAGGCAACACGAGAGTCTGGTCCTGCTCGTCGGAACGGATGAGTCTGAGCAAGGACGCAATTTCGGCATAGCCGGAGAGCAATGACTCACGAGTATCAGCCAGCACCCACAGCACGTCCTGGTAATCCTGGCGATGGCGATAAGCATACTCTACGGCAATCTGCGTCTTGCCAATGCCGCCGAGTCCATCGATGGCCTGTGCCTGCGGTTGAGAGAGCACGGTGGCTTTCCCTGGACGCAGAGCCTCTTCCAGCCGCGTCAAGAAGTCTTCGCGACCGGTAAAGAATGGATTGCGCGCGTAGGGGACATTCCACACGCCTGTATGCGCCCCTGATGGACCCGGTGGTGAGGGGCTAGCTTGCTCCGCCGGGTCTAACGAGGGTTTGGCGGCTCGATCAATCTAACCTGGCTCGGGTCGATGCCATCCTTCACCAGTAGTTCGGGTATGTCCTCGCCGGAGAGACCTTCGAGCAGCAACGAGACCCTGCCCTGCTCGAAAGCATCCTGGATAGTGAGCCCGAAGCCGATGGCGCGGTAAAAAGAGGAGGCGAAGGCGATGCGGGCTGGATTGGACAGGTCATCCTTCATGCCGATGACACAATCGATGGTTTCCGTAAGCGCCTGCGCCTGGTCGCGCGAGTAGCAGGCGTCGAGAAAGATCAGTTGTATGTTGTCCTTCAGCGCCTTGAAAAGGCTAGTCAATGCCTTTGTGGAGACGATACGCGCCTGCCCATCATCACCAATAAAACTCAAGCCCTCTTCACTGCCGTTACCGGTGAAATGGACGACGTGGGGGCGATGCTGGTTGAGCAGTTGCAAAAGGTCGTCCGGACGCGCGGCCATCGATGTTTGCAGTTTCAGCGAGTCGCGATGCTCGGAGGCGCGCACTTTCTGCTCGATGGCGTGCATCTCTTCCTCGACATCGGCACGCGCAACGGTTTTGGGATTGGCGGACAGGAAAAGGACCTTGATGTTTGTCGGCATATCTTTTTTACTTTCGCTGACATTTCTACAATTGCGGCAACGACAAAGAACAGGGCTACATACACTCACTTTGTAGCATATTGGTTGCCAGTCGTCAATAAAAATGGATGAAGTGGGGTGGTACCAACGGAGTCGACGCCTGTCCATGCTTTATGCTATACTCGCCTGGACGAGTGAGCGATCCAAAAATAAAATGGGTACGGCACGGATGCGATAATGCATCTGAACAATTTATTTCCGGCAATAGGACGCATTCTGATTTATCATACCGCGTAATGTACGGACGCGATAAATCGGGTCCGTGGCGGTCGAGGATAAGCGCATCCTCGCCTACTATCTAGTTAACGGAGAAGACATGCGCATCGAACTGGTCGCTGACGATTACTTACCACATGCGCAACCAGTAGCGTCGCCTGTGGACAGCTCGCAAAGAAGGCGCTTCTCGTGGCTTCAGACCGTTGCCATCTGTGTGTTGCTGCTCGCAACCCTTATTCCGCGCCTCATTCTCGCAAATCAACTTGATCTGGTCACCGACGAACTGGTCTATATTTATGGTGGAGAACTCTACATCCCGCTGGTCGGCCACCTGTTCAGCAGCATCGGCGCGCACAACTGGCTGTTCAACTACGAACATCCGCCGCTGGTGAAGCTGCTCATCGGCCTCTTTATCCTGATCAACAACGGTCTGGGTCAGCCGCTTGCGCAACTCATAGCCGCGCGCCTGCCCAGCGTCATCTTCGGCACAGTGCTCGTGCTCGCCATCTACCTGCTTGCCAGCAAACCATTCGGCAAAAGTATCGCCTTCGCTGCCGCGCTTTGCCTCGCGTTCAGTCCCTGGCTGGTCTATTTCAGCGCCCTGGCTTACCTGGATATGACGATGACGACGCTCATCACCATCGCGTATCTGCTGCTCTGGCAGGCTATGCGTCGACCATGGCTCTATCTCGTGGCCGCTTTATTGTTTGCGCTGGGGGCTGCCAGCAAGTATACCGCGACCCTGGCAATTCCAGGGGCTATCCTATTCGTGGCCTACTATTTCCTTTTCATTCGCCCACGTCTTCCTGAGCATGATCGTCCCGCAGTGCCCTGGAAATGGTGGATTATCGCGCTATGCGCCGCACCACTGCTCTTCTTCGCAGTCGATCCCGCTATCTGGCCCGCGCCGATTCCATTGCTCATCCATAGCTTCAGCTTCGAGTGGCAACACTCTATCAACGGGCACCTCACTTTTATCGCCGGTCAATATGTGCTGCATGTGCCTCACTGGGCCATCGTTTATATTATCGCCGCCAAAATGAGTGCCCTGATTACTGTGCCTGCCGTCTTCTTTCTGGTCTTTGCCGCCGTGCGCCTGGTGCGTTTTCACCTGCGCAAGCCAGCGATAGGGGCTGAAGAAGCTACCGCGCTCGCGTTCCTCTTCATCTGGGTACTGAGCATCCTCGGTATGTTCAGCCTGCTAAGTATTGTCGTGGGCACACACTATCACTTACCGCTCGCGCCTCCAGTCGCGCTCGCCGGAGTATCCGGCCTGGCAATTCTTCTGACCTACACGCTCAAATGGAGTAAACAGAGCGCACCCAGGTTCACAACATCGCTTCAGCAGAGGTGGCAAAAACGTGTGCCTGCACGTAACGGAGAGGGATGGCAGCCTGTTGTGTTCGTGCTGCTGATCTTGCTGGCTGCTGTACCACACTTTATTGGCCTGGTGACGATACCGCAAGAGGAAGGCTATACCAGCATCTTCTTCAATGGAGAGAATACGGCGTTGCAGGTCGCCTATCCAGGCTATCGCGAGGCCTTACAGTGGTTGGAGGCCTACAACACACATACAGAACCGGTTGATAAATCTGCCCTTCTACGAGTGGGGCTGGTTGCTTTGCCAACAACGCTGCAACCCGGTTATGGCGGCCCGACCTGGTATGATTTTAACAAACCGTTGGCGCAACATTTTCAACTGACCGAGGCCCATCCTGCTGATAAAACATACCCCTATAACTACCTTGTCTGGCCTATGCATCTCGTTCAACGGGGATACACGTTCCCCAAAACATGGCGCATCGTCCATGCTGTAATGGGTGGCAATACGACCTACTGCTACATTCTTGCCCCAGCAGGCGCGCGAAGCATGAATTCGAAATCGGTGAGGCAAACACCGTCCAATAAAGGCCGGTTTACTGTAAGCGAGATGCAGCAATGAAACGTATTCCTTTCCTCACCATCACTGGCCTGTTTCTGGCGACGCGCCTGCTTTTTTTTGCTATCACCTATATCGCCTATGTGCTTTTGACAGCTCCCAAATACTCGGATACGCCCGTCAATATCAACGCTTTCCTCAACTCCTGGAATCACCTGGATGTCAGCCACTACCTCACCATTGCGCAATTCGGCTATACGAAGTCCATCTATGACTTCGCTTTCTTCCCCCTCTTCCCCCTTTTGATTCATTATCCGGCGTACCTGCTGGGTAATCGCAGTTACCTGTTGATCGGCTCGCTGATCAGCAATCTCGCGTTCTTCGGCGTGCTCTGCATCAGCTATCTGATCGCCGTAGAAATTACGGAAGAGCGTGTGGCAAGGCGCACATTGCTCTACATCAGCATCTTTCCCACTGCCTTCTTCTTTTTTGCCGCGTACAATGAATCGCTCTACCTGCTCTTCACACTCGGCGCGTTCCTCGCCTTGCGCCAGCAGCGCTGGTGGCTGGCCGGCCTGCTCGGTATGCTCTCGGTGCTCACGCGTTCGCTCGGTATTTTGCTGGTGATTCCTTTTGCATATGAGCTGTGGCAAAGGCGCGAAACGATCTTTTCGAGCATGCTAAAGGCGGTGACCGCGATCGTACCGATCATACTTGTGCCGTTGGGCCTGGTACTTTATGCCCTGTACTGCTGGCATAAAACGGGCAATCCTTTGATGTTTGAGACCGCGCAGGCGGACTGGTCGCGTCAACTTTCGTGGCCGTGGACAGGACTTCTACAGGGCATGCTGGCGCTCATTTTACAGAATTTTGGCTCAGCAAACGAAGCGCATGTGTTGCTCGACCTGGGCGCCACAGTAGGTTTTATTATTTTGATCGCGGTCGGCTGGCATAGGTTGCCCAAAGCGTATAGCTACTGGATGATTGCTTTTATGTTGTGTATCCTGTTGGAACCTGCGATGGCGAAACCGGATATCTTGCTTTCGAATCAGCGCTTCGTGCTGGAGATGATACCCGCGTTCATCACGCTGGCGCTGCTGGGTCTCAAACATCCGCGCCTGCACCATAGCGTTATGGTGCTTTTCCCCATCTTACTCGCCATCCTGAGCATCGCGTTTATCATGAATCGCTGGATCGTCTAATCGCCTCAGAAAATCAACTCTAGTTAACCTTTCTCATGGATAAACCAGATTGATTTGACATGCTTTGGATTGATCGATACAATCTTTGCATATGACCATTCTATTATCTACTGTAAAAACGCGATTTTAAAAAGGAGGCGTGTTCGCTCTTTGTTCGCCAAAGAGAAAGAATACGTGATACACAATGCAACATCTTCATGCAGTTATTCTTGCTGGTGGTAGCGGAACACGCTTATGGCCGCTGAGCACCCCAAGTTTTCCTAAACAATTTTTGCCGTTGCCGAGTGGACAGAGTATGATTCAAGAGACATTGGGACGTGTTTCTCCGCTGGTTAGTCCGGAGCAATCCTGGGTCGTCACGGGCAGAAATATGGCCGATCTCGTGCAGGAACATCTCCCGATCATTCCCGCTCATCACATTTTGCGCGAGCCCATTGGACGTAATTCCGCGCCCGCCATTGCCTGGGCGGCGATGACGATCGCCGCCCAGGACCCGGAGGCGATCATGGCGATCTTCAGCGCGGATGCCGTCATCAGCAATATCGAAAGTTTACAGCAGAGCCTGCGCCTGGGCTATGAGCTGGCGGAACAGGGCAAGCTGGTCACCATCGGCATCCCGCCCACCTCACCTGAAACCGGCTACGGCTATATTCGCTTTGGCGATACGTTCAAAGAGGGCTACGGCTACGAGGCGTTCCAGGTCGAACAATTCGTTGAAAAACCTGATCTAGAGACGGCGAAACGCTACCTCAGCGACGGGCACTATGTGTGGAACGCGGGTATCTTCATGTGGAGCGTCAAGGCGATTCTGGCAGAGTTCCAGCAGCATCTCCCCGACATGATCGAGCAAATCCAGCGCATTGTTACGGCGACAGAGCAAGAAAACGCGCGCCTCGTGCTCGACAATACGTGGCCTGAACTGCAATCTATTTCCATTGACTACGGTATCCTCGAAAAAACAAAAAATCTGGTTGTCATTCCAGCGCTGCTTGGCTGGAACGATGTCGGCAACTGGGAGCAGTATGGGGCGCTCTTTCCAGCGGACGACCAGGGAATTCGCGCGGTCGGCTCGCATATTGGGTTGGGCAGCCAGAACGTGATCGTGTATAACAACACGCAACGTCGCATCTATACTATCGGGCTGGAGGATGTCATCGTCGTCGAGATGGAGGATATGACCATCGTTTGTCATAAATCGCATGTACAGCGCGTGAAGGAACTCGCGGAACAATACCACAAGAAAATTTAGAGGGCACGGACGCGATAATGCATAGTAACGAAATAAAGCGGATATCTCCCCCATTGTAGGCGTCGCTTGAGCGCAACGCACCCCGATTTATCGGGTAATAGGATGATCCAGATCAATTTGTTAAAAAGCATAATCGG
>CAZZWK010000064.1:0-23485 GCA_964657925.1 uncultured Dictyobacter sp.
AATTCAAAATATGTTTGAATTGGCCCGCTTTTTATTGCTTCTCTTAATTCTTATGGCTGTGCACGTAACGTCCCTAGTTGTCGCATTTCCGGCCACACCAGGGCGATAATAGTCACCACCAGGATAGTCCCGATTCCTCCAAATGCTACCGCTGGGACTGGACCAAGTAATTGACTTGCCAACCCGGATTCAAAACCTCCCAACTGATTTGAAGTGCCGATGAAAAGCGAGGTAACCGCGCTTACACGCCCACGCATCTCGTCGGGAGTGCGTACCAGGGCCAGCGTGGATCGAATCACTACACTGATATTATCTAAACCTCCTAATACGAAAAGCATGAGTATTGAGAGCCAGAACCAGTGTGACAGGCCGAAAACGATTGTAGCAAGACCAAAACCTGTCACCGCAAGCAGTAGTGTTCTTCCGGCATGCTGAAAAGGAGAACGTTGCGTGAGAAATAGTGCCATACATACGGCGCCGATTGAGTCAGCGGATTGCAGCCAGCCCAGGCCGACCGGTCCAACGTGCAGAATATCTTTTGCGAAGACCGGCAGCAGGGTCGTCGCGCCACCAAGGAGAACCGCGAAGAGATCCAGCGTAATAGCCGCCAACATCACCTGCGTACGTCCTAAAAAGCGCAAACCCTCTATAACGGTTCCTAAAGAGCGTTGTTGTCCGCTTTTTTGCTGCTTGACCTGGGGACGTACACGCATCAGAAGTAATACCAGGGAGACAATGATAAGCGCAGCTGCACTTAGTACATAAATAAAGCTCGCGCCACCAAGAATACCGATCAAGAACCCACCAGTAGCTGGTCCAAGTACCGAGGCGAGTTGCGCGCAACTGCTTCTCCATGTGGTCGCATTTTCGAATACATGCTCTGGCACAACCTGCGAGATTAAAACTGAACTGGCTGGACCACTAAATGACTGGGCTCCACCCATCACCGCCAGGCAGGCATAGATGAGGAAAAGCGAACCCTGCAAGAAAGATAGGACTGCGAGCCCCATGGTCATTACCCCTAGTACGCTGAGCGCGACCAGAAAGATTGTTTTACGACTGTAACGGTCGACAATATAGCCGGAGGGTAAAAATAAAAGGATAATGGGGATAATCTGTGCGAGACCAACACCACCAAGTACCAGCGAGGAATTGGTTCGATCGAATAGTTCCCAGCCGATCGCGACCGTGATCATTTGTTGCGCGAAGGAAGCAACGAAAACGCCTGCTAACAATAAGCGAAAATTGCCGTACCGTAATGCCTCGTAAGAATCATGAGTGGGTGGTTTGCCTTCAGCAGCGGCGATGGCCTGATCGTTGATAGCTTCTGCGGGTACGGCCTCAATGAGAGGATCGGAATCATGATTATCGCTCAAATACTACCTCTCAATCAGCCCTATGTTCTAGAGAATAAAAAAACCTGCTATGGGCGGGTGAGACGGCAATTTCCTATTTTCCCACGCAGTTGCCCACGCAGTATCATCGGAGCTGAAGAGCTTAACTTCCGTGTTCGGGATGGGAACGGGTGTACCCTCTTCGCTATAATCACCGGCTCACCTGCACATGCAGGTGTTTTGCTTACAGAAGACATAATACCTTACTGCTTGCGTTTTGTCAACCCCTTTGCAGGCAAATTTTTACTTTTCCTCAAAAAGATAATGCAAGCAAGATGCTTATAGCAATTTTGCTTGCATTATCTTTTTGAGGAAAATTGCTCAACCCATTGCTTGACCCGTAAAATAAGAGACATTCGCATGGGCGTGCGACTGCTCCTGGCTCACTCCACCATGGTGTTGCCTGAACGTATCGCTGTTGATATAGGCATTGTATGCCTCCTGCGAGGCCCAATACGATACAGCGAGCAGCGTGTGATCATCTTCGTTCGTCCATAACTCGAAATGGTCAAAGCCCGCGAACTGTTTCAGTGCTGGAGCGGACCGTTCAAAGCCCTCGATGGCCCTCTGTTTATGTTCTGCTGGAATCTCAATCCGATTTGTAACGATATACATTCCTCTATGCTCCTCTTCTTAATAATGAAGAATCTGTTCTGTTTATGCCGTGTATATATCTGTTGCGCACTGTGCCTGACAATGGACCATTGTATATTACCGCCTTATCTCTCTATCTACAACCCGCATAACAATTTATTGTCAGTCTCAATGGTTATTCACGGACACTTTGGTTGAAGTTCGACCGAGTCTTATGGCTTAAGCAAGAGCAGCGAGAGGTAGTAACCGAGACCAAAGAAGAAGACGAAAAGAATGATGCCGAGAATAAGCACAAGTGGGATATTGACGCCCGAGGCTTGCCTGGCAGGGGTCTCGTTATAAGCAAAGGCGTTGTGGAGCGGTTGGCGATATTCAGGCGCTGTCATCGGTGCATCGGTTGTCTCCTGTAGAGGACCTGAAGGATATGGGTCCATCTGCACTGCACTCGCTGCGACATTTCCTCGATCGGGCGCGACCATTACATTCTCTCGTAGGCGTGCCTGGCCGGTCAGCAAACCTGATTGTAAAGGCTGTGAGGATGGTGTGGGCTGTAGGCGGCCATAGATCGGAGACACCTGTTCTTGCGGTGAAGCAAATATTTGAGGGGTTGCCGTTAGTTCTAGCATATCCGCCAGTGTCTTGAGTTCAGCACTAAGGCTTTCAGGTGTTGTGATATGTTGTGGGTGTCGCTCGATTACCGTTCTCGCTACGATTTCGCAAACTTCCGCAGGCACGTTGCGCATAAAACAGAGCTGTCCATCCACTGGCGGTTCAACCATCCGTGCGTCAGGTGAACGAGCCGCTAACAGTTGATAGAGTAAAAGACCGGTCGCGTAGGTATCCTCCGCCCTTGTCCTATCCGTCATTTGACCAGTAGCATAACTGGTATCTCCTATCATCCCCATTTTGCCACTCACAGCTTGCCAGAGAGAAAAATACTGCTCATCTCCTGGAAGCGCGAAGTTATTGACACGTACTGCACCATGACGGTCACGCAGTATTGCCGCGGGTGTCAAATCACCATGCGAAACTTTTCGTGTGGAACTACCTGCGTACATCAATGCACGACAAATCTGAAAACCCAGGTCAACTATGTAATAGGGATGAAGCTGCGATTGCAGTAATGTGCCAAAATCATCTCCATCAACGTACTCTTGCACAATATAAAGCATCTCAGCTTCGGTAATAATGTCGTAGATACCAATAATGTTAGGATGGGAGAATTGCGCGGTCGCGCGAATTGCAGCACGATAGACCGGGGCATAGCTTGCGGATACGATTTTGACCGCTACCTCTCTCTGCAATATCTGGTCGAATCCCTGGTAAACAGCACAGGCTTGACCCTGCTGAATTAAACGCTGTAGGAGGTAGCGTCTATGAATAACCCGGCCTGTTTCCACTATAAGCCTCTCAAATTGATGTTATGTAGTTCCTTAATAGATTTAATCGTGCAGAATAAAGCTTTGGTAACATTGGCATCTATACCAGTACACCAGTACATTTGTAATGGGCAACTGTTCTTTTCAACACGTGATACCTATTCTTGATACAGAGACGGGGAGCCAATCCATTGGGACAAGATACTAGCTTAGAATATCGCGTTTAGTATAGCATACACTATTTCAATCGAACAATGAGCTAGGACGCTTCTCCTAAAAGTCCTTTTATTGTTCAGTCTATTGGATCTTCGACTGGAGTTTGAGCTTGCGGCAAGTAAAAGCTAAAGGTAGAACCACCATTGAGCACACTTTTCTCTAACCATAGTCTCCCTTGCATCGCTTCAATATAACGGCGACAGATATAAAGCCCTAATCCTGATCCTCGTGTTGGGGTGGTAAGCGAACGGGGGGCACGCACAAATTTGTCAAAAATGATCTGTCTGTCCTCGTCGAGTACTCCTTGTCCCTGATCAGACACGCGTACCAGCACAACGGTATCGTTTCCATGCTCGATACCCAGCTCATGATCTACCTGATCTTTACTCATGACACTCATCGCATAAGAAAGTTTGACTACTTCTGCATGCACATCAATATATGTGCCTGGCAACGAATATTTGGTTGCATTCTCCAATAGATTCGTCAATACTTGCCGAACACGTGGGGCATCGCCAAAAACCCACAGATCGCGCGTCACATTGATGCTGATCGTGTGATCCGTTGCATTCGTGAGCATGTTGCGCGCGATCTCTGCCGCGGAAAGCATCTGCACCGGTTCGAGGTGCAAGTCCATCTTTCTGTCACTCGGTCCGATCTCCGCGGCCTCCGTCATGCTTGATAACAGGTCGTTCAACTGTTGGGCCGCCGTGGAGATACGCGTGGCGAAACGCAGAATCTGTTGCGGCGTCGCACGTGTGCTCATACGATTGAGTTGACTGGCGTATCCACTGATTGCGGTCAAGGGCGTGCGCAGTTCATGCGAGGCGGTAACCAGAAATTCGTCTTTAAGTTTGTCCATCTGCTCTAATTTGGCGTACGCCTCTTCGCGTTGCTCAAACAAACGTGCGTTGCGTATACCGGCTGCCGACTGCGCGCAGATGGCTACCAGCGTAATCACATCGTTCGGACGCAGCGTCTTACTACCGGGAGGGGTTGGCACTGCCAAAAAACCAATAAAATGCTTATCAGTTACCATTGGGATCATCAGCATATACTCGATCGCCATCTCTTGTAAAAAAATTTGACCCCCCTCGCTGGTACCGGGTGCCAACTCTTCAATCCTGGCGGGATCAAGATAGAAAAATCCCTCTTGCGTGAGCCGTTCTAAAAAAGTTCCCTTAAAAGGAAACTGAATCAGGTTGATCATCAGGTCTGGCTCGCCCGTCTTATGCATCATCACTTCGGGCAGGCCGCTACCATCGTCGAATATATTCACACTCGAAGGAGCATAAAGCGCGGAGGCGACCAATCTTTCGTTATCGAGCGATGGTTGGAAAAAGACACTCAGATTGACCTTCGCGACCGCTGCCGCTGATTGAACCAACTGGTCCAATAATACATTGACATTCAGAACAGAACTGGTGGATTGCAACGCGCTATTCATCACTGCCAGTTCTTCCTCGCGCTTACGCGTCTCCTCCGCCTGTTTACGTGTCGTCTGAATAATATGGCGGTCCCGTTCGTAGAGTTTGGCATTCTCGATACTGACGGTGACGATCTGTAACATCGTTTCCAACACTTGAATCTCTTCATCATGATATGCATGCGCTTTCTTGCTGGTTAGACAGAGCGCTCCGATCACGCGATTGAACATCTTCATCGGCAACAGGATGAACGATTCCGCTTGAAATTGCTCTCCCCAACTTCCCATCAGCAGTTCGCGATATTCATATGCCTTACCCTGCTCTTGCGCAGGCGAAAAAACAAGTTTCTGCTTTTGATTCTGCGTAATTTCCCACCAGGTAGGTCGTTCGCCCTTGGTGTACTCGACTGGCAAGTGCTCCAGCCTCTGCCCCTTGTTCAAAGCAAAAACATCGTACAATCGATCCAGGTCGCGGTCATACAACGTCAGCAACATACTGTTGACATCGACGGTCTGGGTCGCAAAATGATACACGTTTTCAACCAGGTCCGCGAGCTGTACCGATGTAGGAAAGGCTGTGCTCACCTCCTGCAACAAATGCAAAAAATCACTCATGCGTTGCTGCTTGCGCTGAAGATGTTCTTGTTTATAACGGAGTTGCTCGTTTTGCAAATAAATAGCCATCTGTCTGACAAAGCGCATCGCCTCATCCCGTTGTTCCTGAAAACTGGATGCCGATGGATCTAGTCGATAGAGCACGATAATACCGAGCATTGCCGTACTCTGTTGCTGTGGCACTTCTCGTCCACTCCCTGGTAGTACTGGCTCTTCAATAGGCAGTGCCAGGTATTGTGATGGTGCGTTATTGTAGCGTTGTGGTAAAGAGAGTTGTGAAGGAAGACTTCCGCGGTTGGCTGCAAAGTCGGTGCTATAGCGATCATGCCGCAGCACGACCGGTTCGCGTTTGTACCACGTGGAGCCAATCAGCCCTTGCCCGATCGTATAACTTGAGCCAACCGGGAAAAATTCACTTTGCTGCGGCGTCACTTCCTCTATATCGTTTCGATCATCCCCATCGCTTTTCTGATTCTGTGTTGCTAAAACACCGGAACTGTCCTGCGATGATGACCCATCGGGCACCGAAAAAGCAACCATGGGACGCGTCATTTCTTCGATCTCGTCGAGTTGACTCTCTTTTAACCGCTGCGTCGTTTTTGGACTGAATGAAAAGCGCGCTGACCCTGATGTTTGTACTTGCTTGAGACGGAGATGGACAAGCACGTTCATCTGCTCACTATCTTCATCGTACAAAGCAATACATGCACCTGACGCATTGAAACGCTGCATCATCTGCGTCAGAATGGACCTCGATAGAGAAACAGGATATTTTTTGCCGCTACTTACTTCTGGTCCTTCCCAGGTAGAGGTTGACATCCACAACTCCTCATTCTAGCCAAAAATACAATTGCCTATGGCGTATCGCTGCTAGCATATCACACACCCTCTCTACATTCAACACGAACGGTAAGATAGCTTTTTGCCTGAAAACAGTATAAAATAGTTATGCTATTTCAGATTGTTTCATCGCCTGGCAATGAGCAATACTGTCTCTTGTCATTCAGCTTCAGAAACGCTATAGTAATGCGAGAGAATGACGACTCTCTCGCACTCTCTACATCACCACTCGGTTGCAATGGGGCAACTTGAAGGAGCATCCACATTGCTAGCTATCGTTCTTCTGCTGCATACATATAACGTCTATCTTATCTGGCTCTCTGCCGCTATCACCAGCATCTGGGGCTTTATTCTCTATTTTAGAAAACGTGAGAATCTGAGGCCCTGGCGTATCTCACTTATTGTGACCCTGGTGCTCGGACTCCTGCAAGGTGTTTTCGGGGTCACTCTGCTCCTACTAGGCCAAAAACCTGGCGGTGGCACGGGTCTCTACTATTTACACTACGTCTACGGCGGTATCGTCGCCCTGGGTATCCCGCTTGTCTGGCTAAGCTTCACAACCAACGGCAAAAATCGTCGTCAGGACTTGCTTATCTATAGCATCGGCGCACTCGTTCTACTAGCAGCTGGCGTTCGCGCCTGGATGACTGGTAACGCTGGTTAAAACGCGGGAAGGAACAATCACCATGCGAGCTTCTTTTATTCATATGGCCGACATCCATCTCGGTTACGAACAATATGGTGTCCGCGAACGCTTCAACGATTTCAGTCGCTCTTTTTGGGAAATTATCGATGAAGCTATCGCGCGTAAGGTCAATTTTGTGATCGTTGCCGGTGATCTGTTCAATAAACGCTCCCTTGACGCCTTAACGCTCATCCATGCTATCGAAGGTTTTAGAAAGCTCAAAGAGCACGCCATTCCCGTTATCGCTATCGAGGGTAACCACGACCGCAGCTACTACCGCGATGGCGTCTCCTGGCTCCAGTTCCTCTGCTATCAAGGCTACATCCAACTGCTCAACCCGATCATGCGCGATGGCATTCCACAGATTACCCCCTGGGACCCTTCAAGCATGCAGGGAAGCTACGTTGACCTGCTCGATGGCTCTTTGCGCGTCTATGGTCTACCATGGCAGGGCGCTTCGACGCTCCGTTCACTCGAAGGCATAGTCACATCCTTGCAGGAGGTACAGGCGGAGGAAAATAGCCGTGGTGTCTCATATCGTCTGCTCACTATGCATACCGGCGTCGACGGACTCGTTGCCCATGTGCATGGATTGCCAACCCTATCGCAATTTCAGCCCTTGCATGCGCATATCAACTATCTTGCGCTCGGCCACGTGCACAAACCGTACGAGTTCGATGGCTGGATCTACAATCCTGGCTCGACGGAAAACTGTGGCGCGGAAGAGGCACAATGGGAGGATCGCGGCTACTACTACGTCGAGGTCGATACCGAGGCCCACACTCACCACGCCACCAGGCTGGTAAATAAACGCCGTTCTTTCGTACGGTACGATATACGTATCGATACCCTGACCGATCCTGAGCAGGTGTATCGCCACCTTGAGGATTACTGCCAGCGCGAGGGACCGCGCTACAAAGATGAGCATGCCGTTGTTTCTGTTCGCCTTATCGGCACATTCGCTTTTGATGCTGGCGCACTCGATCAGCAACGTATGGAGGAGATGGTCCAACAATATTTTACACCCCTGTATGCTCGTATCGAAAATACGGCCAACGACCAGGACTATGCGCCCGACGATAGCAATATTGATGGCCTCGACCGCACCCTCTGGTACGAACTCGAACGTCATATATTCGCTGAACTCGTCGCCATGGACAGCCGTTACTTGCCCGCACGCGAGCAGTGGAGTTCAGTGTTGAGCGAATTGAAATCTTCGGCTCTTCGCAAAGAACAGCCGGAACAGATAGCGCGTTTTTTACGTGAAAAACGCACACAGCTCCTTTCGTGATACTGATGAGGGGAGATTTGCTGTTCATCTCTTGCCGTAAAAAATATGGCGATAGAAATGAATCAGAAAGACCGTATCGATCTTTTCTTTTCTCACGTGATATATATAGTGGATGTAGTACGTACGATGTATTTCGAGAGGCTTAGGATAGTCTTTTTATAGGCGTCGCTACGATGGCGTTTTTGCACCCGTGGGAAGTGTAATTTCAATGACTCAAACAATGGTTTTACAGCTAGCGGTCCTGTTGCTGGTCGCGGTGTTGTTCCTGGTCCTCCTCGTAATAGGCGGACAGGTGCTCAGAAGACGGCATCAGCGCAGGCTCAAAGTTGAGCCCCAGGTCTCAATTAACGTATCTAAAATTGAAGATATAGCCGCACCCGCAAAACCAGCGGCAGTATTCAGTTCAATTGCTCGTGTACAAATTGTAGCGTTTAGTAGCGAAGACTCGAAAGAATGCCGACAATTGCAGGCCCCCGTCCTACGACGCGTGGTAGAGGCCAAAGGGTCCGCCGTATTTGTCACCACTATCGACATTCTTCAGTCGCCCGACATCGCTGCTCGCTACGATATTCACTCGGTTCCAGCGACTGTCCTGTTGGACGCGTCAGGCACTATTCACTCGGTCAACCGTACCTTCACCAACGCCCATACCTTAATCAAGCAGGTTGACGAAATTTTAGCCCTGGACCGCGCTCCCGTAAGCTGAAAAATGTACTGACAGCTTCCCTATTTGCATCGTTTATCTTTGGAAAGCATTTTGCTCTGTCAAACTTCTTTTGCTGGGTGGGGGAATGGCCCAGATTGCATAGCAGGCCCAGGTGTATAGCAGGGTGACAATGGATGTCGGAACTTGACAGAGCAAAATCAGTAGGAACAGCTACACTGAACCTTGACTCCTATTTCACTTTAAAGCTTTTAGATGCATTGAGTGTATGCCCACTCAACGTTTCAGTAACATAGGCCGTGGCCGTTCCTCGGCACTTCGTCTCCGGCTCCCATTTCCATGTATAATTTCCTTGTGTCTTCGTATGCACCGTCCCTCGCAAGCTTTTGCTGGTCGCATAACTGCCGCTGCAATACTTCACCTTGATCGTCAAAGCCGCGTTGGCCTGCGTATGCACACATACGTCGCCCGACTTGTAGTCGACCGCGTTCGCGCACGTAAACTGGATCGATAGTTTGGTCATACTCTTGGCCTGCACCTGTACTGGCCTGGTTATAAAAAAGGTGCTTACCGCGATACTACAGAATACAAGAAAACAGAGGAGAGGCAAGAAAAAAGACTTTTTAAATCGAGACATAGAGGTTCCCTTCATAACATAGTGCGATTCATAAAATTGATAGTTTTTAGCTAAAAGAGAGATTACTGAAATGTTTCTTGTGTGACCATTTCTTGTGTTATTATACGGTTTGCTGGCTTGCTAGCAAAATGGGTAGAGCAGGAGAAGACGAAAGTACTTGCAGCTTTTGACGTGACCTCTCAAAATTGGTCTCAAAAAAGGTCACATTTTGACAGGCTCGGCGATAAACTGGTAGAGTCTCATAAGCATGATCACAGGGGGAGTTGTTTGCGGGAGAATATGCAATCCAAAAAAGGGGAAGAGGACAATGAAATCGTTGGCACGACGATAGACACGACGCTTTATGATCGTTATGCTCATGTCATCTTCGCATACATTGGGCTTCACCTCTCTTCTCGTGAGGATGCCGAAGATGTATTGCTCGATGTCTTCACCGCCGCATTGGAGCGCCACAATCTGGTTGGCCTGGACGAACAGGAACAATTGAAATGGTTGCGCCGCGTGGCGAAAAATACACTGGTCGACATCTATCGCCACACTCATCGTCATCCCGCGATTGCCCTGGAAGTTGTGGCGGAAGTACTCTACGAAGATGAACTACGCTCGCCAGAGCATACAGCTTTGCGGCAGGAGGATTACCAACAATTGCACGCGCTTATTCGTACGTTGCCTCCCCTGCAACAGCAGTTGCTCCAGTTGCGTTTCGGCCACGATCTCGCGTTCGCGGAAATCGCTATTTTACTCGATAAACGAGAGGATGCGTTGCGCAAAATGCTCTCACGCACACTCGTCTTTTTACGGAAAGCCTATGCTTTGCAACAATAGGAAGGTGTCACAAGATGGCAGAGCAAGAACAACCCACTCCTGAAGAGGTGAATGTGTACAATCGAGCCCTTATCCGCGATCTGCGTCTCCTGTATACTCCCAGCGACGAGACTCCCTCACTGGACCGTGTCCGCAATCGTTTGCGTGCCGTTCAACCAAACCAGGCAACATACCTGACCGATGTTCGCGAAAAACCAGCTGTGCCACTGCAACAAAAACAATTGCTGCAGGTACACCATATCGCTATTCCTGTTTCAAACAGGCGAACGGTCAGATCCTATCTCGGTACGCTTACTGCCATGCTCGTCCTGGCGCTCATCGCTGGCACCCTCTTGCTCATGACCCACGTACCGCAAAAGCATATATCACCAGCGACCACTGTTCCGACCTCGACGGTCGCGAATACATCTGCGTTCGGCAATGGCTGGAAGGTGGTCGCTGCGTATACTGGTACGGGTAGTAAGACGATCACTAATCAGCATCTTGTCTTCAATCACGTGCTGGGTGTATGGATCACGTGCACCGGCAAGGGTACGACCGACATCGTGTTCAACGATTCACTGGGGAAAAAATATCACACCAGTTGTCATGGTGAGGCGAGTAACCGCTTGAGCTCGGTCTTGCAGGCGAGCGTTCCTTACGCGGTCGATAGCATGAATATCACAGTCGATAAAAACAGTTCGTGGCAATTACAACTGGTCTCTTGTCTCAATATAACTGCCACCAGCGCATGCGGAGTGCCATTTCCCGCACGCACTTCAACGCCGACCGCATAAAAAATTTCGCTTTATTTTCATCTTTTTCTCCTAATTATGCGCTAAAATAGGAGTATCGTTGTCACAGAAGGGATAATTCATTGGCTAAAAAAAGGAAAAATACATCGACCGTTTCTTCATCCTCGCGCGGAACCACCACCAGTCGACAAAGCGTTGGCAATGTCTCTCCGCCTCCTACGCGAGAAACCGTGCAAGCAGGTGCGCGTACAAGTGCCGCTTCAGCTCGCAGCACAGCGCAAGCCAGCCGTCAGCAGCGTTTTGAAAATGCTCGTTCCACATCAGCACCTACCAGGAATCGCCGCAAACGTGCTGCGACTCGCAACTATACCTGGTGGTGGGTTGGTGGCATCGTGGCTGTTGTCGCTATCATTGTTGGTGTGGTTATACTCGTCTCTAACCAGAAACCCGCTGGTACCATCGGCGGCACCGACCCGACCGTGCTCAAGGCAGTCACCACCGTCTCCTCGACAACCTTGAGTAGTGTTGGTACTGGTGGTCTCGACGCGCAAAAACCAGTCACCGCTATTAGTGGACAACCTCCTCTGACCGGTCCTAACGGGAAGCCCGAGTTCTTCTACTATGGCGCTGAGTTTTGCCCCTATTGTGCGGCCAATCGCTGGTCCATGGTCATCGCCCTCAGCCATTTCGGCACCTTTACGCAGCTACCGGAAACGCTCTCCAGTAGTACCGATACCGATGCTAACACTGCGACCTTTACCTTTCTAGGTAGCAAATATACCAGTTCGTATATCGATTTTGTGCCTGTCGAAGCCGAGGACCGTGATCAAAAACCTCTACAGCAACCAACTGCCGCGCAAAATCAATTGTTGCAAACCTTCAAAATAACAGGTTTCCCATTCCTCGATATCGGCAACAAGTACCAGGCTGGTGCGCTCTACGATCCCTCTACCCTGGCGAACCTTTCACAAAAGGATATCGCGGCCAAGCTCTCCAATCCCAACGATAGCATCACCCGCAATATCGTCGGCGGCGCTAACTACCTGACAGCAGCTATCTGCGCCGTAACCAATAACCAACCCGTCAGTGTCTGCAATGAATCGACCATCCAGACCATCCAGCAGTCTTTGCAGCCCCAGAGCAACTCTTCGCCATCAAGTGGGCAAGCGCTCGCCACCAATCTATCCGTGGCCTATACCGAACGACGTTCAATACTATAACTTCAAAAAATAAAAGAGAGTCGGCACAATTCGTGTTGTGCCGACTCTCTTTTATTCAGAAAAAATCCCCCGAATTACAACTTCAACCCACCACCAAGATTGCCCAATCCGCCCAACTCATTCTGGATATCCTGCGGAGAATTGAACGTTTTATCGGGCAGGTGTTGCAGCGCGCCCGTAATCTCGCCGCTCGCGCCATGCTGTTGTGCCAGCTGAATCAGACTGTTCTTATCGATTGGAAAATGTGCACCCTGTACCAACTGCTGAATCTGACCTGGATCTATACTCATCTGTTGTTCTCCTTAATCTATTCACATAAAAGTGAGTTTCGTGTTTAATCAGTATCAATACAAAACTTGTATCACTAAGGACACGAAAAAGGAGAGATCGACGTTTCAAATAAATTTTCTTATTGCTGCGTTAATTCGCGCCCCTCATCGCAATCATTCCCACTCCTACAACAACCAGAGAAATCGTCAATATATGCGCTACAAGCGCCAAATTTTGAAAAGTAAGCAAGACCTGATAGTTCTCTTTTGCGCTTTGAAAAGAGCAGGCGAGGCACCGAGCATAGCGGCACAAATAAGATAGTTACGACTAGCTACAAATGCCAGCACAAAGACTCCCACACATTGTAAACCGAGTAGCCCCAAAAAAAATGTGTGATAGCGCCGCCGCAAATCGAAGAAATCGAACAAAAGAAAGAAACCAATCCCCAACGCAACCAGTATCGCTCCCTCACCAAACAACGTCGATGTGATATCATCGAACGTCGTTGGGTAAACACATAAACCGAGCACAATTGTGATTAGCATCGTTATTCACCTTTCAGCAGCACTGTCGCCATTGCCCGCGCCACGCATCGATAATGTTGCATCATCTGACCGACCATTTTCCTATTTAACCTTCAATATAGTACATATTTAAGTGAAAGATCCATAACCTTTTCCCATGTCATGCCCTCGGTGGTTCTTTTCCGGCATTCAACTAATCCTTCAATGTCAGTTCCCATGTGCTTCTCCCAAAAGAATATTTCTGCTTATAAAACGTATGAATTGATGATGTGATGGCTAGAACAATATGATATACACCTTTATCAGTCGTTATAAAATGGTATATTATTGTACTCAGCAAAACAGCTTGCATCCACCTTGAGGAACCACAAATCTATTCTATCTTGGTGGTCATGGTGGTGTTAATGGAGTTGTTTCCTATGTTGACCAATAGTTACTTTGTCTCTCAATACGAAAGTAGATGAGGACAGTGGCTCAATTGATTGAGATGGTTACCTCTTCTAGTCGTTTTCTAGCGCTGAATGAGCACTTATCCTCCGGGTGTAGTGTAATAGTGTAGTTAAAAATACTGCTGAAATTTGATATCAAGCGATAATGAAATGACATCAAAAAGTTATTTCATTATGAAGCAAAAAAGAACCTGTAGGAAATAGCTTCATAGGCTATTTCCTACAGGTTCTTTTTTGCAAAAATGCCAAGAGGCGGAATCGAACCGCCGACACTAGCATTTTCAGTGCTATGCTCTACCGACTGAGCTATCTTGGCGTGTGGCAATACTATAGCATGACGCCTTTTTTTCGTCAACCCTTTTGCAGCCGCCTGGCAAAAAGGTCGCCGGTGATAAAATAAGGTTCTAGCATCACTAATAAACACTAACAAGCACTTAATACAAAAAGGATTGCATACATGGCTCAAACGCACTCGTGGTGGCAAACAGGCGTGATCTATCAAGTCTATCCGCGTAGCTTTCGCGATAGCAACGGCGATGGCGTGGGCGATCTGCCTGGTATCATCAGCAAACTGGACTACCTGCGCTGGCTCGGCGTCAACGCCCTCTGGCTCTCACCCATCTACCCCTCACCCATGGCCGATTTCGGCTACGATATCAGCGATTACACCGGTATCCACCCTCTTTTCGGCACTCTGCACGACCTGGATACGTTAGTTCAGCAAGCGCACCAGCGTGACCTCAAAGTTATCCTCGATTTCGTCCCCAATCACACCTCCGACGAACATCCCTGGTTTCAACAATCGCGCGCGGACAAAACCAACGCCAAACGCGACTGGTATATCTGGCGCGATCCCGCGCCCGATGGCGGTCCTCCCAATAACTGGGTCAGCTACTTTGGTGGGTCCGCGTGGCAGTTCGACGCTCATACCGGCCAGTACTACCTGCACCTGTTCGAAGTGAAGCAGCCGGACCTCAACTGGCGCAACCCACAGGTGCGTACAGCTATGGAAAATGTTTTGCGCTTCTGGCTCGATCGCGGCATCGATGGTTTCCGCGTCGATGTCATCTGGCTCTTGCTTAAAGACGAGCAGTTCCGTGATAACCCCCTAAATCCACATTGGAAACCCGGCGACGAACCCAGTACGGCCCAGGAGCAGCGTTATACCGAAGACCAGCCCGGCATTCACGACCTCGTACGCGAGATGCGTTCAGTTCTGAATAACTATAGCGACCGCGTGCTGATCGGTGAAATCTATCTGCCGGTAACACAACTGGTCCAGTACTATGGAAAATCACTTGACGAAGCTCAACTCCCTTTCAACTTCCAATTTGTCACCCTACCCGACTGGAATGCGAATGCTATCAGTCAGGTCGTCGATGCCTACGAGGCCGCGTTACCAACAGGAGCCTGGCCCAACTGGGTCCTGGGCAATCACGACAAGACTCGTATCGCCACCCGCGTCGGACCCGCACAGGCCCGCGTTGCCCATATGTTCCTGCTCACGCTGCGCGGCACGCCCACCTGCTACTATGGCGACGAGATCGGCATGCATAATATCCCCATTCCGCCCGCGTTACTGCAAGATCCCAAAAGCAAAGAGGAATTTCCCGAACTCAGCCGTGATTACCAGCGTACGCCTATGCAGTGGGACAGCAGCGCCAACGCTGGTTTTACCTCGCAAGGCGTACAGCCCTGGCTCCCTATCGCTGAGGACTATCCCACCCATAACGTCGAGATAGAGCAGCACGATCCCCGTTCGTTCCTCTCATTCATGCATACACTCCTGTCCCTGCGTCAAGCCTCGCCCGCGCTAACTATTGGATCTTATCAGGTGATCGACCAGGATAACGGGGCTTGTTTTGTCTATATTCGTCAATATGCTGCACAACGCTATCTTGTCGCGCTAAATATCTCGCCTCAAGAGCAGTTGCTGCGTATCTCTCAACAGGGCAATGCATCCGTAATCCTTTCGACAATGATGGATCGCCAGGGACCTGTGGCACTCGCGTCGTTCCAACTGCGTCCCAACGAAGCATGCCTTATCGAACTGGTGTGATAAAAAAGTTTGAATGTCGATAAAAAAGAATTTTTCAGGTAGTTGCGATCCTCTTCTATTACGAAATGGCAAATCGCTTTTTTGTAGCTTGCTACTAAGCATACAAACAAAAATGTCGAGACAGAAAGATCAAGGCACTTGCTGACTCGTCCATCAAAATGACGAAAAAAAGGAGGAAATCTACTTTTAGGTAGTAATTTTCTCCTATAGCGCAAGCTATATCACGCTGTATCACAGAAAGATACGCTATGATAGACAACGATATGTGTCAATGTAGATTGATGTCGAAGGAAGCGATATTCGTCGTATCCATGAGGAGGAAAACATATTGTTGTCGATACATAAAGCATCGAATCTGTGGCAGTATTTTCGCCAGCATCGCCTGGCTAGCATTGTCGCGGGCCACGTGGTCGTAATCACTACGCTCGCGCTCGTGCTGCTGGGTAGTGGACTCGGCTCCGGCGCCCTTAGCTCGTTCGCTCAGGCACCATGCGCCGCTGGCGATCAGACGTACTCGGTAAACTGGGGTGACACGCTCGGCGCTATCGCTCAGCGCTATGGCACCACCTGGCAAACCCTGTCGTCCCATAATCGACTCTCCAATCCCAACTTGATATTCGTGGGTCAACATATTTGTATTCCGGGAAAACATACACTAACAACCAGTACAACCGGTTCACAGGCACAATCTGTGTCTCTGGCTCCTATGCCAGCCGCGGCTGGCAGTGTAAATCCATACCCCTACGGCTACTGCACCTGGTGGGCCGATCAGCGTTACTTCCAGTTGCATGGCGTGTATGTCCCCTGGTATAGCAACGCCAACGCCTATCAATGGACCGCGCGCGCCTATGACTATCACTGGAACGTCTCGACCGCCCCCAGTGTCGGCGCGATCGTCGATCTACAACCAGGTGTACAGGGTGCATCCAGCCTGGGTCATACCGCGATTGTCGAACAGGTGCTCGGCAACGGACGCGTGCTTGCCAGCAATATGAGCTGGAATGGTGGCTTCGGCGTGGTCTCCGACTGGCAGTTCACCGCGGGACCAGGCGTGACGTTCATCACAATGTAGCGCGCAACCGACATCGCGTAGACACACAAAAACAAAGCTTCCTTTACCCAAAGAGTCCAGGTTGAACAATCCCTGGACTCTTTGTTTGTCTCTCCTCATATAATAAAGAACTTCTACATCAGCACAATTCATCATCATTTCTCCGCTTTTTCTCTTCATATAGTACTTATTGACTACAATACTTGCAGGTTCTTCTCCTTTCCTCTACGATCTAGCTAGATCCTCTTTATAGAGCCATAGTCCTCAATCTGGATCATCTCGACCCCCTTTATTATCAACGGTTTTTGCTTCCCATATTGATAGTAATTGATGCGCGGACTTGACAAAACCATATCACTTGTTATAATAAAGGAAAATTTAGAAAATATGTTCTAAAAATTAGCTAGAAAGGAGGGATCGTAGATGGACACAGTCTATACTCGCAAACAACCTGCACCTTATGATGTCGTTGATCGCGACGACATTTATGAAACGCGTACCCCCAGTAGTGCGCGTCGTTATAAACCAAGGAATACGAAAGAAACAATGCCAGATCCTATTACCGAAGGCGCCGTGCCTCGTCGCCGTTCTGGTGCGAGCGCAAAATCAACCATCGACTTCTCTGAAATACCTCAGCGAAGGACATCAAAGACTTTACGTACAAAGTACGAAGAGCCAGCACCGGAACCCCGGAAAAAGTCAGCCAGCTCAAAACGTTTTTTTGTAACCTCGTTGGTCATCGGCATGCTTGTCGCTATTGCTCTGCTCATTGGCCTCTCTTTGATTTCCGGCTGGTGGCAACGTTTCCAGGATGATTTGCACTATGGTAATCCGCGTACATCGCATCTTGATGCCGTTGTAGGGCATTCGGATAGCCCCTCAAACCCAACCCATTTCATTTTTATTAATCTACATGGGCATATAGAAATTATTGAGATTCCGGGTGGCGACACTTCTCATACGCGTATCTTTAATGGCCCCACACTTTACGGTCCCGGCCAGGACCTGACTCCCGTGACAGGTGAACCCGTCACTGATAAGAGTACAGGCAAGGTAGATATTCTCGTTCATGTTGGCAACCAAGAATTCTTGATGACCAATGACGGCAAAACATTCCACATCAAATGATAAACACGCACTATAAAGCAGGATCTTCTTCTTAAGAGGCAACAGGTATTTTAGTCTGTCGCCTCTTTTTTATTCACCAAATTCTATTGCTCAATCCTCACCTGTAGGAGTCGGTTTACCACAACGCACTCCGCTTTATCGGTCCTGCATCGCGGACAGGCCCTTCTATCTTGAAAGAACACTATGCTTATACTCATATGACAAAAGAGCCTTGCCATATGATACGATAAGACACAAAACCGTACCCTGTTCCTTATTTGCCTGTCACATCACTAGCCTGGAAGGAAATACCTCCTATGTCAGTAGCCCAACCGGATAGTTTGAAAGCGGAGATCGATGAGCGCGTACCCGATCTGGTAGCGTTGCGCCGCGACCTGCACGAGCATCCTGAAACCGCCTTTGAGGAGGTGCGCACCTCGGGGATCGTGGCCCAGCGCCTGCACTCACTGGGCCTGGAGGTGCACACTGGCATCGCCAAAACCGGTGTAGTGGCCTACTTGCACGGTAGCAAAGAGGGTGGTGGCAAAACATTGGCGATCCGCGCTGATATGGATGCGCTACCAGTCGAGGAGTTGAACGAGATCGAGTATCGCTCACAGATCGAGGGCAAGATGCACGCCTGTGGACACGATGGGCACACCTCGATCCTGTTGACGGTTGCTGAACTGCTCACCAGACGACGCGATGACTTCGCTGGCACCGTCAAGTTTATCTTCCAACCCGCCGAGGAGGGTGCAGGCGGGGCCGCTATGATGACCGAGGAAGGTGTAATGGAGGATGTCGATAACGTGATCGGCCTCCACCTGATTACAACCTTTCCCATCGGTCGCGTCGGCGTCTACCCTGGCACTATTTTCGCCGCGGCAGACAAGATAAGACTTACCGTGCATGGCAAAGGCGGCCACGGTGGTATGCCGGATACCGCGGTAGATCCCATCATGATTGCGGCCCACATCATCACCGCGCTGCAAAGCCTGGTCAGTCGCGAGACCTCACCGTTCAGTCCCGCCGTGGTCACCATCGGCATGATCCACGCGGGCACCGCCTCCAACATTATTCCCGAAACGGTCGAGATGGTTGGGACGATGCGTGCTTTCACCGCCGAACATCGAGCCTATCTTGCGCGACGTGTCGAGGAGGTCGCCACTGGCATCGCGCTCTCAATGCGCGGTAGTTGTGATGTCTCTATCTATGATGGTTGCCCGCCCTGTGTCAACAATGCCGAGATGACCGAACTGGTCCATCGTGCCGCGATCGCGAGCGTAGGCGAGGACAGGGTCGACACCGACGAACGTATCCTCACCACCGGTGCCGACGACATGGCCCATTTCCTGAATAGCGCTCCCGGCTGCTATTTTGTCGTGGGCGCGCGCAATGAACAAAAAGGGGCGCAATACCCACATCATCACCCTCGTTTCAATGTCGATGAGGATGCCTTCCCTATCGCGGTCGAAGTACTCACGAGAGCCGCCTTAGATTTCCTTTCTTCAGACATACCAGACTGAATTTATGCCTACAAGGAGACTTTATGCCCTACCCCGCCGATACGATCGTGCTTTCCTTCGTCCAGGCCGAGACTTTGCTACAAAGCAAGGCGCAAGGTATGACAGCCACCGTAATTTCTCCCGATCTCGGCATCTCGAATGTAACAGTCATGTTGTCAGATACAGGGGTACAATTTCCTCAGGGAGAATGCCTGGATTGGCGGCAGGTAGAGAAGATAAAGCAATCAAATACGACCTGCTTTACGCTGAAAGCGAACGAGATCATTCCCATCCGTGTCTTTTCGGAAGTGACGAACCGCGTCTGTAGTCTACTACCAACCCAAAAGACGCCCAGCATGTTGATAGCAGGCTTCACCATGCATAGGATCGTGAATATCGATCCTATGCAGGATACCAATCACAAAATAGCCTCCATCTCCCCTATTATCGGTGATGTGCTCGATACCGCGACCGGCCTGGGCTACACAGCGATCAAAGCCGCCGAAACCGCGAAACATGTCACAACGATCGAACTTGACCCTGGTGCGCAAGAGATCGCGCACCAGAACCCCTGGTCGCGCTCACTGTTCGATAATCCTAAAATCACACAGTTGTTGGGCGATGCGGCGGATATTGTGCCAACGTTTCCCGCAGAAAGTTTCGACCGCATCATCCACGACCCACCCGTCTTCAGCCTCGCCGGTGATCTCTATTCGCTTGTGTTCTACCAGCAGCTTTACAATGTTTTGAGACGTAACGGCAGGCTCTTCCATTATATTGGCGACCTGAACAGTAAATCGAGCGGCACAGTTTCGCGTGGCGTGTTCAAACGCCTCCAGGAGGCAGGCTTCTCACGCGTGACGCGTCACCCCGAAGCCTTCGGCATTGTCGCCTATAAATGAGCATATCTAGCATCTTGTTCCGTATATTGACATGTGAAGGAACAAGATGATACCCTCTGAAAGGATGATATACCACTGATCTTTTTAGGACCACTAAACGACTAGTCTACTGGCGACCACGAGGAGAGTTTTCGATGGAAGAAAAATACTACGATCCCAAAGACCTCGCTCATTTTGCCGATATTGGGAAAGATGCTCCCGATCTGTGGAATAAATTCTATGCCTGGTATTCCGCCGTATTTGAGGAGGGAGCGCTCTCGGAGCGCGAAAAAGCGCTCATCGCGTTAGCCGTCGCGCACACCGTGCAATGTCCATACTGCATTGATGCCTACAGCTCGGCCAGCCTGGAAAAGGGCGCGGACATCGAGCAAATGACCGAGGCAATCCATGTGGCTGCCGCTATTCGTGGTGGCTCCTCTCTGGTCCATGGTGTGCAGATGCGCAACCACGTCCACAAAGTCTCGATGTAGCCGTTTGAGCCGTTTTTCCTAACCAAGAATCTTATGCTATTGTCCCTCTTAGAGCGTACACTCGTCAGCGGAAATCCTGGCAATTCTGAAATTCAAAAAATACAAGGAAGCGGCATGGCAAAGATTATTCCCACCCTACGCAAACAGGATAGCCCGCTGGCGAGCACCACGCGACAACGCCAACTCTTGAACATCCTCCCAATCCGACCATTCAGCGATGCCGCAGCAGCCTCCGGCCATCACCCCTTGCGTGCTGATGGTATCTCCGTATTGCAAATCAACGTCGGCAAGCGTTGTAACCAGACATGCGCGCACTGCCACGTCGACGCCGGTCCCGATCGCAAAGAGGTCATGACCGATGCTGTAATGGATGCTTGCCTGGATTTTCTGGCGCGTACCGACATTCCCACGCTTGATATCACCGGTGGCGCACCCGAAATGCATCCTCGTTTTCGCGAACTGGTCGAACACGCCAGTTCTTTGGGTCGCCACATCATCGATCGTTGCAACCTGACCATCACACGCCTGCCCAACTATGCCTACCTGCCAGAGTTTCTGGCGCGACACCACGTGGAAATTGTAGCCTCGCTACCCTCCTACGCCCTCCGCCAGACGGATGCGCAACGCGGTGACGGTGTCTTCGACGATTCTATCCTCGCCCTGAAGCGCCTCAACGAACTGGGTTATGGTAAAGAAAATTCTGGGCTCGTATTAAATCTGGTCACCAATCCCGCGGGCGCTTTTCTCCCTGGCAACCAGAAATCGCTGGAGACCGATTGGAAACGTCAACTCAAACGCCGCCATGATATCGAATTCAATAACCTCTACACCATCACCAATATGCCCATCAGTCGCTTTCTCGATTTCCTGTTGCGCTCCGACAATCTCGAAACCTACATGGAAAAGCTGGTTAACGCCTTCAATCCAGCTGCCGTCGCGGGCGTGATGTGCCGCACCACCCTCTCCGTCGGCTGGGATGGCCGCCTCTACGACTGCGATTTCAACCAGATGCTCGACCTGGAACTTGTCTCTCCAGCCCCCACCACCATCTTCGACGCCACCCTCGCCGCCTTAGAACATCGTGAGATACGCCTCGAACAACATTGCTACGGCTGTACCGCGGGTGCGGGCTCAAGCTGCGGCGGCACAACCGCATAAAACTATTTGACAATCCTTCCCCCGCGGGGCTATGATGCAAGATACGAGAGCGCCAGCAGCATATTTTTCATAATCATTTTAGAGGATAGAGCGAAAGGTGGCGGGGAAGAAGATGAGCGCTGGCCTGTTCCGCTTGTGCCTTGCTTATCGGAGGGAAAAAAGTATGTCAGAGACTACCGCGAACGGCACGATATTCCATACACACACTCTCAGTAACGGATTGCAAATCGTAGGCCAGCCCATGCCTGATTTCGAATCGGTTGCTGTCTCATATTATGTGCGCACCGGCTCGCGCGACGAGTACGATCCCGCCATCGCGGGCGTCTCCCACTTTCTTGAGCACATGGTGTTCAAAGGCACCAAAGACCTGGATTGGCAGCAGATCACGCTCGAATTCAACAAGATCGGGGCCGAGATCAATGCCTTCACTTCGCATGAAGCGACCGTTTTCTACGCTCGTGTGCTGGGGGAATATGTGGATCGTGCTGTTGAACTATTGAGCGATATGATGTACCCTCGACTCGACGAAAGCGATTTTACCACTGAAAAAGAGGTTATCGTCAACGAGATCGCTCGTTCCGAGGATCAGCCATCCAATCTGGCCTACCGCCGCATGATGCAAACCTACTTCGGCGATTATCCTCTTGGGCATGACGTGCTCGGCTCCCGTGAGAGCATTCGCGCCATGCAGATCGAGAAGATGCGCGACTACTGGCGCCGCCGCTATGCCGCCAACAACCTGATCCTCTCGATCGCGGGCAAGTTCGACTGGGACCATATCGTGGAGCTGGCGGAAAAGTACTGCTCCAACTGGCGCACCGGCGATAGTGGTCGCGAGGTTTCCCACTATGAGCCCGCGAACTCGATCAACAATATCATCGTTGACAAGAATCTAAAACAGGAAATCATGATTCTGGCCGCGCCTGCCGTGGATGTCAAGGACCCCGATTACTATGCTGCCATGCTCGGTGGCAGTATTCTCGGCGATAGCGATGGCTCCCGCCTCTACTGGAACATTTACCAGCGTGGCCTGGCCGAGTCTGTCAGTGCGGGCATCTGGGCTATGGAGGGTACCGGCATCATGCTACTGGATGCCAATGTATCGCCGGAAGACGCGCCACGAGTGCTGCGCATGTTGCGTGAGGAGCTGAATAGCCTGCTGGCGGATGGCGTGCACGAGGACGAGCTGCGCCGCGCCAAAGATAAATGGGTCAGTAGTCTCGTGCTCAGCAGCGAGTCGACCTTCTCCCGTATGCGCTCGCTCTCCTCCGATTGGGTCACCGAAGGCCGCCTTATCAGCGTAGACGAAGAAATTGCTCGTATCGAGGCTGTCAGCAGCGAGGATATCAAACGTGCCCTCAACCGCTTCCCAATGAGCGAAAAACAAGTCCTCACCGCCCTTGGTCCCTTGAGCGAACAAGAACTGCTTGCCTGACCCTGTTCTCAGGCACGTCAAAAGGGAGTGAGGTC
>CAZZWK010000064.1:23495-40742 GCA_964657925.1 uncultured Dictyobacter sp.
ATACCACGCGTTTGCCCTACGCGGACCTCACTCCCTTAAAAATCTTCTCCGTTCAATACCTGTTGCATATACTCACGCAGCGCGGGCGCAATGCTCTCATCGCGTAACGCCCACGCGATTGACGTAGTCAGCAAACCGAGTGGCGTGCCCATATCGTAGCGTTTGCCACTATAGCGGATGCCATGACAGCGCTCCTCGCGGGCCTGTTCCAGTAACGCATCAGTGAGTTGAATCTCGCCTCCACGTCCCGGTTGCGTATGTTCGAGAATGGAAAAAATGTCAGGCGTGGCGATATACCGACCAGCTAGTGCCAGGTCCGAGGGTGCCTCCGCGATTGGTGGCTTCTCGACCAGATCGGTAACACGGAAAACATCGGTATCCAGTTCTTGGACTGAGGCAATCCCATAAGAAGGAATAAGCTCACGCGGCGACGTAAAAAGCGATAGTACAGATGTCTGATAACGTTCAAAAACGCTGAGCATACGGGGAAGACACGGATCTTCTGGCGCGAAAATCTCGTCTCCAAGCATAATCACGAAAGGTTCATCGCCGACCGCATCTTTCGCGCACAGTACCGCATGTCCCAGGCCCAGCGGCTCTGGTTGACGCACCGTCACATAATGTGCCATCTGCTGAATACGCTGCACCACTTCGAGCTCTTTCGTCTTGCCCTTGCGTACGAGCGTCTGTTCAAGTTCGGGAAAAGCATCGAAGTGATCCTCAATGGCCCGTTTGCTGCGACTGGTGACCAGGATGATTTCTTCGATACCAGCGGCGACCGCTTCCTCCACAATATATTGGAGCGTGGGTTTATCGACGATCGGCAACAACTCTTTCGGCACAACTTTCGTTGCCGGTAGCACACGGGTGCCCAGACCGGCAACGGGCAATACAGCCTTACGAATAGGCTTGCGAGTAGACATCAGTCCTCCTGTTTTCTCCTGAGAGATTTAAGTGTATGGGCTAAGAAAACCCCATCAGTTTTCAAGGAAATCGAGCGAGCGGGAACAGTAACGCATCTTTCGTTCAAATCAACTTCAATTTTTCGTTATCCATTGTAGTGGATTGCCTCTAAGAGGTCAATTGCGATAATTTGGTAAAGAAAAACTTCTATAATTAGTATAGCCATCTGGAATGATATACCGCGTAGGGTAAACCACGCGTTTGCCCTCGTTGACCCGATGACGACCTTATCCGTCCTCTATTATAAGAATATCTATGAACAGGCAAACAAATTCCGTTTGCAGAAAGGGCATACATGCTCACAAAGCAAGAAGTGGACACTACCATCGAAGTGCGCAATCTGGTCAAACATTACCCAGGCGCGAAGGTGAACGCGGTCGACGACATCTCATTCGCCGTGCGCCACGGCGAGATTTTCGGACTGCTGGGTCCCAATGGCGCAGGCAAAACGACAACTATCGGTGTGCTGACCACTGGTGTGTTGCCCACCAACGGCAGTGCGTTCATCGCCGGTATTGATGTGGCTTCCGACCCTATGACGGTGAAACAACGTATCGCGGTGGTGCCGCAGCGCAGTAATCTGGACCAGAGCTTGCGCGCGCGCGAGATTCTGACTTTCCATGCCAGCTATCACGGCGTTCCTAAAAAAGAACGTGAACAAAGAGCCGATGCGCTACTGGCCGAACTAAGCCTGGATAGTCGCGGCAAAGAAACGGTGCGTCGTTACTCCGGTGGCATGGCGCAACGCCTGATGCTTGCTCGCGCTTTGATGCACGAGCCGGATGTGCTCGTATTGGACGAACCTACCAACAACCTGGACCCGCAGTCGAGGCTATTCTTATGGGATCGCATCCGCTCACTGCACGAACAGGGCGTGACTATCCTGCTTACTACCCACGATATGGATGAGGCGGATCAACTATGCGAGCGCATCGCAATCATGGACCACGGAAAAATCCTGGTTTTGAATACTCCCAGCGAACTGAAAAAGGTGGTGCCCGGCGCAACTCACCTTCAACTGCGCATTTTTGTGCCAGATAGAGCGTCAGTGGCCGTGGGTCGTGCAGGTCAGGATGCCGCAGCATCCGATCCCATGCTGGAAAGGCTACGTGCGCTCCCCGGTATCGCTAAGGTTGAAACTATCCCTGTGGATGACGTTTCACATGGAACATTTGTTTACCATTTATACGCTGAAGACGTAAGTGCGCTGATCTCGTCAGTTACGCAAACCGTACTTGAAAATGGCGCGGAACTACGCGATCTGCACCTATCGCGTCCCAGCCTCGAAGATGTCTTCATCTATCTCACTGGAAGGAATTTGCGCTGATGAGCACGACTCCTACGACCCCTACCATACAAACTCAAGAAACGCTTGAGGCCACCACACAAAAGGTACAGCAGCATCGTTTCGCCGTGGCCTCACACGCCTTCTTCGCGATTTTGATGCGCGACGTTTCTGTCACCGGACGCGAGTTTATCCCTTTCGTGATCCAGGTGCTTCTACAACCCCTCTTCTTCCTCTTCATCTTCGGCACGGTGCTGACCAAAATTGGCATCGCGCAACAAGGCTATGCATCGCTCCTTTTGCCCGGCATCATCGCGCTCTCGGTCTTCGTGACTGCCATCCAGGGCGTGACCTTGCCCCTGGTGCTCGACCTCGGTTTCGCGCGCGAGATCGATGACCGCCTGCTCGCACCTCTGCCAGTCCAGTTGGTCGCGGTTGAAAAGGTCCTGTTCGCCGCATTACGTGGCATTGTCGCGGGCACAATCGTGTTCCCCCTGGCTTACCTGATCCTGGGCAGTGGTTTCCATGTGCGCACAGATGAGATCGGTGTAATTATGTCGGTGATGATCCTGGCGGCCTTCGCGGGCGCGTCCCTTGGTCTAACCGTGGGCACACTGGTAAAACCCGAGCAGATCGGTCTGATGTTCGCGCTCATCCTGACCCCTCTGATCTTCACTGGCTGCGTGCAATATCCCTGGGGCACGCTCGCGCCTTTGCGCTGGTTCCAGATCATCACGCTGATCAATCCCCTGACCTATGCCTCTGAAGGCCTGCGCTACTCCATGGTTCCGCAGGTACCAGGACACACGCTCTCCACGCTTCCTATCGGCTGGGTCTTTGTAGGATTGGTCGTGACTTTGCTGGTCTTCCTCTTCATCGGCTTACGTACGTTCACGCGTCGCGTGGTCAGTTAACATCGGAAGGCACAGATCTCGCGTATGCCATAGTCGAGATCCTGCTCGGACGCGGCCAGCGAAACTCGGATAGCGTGATCCGCTACCTGGCCGAAATCCTCGCCGGGCGTGACCGTGATGTTGCGCTCGCGCAGCAATTCAAAGGCGAATTGTTGCCCCCTCCTCGGCCTTCCATCCTTGTAGTGCACATCGATCAACGCGTAAAATGCTCCCTGCGGCGTATAGCGATAGCGACCGGCCTCTTTAAGCAACGCAATAACCAGATCTCTTCGTCTCCGATAGCTCTCGCGCATCTCGACGACACAATTCTGTGGCCCTTGCAACGCTTCCGCAGCCGCCCGTTGCACGAACGTGCTGATATTGGTGAAACTCACATTGAGCACATCGCTAATCGTCTTCAAAAGCTGTGTCCCGGCCACGACATAGCCAATGCGCCAGCCGGTCATAGCATAGGTTTTTGAAAATGTATAGATACCGATAAAACGGCCATGCTCGAACTCGTTATAGGAAAGCAATTCCGCTGGACTGACGTGCTCTCCCTCAAAAATAATCTGATCATAGCACTCGTCCGCGAGCAAATACAGATGATGCCGATGGGCGAAAGATAGCAACTCCTGCACGACCTGCCGCGGAAAAACAACCCCAGTCGGATTCCCCGGTGTGTTTATAATTAACACCCGCGTGCGCGGTGTGACCATTCGCTCCAACTTTTCCATATCTGGCAACCAGCCATTGTCGGGATCAAGCGCATAGGCAACGCCAGTCGCCCCGCTTACTTTAATCTGAATCGGATAGAAGGGCCAGCAAGGATCAGGATAAAGCACCTCGTCCCCCACACTCACCGTTGCCAGCAAAGAGGCCAAAATTGCTCCCGTCCCACCAGGCGCGATCGCGGTATTGATCGGCTTGACATGATACCCATTCACGCGCTGTATCTTGTCAGCCAGCAGTTCACGTAACCATGTATGCCCCACTACCGCTCCATACGTCTGCGCCTCGTTCGCGATACTTGCCAGCGCCGCCGCCCGAATATGTTCCGGCGTGCGAAAATCAGGTTCGCCGATTTGTAAACGTATGGAAGGTGGTAACGTGATACCGCGTGCCTGCGCCTCTATCTCCAATCGATCGGCATAATCCCCGATCGAAGAAATATGCGGCACCGGCAAATCATGAATGCTCCTCCTTCCAACTTTATAGTCCCGATCTAACTGTGGTTCACCTTTTTCCATCATCATTTAAAGTCTTTTCCCTTGCTGATAAAACTCATGAATCCGTTGCACTACCTCGCACAACAGGGCGATACGCACAGGAATCGAGTCGACTTCGATATACTCGTCAGGATTATGCGCTAGCCCGCCAGCTGCGCCAAAACCGTCAACCGTCGCGATCCCTAGCGCGGCTGTGTTGTTGGCGTCGGACGCGCCACCAGTGAAAATATCTTCTATCTGTAGACCAAGCGGCACACCCGCGTCTTTCACCAACTGAACCAGCCGGGCACTACGCTCGTTCCGCTCGAACGGCATACTCTTGATACCTCCACTGGACTCCGTAGTTGTTCCCGCTACAAACTGGCGTGTCACCACCTCGCCAATCGCCGCCTCGACCGCCGTCAACCCTGCCTGATCGGTCACACGCACATCGATCTCACAAAACGCGAAATCGGGTACAATGTTCGTACGCTCACCGCCATGCACAATGCCCACATTCACCGTTACACCAGCAATCGTGCCATTGATGGCCTGCAACGCGATGACCTTATGCGCAAGTTCCAGAATCGCGCTATACCCCTTGTCCGGTTCCACACCCGCGTGCGCTGCCCTACCCCGCACTTCGATACGGTAGGTCCCGATCCCTTTACGTGATGAAACAATTGTATGCAACTTACGACCTGGCTCCAGCACAAGCGCGGCGTCCGCATCGCGCGCGAGGCTACCGATCAATGACTTGCTCGCGGGCGAACCAATCTCCTCGTCACTATTGCAGATAAACGTAACCTGCTTATAATGAGCCTTCTGCTGCGTTAACAATACATGTAACGCGTACATCCCGATCAACACACCCGATTTCATATCCAGCACACCAGGCCCTTTAGCGATCTCTACCCCATCCTGTTGCTGCCTGGAAAAAGGACGCCGCGCCACCTCACCCGCAGAAAAAACGGTGTCCATATGGCCGATGAAAACCAGATGCGCACCGTCCTCATCATCCCCCATACTCGTCGCCACCAGATGGTTACCATACTCCTCCTGCGCATCGACCTGTGTATGAAAACCGAACTCCTCGAAGCGCCCACGCAAATACGCATTCACCTCGTCGATTCCACGCTTGGTATACGTGCCAGAATCGATATTTACAATAGTCTCCAAATCGTGCATCAGTAACGGCATCACCCTCTGCGCACCATCCAGAAATACATTTTGCTGCATACAACACCTTCTATTATCCAAATCTCTTTTGCGAACCATCTAAAAAAGCTTTTGCCGTAGCATCATCGATCAGACATACCTGAAAGACACATCTCATCACATCGAAATAGACAGACTCATTCCTGGTAGCGTACCAGCCAAAAAGAAACTTTGTCAACACACAACCCGTCTATCCTCTCCCTGCCCACACCGTATATAGTAGGGAAGACCCTTGTGGTCTTCCGTCAGTCGTGGTGATCTTTCGACATTTATACAATCAACTGAGACCTTTATCATGAAAAATAACACCCATTAAAAAATAGAAAGAGGAACAATCATGACCATAGCAATCATCGTCCATAGTGGCGCGGGCACCATCTCCAACGAGCGCGCAAATGACGCGCAACAGGGCTGTAGGGACGCCGCCCAGCTAGGATGGCAGGCGTTGCAGCGCGGAGAGAGCGCTTTGAATGCAATCGAGACAGCTGTACGCACGCTGGAAGACAATCCAACCTTCAACGCGGGCACCGGCTCTTGTCTCAGCGACGATGGCAGTATTCAACTCGATGCGGGCATGATGGATGGAGCCGGTTTGCGCACTGGTGCGGTTGCGGGCGTGGAGCGTATCAAAAACCCTATTACCCTGGCACGACTGATTCTAGAAAGTCCCCACGCGTTTTTGATCGGCGATGGCGCGCAGCAATTCGCGCTAGAGCAAGGCCTGACGCTCTGCGCCTATGAAGATTTGTTGACCGAACGCCAGTATAACGCCTGGAAAAAGAGAGAATCGACCTGGCTCACCCAGACTGCTCCCGAGGAAACGAAACATGGCACAGTAGGTGCGGTTGCGCTTGACGAGAAGGGTACGCTGGCCGCGGCCACCTCCACTGGTGGTATCCTACACAAACATGCCGGTCGCGTCGGCGACTCCCCACTGATCGGCTGTGGCTTCTACGCCGATGAACACGCCGCCATCTCCTGCACTGGCTACGGTGAAGACTTCATCCGCCTGACCATCGCCCAACGCGCCGCCTTCTACGTCGCGCAAGGTATGGGCGCGCATGACGCTGCCACTGCCGCCATCGACTTTCTGCAAACACATGCCCAGGGTACCGGAGGCCTGATCATCGTCGATCATACCGGCGCGGTCAGCTTTGCCCGCAACAGCCAGCACATGGCCTACGCCGCCTTCAGCTCCGAAAACCCACAAAGTCTCGTCGGCATCTAAACCAAAAACCCTTCTATCCTGTCCGTGTAGGGCAAACCACGCGTTTGCCCTACGCCTCCATCTGCTCGTGTCCTACCCTATGCAATCCCAACGTCCATACTCAAAATCATCTCAACTTTTGCATCACCCTCGCCCGCACCACCCAATAGCTTCTTTTATCACCACTCTGGGCATAAAAACGCATCGCGCTCAATGTAATGTAGCACCAATAGCAAAGAATGCGCTGTTCATAATTGGGTATGGTTATCTGTTGCTGTTGATAATATTGCCAGCACAGATCCTTGATCGAAAAATTTTCACGACCATAGGACACCCAGTAGTCCAGAGTTGCGATGTCATACACAAAATCACCGTAGCGTGCATCAATCCAATCCAACATGGCGGTAATCTTACCGTTTTGCGCCAGCAAGTTATTGAAACTCATACTACCCTGCACCAGATACTGCTCTTCCGGACAGGCATCAAGCAAAGTGAGCATACGTTGATATACCTGCTCGAATATGTCCCGTTCTAGAAAAGTATCCTCGAACAGGTGATGCCACTTTCCGAAGTAGTCCTGCTCCAGTTCTTCATCTGCCACTGTGCGCAAAAAATCATGCCAGCTCCTCGCCATCCCCCTCCCGTGATAATCGAAAACACCGTAGCCCTTCGTATCGCTCACATCCACGTGATGAATAGTATCTATAAGCTGGATAACCTGTGGCAGCAACTGTTTCAATTCGCTAGGTGTATGCTGCATCAACGTTTTCCCAGGCATCCTACGGGAAATGGCGAAGTGCAAATCATTCATACGCCCAACCTCTATCATCGGTGCCATTGGAATTCCTGTCGCAGCTAATTTACGCCAGACATACAACTCTTTGGGAAAATTAGAGGTCAGCATCTTATCCAGGTTGAAGCGGATCACATATTCCTGCCCGTCCGCTCGAAACGCGAAGGTACGCGCCACCGACCCTCCATCCATCTCCATAAGGTCGGTCACCGGCGTAGCAAAGTATGTGGAAAGCAGTCTAAGCACCTGCTCATGTGTCACAACAGGTCTGAGATCACCCATAAAACGTCTCCCTTTTACGCGCACTAATCCCTTTGAGGAATTTTTAGAAAAAACAATAGGTGTGCGTGACAAACCACGAAAAAAGTGAGGGAAGATAGCGTCAAATCTCCTGAGCTCTATCGGGTCAGATAAAGTGCAACGCTATAATCGTGGAATTGTATTATCGGGATAACGTCCAGGTCATCAAAGGAGATCCCCCATTTATTTGCTTAACTCAATAACGCTACTAACAACTATACCCAACCCCTCGAAAATATTCAACCCTTAGAAACTTGATCAAGACATGGTTTGCATAGACTTATTGAGCTTCCACATCGGGGAGGTTTAAGAAGAACTCCTGAGAAAGGACTTTGAAAGAAAGGACGCACGCAAGTATGTCAAGTGAACAAAACAAAGAGTCAGTGAAGCCCTCCAAACGAGGGGACATTGGTTTGCTTCAAGACCCAGTTGCCCAGCAATTGTTGCAATCGGAGAGTCTTGCCCATCTGGCCTACAACTGGCACGACGGCACGCCCCGTGTTGTGCCAATCGGTTTCTACTGGAATGGGCAGGAAATCGTGATGGCGACAGCCACAGACGCTCCCAAGACGAAGGTACTCAAGAATGGCGTAAAGGTAGCGCTAAGCATCGAGCATGACTCCTCGCCTCCTAAGATCCTTCAAATTCGTGGAACAGTGCATACTGACACCGTTGAGGGTCTTGCCCCGGAGTACATCGCCAGTGCTCGTCAGACGATGAGCGAGAAAGATGCACAGGCATTCCTCGCCGAATCGGCCCACCTCTATCCTCGCATGACACGCATCTTCATTCATCCTGATTGGATCGCGCTCCTGGACTTTGAGACGCGTTTGCCCAGCGCCATTGAGCGTGCGATCAAACGAGCCTCAGAAGCCACCTGAGAAGTTTGATCAGGTGGATGTTCCTTCGCAAAAAATTCGGGCCAGCCATTAACATATTTGTCTTGGCTGGCCCGAGTGATAATATAACCTTTACAAGTTCGGCAACAACCCCTCCGCAACCTTCAGCAAACGCCGATAAAGGTCGGCTCCGGTAACATCGGTACGTCCACTCCTCGCCTCTTGCAAATCGTGCACAAAATCTTTTTGCAGGTCGACATGCAGCGCCTGCCAGTAAAGACTGATCGCCCGCCGTGCGAACGCGATATCGTTCCTCGGCTCGATGCGGTCCAGGTCCTCGAAGAAAAATCCACAACTGGTGAAACTATATTGCAGGTAATACTGGGCCTCCAGCAACGTCTGCATACGCCATATCTGTTCTTCGTTCATCGGCTTACCGTGATCGAGCGCGTGCCGTGACCAGAAACTGGTAGGACTCTCCCACCCATTGCGCAGCGCCAGATAATCGTCTCGTGCGGACCACGGATCGGCCAGCAATTCCTTCGCGTACTGCTCGAACAATTGGTCACCGTGTTCGCTCAGATGAAACAAAGCCGTGCGTAAAGCCCCTTTCCACCGACTATCACCCTCAGTGCACTCGCAGCCACTATCCCAGCGCGCCACGCCATGGCTACAACTCCACGCGCTCGGCTCACGAATCTCTGCCTCTTTGCTAGCCGGATGGAGCTGCATATAGTATTCAAGCGAACATACTTCGAACCCATGATCCGGTGCACCATGCTCGATCAGGTAGGCCAGAAACTTGTCGCGCCACGGCTTGTGATGCCCATACAACTCACCGTCCGTCGCGATCGTGACCAGCTGTGCCTCATGCCGCTCCAATTTCTCTCGTACTAACTGATTCGGCAGGTAGGAGGCCGCGAACTGATTGGCATCGTTGGTCGTGTTCCAATCGAACGACACACCGCCCGACAAGGGCGCGTTATAAAAGAAAACGGTAATGGTGCGACCCTCGCGCAGCCGTACAATATAAGGCTCGGACGGATCGATAGGCGTAGCGGCCTGCCATGGTGCCAGTATTGTATACGTGATGCCGCACTGCGCCAGTATATCTAAACATTCCAGATCCACCGCCGTTTCGGCCAACCACATTCCATGTGCTGTATGACCATAGCGATGCTGATAGTCCAACAAGCCCCAGCGAATCTGTGTCCATTTGTCGCGTGTCGTTGCTAACGGCAAAATCGTATGATTATACGCCTGTGCCATCGCATTGCTTACCCCATAGCGCTGCATATGCACACGCTCGGACGCGATAATGCGTTCGTAAACATCGGGGTGTGCCTGTTCTATCCATGCCGCGAGTGTCGGCCCGAGATCGAAGTTGAGCGCTTCGAAGTTCCCCTCGTCCGCGTTGGGACGGTAACACTCGGTCATGATTTTTTCGTTGTAATTGGCGAATGGTGTGGCACCAGCTTCGAGTGGAATTGTATTAGCGAAAGGTTCCTCCCGCGGAGGTTGATAAAAGTGCCCATGCAGACAAAGATACTTTCTGGCAGTTGCGGGTTGCCCGGAAAGCTGTTCAGGTAAAATTTGTTCGATCATTGAGTTCCCTCTTCTGGCAATCAGCAAAATCTGTAGGGACCCGATTTATCGCGTCCGCTACACCTTCATACCAGAACGCAGTACGACAATCGTAGCCTGAGTGTACCATAAACTCAGCCTATACACTACAGTTACGCTTGAATCACGTACAATAGACAGGAAAGAGATACAAGAGGACCTGTTTGTACTGGGGGGCATTACAGAAGAAGCCATAAATGGATCAAAAACAACGTTTCCGAAAGTACTCTTTCCTCGCCCTACCACCCTCTTGCATGTTTCTCTTTGGAAGCGGAGTGGATGTGATTATGCACTTTAAAAAAGAAATGTTGCCATGCCTGCAACCATCTCGATGTATTCTTGAAACTGCATAATCACATCCGCATGAACCGACGTGCCCTTTGGTTACGCCGGTAAAATGTTGCTACTCATCCCTACCGCGCTGGTGATGAACTGCTCATAGGCCTCGCGCAGCTTCGGGTAGCGCAGCAGGAAGAATCCCGCGTACTCCTGAGAAAGCGCGCGTGGCTGACGCAGCAGGTGCATGTTCGCCTCTTTAAGCAAACGGCTCCCTTTCTTACCATTGCAGTGCTTGCAACACGCGACCAGATTCTCCCATGTGCTCTGCCCACCGCGAGAGCGTGGAATGATATGGTCGAGTGTCAGGTCTCGGCTATGTTTGCCACAATATTGACAGGTTTCGTCATCGCGTAACAGAATATTTGAACGCGTTGGTTGTAACGCGACACGCGGTACCCGTACATTGGCGAGCAATTGGACAATGACGGGGCGCTCCAGCTCAAGGCGACGAGCGCGAATGCTCTCCTCGATCAACTCACGAACGTTCTCATCCAAAAATGTGACTTTATGTTTGGATAATAGCACGATGAGACGACGCTCGGGTATGACGGACAGAGGCTGTAATGAGGAATTCAACACGAGAACAGGCATAAATGGCTTTCCTTCCTCTCTGTCAGAGCCGACGACACATACAGACAGTGAGGACCAGCCACAATGTCAGGCCGAGAGGCCCGACTGGTAGGTCAGCGCCGCCTGCGTTGATAAGGACGAGAGCTTTTTGCATGTCCAGGAGAGAGAGGCCCAGCAATTTCTGGCATCACCCCTGACCGGTACATCCATCTCCTCTTATCATGATCGATAGGTATGCTTACATCAGCAGAATTATCGATCATAGCGTTGTAGCTATAAGTGTGAGTGGAAGTACAAGATGAAGAGGGCAGGGAGCGCAAGGCAACACCATCCGCAGAGGCTGAATTATGCCTATAACCTTCCTGCATATCAGAAATCTCCTGTGTGCCCGATCGAAACATTGTAACACACCCATCTCATCGCTAACTATTCACCCCTAAACGGATGCACAGTCCGCACAACAAAACACGTGTGTAATCCTGGTCGGGGTGAGAGGACTTGAACCTCCGACCTCAGCGTCCCGAACGCTGCGCGCTAGCCGACTGCGCTACACCCCGTTAAAACATGCATGCAAAAGACTCGCAATGCGTATCTTTCGTGAGAATAACCATAAATCTGCATTGTACAAAAGTACAAACACCAATCTAAGCTATTTCTACGGCAAGTATAACACATCCTCGCAAGCTTTTACAAGTGTTCGTATTCAAAAATCATAAACAGCAGTGCTTTGTCAAACTACATTACGACCCACGGTAGGAGCCGGTTTACCGCCTGCTCCCCCGACTCACGCGACATTTATGGCGCAGTCGGCGGGTTACCATGAACTTTGACAGAACAGTAGGGGCACCATTCATGGGTCAGTACAGTAAGCCCATTAATATTGTCCCTATCAAAGTTAGAGAAGCCTCTCACAAAGCTTCTCCGCCAGCTCAAAAGAATAATTCTGTCCGCGATCGTGCGGATACACCTGGAACATATTCGCCATCCACAGACCATCAAGTGGCGTCTCCAAAGGCGGGATATGCTCGCGATAATCGGTGGTGACAATTGGTTGCGCGAATGGTGCCTGGAACATCCAACTCTCTCGCACCATCGTGGGCTCGAACGTGGGAAACAGTCGTTGCAATGCCGGATAAAACTGCGCCATTGCCTCCTCTTTCGTCTGCTTGAACAGAGGATCATTCATCGCCCGATAATTGCCCAGGTACACCAGATGCCGTCCCCCATACTCTTCCGGTGAACGATAATTGGTGTGCTCGACAAAACTCGTGAAGGGATAGCCGCGATCACAGATATTGATCCAATAGCTATCCGTAAGCTGCCGATCAATGGAAAGAATCAGGCAATGCGCTCCGTACGCCTGCCCCCAATCGTAGCGCGCGCGATACTCCTCGGGCAACGCGGGCACTAATCGGCAGGTCAGACGTGTCGGCAGCGTCGAGATCACGCGATCGAACGTCCAATCGCCCTTGTCCGTTTGCACCTGCCAGTTTCCATCCTGTTGCGTCACCGATTCCACCGTCGTGCCCAGCAACAATTTTCCACCTTGCGCAATCATCCGTTCCGCTAGCGCGTTATACACAAGCTGAAAGCCGCCACGTACATACCCCAGTTGTGTAGTGCGATCATGAATCCTCGCCCAGAACCACGGCAACGCGATCTGATTGTAGAGATCACCGAACTTGCCGATAAAAAGCGATTGAAAAATAGTCGCATAGGCTCGCTTGCCCATCCATTTCTCCAACCAGGGGTCCGCGACCTTACCCTCCAACCACTCAGGATTGGCGAGCTTCAAATATGCCAGCACCGCCCCCACGCGCAAACGTTCCGCGAAAGGCAACGGTTGAAAGCGCAACAACGAGCTCGGCGAGTCCAGTTGATAGTTCTTGCCGCCAATAAAGCTCACCGTGCGCGGGCTACCCCATTCCAGTAAGTGCCCCAGGCCCATCTCCTCGATCACGCGAATCATCGTCGTATCGGTCTTAAAAATATGGTGATAAAACTTATCCAGCCAGGTACCACCGATCTGAAAACCCGACGCCAATCCTCCCGCCATCTCCTCGCGTTCGAAAACCATCACCGTATAACCCGCCTGAACCAGCCGATAAGCCGTCATCAGACCGAGCGCACCACCACCAAGCACCGCGTACTGCATGCTACCCTTCCCCTCGCCTTTCATACAAAATTTTATTTGTGTAAAGCTATTTCTACAACCATTTTAGCATAGCAGTCTAAACCTATGCCCATCCAACCACCTTTATAGCGCAAATATAGCGCAAACTGACCCCCTCCCCCTCGATCATCCTGCCTACATTATGCATCAGTCCGTGTTGCATAAACGAGATGATGTTTCTGCCTTGTCTTGTATAGATTGATCTGCTCTACGCGAGAAATAGCTATGGCAGATTATGCCCAGAATCACTAAACCTATTCCCAGCCAGGATCTGATCGATGGTAGTGGATTACCTAGCAGCAAACACTCCCCTAAAATGGTAAAGAGAACTTCTCCTGCCTGGGTCGCCTCAATGGCACCAAGTTTGCTGACATCACCTTTTGCCATGTCCGTTGCTCGGAAAAAGAGCAAGGTTGCGACTACTCCAGAACTGACGGCGACTACAAATGATTGAAGTAACTGTCCTCCTTTAGGAAAACCTGAAGTGGTGAAACCCAAAAGTGCAAGTAATAACCAGAAAGGCAAACTTGTCAGGGTCATACCGAGCACACGCTGAAAGACATCAAGACGCCCCTGACATAGGTGCATCATATTCCGGTTACCCAGTGGATAAGCAAAGGCCGCCAGCAAAACAGGTGCCGTTCCTAATAGCAGATTCTGCCAGGAAAGCTCTTTCCCACGCTCAATTTGTATAACCACAACGCCCAGCAGAATAATCAGCGAGAGCAGCAAGCTTTTGATAGGCATCTTCTCTCGCGCATTGACCATCCCCTGCGATGGAGCATGCGAGGATGGCAGAAAGGGTACCAGGAGTGTTCCCGCGATAATAGTAATTTGCCAGGTCGCCGCGATTAACCAGCCAGGACTATAGACCGACGCGAATGTCAAAGGAGCGTAGAACAGCCCAAAGCCTATAGTACTCCATACTAACCACGCTTTAATATGTGTGCCCATCTCTATGAACAAAGCATGCATATTCCCTCGCAGTCCCACAATGATCAACAGAAGAGGGACCATAAAGAAATATCGTAAAGATGCACTCCACATCCAACTTCCACCAGCAAGAACCATGCTACGATTAAGAATGAACGAAGCAGCAAAAAAGAACGAGGCCAGTATTCCCAAAAGAACGGCTTTCACACAATGCTCCACACAGGAAAGAATAAGCTTATTGTACCATGCATATGGTGCTGCCGGACTTCATCGTTCCACAACATGTATAGGATAAACCTTGCATATTTCACGCTTCTTCAACAAGCAAACCATATACAAAATAAGCGTGTACATCTTTCTGACAACACCATCCGTGTCATAAGCAAAAGCAGAAAGATATCAACCGGTATGTTGATTAACAATAGAGAGGAACCGAAAGCAATGCCAGACAGCACTCCGAAAACACGCTACTCGCAGCGCCAGATCAGTGACTTCGTCTCCGGTCGATCAGACCTGGAAACAACCCCGCTCGTGGGCCAACAGGTTCAATCCGATAAACTCTTTACCGAAGAAACCAATAAACCTGGCGGCCCAGTAGACCTGCTCTACCTCTTCGTGGGCCAGCAAAAACCCGCCCTCGGCTTCCAACAAGTTGATAGCGAACAGGACGAATCCCAGATGTACTCCCTCAGCTACCTCGACTCCACTATCGCCGACTCTTGGCGCGCCCAGATGGAAGCATAACTAGAAACACCGAAAATTTCGTGTGGGGCAAACTACGCGTTTGCCCTACTTTTCCTTCAAACGTCTCAGAACCAGCACCACAAAATCAACTACCGTAACCGTAGCAGGCATATCTCTGGTTGCTTGATCACTCGCATCCACATCTCGATGCCAGTAGTTGGGGGTCATCGTCACTATCTGCTCGATATACTCACCCGTGAAGCGCACTTCATAAGTAAGTGGATGAACGGCGAGCGGCACGAAATGCGAGGAAAACTGCTCCAGCACGTGCTGCTGTTTGTCCTCCTCTATATTGAGCAGGTGCAATTGCTCGCGCAAAGGCTGTAGGTGTCGCGGACCCGGTATCGCGATCAGTAGTAACCCGTCCGGTGCCAGCACGCGACTATATTCCTCCACATTGCGCGGCGCGAAGATGTTGAGTACAACATGCATAGACCCATCCTGCAATGGCAACCGCTCTTTGAGATTAGAGACGATAAAAAACGGCTCGCGATAGCGTTTTGCCGCCATACGCATCGCCTCTTTCGAAAGATCGATCCCGATACTGCTTATCGTCATACCAGCAAGATTGGCCGTATGATGAACTAGCTCACGCAGAAAAGCATGCATGTGGCCCAGGTAATAGCCCTCACCGCAACCCGCATCCAGAATATGCAGTTGAGATGGTTCGACCGTCATCTGCTCGATAAAGGCCACAACCTGCTCATTGAGCATATCCAACAGAGGACGATAATAACCTTGCTCCAGAAACGCGCGTCGCGCGTTGAGCATCTCTCTTGTATCGGCCCGCAACGCCTTGCGCGAAAAATTGACGTATCCCTCTCGCGCCATATCGAAGCTATGCCCATTGGCGCACACAAGCGCCATTGCCTCCCGCCCCAAAGGCAACGCACACACCGGACAGGACAGCAACTCGAACTCGTCAAACATTCCTCAAAACTTCCCCGATCCAACCATTTTAAGCCTCATCTCTTCAATCTTTTAAAAAGAGTATACTCCATCAACAGGCAGTACGCTATCTATTGAAGCGAGGGCTCCTGCTTTCCTCTCATTCTCTTCATCACCATATCTATCTCAAAACACTCATCAATATCATCACTTTTCCTGTATTGATAAACAAAAATAAGTATTGACGAAAGGAAGATTGAAAATTACTCTTTTTGGTGGTTGCCTGTATACTTGATTTGAAACTAGCATGACAGGCGACTGCTTTATAACTATAAATGTCATGAGCCTGAGAAACAAATCAATTCATGCTTTTCATCACTTTATTGGTAATCAGTATGTGGAAGAAGGGTTTTTTTAGTGATGCATCAGTTTAGCCGTGTCAAGAGGATCTTGACACACCCAATCTCGTTTCTACGAGTATTCCTTCTTTGCCTACTCCTTCTGGGAAGCCAACTTGCAGTCCTCGCTAGTTTCATTTCTAGCGCTGAAGCTGCCGCCACGCCGATGCGCCATAACGCAGTGTTGCATGGCGTCAAGACGAAGGCTAATGGAGTTGCGAAGCCGCTAGCGACGCAATCGGTATCTCATAGCACTGGTACCCAGGGCAGTGCAAATTCCAATGGAAAAGGGGGAAAGTTCAAACAGAACGTCACACAAGCACCCCAGGGCAGCAAGTCCAAACAGGTTGGTCTTGGCCCCGATTTAGGTGTCTCGTTGGGCGTCAATCCACCAAATCCTGCGGTCGGTGACACCATCACCTACACCCTGACGATCGCCAACGCCGCGACCGCTGACCCGATTCTCTCGGGTCCGATCACCGCGACCGACGTCGTTGCGCTGGGTGTTTCAAATGTGAATGCCACCGCGACCAGCGGCTGGACCATCAGCGTCAGCTCGACAACGAGCCCTTCGTTGATTACTGCCAGCTACAATGGCCCATATCCAGTGGCCGCCGGTGCCACACTTCCCACCATCACCATCACGGGTACCGCGAATGGTAGTGTGTTGGGTCTGCTGGCAAACACCGGTACCGTTGTCGCCGTTGGTGACCTCAACCTCGCCAATAATAGCGCGAGCGTCGATGTCAACATCGTGCAACCTGCTACCGCCACCGCGATTGCGACTGGCACTGCTACCGCTGTAACGACAGCCACGGCTACGGATACCGCGACCGCTGTAACGACAGCCACGGCCACCGATACAGCCACTGC
>CAZZWK010000065.1:0-37327 GCA_964657925.1 uncultured Dictyobacter sp.
ATGTGGGCTTCCTGCACCGGCATGCAGGGTTCAGCCAGCGGATGGTGTTTGAGGTACTCATGGATGGCGGTGAAGCGGTGCTGAAAGTCTACGGTGGTATCCCACGAGCAGGAAAGGGAGATGGCGATAGGCATGGTGCGCCAGGTCGCCAGACGTATCTGCGCGCAGGCACGCCAGCGAGGAGGCACGATCTGCACGACTTCATCGATGTGCGCAGCGAGGGCATCATCGGCAGGCACGAAACGGAAGAGCAGGGCATCAAGAACGTAGCCATCGGCATCGGGACCATCGTGCATGGGGAACGTGTCGCGCACCTGTCGGTGACGCAAGAGAGGATGACGCATGAGCACCTGAGCGAGCACGACAAAGCGGTGGCGAGCGATATGCACCGTGCGCGCGGCATCATCCAGGCGAGCAGTGTCCTCCTCCGGTTCATCCTCGGGAATGGTCACCACCGGTGGGGTGTCCTCATCGCCCCATGATTCATGTTCCATCAGCAACATGGCATCGGAAACGCGGTGTGACTCGATCAGTTCGAGGATGCGGTTGGCGCGATGGGTAAGACGAGATTCGATGAAGGCGTGGCGGGCGACCACGGCGGGACCGAGCAGGCCGCGCGTAGCGGACTCGCATTCCTGTTCAATGGATTGTTGGATTTGGACATATCTACTTGTATGTGTATTCATCCTATTTCTGCCTTTCTCTATATTATAAATGGATGCAACATTGTCAATTGCGGCGAAAACATCTATGTATCACATGAAGGTCCGTTCCTATAGAACGGGGACTCGAATAACAATCTTATAGCAAAAGTAATCGCGGCTCGTAGATTTCGGCGGACCCTCCAAACCCTCTCATAGCATATCCAAGGAACGGGACATTTTCGTGACAAACAATGTGCATTTCCAGGGCATTTTCGTGGCACCGGACATTACCAGCATTCTTAGACTCGACAAAGAATATATTGCATGGTATGCTTCATTCGTAAACCAAAATGATATATGGTAGTGCGAGGAATAGATTGTATGAATCGATCGAAGCTTATTGCTGCAAGAAATCGGAAACATCTAACGCAAACCCAAGTGGCGACGCGGATTGGCATTGATGTGAAGACCCTTTCTCGCTGGGAACAGGGAACCGCAACGCCACGTGCATATAACATTGAGGAACTAACAAAGCTCTACGGCTGCCCAGCATTTGACCTCGGTCTCGACGAACAGCCAACGAACGTTGCACCGATTGAAACGATCGAAGGGTCCAACGAACTTAAACTCTTTGCTGAAGTCGATATTACAATGCAACTCATGATGCTTGCTTTCCTGCCAGGTCGTAGCTTCCAGGACGTGCAGAACCGGATGAAGCAGCTTATCGAGGAGTATGACACAATGAATCAAGACAATGAACAAGCATTGATGAGCCGACGTGAAGCGCTTCGCCGTGTCGCAGCTCTTCCACTGATCTCCTTCGGTTTGAGCGCACTGCAACCGGTTCTTACCAAGCCAGCCGACGATATTATCATGCAGTGTGCTGCATCAGTTGCTGCCTGCTGGGAACTCAGTAAGGGCGACGATGAGAGCGACCTAGCGCTGGCTTTCCGGGGGGCATCAACGTATTTACCGACACTCAAAGCAATCGTGGCCGAATCGGCGAAGTACCGGAAGCAAGCTGCGAGCCTAGCTGGTCAATGCGAACTTTTGAGGACGCTCCTGGGTTGGCACCTCCAGGGCCTCAAAGAAGCTCAATCATATGCAAATGAAGCGGTGAAATATTGCACTGAAGCTGGCGATGAGTCGATGTTGCTCTCCACACTCGACTATCAAGCTTGGGCCTACTACTACGACTCGAAGCCACATCAGGCTCTCCAGGCAATCGAGAAGGCTATACCGATTCTGAGGAATCACAAAGGTGTACCGCTCTCACCACAGCTTTTAGGTGGTATTCACTGCACTTTAGCGATTATGCGCGCCAAGAATGGCATCTCTGGCACCAAAGATCTCCTTGATGCTGAAGGACTCTTTGCAGTGCCACAAAGCGGTGATCAACGTCTGGTCTATATGGACTATACACAGGGTGATTTGATGCTCAACACAGGGTTCATCTTGTATTATCAACACCAATACAAAGAAGCGAAGGCTGCCTTCAACTCGTTGATTGATCCGAATTCACTAAAGACTAGGATAGTGCTACCAGAGCGATCGCGCATCGAGGGTCTCAACTTCATGTTGCTCACGACCCTGAAATCACCACAGAAAGACCTGGAATGGATATTATACATTTGGGATACTGCGATGATACATGCCAAGCAACTTCAGAGTGAGCAACGTTACAGTGAAGCATCGATAGCATACGAGATCATAGAAGCAGTGTGGAGTGGTGAGAAACGGGTCGAGGAACGCAGAGAACTTGCGTCACATTGGTAAAGCAAAAAATAAGCTGTTAGTCGCTAAAGATCTTAAAGTTGGCGCACCAATACCACTCGAAACGGCATATGAGCCGGGTACAACGCATGTATGATCGTTTGCGCGTAACCCCTTTAGCGACGAGTCCTCGGTTACATAAATTGGGAGAAGTACTTCACGAAACGCAGATGTGATGATGAACGAATATACGTCCTCATCTGCTAGCATCACAACTATGATCTCGTCTACAGAATTATGGATGAATGATTTGGTTATCATCTACACTCGTGGAATTGCTGCATGCCAGGAAGAGAACACGCAAGTAGATGTACATACGAGCTTTGGTCGTTCTTCGGTCAACATTTCATGCCACAGTACGTGCGAAAAATCGGGCGATAGTGAAACCATATTACAAATCTCCTCTATCCTTTTAAGTATATACAAAAAACTCGCACAAATCAGTGCATCATCCTTGTTGTTTGCATATCACACACAGCCAGGAAAAGTTGACACATTTTTTCAGGTTTTTTAGCGGTAAAAGAAAATCTCTATCGCCGATCAACACACGTTATCTTCTCCTCCCATCATAGACTGTCCGAGTACGATGCACTTTCTCTAGCCTGATCTGCTGCTGATGAAGACGCTGTTCGCTGCCCATGATAGTCAATAGAGCAGGAGGAGATACGACATGTTTGAAGGAGTCAAAAAGACAAAGCCATTGCGCGAAACAGAGAGTAGTGGGAGGAACAGCCAGATCGCCATCTATTGAGCGATAGAGGGAGCGGCACTGATTGAAGGTGAGCACACGTTTGAGAGTGCTTTTTAAAGAAGACTGGGTCGAGGTAAAACAGTAGACCACGAAATCACGGAATAACGGCAACTCTGGGTAGGCGATCAACGGAGGCCCGCGTTTGCGCAAGCGCAACATCACCACATCGACACGCGGGGTGGGAACGAAATCGGAACGTCGGAAATGATGAAAGATTTCGAGGTCGAAGCACGGTTGCAGCAGGATACTATAAAGCGATGAACGCGGAAAACCAAGAAATTTGTTCGCTGCCTCGCGCTGCATGACCAGATACGCGTCATCCGGTGGTACGGGTGCGGTCGTCAAATGGGTCATGATCGCGCTGGTAATATTGAATGGAATATTGGCAAACACCTTGTAGTGCTCATGTCGCGGCAAGGCATAGTGCAAAAAATCGCCCTGGCATAAGCTGATATTAGGGTGAGCGGCAAAGGTAGCGCGCAAATGTTCCACTAAGCGAGGATCTTTTTCAATGGTGACAACCTGGAGACAGTGTCGGGCGAGACACAGGGTGATGATGCCACGGCCCGGCCCGATCTCGTAGACGGTATCATCAGGCTGAATGCTGCTTTTATCGAGCAGGTGCTGCACCAGGGAGGAACTTTTGAGAAAATTTTGTGAGTAAAGAACGCGATTTTGTTCGTGCGCGGACATACAATGCTCCTTTCAAGATTGAAGGCGTTCGCAGAGGGCACAAAAAAGTCGCATAGCGAAAACGCTGATGCGATGTGTTGCGAAGCCCGATCTTGAAAGGAACGAGAGGCGTGTGGCACATGATTCGCTACGGCCAGGCCGCAGAAATCATAGACGCAAGCTGTAAAACCCCGAGAGGGCTCCGCTTAACTGTGCCGGATGCGAATACTCATCAAACTGCCTCTTACCGTTTCTTGTATTTAGTAGATGTATCAAAACCAGTAACTAGCTGCTATTATACATGTTTATTATCCCTGTTGTCCAGAGCGAATTCATGAAACCTACTCCTGTTCGTCCATATCGCGTTTATGTTCGGGCGTGGCCTGCACATGCTGCTCCTCTGGTGGCTTGGGGTCGAGGTTGGTTTGTTGGTGGACCAGGCTGGCGAGGTCCTGCGGCGTCTCCTGGATACCCTCGGAAAAGAAGGCGTTGACTTGCGCGCCCAGTAGCAAAATGACCGCGAAATAGTAGAAAAAGATGATCAGGATGATGGCGAAACCCACCTGACCGCCATAATTGCCGAGAAAATGCGTGAGGTAAAAAGGGAAAAATATCAAGTAAAGCTGCACGCCGACCGCCGCCACCAGCGCGCCGCGCCAGCTATGGCGAAATGAGATGCGCTGATTGGGCACGATCACGTAGATAGCCTCGAAGAGCAGCCATGAAATGATCAAGCTACCAATAATGCTCAGAATACTGACAAGCACCTTGTGTACAGGCGATGAGTCGAGCACAGAAGTATTGAGCAAGGAAAGCAGAACGGCGGGGACGCTGGAAGCGAGCAAACTGATAGGAATCAGGAACGTGAAGAGCAAGAGCATGCCGACGGCCATCACGTTCTGGCTAATGATCTGGCGCGGCGGCTGATGATAGATCAGGTCAAAGCAATTTTCCATCAAGACGAAGAGACGTGAACCACCGATCAAGCTGATAATGATGGCGAGCGGCACCAACAGACCAGTGGCACGATCGGAACGTTGCAGAAGTTGATTCACGATGTCTGAACCGAGCGCCTGTGGAAAGATTGCCGCCAGCGCGTTGACGAAGGTAAGCTGTACCTGCACATCCGCGTTGCCCAGGATTAATTTGAAGAGCAGGAACAGGAAGATCAGCACGGGGAAAAGCGCGACCGCCAGGTGGTAAGCAAGCGCGCTTGCTTGCAGGTTCATGGTCCAATCATTCATGAACTTGGTCAAAAACGCGCGCCCTGGCCCGATGCCTCGTTGAATTAATGCCGAGCGCTCCACAGAGTGTGCCGCGTAAGGCGATTCAACTCTTCTCCAGTTGGCCGCCAGTTTCTGATAGGATGTCCTGCTCCGTTTCTGCTTGAGGTCCTGCGATTGATCTCCGGATGCCATACTGTTCCTCTTTGTTCGCAGCGCGTAATCTAATTGGTGCATTCGCTACGTAGGTGAGCGAAATTCCAGCGCGCGCCCACAAGGGGACGCGCCTACGCGGGGTGCTTGCATATTGAGCGAATGCTCTACCAATGTATCGCAAGGGCGAGAAAGGTTTGTATTCCCGCACACGTTCTCGTCACAAATAGTGATATATCTGCTTACGATACGCGTGACACAGGCTAAAAGGAGACGTGAGCCAGGACGATCGTGTTATACTAAACGGAAACATACGAAGAACATCTACCTTGCTCAATGGAGAGATTTTCAGCATGAACGACGATACGATTGACATACGCGCGGGCGAGCAACTGGATTGGGCGAAAATCGAGCAATATGTACGCGCGCACATTTCCGGCATTGCCGCCGGTCCTTTAATGGTGCGGCAGTTCCCTTCCGGTGCCTCCAACCTGACGTATCTCGTGCAGATCGGTGAGTGGGAGGGCGTCTTGCGCCGTCCACCTTTTGGGCCGGTGCCACCCAAAGCCCATGATATGCAACGTGAAAGCGGTCTACTGGAACGCATTCACCCCTTTTTCCCGCTGGCACCCAAACCGTATCTATTTTGTGATGATTTAGAGATTATGGGCGTGCCTTTTTATGTGATGGAGCGGCGCAAAGGCATTGTGCTCAATGATTCTTTTCCACGAGGAATAGAGGTGACACCCGAACTCTGTCGCAGACTGTCTGAAACCGTGATCGATACCCTGGTAGAGATCCACGCTATCGATTGGCAGGCGGCGGGACTGGCCGAGTTCGGTCATCCAGAGGGCTTTCTAGAGCGACAGCTAGCGGGCTGGATCGAGCGCTATAAACGCTCGGAGACGCCTGAAAGTCCAGATGTGGCCGTGCTCACACGCTGGCTGGTCGAGCATACACCCATCAGTCCCACGCCTACACTTATCCACAACGACTTCAAGCTCAATAACATGTTGCTGGATACTCACGATCTGACAAAGCCCGTTGCGGTACTGGACTGGGAGATGACGACTATCGGCGACCCGCTGTTCGATCTCGCGGTCTCCCTCTGCTACTGGATTCAGTACGATGACTCGGCGGAGATACGGGCGATTCAGCCGACCGTGACCTACCTGCCGAGTTTTTTGAGCCGTGGCGAAATGATGCAGCGCTACGCGGCCAAAAGTGGACGCGACCTCTCCTCCATGCAGTTTTACCTGACCTTCGCCTATTTCAAGTTGAGCGCGATCCTGCAGCAAATATACATTCGCTGGCTGCGTGGTCAGACGCAAGATGCACGCTTCGCCGTTTTCGGGAAGCGCATTCGCGTGCTGATCGAGCATGCCAATCAACTGGCAGAGCAATAAGGGCTGTAAGCGGTTCTTCTGAAACAAAAAGGCAACAAGTCAGTACATTCATGTACTTACCTGCTTTGCAGAACTTATAAAACACCCGTAGTATTACGGGTGTCTTTTACTGCCAGCGTGAGTACACTGAGAGTGTCAAGAAGCCCATTTCTAATAAAAGGCTTCTGATAACTTATTCATAAGCTGCCTCAACTGATGACGAAGAAAGGCCTTTTCTATGTCTGCTCGCGCTCGAAATCATGCTGGCCTTAAGATCCTGTGGTGCCTGGCTCTTTGTGGGTTGCTGGTCACTGGCTGCACGCAAGATGTGACGCCTACACCTATTATACAGGCTACACCTCATCCAATCGCGCCCGAAGGAACGCAGTTACTCTCGTACAATGGTCATCCCGATCCTATAAATGTTGTGGCCTGGTCGCCCGATGGCACGATGCTCGCCTCAGGGGGTTATGATCAGACCATTCAAGTGTGGAACGCGACATCCGGTCAGCATATCGCAACCTATCATGGGCACAGCAACGAAATCGTCAGCCTGGCCTGGTCACCCGATGGGAAGTATATTGCATCTTGTGATGACGAAGATTACAGCCTGCATATCTGGAATTCCCAGACCGGTCAAATCGTCCTTATGCTGCCAATGCAAAATGGAGCTCGTAGCGTATCCTGGTCCCCCAATGGCAAATTTATCGCTGTTGGTTCAGACACGATCTCGGTTTGGAACGTGAGCACGCACCAATTCATCGCAACCTATACAGGTGTTGGTGGTTCTTATCTCAGTCATCTGGCCTGGTCCCCTGATGGGACGTATCTCGCGGCCAGCGATAGTAATCATGCTATCCAGGTTTGGAATGCATTGAACAGTAAATTGGTCTACACCTATCATGGGCACACGAACGACGTCAATAGTCTGGCCTGGTCGCCCGATAGCCGTGAAATTGTTTCCGGAAGTACGGATGGGACAGCACAGGTTTGGGATGCGACGACGGGAAAACTGCACCTCGTTCATCATGTGACAGACACTACTACTACATTTGGCGTTCATAGTGTCGCCTGGTCGCCTGATGGAACCAACATCGCAACGGTGGATGATGTTTCAGCCACCGGCACCATTATCATCTGGAATGCGCAAAATGGAAAGATCGAATACACAAATAAGCACGATGATGCCAACCTTTTGGCCTGGTCGCCCGATGGCTCACGTATAGCAAACGATTCGGGCAGCAATGTTATCGTCTGGCAAGTAGGACCATCCACACATGCAGTTCCACCCGCACCACCCCCGGTAAAATCTGCACAAATAACGCACGGCACTGGTACACTCCTGATGAGTTATCACCTGCATGGTGCTGTCAAGGCGGTTGCCTGGTCACCTGATAACAAAAAACTTGCGGCTGGCGATGCCAGTGGGCTTATCACGATCTGGGATAGTGTTACGCATAAAGTAATACAGCAAATTTCTGGCTCGGGGCCGATACTTTCGCTTGCCTGGTCACCCGATGGTCGTCACCTGGCAACGGCGGCGGATCAATATAGTAGCAGTGTAGCGATCTGGGATATGAAGGGCACACAGATACAAAGTTGCATGCTATCCAACGATGTGGGTACGGTGAACGCTATCGCCTGGTCGCCTGATGGGAAACAACTGGCACTGGCAGGATCAGAAGCAGTGATTGATCTATGCAATACAGCCAACGGACAGGTAAGCACGCTTTATCAAGATGATTCAGGCGAGAATCAGGACGGCTATTTAACTGTTTGCTGGTCACCTGATAGTAGAGAAGTAGCTTTTGGTGGTGGCAATATGACTTTTGATATCATTGATGCAGTAACGAAAAAGATCATCAAGGGCTATCTAGGCGCCTCTATTGTCTATATGGCCGCCTGGTCGCCCGACGGTCGCTATGTTGCCAGCGGAGGCTACGGAGGCGGGACAACACTACTCCATCCAGGCGCTTCCGGCGATAGTAGCTTTTCGTTGGCTGGTGATACAGGAGCAACCGTCTCCGCGGCCTCATGGTCACCGAAGAGCAATTATATCGCTATCGCGACAAGAAGCGGGTTGGTACAGATTGGCTCGCTAGTCGGCGCACGCATCATTTTCGTCTACAGCAGCCATTTTACGCCAGTTTTCGCCGTCGCTTGGTCACCAAATGGGCAAGCGATCGCTTCAGCGGACCAGGATGGCAATGTACTGGTCTGGCAAGCTCCACAATGATGGTAGAATGCTAAACAACGAGCAGCAAACGATAATTTCAATAAGAGAGCAGCGAGCAGGCGAGTTTGAGAGAAACTCGCCTGCTCGCTGCTCTCTTGACTTTTTAAAGGTAAAACTTAAAGATTTTCATGCAAAACTGCGCGGGCGATGGCTCTCTTATGCACCTCGTCGGGTCCATCCACGATATGCATCGTGCGACCGTGCGCCCACATCATGGCTAGCGGGAAATCGTCACTGAGGCCCGCACCACCGAAGATCTGGATGGCGCGATCGACCACATTGGTCAACATCTGTGGCACGGCAACCTTGATCATAGCGATCTCCTGCTGTGCAGCTTTTTTGCCGAGAGTATCGATGGTCCAGGCGGCTTTGAGTGTCAGCAGGCGAGCCTGCGCGATCTCGATGGCGGAGGTGGCGATATAGTCCTGGATCATGCCCTGCTCGCCCAACGGCTTGCCGAAGGCCACGCGGCTGTTCGCGCGTTGCGACATCAATTCGAGCGCGTACTGGGCGGCACCGACCGAACGCATGCAGTGGTGGATGCGACCAGGACCCAGGCGCGCCTGCGCGATGGCGAAACCACCACCGACCTCGCCCAGAATATTGGAGGCGGGGACGCGCACATGCTCGAAGAGCACCTCGCAGTGACTTTCGTTATCCATATAGCCCATCACGGGCAAGCTGCGCACCACCGTCACGCCCGGCGTCTCCCTGGGCACCAGCACCATGCTCTGTTGATGATGGCGGTCGGGATCGCGTGGATCGGTCTTGCCCATGACGATAAAAATTTTGCAGCGCGGGCGACCGGCACCCGAGATCCACCATTTGCGACCATTGAGCACGTACTCATCGCCATCGCGCTCGATCGAGAGCTGGATATTGGTGGCATCCGAGCTGGCTACGGCGGGCTCTGTCATGGCGAAGGCCGAACGAATTTCGCCATTGAGCAAGGGCTTCAGCCAACGCTGCTTCTGCTCCGGCGTGCCGAACTGTGCCAGGATCTCCATATTGCCGGTGTCCGGAGCGGAGCAGTTGAATACTTCCGAGGCCCAGCTGACGCGGCCCATGATTTCGGCCAGAGGCGCGTACTCCAGATTATTCAGGCCCGCGCCATATTCGGCATCGGGCAAAAAGAGGTTCCACAATCCCTGCGCCCGCGCCTTCTCTTTCAGTTCATCGACGATCTCAATGTGATGATGCGGATTGTCCGAGGCGGCAAGCTGCTCGCGATAGGTCTGCTGATGGGGATAAATATACTCGTTCATGAAGTCGGTGAGCTGTTTTTGCAGCGTGCTCACCCGTTCTGAGTAGGCGAAATCCATGCGGTGCCTCCTTTGGCAAAGCGTTCCTGTTCATCGAAACTTTTTACTTATCAGTATAACATACAGCTCGTTTAAGGATGATGGCCTACGCATCAGCCTTTATTTTGAAGGCTTCTTCTGCTCTTTTAATTTATCATTAAACTTATCGTCGGAGAGCACACTATGCACCGCCTTCATCAGCTCGTTGATACTGAAGGGCTTATAGACAATGGGGATACCTTTATCCTGGAGCGTGGATTCTTGCTGGCGCACGATATCGAGCGCGGCTGTGCAGATGATGATAGGAATGTCCGTTGTTGGCGGATACATGCGCAACTTCTGCAACATGATCCAGCCCTCCTCCTGCATGCCTAGCTTGAGATCGAGGATGACGAGATCGGGCTCAAGCGTCTCGACATCCGCCACATTTTCTATCGCCTCGACCGAAGAGAACACCTCGTAACCCTCGCTTTGTAGGAGCATCTGAAATAGTTCCAGGATCGATTCATCATCATTAATTACGAGAATACGTGTAGCCACAATACCTCACCTTATTTGCTGAACACTGAGGGAAAAGATTACTGCGAAAAAGAGAAGCGATAAACAGTCGTTTTAGTATAGCATAGTTGCTCGCCATGGTGAATGTTTTTGGGCCGCAGAAGACAGATAGTATTCTCTTCTCACATCCGTACAAGCATAAACCTGTAGCCAATATTCTCCCTCGCCTATACAGTAAATAAAAACTATAGTATAGTAGTATCGGTCACCTCATAAAGTTATAGACATATTTACATATCTTTCATTGCATTGAACAAGTCTTCTTATTTATTTCATGAGGATGGGATGCCTAACGAGGTTGGCAAAACGCTAGGGCGCTATCAGATTCTACAAAAAGTGGGCCATGGTGGCATGAGTGACGTGTGGCTGTGCGAAGACCCGCGATTACGCAGGAAGGTCGCGGCCAAAACGTTGCCCGCCCATGACCAGGGCGACCGCGAGTACGTGGCGCGTTTCATTCGGGAGGCGCGTGCCGCTGGTGCATTGAACCATGCGCATATTCTGCCGATCCACGACTACGGTGAGCAACAACAGCCAGATGGCAGTGTGATCACCTATATTGTGATGCCCTATATCACGGGTGGTTCGCTGGCTGATCGCATCGACCGACTCGGCAGTGGTCATGTGCGTTTACCGCAGCAAGAAGTCATTACCTATCTTGCTCAAGCGGCTGAAGCTATCGATTACGCACACTCACGCGGTATCATCCATCGCGACATCAAGCCCGCCAATATGTTGCTGCGCGACGATAACTGGCTACTGCTGGCCGATTTCGGTATCGCACGCATGCTTTCCGATGATGATCATCTTACACACACGGGCACCAGCATCGGCACACCCGATTATATGGCACCCGAGCAGGCGCAGGGACGGGCCGAGTTCGCCAGCGACACTTACAGCCTGGCGGTCATCGCCTATCAATTGCTGAGCGGATCACTGCCCTTTACCGCCGACAGCAGTTACGCGATCACGATTCAGCATCTCACTACTCCAGCACCTTCGCCACGTCGCTTCAATCCTCGTCTTACGCAGGGGTGTGAGGCTGTATTGTTGCGCGCACTCGCTAAAGAACCCAAAGAACGTTTTCCATCTGCCGAGGCGTTTGTAGCGGCGCTGCGCCAGAGCCTGGTAATCACGGACGAGGAAGATACCTATGTCGATCCCGAAAACATTGCGACGCAGGGACCACCAACAGGGCCTAAGCGCACGGAAACTACACACATCATTGATGTCGGTAATGCAGGTGCAAAAGCTGTTACCACGGTCACACGTCGCAATGTGCTCATCGGTTCGGGAGTCGCGGCAGTAGTTGTGGTCGGAGCGGCTGTGCTGGGGTATAACGAACACCTCTTCGCATTTCAGACGAATAAGCCCGCGTCGACACCTCAACCTGTTTCCCACGCGACGCCAAAAGCGAATCCGAACAGTCCGGTAGCTATTCTGCGCGAGCATAATGACCATGTTACTTCCCTGGCCTGGTCGCCTAAAGACAACGTGCTGGCCTCAGCAGCAGACGATAATTTCGTCAAGCTGTGGAACTTTACGGGTTTTAAGCCGTACACATCGCTGAAAAGCTCGGCCACACAAAGCTTTCCCTATGAGAGCGACAGGATACTCGCCTGGTCGCCCGATGGAAATATGCTGGCGATTGCAAACGCTTACACAGAAGCGGACTTCAACAACAACCATATTCAGGTCTACAAAAAAGATTTGAGTGGTCCTGTAACTGGCTTTACGAAGCCTTTGCAAGTGAGTAGTACTGTCAATGGCCTTGACTGGATACAAGAGGGGAAATATCTTGAGGCCACCTTCTTACCGCTCACCAGTAAAAACACGCAGATGGTTTTGTGGGACATGACGCAGCCAGAAACTCAATTTCAAGCCACGTCGCTACCCAATTTACTCGAAACAGACACTTACAACAACGATATCTCCGCTTGCGCCATTGCTTCACCGGATACGACAACGATCGCGTTGGGACTTTATACTACACCGAAAAGTATCGCTATTGGACAGCCAGTCCTTGTGGGGAACAGCGTACAGTGGCAATCACGTGGAGCGAATCTGAAATTTGGCACTAACGACTTTTTTGATATTGTGGCTTTGACCTGGTCGCCCGATGGAAAGTTCATCGCCGCCATCGATAGTGGTACCCCGACCACAGTGTATTGCTGGGGTGTGAGCGATGGTAAAGCACAGTCAGGAGCCTTCAAGATTTCCGGTCAAACGACACAACTGACCGCAATCGCGTGGTGCCCAGTGGCTGGCAGCACTTTGCTGGCGGCTGCATGCCTGAACGGGCCAGTCTACATCTGGAATAAAAGCAAGGGGCCGGACCCTATACGTGCATTAGATAACGCGAATATAGCGGATCGAGCACCGGTGCTGGCCTGGTCGTCGGACGGACAATGGCTGGCCGCAGGTTACCAGGACACCAACGATAGCATTCTCGTCTGGCATTTATAGAATTTCCATTTTATTTAATTCGCATAATTGGAGCATCCACCAAGTTGCCAGGGTATGAGCAAGGGAAGCTTCGGCGCGCGACCGCAAGGGATCGCGCCTACGCGGGGTTACCCAATAATTTGGTGGATGCACCAATAATATTCTTGCGAAAAGAGAGACCGCACAATGAATTGTGCGCGCGCGGATGAATCCTGCCCCTACTGGCTTCACTCCACATGCTCTTTTTATTTTATCTACACGACAAACAGAATTGATGAGGTACACTGATGGCACAAAATCAACCCTTAGAACGACAGGGGCAAATGCTCGGACGCTACCGCTTACAACGCATGCTTGGACGCGGCGGTATGGGCGAGGTCTGGTTGGCCGCGGATGAGCAGATTCGGCGCGATGTCGCGATCAAGCTGCTGCCCGCCGTACACGCGAACAATCAAAACTATTTACAGCTCTTCGAGTATGAGGCGCGCGCAGCTGCCTCGCTCGAACATCCCAATATTTTGCCGGTGCATGATTTCGGCGAGCAAGCAAGAGAAAACGGCGAACTGACTACCTATCTGGTGATGCCCTATATCACTGGCGGCACGTTGCGCGACCGCATGCGCCAGCAACAACTTCCCGTGCAGGAGGCGCTGAATTATTTAAAGCAGGCCGCACAAGCGATCGACTATGCACATACGCGCCAGGTGCTGCATCGCGATATCAAGCCCGCCAATATGCTGCTCGACCAATCGTGGCTGCTGCTGACCGATTTCGGCATTGCCAAGTTGCTGAGTAGCACGACCTATCACGCGCAGACCAACGCGGGCGCGGGCACTCCTGTGTATATGGCACCCGAGCAGGCGCAGGGGCATGCCGAGGCCGCCAGCGATCAGTATAGCCTGGTAGTGATCGCCTATCAGCTTTTCACCGGACAGCTACCGTTTCGTGGCGAGACCTCGTTCGATATCCTGATCAAACAAATCAACGAGACACCAGTTTCACCGCGTGATATAAACACGAGTATTCCGCAAGCGGTCGCGGATGGTATTTTGCGTGGTCTGGCGAAGAAGCCAGGCGAGCGTTACGCAAGCTGTGGTGAGTTTGTAGCCGTGCTAGAGCAGGGCTGGTCCGCGGCGGCTCAAGCAACGTTCGATCCCGATGCTACTGAACTCGCGCCCTGGAGCAAACACTTGCGTAACGTATCATCTCCGCTCGCACACCTGCCGGTCGAGCTAGTCTCGGCCTCATCAACCGAGCAACCTGTAGAACAATCTACACGAGTCAATAGCGAACGTAATACAGAATCGCCGGAACGTCCAGCGCTCTTTCCGCCCGATGCTTCGGCACCTCCGCATACTCCGCTGCCCACAAATATTGATGCGCAATCAACGATTCGTCACTATGACGAGGTTGCGAACAATGCTACAAACGCGCAGACCTCGCGCCAACAACCGGACGAGAGACACGCGGTCAATCGGCGCGCCTTTTTGATCGGGGGTGCGACCGTCGCGGCGGTCGCGGTTATTGGTGGTGGCGCGTATCTAGCAACTCACCTGCCACACCCACTAATTGTGCAAGAGGCGGCTACCGGTCCTCAAAAGCTAATCGCGGGCATCCCCTTGCTGGTGCTCAAAAGTCATAGTGACAGTGTCTGGTGCGCAGTGTGGCACCCCAGCGGTCGCTACCTGGCAACGGCAGGCGATGATGAACGCGTCATGTTGTGGGATATCGAGAGTTATTTGCAGAAAAGCCCGAACAAGATTCAGGGCATACACGCGCCCATGTCCATGTGGAAACTCGCGTCTCAAATCAACGATGATGAAATCTGCTGGTCCTCTGATGGGCGTACGATCGTTGCCTCGCCAGATGAAGAGGGGAAGCTCTATCTTATCGACGCTTTCCATGCGACCAAACCACCTCAGGTTTTTCCTCCCTACATAGTTAATGGGTCAGATCCGACAAATCAACCTTTCTATAATCAGGTTGTCTGGCAACCAGGCACCAACGCATTCGTGAGCATCGATACTAGCGAACCTTTCCAGGTGAAGGCCGATCTCTGGCATTCGACTGATCTTACGACTACGACGAAAGCGTTGACGTACAGCAATGCCGCACCTAGTGTTCTGCTTCTATCACTTGCCTGGTCCAAAGACGGCTCTATGCTGGCAGGCTACACAACTGACGCGCATGTCGTGATATGGAACGTTCAAACAGGTGCCTCTCTGGCTTACTTTGACCTGAATGCTCTAAATCTCACACTTCCACACATTGCGGCTAATCAAACAGTTGAATTGAGCCAGAGCGCGCTAGCCTGGTCTCCAAGCGATACACACATCATCGCTGTGTCCAATGCGGATGTAGCCCTGATCTGGGATGTGCGCCAGAAAAAGCCCTCTGTAATGCTGACAACCGATGATTCCGCCGCTTTCTACTATCCTAAACCGAATCCTCAGAAATGGGGACCACAGATTCACAGCCTGACATGGTCGCCCAGCGGGCGCTATCTCGCGGCCAGTTATGGGCGTGATGCGAGTATCTACGTGTGGGATCTGCAAGAGAAAAGCCCGAAGATGTCGAATGGATATCGGCTACAAACGCTTTTCTTCCCCAGCAAAGCCGGTTCCATTGGTCATACCAAGACGATCACAAACATCTCATGGTCGCCGGATGGTCGCTACATTGCCAGTGTCTCTTATGACAAGACGGCGATTATCTGGAAGGTGGATAGGGCTTAGACGATCAATTAAGCATGCGTCAGAAAAGCCACGAAAAAGATTAGTGCTAGCACGCTATGTAGCCAACGGGCACGCCGTGCCAGGCGCTTCTGTTTGATGCGGTACTCGATCAGCAAGCCAAGCGCGGTAAGGATGAGCAGGATGAGCCAGAGGATCACGCCACTGATTAACGCTTCGGGCGAGACACGACCGATCAGAAAGATGTAGGAGAGGCCGTGCGCGGTGGCGGTCGCCAGCACGACCCAGCCGAAGAGTTGGTGATGGGCGCGCAAGAACAAAAATACCTGCCGCGTTGCTCTGACCAGGAACGACCATGCCCGACGCTTGAGCAACAGGTAGCCCTGACGCATGATCCATTGACTGGCCGAGTAGACGGCCACGCCCAGCGAGAAGGCGCCGTAAATGATGTCGCCACGAAAGGTGTAGAGCGAGGGATAGGGCGCGAAGGCCAGCAGCGAATTGATTACACTCAGAAAAATCAGCAGTGCTGCAATCAGCCAGGCTACCCAATCGGCTGAGATATGCAAAAAGCGCAACAGGGCGTAGCTACTGATGATGAACGCGAAGTTGAGCAGCAAGAAAATCGTCAGCGGAACGATGAGATTCAAGGATCTGAGCGTGAGTAACAAACGCGGTTACCTTTAAACCATGGAGAAAACGATAAGAAAACAGCAACCTCAAGGTGACAAAGACCTTAAAAGGGCGGGAAGACCACAAACAAGGGCCTTCCCTATTATATACGTACGAGACAATTGGTGCATACGAGATAGTGCATGCAGAAAATCGTACGGGAAGGAAAGGCATACGCGCCCGCAAGGGGACGCGCCTACGCGGGTTAGCTGCATATTTAACTGCCGATCGTCCAGGCACGCGCGTGCTGGAAGATGGCGGTGGTAGTATCGGCGTTGGCGAGAACGGCCATGCCGAAGAGACCTTGCGTATAGCTGCTGTCGGTAACGGTATTCACATACTGGGTCGTGCTATTGATGTAGAGATAGTAAGTGCTATTGATCGCGACGACGGCGATGGTGTTCGTACCACCCAGGACGGTGTTGATCGCGGCGGAGTAGCTCGTGGCGAGTGGCACTGGCGCTACGCCGGTCGCATACTTGGAGAAGGTATACACGCCGGTGCGGCAGATGCTGAAAAAGTAGAAGTTCGTGCTATCCCCGCGCACTGTGATGCCGCTGCAATCGCCCTGGTCGATGGTTACCTGCACCTCGAAAACGAAATTGCTGTAGGTAGTGGAGTTTCTGCAATTGTAAAGCGTTTGCGCCTGCGTCTGGCTGATTTGGTAACCGAGCGTGTTGAACTGGCATTGGCCCGTGGCGTTGTCCGTGTGATTGCGCCATTGAGAGGTGGCAATACTGTTCAAAGGGTCCACCATAGCCAGGTTACTGGTGCCCGAGTAGTAAAGATCCGGGTTGGCAGCCGCCATCGAGACCAGATTCGCCTTCGCCGTGGATGTGGCTTTGGCTTGCGCGGCAGCGGTCGCGGTGGCATTTTCGGCGCGTTGCGTTGCGGTCGCTTGTGCCTGTGCTTGCACCTGAGCCTGCGAGGTCGCGGTTCCATTCTGCGCCTGCGTTAAAGCGGTCGCACGAGCGTTGGTAGCATTCGTCTGCTCGTTATGAGAAATCGTGAGGAAAAACGCGCTGGCGATCAGTGCGAGCGCGACCACGACAATGAGCACAATATAAGCGGGAGATAACCTTCGTCTCTTGCTGGCTCGGTTTGGAGCGGAAAATGGCGGCACAACCTGTCCTATAGCGTGGGCGTTGTTATAATTCACATCCAGACGTGGAAGAGCAGGTTGACTTGTGGTCTCCGTCATATCGACACTATCGACACTACCTACACTATCCGCAGTATGCGAAGTATTTACGGTTCCAGCGCTGGTTTTCTGCGCAGCCTCTACTGGTGCGGGCTCTGCGGGTGTAGTAGAGGACTCAGGGAGGGCGGGATGTCCGTCAATGGGCACAATAGGGATAGTGCCGGTAATTGGCTTCACGGTCACAGGTACGACAGGCGTATTGGCGATGGCGGCCTCGTTGCTCATCTCATCGAGCGGCTCATCCTGTGATGGAGTTTGTATATGTTCAGCAGATGATTTCGTTGCGTCAGCGGTTGTGGTCGGTGCCGAATGCGCTCCATTCGTACTTTCTGTCGAATCTACGCCATTCGTGCTCAATCCATCTTTTTCATCAGCGCTCTTTACCGCATCTTCTACGGAAGTCGAGCCATCGGGGTAAGCGAAAAGGGGCGAGAACGATTGATCGTATGCGGCTGTCGCGTGATGATTGGAGGCCAGCGGTGCCATCTCTTCCATGCCCGATAGGTTCGGGAGATACAACTCGCCGCTATTGCCCGGCAGAGGCATCAGGTTTTGATGAAAGACGCTCAACGTCAGATACAGAGGGCCACGCGCGCTATCGGCATAATAGTTCGAGCCTTGCGCGGGCACGTGCAGGACCTGTCCATCTTGCGTATTTGGTGGAATCGTCACGGTGATCTGCCGTCGATCGGGCAGGGTAACCATACGATCACCACCCAGTTTTGCCTCGATATGACTGATGGAGAGGGCGGCACGCATATCTCTGTAATCGCACGCCTGCTGCAAGGCCAGAGCGAAGTCCTGGATCGAGGAGAAGCGCTCATCGATATCTTTCGATAAAGCGCGCGAAACAACGGCGTCGATGGCGGCTGATACATGCGTATTCAGCTTGCCAGGCATTTCGGGAACGGAGGATAACTGCTGATGGGCCAGTTCCTGCACTGGACCTTTGAAGGGTGCCTCGCCAGTCAGCAGTTGATAGACCACGATCGCGAGCGAATACTGGTCGGTGGCGGGAACCGTCTGCCCTTGCCACTGCTCGGGCGCCATATAAGCATAATTTCCTCGTACCGCGTTCGTATCGGGGAGAATCGGTGCGAGCGCCGCGCTCAGGCTGAAATCGCCCAGCAACAGGTCTGGATAGGCAGGATGATCGTTGCTGAGCGCCACCAGCAAGTTGGACGGCTTTACCGCGCCGTGAGTGATACCGTAGTCATGAGCTAATTGCAGTGCGGACGCCACGGGAGCGATAACGTGACCGACATCCTGAATCGTCAACAGGTCGCTGCCACGCTTGCCGAGCCAGTCGGTGAGTGATCCATCAGCGTAATAGCGCATCACCATGTAGAAGAGCAAACCATCGTCTGTATTCAGTTTGTCGAAATGATAGTAGGGGAGAATATGGGCGTGATCGAACTGTGAAATCATCTTCATTTCGCGTTGAAAAGCGTCGAAGGCTTCAGCAAGCGCGGCCTCATCTGGATCGGCCTGAAAACCATTGTGTATTACTTTGATAGCTACCTGGCGCAATGTCTGCGTATCTTCTGCAAGATAGACCTCACCCATACTTCCCTGCCCAATCAAGCGCAGCACCTGATAGTGCTCCAATTGTTGACCTATGAGCGACATAACATATTTACCTTCTTAACCAAAGAAAAAATAAAAAACAGAAATATTCAATAATAAAGTCAGCATCATACTGCACACAACTGGACGCATTGATCCCTTCCTGCCAGAAGTATCAATTGGGCAGTATAACATAGCCCGTCTATCTATAGGAAATAGGTGGGAAAAGAGAGCTATTAATTAAGCCAATAGTCATAGCGACCACACGCGTGCATCCTGATACGTCACCTGCGTCGCGTGATTGCTGGGGGCAGCTACGAGACCGATATTTCCTTGCGTGTACGAGCTATCGTTCACGCTGGCAATCTTCTGTGTATTGACGTAAAGACTTAAACTATTGCCGTTGGCAAGCACAGCGATACTATTCGTCTGCCCCACACCGGTTTTGATGGCCGACGACGAACTCTGTGCCAGCGCCGATGAACTGTTTCCCGAAGTGTATTTATAAAGGGCATAACTGCCATCTTCACAAACTATATAGTTATAAAGCAGGGTGCCAGCACTATTGCTGCGGAATATCATACCTCCGCAATTTCCCTGGTCGATCGTCATTTTGACCTCGAAGGCGAAATTATTGTACGTACTCTTGTTCTGAAAACATTGATTGTACAGCTTTATATTGGTCTCGCTGACCTGATAGCCATTCGATGTCAATTGACAACTACCGGTGCCAGAAGGAGTTGCTCCGCTGTCCCAATCAGGATTGGTTGTTTCGTTAAGCGCATCGAAATAGCTTAAGGAACCCGTGGAGGCATATGGATCAGCTGTCACGGTCGCGGTGGCCGCGACGCTTGTCGCACGTGTTTGTGCTGTCGCCTGTGCTTGCGCGGTACTTGTCGCGTTCTGACTCGCTGTCTGCGCGGTTGCGGTCGCATGGGTATGCGATTGCGCGACATTTTGATTGTTGATCAGGACGGCGGTCAGAATACTCGCTACCAGCAGCACGACCACGATGACAATGATGGGAACGAGCAAGCGCGACGAACGCCTGGATGCAGGCGGCACCTGGGCGTTGCCGAATTGAGGCTGCGCACTAGCTGATAGTCCCGTATACGGCGGTGCAGGCGGCACAGGAGGGTAAGATGGCCCTTGATAATTCGGGGTGAGCGAGGGCTGAGAAGATTGAGCATAGGTCGTCGGCATGCTGTTATACTGGTTGCTGCCAGGATTAGGAGCATAGCCAGGATAACTCGGATTGCTGCCGGGCCCTGTTGGCCCCACTGGTCCGGCGGCCCCATAGCCGGTAAATGGGGCCGGTTGGCTCGGCTCCACGGAGACCGTTAACGCCAGGGGACCGCGCGGTCCATTTTCGTAGAACGGCATACCCTGACCTGGCAGTTGGAGCACCTGTCCATTGTGCGTGTTAGGCGCAATGTTCACGCTCACCTGGCGATTGCCTGGCAGGGTTACCACACGTGTACCGCCTTGCGCGGCTTCAGCACTACTGATCGTCAGTGTCGAGCGCAGATCAGTGTAGTCGATGGCCTGCTGCAACGCCTGCGCGAAATCATCGATGCGCGGAAAACGATCATCAGCATTCTTCGAGAGGGCACGCAATAGCACGGCATCGACCGCGGGCGAAAGGTTGGGGTTGGCCTGACTGGGCGGATTGGGGGAGACAGCCATATGCTGGTACATCACCTGCTCCGAACGTCCCTGGAAGAGCAATTGGCCGGTCAACAGTTGATAGGCCATCACCGCCAGCGCGTACTGGTCCGATGCCGGAACAGCGTTACCACTCCACTGTTCGGGCGCCATATAGGTCGCGGTCCCTTTGACGGTCTTGCTCATATTCGAGGTGCCCGTCATCACACGCGCGATGCCGAAATCCGCCAGGAACAGGTCCGGCTGATTGGGATGGTTGGGATCGATACGAATCAAAAAATTCGAGGGCTTCACATCCTGGTGAATAATGCCATGATCGTGTGCATGCTGAAGCGCGGAGGCAGCCTGCGCGACCATGATCCCGACGTTTTTCGCGGGCAGTGGTGTGGAACCGCGCCCATTGAGCCAATCGTAGAGCGAACCTTCGGCGCGATAGGGCATGACCATATAGATGATGGTGCCATTTTCGGCCTGCTGCTCACCAAAATCGTAGAAGCTCAAAATATAGGGATGATCGAGTTGCGAGATAGCGCGCATCTCGCGTTGGAAATAGCGCTCCGACTGCTGCAACGAATCGGTATTGGGATAGGCGCCGCGCTCGTCCAGCACGACTTTGATCGCTACCTGTCGCTCGATGCGCGTATCCTCGGCCAGGTACACTTCCCCCATCCCGCCCTGGGCAAGCAAACGCAGAATTCGGTAATGCCCCAGTTGTTGTCCTATCAGCGCCATAGCATTCTTCAACCTTCTATACGCTATTTAATTTCTATACAAATAGACATAATTTTGCCAATTAAGGGACTCTCAGCAACGAATAAAACAAGTTCATCATATATACGCATATCGCGTCATAAAATGTATGCTCAAAAATAAAGGGTTGGTCGAAAAAACCAGTGAGAACGCAAGCAGATACCGCACCGCTAGTATAACATAGCGACCGCTGGCAAGGGTAGCAGAGGGTCAAAGATGGTACTTAAATGGAGTGAGGTATAATGTTCATCGGAAACTTTTTATCTTGTGAAGATCCACACGGAAACCAGACCCGTGGAAAGGAGCATCTATGCAAGACACGATACAAATGCTCATCAATCATCTTACAACCGCTGGCAATTATTCTACTCTGGAATTGGCTGCTTGTGAGGTGACACCACACACGAACTATTATCAGACGATGTATAGTGATGAGGATCATTCCCAATACAACTGGTACCATCTTCTCTCAGGCAGTGCCGTACTGGAGGCACTCGGTACTCCTCATGATGGGAGCTTTTCTGGTGCGGAGGCCGGAAACGAGCGGTGGCAAGCATGGCCTACCGCCCTTGATGTGTCCTCTACCTTCCTGCGCAATGAGACTGCTCACCGAGGTAACAAGGCGTTCGACACATGTTCTTTCTGTACGGGCGTAGCCTATGACTTTTGTGATCAATGTAGTCGTGCAGTGTGTGTTATGCATTATAGGCAGTATGATGGCAATCACAAGCCCCTGTGTCCTGACCACTTCGATGTTTCTCTCAATGAGCGCAAGAAACAACAGAGACTCCAACAACGTCAGAGACGAACACAGCAACGCTCCCTCCTTCCTGAGCAACCATGATGAAGGAGCGGATCTCTGGCACCAAATGGGTCACAACTCACTTTTTCCCTGTTGAGAAATCGCAACGCTCGTTCTATGCCGCAAAAACCACAAAGAGCAACCCTGCACGGATAGAGCTATGATGGCTGCCACAATATATGTGAGTATGGCATTCCATATAGGTAAAGCGGTTGATACGATCAAGAAAAAGGTGCTGAAGGCGAACGCACCGTAGGACACGCCACGTAGGACACGGCGGGCGGCATATGCGCCTTCAAAGTGGTGTGAGAAAGCGGCCAGGATAGTGGCATAGATAGGAAATGGGCTGAGCAGGCCACTGATATGTGGGCCGACCAGCGTAGCGCTCTCCGTCAATAGCAGCACGAAGAGCGTCGCCACCACCATTCTGCCCAGGATCTCCCAGTAGGATATATGGACGGCGGATACGGAGGCCACGTTTTGCGCTGCGGTATCGCGGGGAAGCGAGCGAATCAGCAGTAGGAGCAGAATAAATACAAGGACGCACGTCAGAATCAATGGCGGTGTGATAAAGGTGAGCAAGAAGGTGGTGATAAGGGAGACGAGCAGGCTGAACACGACACAAAGCGGCATGCCCAGATGCAACGAAAGCCAGCTATAGGTCAGGCAGAAGGCGACCAGCGAGACCACACCTAACAATGTTCCTTGCGCCGCTCGCGCGGCGAAAAGCGGTCCCTGCTCCAACAGCAGGAAGATCGATACGGGTGCGGAAGTCAGTGGCAGGCCCGCTAGCCAGCCGCTGGCAGCCGCGCCCCATCTCCGACCGGCCAGACTGATCGCACCAGCGAACAGAGGCGTCAACACCAATTTGAGCAGGAACATGCGCCATCCTTTTTCAACACGTCATTGTCCGCGTAGGGCAACCCGTCCGCGTAAGAGCAAACGCGTGGTTTGCCCTACGCGGACGACCGGGTTATTATATTGACGACATCGGGTCTGTATGTTAACGGCGTGCGTACTGAGGGTCGCGCTCGCGCGGCAGGTTGTACCAGACGGCATCACAGGCTGCGAGTTCCTCTTTGTCCAGCGTGAGATCGACGCCCTGGAGGCTGTCCTTGAGCTGCTCCGGTTTGCTGGCACCGACGATGGCGCTGGTGACCACTGGTTGCGCCAAAACCCAGGCCAGTGCTACGTGGGCCAGGCTTTTATGGCGCGCGTCGAAGAAATCACCTAGATGCGCGACCTCCTGGAACAGAACATCGTTCCAGTAGCGGCGCTGGTACATACCACCGCTATTTTTGAGGCTGAAACGTGTGCCCTGCTCGACCTCTTGGGATTGGCGATAGCGCCCGGTAAGCACGCCGCCCGCGAGCGGATTGTAGACGATTACGCCGACGCCATGCGCTTTGCATAGTGGGAGCAGTTCGTCCTCGATCATGCGAAAGGCGATGTTGTAGCGCGGCTGCACACTGTCATAGCTGGCGAGGCCCGCTAGTTTGCTGGTCCAGAGAGCGTCCGCCAGGTGCCAGGCGGGATAGTTCGAGCAGCCGATGTAACGCACTTTGCCCGCACGCACCAACGAATCGAGCGCGCTCAGCGTCTCCTCAAGCGGAGTCTCGAAATCGGGGAAATGCACCTGATAGAGATCGATATAGTCTGTTTGCAGACGGCGCAGACTCTGCTCACAGGCGTCGAGAATGTGTTTGCGGCTCAAGCCCTGGTCGTTGGGGTGCGAGCTCATCGCGCCCGCGCATTTGGTTGCCAGCACGATACGTTGACGAGCATTACGTTCGCGCAACCAGTTGCCCACGATCTCCTCGGTGCGACCGTGTTCATCCGCGTCGGCACCCAGAGGGTAGACATCGGCGGTATCAAAAAACGTCACGCCCCCTTCGTCGGCGACATCCATAATCGAAAACGCGGTCTGCTGGTCGGCCTGTACGCCGAAAGTCATTGTGCCCAGGCAGACCTCGCTCACCTTCAACCCTGTTTTGCCCAGATGTTTTATGTTCATGAAAATACCTCGCTTCTTTTTTTCAACGCTGTCCCCGCAAACGCCGCGAAGGGCTGCCGGACCAAGCAAGCATATATGCAACTATACAGCTACTGTATCCATCTATTGTACGATACCTGGCACACGTCCTAGCGGCAAGCGTTGGTGACACGTGGAGCAAACAGAGCGCGACTGCTGATGGAAGTTTCGGTGAGAAATGGAGGTTATGTGAACGTAGTTACTATCAAGAGACCAGTAAGCTCACCTAGCTCTCCCACCAAGTAGTATTTTTGCCGCATGCCCGTGGTATGAAACAGGGAAGGCGGTAAGGAATTTTTTCGTGATCGACTCTATAGCTGGCATTATGCGTTTCTAAAGCTAGAGATTGAGGAGGTGTGGGAGGTGGCGCTCGACGTATGTACACCATGGCTTGATCTTATTTCTCGCCAGGAGAAGAAAGGAACCAACATGCGAAGGTTTGGCAACCCACGCTTGCTTTTATCACTGCTCGCCCTATGTACGCTTTTGCTCGCGGCCTGTGGAGGAGGCTCCACGAGTGGAGGTAGCTCCAATTCGGGTGGTAGCTCTTCGACGACCAGCGCCAAAACAGTAGCGCTCGTCACCGACATCGGAGGCTTGAACGACCAGGGCTTCAATGAACTTGCAAACGCAGGCTATCAGAAGGCACGTACCAAGTATGGCTTTCAGCAGGCGCTTATCGAAACCCAATCAGAGGCTGACTATGTGAAGAATCTGACACAGGCGTCGCAGGCGGCGGACCTCGTTATCGGCGTCGGTTTCTTGATGGCGACCGCGATGGATCAGGTGGCGAAGGCGAATCCAAGCAAACACTACGCGCTGATCGACTCGTGCGCGCAGCTGGCGAACGGCAACTGTGATAATCTGCCTAACGTCGCGCCGCTCTACTTTACGGAAGAGCAGGCGGGCTGTCTGGTAGGTGCGGCGGCGGGCCAGATGGAGGTGGATGGTAAATCCAAAGTGCCGAACCTGCTGGGCGCCAACACCATTGCCGCGGTCGGCGGTATCTCGATTCCCTCGGTGAACCGCTATATCGCGGGCTACCAGTACTGCTCCAAGAAAGTCGATCCTAGCATCAAAGTGATCATCAACTATTCGCAGAGCTTCACGGATACGGCGAAATGTAGTGATGTCGCCAATAGCCAGATCAACCAGGACAAGGCCGACATCATCTTCCAGGTGGCTGGTGGCTGCGGCATCGGCGCGTTGCAGGCGGCGCACAGCAAAAACGTCTACGGCATCGGCGTCGATAGCAACCAGGATGGCATCAATAGCAGCGTGATCACCAGCGCGCAGAAACGCGTCGATACCGCTGTGTACAACACCATCGTCAATTTCGAGTCCGGCAAGTTTACCAACAATCCTCCGCGCTTCGATCTCAAGAGCGGCGGTGTGGGCAATGCACCGTTCTCCAGCGCGGTCCCAGCCGACGCGCAGGCCATCTCCGCACAATATGCCTCGGAAATCAAAGCGGGTACGCTGGTGGTTCCGCAGGATATTCAGAAATAAAACAAAACCTCGTTTAAATTGACGGTGTGATCCTGGGATTGCACCGTCAATTTGACATCATCGTCCGCGTGGAGCAAACGCATGGTTTGCCCTACGCGGATACAGCATTGGTTATGATACAATGCGATATATTCTATTGCTACCGTGTGTCGAACAGCATCGATACATGCAGATCAGCGAGCACTGCCCCATTTTGTGCCGCTGAAAAAGCAAGCGGTGGAGCACGAATAGATTTCTCTCTTCCTGGTTAGTCAAGCAATGCTGGATTGATCGCTATCACACACATTACGCGCAGGAGGATGCCGCTATGGCAGTGCCAACCGTGCAGCGCAGGAGTGACGCACCTGCGTCAGGGCTTCTAGTATTCCTACAAAAACTACGGGCTTCTTTTCTCAGGCCGGTTATCGCCGTTATCGTCGCGCTGATCATCGTCGGCATCATGATCATGTTCTCCACCAGCGGTTCACTATCGGCGCGTTTCAGCGCCACGCTGACCGTTTACCAGTACCTCTATCTCGGCTCATTCGGCAGTTTACAAAGTATTTCATACACGCTGGTGCTCGCGACCTCACTTATCTTTACCGGTCTCTCGGTAGCGATCGCCTACCGTGCCGGACTGTTCAATATCGGGGCGGCGGGCCAGTTGACGGTGGGCGCGATGGTGGCGGGGCTGATCGCCTTACGCGAGCCGAACTGGCCGGGCTGGCTGCTGGTGCCGTTGATGATCATCGCCAGCGCGCTGGCCGGAGCAGTGTGGGGCGCGATCGTGGGACTGCTCAAGGCCTGGCGCGGCGCACATGAAGTGGTGACCACGATCATGTTGAACTGGATCGCCTTCGATGTGGCCGCGTCACTGGTCGATGGTCCGCTACAAGCGCCCAACCTGGCACAACAGACGCGGCCACTACCACTCCAGGCTCAACTGCCCACGGTCGCTATTTTCTACAATGAGACACTGGGAAAATTTTTGCCGCCGATCGCGAATCCAACTATGTACACGGTCGATGTGAGCATCATCTTCGCCGTTATCGTGCTCATAATCTACTGGTTCATTACCGCACGGACCAGCTTCGGCTACGAGTTGCGCGTGATCGGGCAGAATGTGAAGGCCGCGCGCTACGCGGGTATACCGGTCGGACGCAATATGGTGCTGGCGATGGCGCTGGCGGGCGCGTTCGCTGGCCTGGCCGGATCGTGTCGTCTGATGGGACAGGCTCCCTACCAGTTGATCAGCACGGCATTCAGCCAGGATTCCACCGGCTTCAACGCCATCGGTGTCGGCCTGCTCGGTCGTACTACAGCGGTCGGCGTCCTGCTTTCGGCGTTGCTGTTCGGTGGACTACAACAGGCCAGCGGCGAACTTCAGATACTGGCACGCATCCCTGGCGATGTGGTGACAATCATCCAGGCACTGGTGCTGTTCAGTATCGCCATCGAGTTCCTGCCCTCGTTACAACGCATCATGCCCTCATGGCTGATGCGCAGTAGTCGACCGGAGCTGGTGCCCGACCTGGCAGGCATACAGCCGGTTGAGCCGGTATTGACCGGAGAGGGAGCCAGCAGCAATGGTTCGAGCGCGCGGGGCAGAGAAAGACGGGCGATCGATAGGGCTGATATAGCAGATACAGCTGATATAGCAGATGCGGCGACGGTCGATACGACAACATCATCCATACGGCAAGAGGAGTAAGCCATGTTTTTGCAAATACTTGTGCAAACCCTGCTCTCCAGCGATCTGTGGCAGGCTACCTTGCAATCGGCGGCGTTGCTCTTCCTGCCCGCGCTGGGCGCGGTGATCTGCGAACGCAGCGGTGTCACCAATATCGCCATGGAAGGTATGATGTTGACGGGCGCGTACGCGGGCGTGATGATGACGCTGGCAACGCACAACGTCTTCATCGGCGTGATTGGGGCCATTATCGCGGGCGGCCTGATGTCTTTGCTGCACGCGATTGTCTCCATCGACTTCAAGGCCAACCAGACGGTGAGCGGCATCGCCATCAACATTGGCGCGCTCGGGTTGACCAACTACCTGCTCTACGTGCAGACACAGAACCAGGGCGTGCCCTCGCTCAACGGCAATTTGCGTATTCCCGTCGTCTCCTTCGGTGCGCTGGCGCACATCCCATTCCTGGGGCCGGTGCTCTTCCAGCAAAACGTCATCTTTTATGTCGCCGTTATCCTGATGGTAGCGATCCATTTCCTGCTCTTCCGCACCAATATCGGCTTGCGTATTCGCGCGGTCGGTGAGCATCCACAGGCCGCCGACACCGCCGGAGTGAACGTACGATTGGTGCGTTACCTGTGCGTGATCAGCAGTGGACTGCTGTCAGGGCTGGCGGGCGCGTTTCTGTCGCTGGGCATCGCGGGCATCTTCAACCCGAATATGACCAGTGGTCGCGGCTATATCGCGCTGGCGGCGATGATCTTCGGCAAATACACGCCGTTAGGCAGCGCGGGCGCGTGTATCATCTTCGGCCTGGGCGACGCCTTGAGCACACGTCTGCAAAGCACGGGCATTTCCGCAGACCTGCTCAGCGCGCTGCCGTACCTGCTGACCCTGATCGCGCTCGTCGGACTGGTCGGGCGCACGGTCGCGCCAGCAGCCGATGGTATCCCGTACGAGCCAACCGCTGATTAAACAGACGCGTAGGCGCGCCCCTTGTGGGTGCGTGGCCGAGGCAGGGGCAGACGAAGACTCCCCCACACATACACACCCACAAGGGGCGCGCCTACGCGATTATTAAGGTAGAGACAAATGCAAGAGAGTACAGCAACGGCTCCAACGCAAGAACGCTCGCAGCCGTACGCGGTGGAGATGCGCGATATCTATAAAGCCTGGCCGGGCGTGGTCGCCAGTGATCACGTCAATTTGGCGGTGCGTAAAGGCGAGATCCATGCCCTGGTGGGTGAGAATGGCGCGGGCAAATCGACGTTGATGAACATTCTGTACGGGCTGGTGACGCCCGATAGCGGTGAAGTACTGATCAACGGCGAGGTGACCAGGATTCGCGGGCCACGCGACGCCATTCGCCAGGGCATCGGCATGGTGCACCAGCACTTTATGCTGATCCCGCCGCTAACGGTGGCGGAAAATATCGTGCTGGGCCGCGAGCCAGGTGGTATGACCTCTTCATACAGTGCCGTACGAGCGCGCAACGAGATTCTGGCGATCAGCAAACGCTACGGACTGCCCATCGATCCAGATGTGCGCGTCGAGAAACTATCGGTGGGACAACAGCAACGCGTCGAAATCCTGAAAATGCTCTATCGCGGGGCCGATATTCTGGTGATGGACGAGCCGACCGGCGTGCTAACACCGCAGGAGACCGACGAGCTTTTTGTCGTGCTACGCGACCTCGTCAAGCAGGGCAAAACCATCATCTTCATCACGCATAAATTGCGCGAAGTGCTTTCGGTGACCGACACGATCACCGTACTACGACGTGGCAAGAACGTCGGCGAACTGGTGACCAGCCAGACCAACCAGGCCGAGATTGCGCGCCTGATGGTGGGACGCGAGGTGTTGTTGCGTGTAAAGAAGACGCCTGCGCATCCAGGACCGGTCGTGCTGCACGTGGAAAATCTGCGCGCGCAATCCGATCGCGACCTGGAGATCCTGCACGGTGTGAGCTTCGACGTGCACGCGGGCGAGATTCTGGGAGTCGCGGGCGTCGAGGGCAATGGGCAGACCGAACTGGTCGAGGTGCTCAGTGGCATACGTAAATCAACGGGTGGCACCGTTACTATCACGCCGGTCAAAGACGGGCAGGCAGGCAAAAGCGTTGATATCACGCAGACCAACGCGCGTAGAGTACGCATGTTTGGACTCGCGCATATCCCCGAGGATCGACGCGATAGCGGGCTAGTGCTGGGCGAGTCGATCGAGGACAACTCGATTCTGGGTCGGCAACGCTGGTCACTATTCTCCTGGCGTGGTATGGTGCTACGCTTGCGTCACATCGCTCGCTGGGCACAAAAGCTGATTACCGATTTCGATGTGCGCACGCCCTCGGCCACCGTGCCCATCCGTACCTTATCGGGCGGCAATCAGCAAAAGGTGATTATCGCGCGCGAACTCGGCTCCAATCCTGTCATGTTGATCGCGGCGCAGCCTACGCGTGGCGTCGATATCGGTGCCATCGAATTCATCCACCGCCAGCTGATCGAGCAACGCGACGAGGGTAAGGCCGTGCTACTGATCTCAGCCGAACTCGACGAGATCCGTTCGCTTTCCGACCGCATCGCCGTGATGTACGAGGGCCAGATCGTGGATATTGTCTCACCGGAGGCCAGCGAGGAGCAACTGGGTCTGTTGATGACCGGGGGCGAACGAGAAGAATTGTTTCACGCGCATTAGCAGCATATAGGGTAGGTAGTGCACTATAGTCAGCATAGGGCAAAGGCATGCTTTGCCCTATGCTGACTAAATTATAAAACTCCTTTATGTGACCTCAAGGAAAAGTCTTAAAAAGAGGTAAGCGACTTGCCACATTTGGGGCAGGTTTGTGTGGATGTGGTATGAAGTTGGTCGTATACCTCCAATGAGAAACCACAGTATGGGCAGAAACGTGCTTTGCGGTTCCGTGGTCTTGTGGAATGGCTATCGCCACCACCGCCGTGATTGTCATGGCTGTCGCTAAACATGTCAGGGATGAGGAACACGAGCAACACAACGACCACAATCACGGCCATACAAAACACGGCCTGCCAGGCTTTCAATTGCTGCACACCCATCAATGCTGGCACGTGAAGGAACAGGCTGTATATAAACAGCAACAGAGCGGCGCTAATGAAGGGAACGCGGATCAACAGGGCAACATCCGGCAGTACGGATAAAAGCAGCAGCATAATGGAGACCAGCAGGATCGGCGGGGTCGCAATGACCAGCACACTGTACAACTGCGCGCGATACTTTCCTTGGCCCCCTTGCATATGGGCCAGCCAGTGCAAAATACCGGCAAACGCCAGTATCAAGCCCGGAGTAACAAAGGCCAGAAACAGTATCTGAACAGCCGAGAGAGGCTGCGGCAGCAGACGACCGAAGCTCAAAGTCGCAATACCGTTACGCAACGATGGCAAACGTCCCCATAGGGAGGCGTACAGGCCAGTCACAAGCAAAAGACCAAGACAAACAAGCATGTTGCTTCCCACAGGGTCGCTTTTTTGGCGCGCAAAAGTGGTTGGTGTGGGCCAACAATAGGCTGTGAGCACAATAAAAGGGAAAGAGAGCAATGCTCCAACAGGTCCACTTGCTGGTTTTGATGGCGGCACAAAAGTATTGCGATAAGCATACGGGTCAGTGTACATAACAACTATCCTTTTTTATGACCATGAGAGCAGATATATATTTTCCATTACAAAAGAGTATATCAGCCAGTGACATCAACCACTATGAAGCAGCTATCCATCGTAATATGAACATGCTCACTTTTCCTGAACTCAGCCGGTCCGCGTAGTAGCAAAGGCATGCTTTGCTACCGGTCGATCAATCTTCCCTCTACAAGGCGGACCGGACGGACCGGACACACGATAGCCAAAATAAATGAGGAACATTTATGCTATAGAGCCTCTTTATCCTTCCCTGGCTACTACGCTTGTGCTAACGATGTTTCAAGGTACATCAGAAGCAAGAGGTAGATAGTCCCAATTTCCGCTTATGTAACCCTTTGAACGTACTTCAATACCAAGCATGCGTCATCTTTACCATTTCTTTACCATTCCTTTACAAAATTCGCAGTGTCTATAGCTTACAGTTTTAAGTGCGCGTCTATATACATCTATCTACATATGTTCATTTATTTTCTAGGAGAAAACTGTATTGAACAAACTCAAGTCTCGTCGAAAGCTTCTTTTTGGGGCTTTATCTCTCCTGGCGATCCTGAGCGTCGCGATCGTGGGCATAGCCAGCCTCTCGAACGCGAATGCTGCGGGAGTGGGGAACAAAACATTGAAGGGCAGCGCCTCGCCATGGACTGCCAGCAAAAGCGCACATCTACTACACGCGCACGCAGGAAGCGATGTGATCACTTTTGGCTTATATCTCTCGAACGGCAATGTAGAGAGCCAGCAGGCGTTATTGAAATCTCTCTATACTCCTGGTAGCGCACAGTATCACAATTGGCTCTCCTCTGGACAGTTCAGTGCGCAGTATGCACCCTCGGCCAGCACGGTCGCCGCTGCGCAGAGCTTTGCGACCAAGGCGGGTTTGAAGGTATTGCCCTCGTCTTATGCCAACCTGTTGCTGGTGCAGGGCAAAGCCAGCACTATCGAGCAGGCGTTCCATACCCAAATCGCTGATTATAACGTGATGGGTGGAACCTACTACGGGGCCAGCAAAGACCTCCAGGTACCCACGTCACTGAGCAACGTGATCTCTGGTGTTGTCGGTCTGAGCAATATTCCTGTTGCTAGCCCGAATATTGCGACACCTAACAGCAACGCTGCCGCCGCAGTCGCGCCCTATGGTGGTGGCCCACTCGGGAGCGGACTGACGCCCTCGCAGATCGCTGGTATCTACAACTCCTCCACCGTCTACAGTAAACTGAAAGACCAGGGGCAGGGTTCGGTATTGGCGCTCTACGAGTTGGCTGGTTACAAGGCGAGCGACATCACGAAGTACGAGAATCAGTACCATCTGCCACACGTGAAACTGGTCAACGAGCCCGTGCTGGGTGGTGCATCCTCCGATAATGGCGCATCCGAAGTCGAACTGGACATCGAGTTACAGATCGCCATGGCACCCAAAGTTCAGAAAATCCTCGTCTACGAAGCTCCTAACACTGAGTTGGGCGCGCTCTCTGAGTACCTGCAAATCGCGAAAGACAACAAAGCCGACGCGATCAGCACCAGCTGGGGCATCATCTGCGAATATGTGGTCAATTCAGAGATCACTCTGGCGGAAAACCAGACGTTCCTACAGATAGCGTCTCAAGGTCAAAGCCTCTTCGCAGCCGCTGGTGACGCTGGTGCTTACGGCTGCTCACGTGCGGGCCTCGTCCCCCCAGCAGGCCAGGAACTTCAGATTGGCGATCCTAACAATCAGCCTTATGTCACAGCCGTAGGCGGCACATCGTTCCGCGAACCGAATAAAGGCACGATCCTTTTCGATCCCGGCCAAAACGCGCATCCTAAATATCCTGGTACCTCGAAAGAGGGCACCTGGGACGAGGGCTGCACGCCTGCTTCCTGCGAAGGTGGCGGTGGTGGTATCAGCCGCGTCTGGGCCGAGCCGGATTATGCTGCGAACCTCACAACAGGTGTATATTATCCAGGTGTGATCAATAGCTACAGTGAGTCGGGAACGTATTGTGGACAACAGGGTGGCGTGCTTTGTCGCGAGAATCCTGATGTCTCGATGGACGCCGACCCAGGTACTGGCTATTCGGTCTACTGCACCGATCCTGGCGATTCCTTCTGCGCGACTGGTGAGTTCGGCACACCCGGCTGGGTGCGTCTCGGTGGCACTTCCTGTGCCGCGCCGCTGTGGGCTGGTATCGCCGCGCTGGCCGATAGCCACCACAAAGGACGCCTGGGCCTGTTCAACTACATCGTCTATCCGTTCGATTCAACGTCGGGCTACAAGCACCAGTTCCACGATATTACGCTGTTCACCAACGGCTATTATCCTGCGACTGCAGACTATGATCTGGCAACTGGTATCGGCACACCCGATATCTACCAGTTGGTCAAGTAAATATCGATAGATTTCTATTGATGTTTCTGAATAAAGGGCGGCGAGAAGTAATTCTCGTCGCCCTTTTATGTGCTCAGAACGTACCATCCTACATTCGCTAAGGCAAAGCATGAGCGTCTTTAGCCTCCTATAAGCATAAGCCCATGTTTGGCCTGACATGAGACCCAAATGGCATATCTTATATTTTTCTCAGAGAAACCCACTGACCCTGGTCGACTGCGCCATAAATGTCGCGGTGAGCACGGTAAACCGGCTCCTACCGAGGGGTTCGAATGTGTTTTGGCAGAGCGCTACGGAAGATGATTACCGAATTGGCTTTTTACCCGTTGTGAACAACGAGCGTACTCCATATATAAACTAATACTATTTCAGCTCATGATTTTCTCTCTATGAAGTCAAGAGGAGCATCGGTGGATGAAACGAAATAATACGCTCATTGGAGTGCGCCTGCTGTGGTCGCTACTGGGTCTTACCGGCCTGGTATTGCAAGCGATCTCGACCAATATGAACCAGCCGGGATATTTTAGCCATCCCACGCTGGCGATAAACTTCTTCAGCTATTTCACCATTCTCACCAACGTCTTTATCAGCCTGTGGTTCATCCTGACCTTCTGCTCGACATTGCAGGGAGGGAAACGCTGGTGGAACGATCGTCCAGAGGTCAAGGGCGCGTTACTGGTGGCGGGCACCGTGACCGTGCTGGTTTACTGGACACTATTATCGAATATCCCGATTCCCAATGCTATCGGCAGGATCGCGAATTTCCTGGTACACCTGCTCGTGCCGTTGGGCCTGTGGATCGATTGGTTGCTGGTGGGCGAGCCGGTGACGCGCGCTTACCGCAAAATGCTCGGCTTCTGGCTAATCTTCCCTATCGTGTATGTAATCTATAGCGAGATACGCGGACCGTTCGTCCACTGGTATCCCTACTTTTTCCTCAACCCTGCCATCGTCGGTGGCGTCGGCAATCTACTGCTGTGGATCATCGGCATGATCCTGCTCTTCCTGCTGATCGCCAGCCTGATTTTCTGGCTCTATCAGAAACGTGGCAAGCTCAAAATGGTGCCCGCGAGCACCACTGCCAACCAGGATGAGCAGGTATGACTATAAGATATCAGCGATACTAATAGCCCGAAGGTGGCACCCACTCGCGTGTGTGCGTCGATTTGTTGTAAGCACGCCAACGCATAACCATACGGGACGGGTGTGGCAACGAACGGTCGGAGATCCACGGTGCGTATGGAGCCATGAGCAGTTCCGCCAGCGACAACAACACCGTATCGTAGTTGACGCGCCAACCGGCGTAGTCGCGCCAGGCGCGCTCACGATCCGTTTTTAGTGGCACATCGGCGGCGGCGAGTTCGTCGAGCGCCTGGTTGAATTCCTCGCGCGAGATGCTGATGGGGTCGGTGGGATCTGGATCAGCATGATACTTGATGCCGAAGAAATCCGAGATGTAGCGCAAGGCCAGGTAGCCCGCGCGAATACAGAGATCAGCCTGGCTATCGCGCGGCGTATCGACCGCGGCCAGGGTGAGCGCCGCCCCATCCAGTACCGCGCCCGCGGCAGTAATCCAGGAGCGATGCGCCTGTGGCGAACGGAAAAAGTTGAGCGAGGCCAGCGAGGTGTGGCTCTCCTCGATATCCACAAACCAGATCTCCCACGCCTGCCAGATCTCGCCCAGCTGCTCCAGGCGGCGCAGACGCGAGTAGCGAATGATCATTTCAACCGGTGAGGGGGGGTTGCCCGCGCGCGTCTCCAACATAGTAACGGCAGCCTCGCGGCGCGAAAAGGCGCTATAGATGGCGGGCAGATATCCGATCAAGATCGCGATCAGGATTAAGCCGACCGTGGCCTGCGAAAAGACCAGCATTAATGTGGGCACGTTGTCGATCACTTCAAAACCCAACGTTAGCAAAGATGAGCCACTCATCTTGAAGATCTCGTAAAATTGGTTGCCATCGATCGCCCAATACATGATCATATACCCCAACTGAATAGCCAGCAGCCAGACAATCAATAGTACGAGCAAACTTGCGGGTGCATACAATTCCATAGCACGGTCGCGATCTTCGTATGTATCCAACCTACGTGCGCGCATAGTGAAAAAATAGCGCACGAAGATGAATACGCCACGACTATAAAAATCCGACGCGCTGCGCGGCAGGACAAATGTACGTATCGCTGAAACAAACGTGACGAAGGCAACGGTAAAACCAATCACAAAAATGACAATACGCAGTACAATAAAGAGGATCGACATAATCACAGCATTACTCCGACATCTATCTATTTAACGGTGAAAAATAGCATTCACGAGTGCGAGAACAGGGCGTGTACCCTTCTGGCCTGATTCTTTATCGTTCAGCTCTATTACACATCCATAAAGCAGGCTTTGGCAAGCTAGCCGATTAGGCAGGTGAACAAAGCGAACAGGTAGGGAATTAAGTTTCTTCATCGCCACCTCCAGCATCTCTGAAAAGAATACAATATAAAACGGCGCTGAAAGGGAATCTCAGAGATGACAGACAAGCAGGCAAAATCTATAAGGGCAAACCTTGTTGAGCGGGTCGAGGCATATATCGACCGCCAGTATCGCCAGCCTGACGGACTAGTGGGGACATTCATTGGCAGACGCATGATACGCCAGCACGCTGTAGAAAATAGCTGGACAATTTTCTTGCTCGATGCGCAACCAACTGATCATATGCTTGAAATCGGCTTTGGCGCGGGCGCGACGATCGAACAGCTCGCTCAAAAAGCAAATCAAGGGCTTATCGCGGGCATCGACTTTTCGCACACCATGGTTACAGTAGCACGTAGACGCAATCGAAGGGCCATTCAAACAGGTTTAGTCGATCTGCGCGATGGTGAGATCAACTCGATTCCATTCGAGGACGCCAGCTTCGACAAGGTCTTCAGCATCCACACACTCTATTTCTGGTCCGATCCCACGCAAGCATTGCACGAGGTGCTGCGTGTGCTGCGGCCTGCTGGTAGCTTCATACTAACCTTCCTCGCGAAAGAGAATTGGCCGGGAGCGGAAGCAGCCACGATCAACGGCGTCTACAGTGGTCAAGAAGTCGTTCAACTGATGCTGACCGCCGGTTTCACACACGCCTGTATCGAAACAGGACCAGGCGAAAAAACGTTTAGAGAGATCGCGGTGGTTGGTCAAAAAGAGCAACCAGTACGCAAAACTAGCGATTGACAGGGCCAATAAAACACGATAAAGTAGATTGAAATTCAGAAATCTATAGAAATTCATATATGGAATACGGATACCATAAAAAACGAGACACATAAAAACGGAACAAAAATTATTTCGATAAAGGAGCATGAACAGATGGCATATCGACCAGATCAGCCCGGCTCACAATGGGAGGGATATCGCGGATCACAACCACAACAGCCGCAACAACCCTTTCAACCAGATCAACCGCGTCCACAATGGGATGGGCCACAACCTCAACAATCTCAACCACCTTTTCAACAAGGTCAACAACCAGAGCAAGCGGGCTATCAACAGTCCTATTACCAACCTCAGCAACCAGGGCAACCAGGGCAGCGGCTACAGCCCGGTGCGCCGTTGGCCGCGCA
>CAZZWK010000065.1:37337-40173 GCA_964657925.1 uncultured Dictyobacter sp.
CCAACAACAAAATTATCAACAGCCCTACTACCAGCAGCAACCTGGCTTTCAGCAACCGTACTTTCAGCAGCCATTCGCCGCACCGAAAGATTGGACGGTTACGCTGCTGCTCGCCATCTTCCTGGGTGGACTCGGTGTGCATCGCTTCTACACGGGCAAGATCGGCACCGGCCTAGTGATGCTGTTTACCGCTGGCGGCTTCGGTGTCTGGTGGCTGATCGACATCATCCTGATCCTGACGGACAGCTTCAAAGATGGTAACGGCATGCCACTGAGACATTAGCAAATAGAGCAGCCTTCATTTATCCATATTCCATCTGCCAGCTTTTCACGTGAGTTGCCAGGTTATTGCACCTCAAGTGAAAATCCGTGTGCCCAGAAAGGGTTAGATGACTTTGGGCAGGAGACGAGCACAGCAGAAAATTCCTCTGGACACTTCTTTGTAGAAGCCTGTTTACCGTGGCTGAGGAAAGACTTATCTTATGACGATTCACTCAACAGCTCATCAGACGCATCTCTACACGCCATCGACGGTGGTGCTGGCTATCATCGTGGCTATTTCCTATGTTGGACTGGGCTTTATAGCACCCCTGCGGGCATTGTACGCGTACGGCATGGGTGCCAGCAGTGTCGAGATCGGGTTGATGACGGCCTCTTTCCTGGTCGCCAATTTTCTGACCGCCCCATTCGTTGGACGCCTCACGGACCGCTTTCAGCCTGGTCGCGTGCTCTGGATCGGTCTGCTGGCGCACGCGCTGATTGTGCTGGTCTACCTACCGGTACAATCACCCGGCTGGTTGATCGCCTTGCGTGCTCTGGAAGGGGCGGCGACAGCATCGATCCTACCACCAGCGCGAGCATTGATGAACAAGTCAGCGCCCATGGGTCGCCAGGGTGAGGCGATGGGCTTGATCGCAGCCGCGCAAAGCGCCGGTATACTGCTAGGGCCGGTCGCGGGCACGCTGCTGGCATCGCTGCTAGGGTATGCGCCCTCGTTCCTGGTGGCGAGCGCGTTGCTGGCGGGAGTCGCCGTATTAGCCTTCTGCCTGCTCTCCCGTCAGCAGGCCGCCGTGGTCCGTCAGAAACAGGAACTGATCTCCGGTCGAGCCATCTCGCCACCCCTGCTACTCGTCTACGGCCTTGGCGTACAACGCATGATCGTGCCAGGGATCATGACCACCATCTGGAGCCTGTTCATGCATGATCGCGGGGCCTCGCTCTTCATCATCGGCCTCAGCTATGCCACGTATGGCCTCTCCAGTCTACTCGTAGCGCCTCTCGCGGGCAAATGGTCGGATCATGTTGGCCGCTATGGCACGGTTCTGCTGGGACTGACGATGGCTGGTATCATCTACACCGCCTACGCGCTGACGACCTCGGTCTTCTGGATCGTCACGCTCGGTGTCGTGGAAGGTATAGGTATCGCCATCGAGGATGGCGCAATCAATGGTTTGCTCTCCGATCTGATACCGCCGGGCATGCAGGGCCGTGTGCAAGCCAACTTCTCCGCAGCCAGCACGCTTGGTCAATTGCTCGGGGCCACGATCGCTGGCGTCCTCTACACGCTCGGACCCGGCCTGCCTTTCCTGGCTACTGGCCCACTTTATCTGATGGTCGCAGGCCTGTTATTAACGCCACCCGCCGCGAGGATATTCCAGCGCAGTAAAAACACCCTCCCATCTCTTCTCTCAACTCCCACGAAATGACAGTGAAAAAGTCTCGACCCTTCTCGCCATCTAAACGCAGCTTGCATCTGCTATAATGATGCATAACTACTCAAAATGTAAGCAGGCACAACATACATAGGCAAAGTTGCCGTAGTTTTACCCAGACATTCAGACCGATACAATGGTAGAGCTTCGCGAGAGGTAGGCGCGCACACGCTTCTGAGCTGAGCCTCTCGCCCCGCTTGAGAAGAGTGTTTATGAGATTTTCTACAAAAACAGGCCATTTTTCGGCTCCAGAAATAGGACCAAAAGAGAGCCTCTCGCAAAAGGTAGACGCAAGCCGCTCCCCATGCTATACTACAAGCACCGCAGTCGGAAATGCTTTTTAAGCCCGAAAGGGATTGCAACATACAAATCATTATAAAGAATCATGTTCTTTTCTCTTGTCGGAAATGCTTTTTAAGCCCGAAAGGGATTGCAACAATGGTGTCATTTATTTCCTCCTCTGCTCCTCTTCGACTTTGTCGGAAATGCTTTTTAAGCCCGAAAGGGATTGCAACATAAAATTATTGCGGTGCCTGGTCGCCATGGAAAGGTCGGAAATGCTTTTTAAGCCCGAAAGGGATTGCAACGTCCAGGCGCAAAACCTGATTTCAAGGTGTAAAACACCGTCGGAAATGCTTTTTAAGCCCGAAAGGGATTGCAACCAGCAGATCGCATCTCTCTACAGCAGCTCTGATGATATGTCGGAAATGCTTTTTAAGCCCGAAAGGGATTGCAACATACGTGTTTCTCTTTCCACTGGCGTAGTGTTGTTTTGGTCGGAAATGCTTTTTAAGCCCGAAAGGGATTGCAACACGTCCATCTCATCGGCACTCAAGGGCAAGGTAACACGTCGGAAATGCTTTTTAAGCCCGAAAGGGATTGCAACAACAATCAAAATTCCAATCAAAACAATCCACCTCGTGTCGGAAATGCTTTTTAAGCCCGAAAGGGATTGCAACTTTTGCTGCTATCGCTTTAGCGCAATACTTAGGAGAAGTCGGAAATGCTTTTTAAGCCCGAAAGGGATTGCAACGCACCATGAACCTGTTGAGAAAGTTGGTTATGATTAGTCGGAAATGCTTTTTAAGCCCGAAAGGGATTGCAACTTTGAAGGCATCGGATAT
>CAZZWK010000066.1:0-39534 GCA_964657925.1 uncultured Dictyobacter sp.
CTGCTCGTTGCTCAGATCTTCCGCCGCGCCGAAGACACCGAATCCCGCGTTAGACACCACCACGTCGATCCGCTCGTGATCGTTGAATGCATCTTTGATAACGCGTTCCATCTGTGCTGTATCAGTAACGTCTAATTGACGTACCCACAAGCGGTCGCCATATATAGTGGCAAGATCATCCAACTGTTCTGGATGGCGCAGTGTCGCGGCAACACGATCCCCACGCGCAAGCGCCTGCTCGCTAAGTTCTCGACCAAAGCCACGCGAGGCACCGGTAATAAACCATGTAGAGGACATCCTTCTTCACTCGTCGCTTTCTTCGTGGCTGGGATAGGCTCCGAGCTGGCGGAGAAGGCCCAGGAAATCTTCGAGATGCCACGTCTTAACAATGACCCCATTCTCAATGTGGTGGAAGTCACACGTCCGCATCTCGATTGCGCGACCGGTTGGTGGAACTCCGAGGAAAGTGCTCTGATGAGTGCCGCGTACCGTCGAATGTACCGCTACCTTATCTCCAGCAACCAGAATGTCTTCGTTGACGACATGATAGTCGGGGATGGCTTGCCGGAACTGGGTGACTAATGCTTTCATGCCTGCAAGTCCAGCGCTCTGCCCTGGTGCGAGGGGATCGTCGATCCAATTCGGGGCCAGAATGCGGTCGTAGATGTTCATGTCGCCTGTGTTGAAAGGGACATAGAACTGGCGAACTACGTCGGCGTTTCCTTGTGTCGTTGAAGTATCTACTATGTTGTCCATACTCAAATCCTTTCTTCTTTCAAATGGTTTCGCTACGTTTTTTGCGATCGTCACGGTTTGCCAGAGCAGGGTGTTACGAAATGACACCCTGCTGATGAACACCTCTCCCTCATCCACCTGAAGATGCGGAGGCCAACGAAGTGGATACGTGGGTTTCTTACGCAAGCGGAGGAACAACTCCCAACTGCTGCATCACTTCCAGCAGATTCAACTCATCCCAATGCTCGACGAACATGTTGTCCCGCACTCGCCATATGTCGATACTTCTCATCGTAACCTGCTTGCCAGTAGGCGGAATGCCTATAAACTTGCCCTTGTGGGTGGCGCGATAGGTATAGCGCCCGACAACTCTGTCACCAGCGACGAACGCATCTTCCATTGTCACCTTAGTATCAGGAAAGGCTGCGAGCCAGCCAGCGAAAAACTCCTTGACGCCATGAAGACCGGGGGCGACAGCCGGGTTGTGATTGACATAATCATTGGTAATAAAAGTATCAAACAGATCGACATTGTCTGTGTTCAGTGCCTCGGCGAACTTGCCTGCGAGCGAAAGTGTTTGCTGACTCATGGATAAATTCCTTTCATAACTAAGAGCTTCGTCCCGCAATCTGGATGGAGAAGACCTCCATTGATGAACTGCGAACTTTCTCACCATTTGTAACATATCTACCAATGGTAAAAGGCGAATAAAAAAAAGGGGAAAGTGTTGTAATCCCTGCTCTACACGATTTCAGACCATTCTTACTCCTGGCTCATTTGCCTGAGCATTCGCTGGAATGTGCCAGGCAGCCAGCATATCCTGGATAACTCGCTCGACAAAAGGAGTCAACGACTCAGACGTACCTGCAATGCGACCTACCATATTTAGAGCAATCAGACCGTGGAGTAAACTCCAGAGCAGGAAGACCTTCGTCTCAATCTGCTCGACGGGTTTGCCCTGGTCCACTAGTAGCCCTTCAACGACGCCTGCCGCTAATTCTCCGATATGAGCACCCTCGTTCCACGTTTCCGTTACTCCGAAGGAAATGCCGTCTAAGCCAAACATCACCCGATAGAGTTCTGGATGCCTCCATGCAAAGTTCCAGTAGGCATAGACAAGGCGACGGAAAGCAACAAACGGCGTCTCCGCCCCTTTCGACGAACTGGCAAGATCAGTTGCCAGCAGCTGAAAGCCTTCACGCAATACCTCAAGGAGCAACTGTTCTTTATTGGCAAAGTAGGAATAGAGAGCCGCGTGCGTGTACTCAATGCGGTCGGCAATCTTGCGCAACGTCACATTGCTCCAGCCCTCTGTGCGGGCAATCTCACATGCAGTCTCCACAATGCGCTGTTTTAACTCTTGCTGCTCACGCTGTCGCCGTTCTTTGCTGCTAATTTTTACCCTCGTTTCATTATTTACCATTGGTTAATATGAATATACCATCTAAATAAAGAAATATCAAGGACCACAAAGCTGTTTTGACCCGCATCAATGACTAGTACACTGGGAAAGTAATCTTTCCATTCTTACGTCACAAGATGTCGAGCATGTATACGTCGCGACTTTCTCCTCATTACTCGCTTTCATCGAGATGTGATGCATAGTACAAAAGACCCCGTTTGTAATACTGAAGGGCTTCGTCAGAGGTGGTTTCCAGCAGATTGGTCAACACGATTTCCATCGCTTCCTTGTGCTTCTGCGTATTGTACAAGGCCATCGCGAGAAAGACCTGGAGGGGTCGGCTGTGGGGAAACTCTCTCAAACCCCGACGCAACGTTTCCTCCGCAAGCTCGTAGTCTCCTAGTCCGCGATACGTGCTTCCCAGGCCAAGGAAAGCTCTTTCACGTTTCATGAGTTTTGTGGCAGTATCGGGGCCGGAGAGCCCTTGTGTGAGGGTTTGTACGTAGAAAGGAATGGCCTCTCGTTCCAGTCCCAAATTGTCATGAACGATGGCGGTCTGATAGGTGATTTCAGCCTCATCTGGATAGGCAGCCACCAACGCTAAAAGCAGTGTTCGTGCTTCCTCCAGCGTGGCTTGATCTTGCTTTACCCGCCCCGTTTCACGCAGTTGAATCGCTTCCGCTAAACGATCTTGCATTCGTGTTTCCTCTTCCTTCTTTCGGTTGGTCTTCTGAGCAGTGAAGATACACGTCAAACTACAATCTTCCGCGCGATCAACGTCACGATGCGTTGATAAAAGTAGACCATTTCTTCCATGTGAAAAGGCCGTGTTCCACTGAGGTCATCCTGTTCATCTCTCGCAAGCAGTTCACGGACTTGGGCCGCTTTCTCCAGAGGCGTGTGTGCGTTTGCTAACCAGGATTCGAGGTTCTGCGTCAGGCGATCAGTAACGACCTGTTCTATTTCCAGTCCACAAACTGTAAAAAACGCTAGAAACTCGCTCAAAGCTAACGCACGTGCGTGCGAAGGATCGCGCAGTTGCTCAACATGATTCTGGTAAGCGGCACGCTCAGCAAATTCGCTGGTAATCAGGTCCTGAATGACAACTTTACCCTGGGGGCGACACACACGGGCCATCTCCCTAAGCACGCGTCGTGGATCTTCGAAATGATGCATCGCGTAACGCGAGACAACGATATCAAAACTCTGCTGCTCAAAAGGCAGCTTTTCGGCGTCGCCCTGTTGAAAGCGTAAGTTGGTCAGGCCACGGCTATCCCTCATCTGCTCCGCAAGCTTGAGCGGAGCGTTGGTGAGATCGAGCCCCACAACCTCACAATCCACCTCCGCGAACGCCGCCGCCACAAAGCCAGGTCCCGTCGCCACATCCAGCACATGCATGCCCGCCTCCGCCTGAACCGCCTGTACAAGCGCTACCAGGCGATCCGGATTTGCGATAAGTGGACTCGCCGCGTACGCCTGTGCCTGCCGCGTAAATTCCTGAACTACTCGCCCCTTGTGGTCCATTGAAGGTGATGACATGCGCAATCTCCCTCATCTTTTAGTATGTCTTTGTAGGTCAAAACGTCTGCTTTGACCTGCATCAATGACTAACCGGTGCATTCGCTCAATATGCAAGCCCCCCGCGTAGGCGCATCCCCTTGTGGGTGCGCGCTGGAACTTCGCTTGCGTTCACTCACCTACTTAGCGAATACACCACTAACCAAACATCGAATTGATATCCGAAGCACTATTAGGAAAGGTATAGATCATATCTTTGAGATCGCTAGCATGCAGACCGCTGCGCATGGCGAGCGCGAAAATGTTGATCACCTCATCGGCATGCAAACCAAAGACATGTGCACCCAAAATCCGCTTTGTCTCGTTCTCGACCAGAACTTTGAAACCACTATGCGGCAGACGAACGCGGCGCGAACCATACCACTTCGAAGTATCCTCGTGCGTGGTCGTGAAGTGCAGACCTTGCTCGTGCGCCTCCTCCTCCGTCAGTCCGACACGTGTGAGTGGAGGGGTAGTGAAGACCACGCTAGGGATGCCTATGTAGTTGGGCGTGCGCTCGTTGCCATGCAGAAGATTATGCGCCACAATGCTCCCTTGCATCGAAGAGACAGGTGTGAGCGGTAAATTGCCGCTGGCGACACAATCACCTGCCGCGTAAACAACCGGGTTGCTGGTGCTTTGCAGATGGTCATTCACCGTCACCCCCATTTTTTCGCGCGCCACACCCGCCTTCTCCAACTCCAGATCATCTATTTCCGGCACACGACCCGCCGCGTGCACCACCAGATCAGCCTCGATCGTCTCTTCCTGCTCACCCTTACGCGTATGTACAATCAGCGTATCGCCACGTTTCTCGATCTCGGTCACCGCCGTTTCCAGGTGGATGTTGACCCCAAGCTCTTCCGTCGCCTGCACAAGCTGCGCCACCAGATCGGCATCAAAAGCCTGCAACGGTCGCTGACCGCGATGGATAACATGCACCACGGCACCGGCGCGCGCGGCCACATGCGTAAACTCGAACGCGATATAGCCACCACCGACGAAGGCCACGCGCTTCGGCAGTTCAGGCAGGTCCATAAATTGTGTGCTCGTGGTCAAATATTCCTCGCCAGGGATGCCCAGTGAAGCATGCCTTGCACCGGCGGCAATCAACACATGCCGTCCCACGATCGTCTCATCACCAACCTGTAGCGCGTTACTATCAACAAAACGGGTGCGCCCATGATACGTCTGCATACCTTCTGACGTAAAACTCTTCTCGATACTCGCGGGCACCGCATTAGTGAACGAGTCCTTGAAGCGCAGCAGGTCAGACCACGCAATCTCGGGTGCGGACGCAATACCATAACCCTGCATCCTTCGCCCCCAATCCACCAGCTCCGCGGCATTCGCGAACAGCTTCTTCGGCTCGCAGCCCCGCAACTCGCACGTCCCCCCAAACGGACGCGAATCAATTACCGCCACGCTCCACCCCGCCGACCGACACGGAAAAGCCACGCTCTGCGCCGCCGTACCACTCCCAACAATCACAAGATCTACATTGCTTGTCATACTTCTTTACTCCTAAATCAACTCGACAGAACACTACTGTTCTATCAACCCTCATTGCGTAGGGGCAGCATTCATGCACCCGCGCGCAATTCATTGCACGGTTCCAACTCACCATGAACCTTGCCAAAACAGTAGGGGCACTATTTATAAGCCCATTCACGAAATCCGCGTAGGCGCGTCCCCTTGTGGGCGCGCGCGCCGCAATGTTGCTTCCCGTACTCCCGAAGACTTGCTGGATGTACCAATCATGATCTTTCACAAATAAAATCAGGTATCCCCACCTCCTGTAGGCGTCGATTCATCGCCTCATAGCGTTGTCCGACTTTTTTAATTGAAAATTCACAAAACCCTGCCGAGAAAAGATCATCTCTCCCTTCGTTATACCATGTAGAAGGTAGAGTTCGTTTGTTCGCGGCCTGGATAGAAAGTGGGATGAGTATGATGAGTATATAGATACTACGTAAGAAGGATCGAGACAAAAAACATGATAGAGCATGCATTGGTAATAACAGTTATTGGCTGTCCCAGTGAGAGGAGACATATGAGCAAGATTTCAGAAAAGCTACAGGTGCGAAAATGAGTGACCGAGCAATCGCGGGAGAGTTTGTTACCGAGACGTTCGACTACGACGGTGGTCGGCAGGTTACGGTGTACGTCCCGCCAGATCCGCCCGAGGCAGTCGTCTTCGCCGGTGACGGTCAGAGGATCTCGCAGTGGGGCCGGTTCCTCGAAGCAGCTGACGTACCGCCCACGATGATCGTTGGTGTACACGGGCTGACGGACGAGAAGCTGCGACTCCAGGAGTACTCACCGGTCTTTGACGCTGAACGGTTCGCGGCACATGAGAAGTTCTTCGTCGAAGACGTCCGCCAATGGACAGCGTCGCGGTTTGCAGGAGCACTGCCCACTGAACGCACCGCGGTGTTCGGTGCCTCGGCGGGTGGAGAGCTTGCGCTCGCTCTTGGGCTCCGGCATTCCGACGTCTACGCTGTCATCTTCTGCGCCTCGCCGGGCGCGGGCTACAAACCGATTGAGGTGATGCCGAGTCGCATTCCGCGCACGTACCTTGTTGCTGGCACGCAAGAGCCGTTCTTCCTTGAGAACGCGACAAGGTGGGCGGCTGCGCTGCGCGATGCAGGCGCGGACGTGGTCATGAAAGAGCGGACCGGATCGCACGGCGGCGCGTTCTGGCGAAAAGAATTCCCGCTGATGGTGGCGTGGGCGTTTGGACGCGCATAGCTTACTTTATGGCTTGTTCCACGAAACGCGAAAATACCATATGGGTTAGACTATTGATGACACAAACTATTGGTACAAGGAGCGTTCATGAGCGACACAAAAGACGATATACTGGAACAGTTGCGCACCATCTGCCAGGCTTTGCCGGAGGCCAGCGAGCATAGTGAGGGCAGTGTGGGCAACCCTTCATTCAAGGTTCGCGGCAAAATTTTTGCCATGCGTCACCTTATGGACGAACGTTCTTCGCTATGGTGTAAAGCAGAGGAGGGCGCGCAAGGTATGCTGGTAAAAGCCGAACCAGAGCATTTTTTTGTCCCGCCTTATGTGGGCCGCTACGGCTGGATCGGTCTATGGCTGGATGGAGAAATAGATTGGGACGAGGTTAGAGGTTTGATCGAAGAAAGTTATCGACTGACCGCGCCCAAACGTCTGTGGCTACAGTTCAAACCTCAATAACTTTTTTATTATGATGTCTGCCATGATTGTATGTGTGTCAGAAAGGTTTGCTCATTATCAATAAGCCAGGACTCACGCCAGAGTGAGTGCTGTACACGCGTTTGTATACGCGCTGATGATACCCAACCTATAAGATAGCCATTGATACGGTTGATGAGCGAGACAGCATCACGCAAGCGAAAGAGTGCGGGAAGCACCTGTAGTTCGGCAGTTTGCAAAGGGAAATAGGAGAGGTAAGCGATGGCGAAGGCATCGATTAGCGGCCATTCCTGATGGGAATCGAAAAGTTCAAGCGGCCACCAGCTGAGCGCGACACACAGATCGATCGCGCGTAGATCGCGACCTGCAAATTCGAAATCGAGTACTGCGGAGACATTTTGATCTGTTACCAGAATGTTAGAGGGATTATAGTCGCGATGAACGATTTGCTGAGGAAGATGAGCATAGAGATCAGGAACCTGTTGTCTGACTGTCACAAATAATGTGTGGATCTGTGCAATCTGTTCTGCGGGTACGGGTAGTTGTTGCATAGCCGTAAATGGATCGGTCATCGGTGATTGGGAGCTGATGATTTGTCCGAAGGCAGGACGAGCTTGACAGTCAGGCGTTAGAGGAATTTCAGCCAGGGTCGCAAGTGCTTGATCGAGTTGGGCCAGGGCACATGCCGCATTTTGTGCAATGTTGATGTCATTGCGTACTGGTGGAAGATCAGGCAACCCTCCAGCCAGGAGTGGGGTGAGTATGGCAAATGCAAGTGAGCCATCTTCTTGGCTATAAATAACGAAATCTCCATTATCAGCTGTTTTGATAGGAACTGGTAGCGAGAAAGGAAGATGTTGATGCGAGAGCGCGCGCAGAAGTGCTGCTTCATAGCGAATAAATGGTATGGAGGATAGATTGGGAATAAGGCGGAGCACATAATGTTTGTAATCAGCAGTCTCAACATGCCAGATAGCGTTGTTGGTTCCCCCAACTAGGGGTGAGAGGCACCAGGGGGCCGAAAGTGACCATGCGGAACAAAGATCATCGAATTTCATATAGACAACCTCTTTTAGTCTATTTCATTATCGAAACAAGGCCAACTGATGTCGTTCTTCAGTCCCAAGCACAAACAACTGATTGCTGGGCTTAGGATAAATTTCTGCTCGTTCCCACAAAGGGCCCGTCACACTGGCGCTACTGCCAAGCTGCACCTTGCGCTCGACCAGCGCATTGAGCAAACTATGCCCGTCAAAAAGATAAATAGAACTAATCAGCCAGGGCGTACTGTGATCGTCTGGCTGGCCGGTGGGACCGGTGAAGGCCAGGTAGTAATCAGGGATAAAGTCTGGCCGCACACTAAGTTGACGATCGTCCTTCAATCGCCACTGCACATCGACGGTGTGTCCAGCAAGTGCTCCATGCGTGAAGCGACCAGTATAACCCCGCTCCCTGCCGATCTCCTCGCGTGTAATACGAAAGATAATCGAGGCGATGTAGTCCGCGACATTGTTCGCCTGGGTGGAGTGACCAATGATGGTCGCGATCTTGTTATCAATAGTATTGCGCGATTTGACCAGGCTCGCGAACCATGTAAGATCATCCATGCTGGCCGCACTCCTTCATACACTAAAAATATACCAGATAGTGGAATTGAATGATGTATATTGTAGCTGTTGGAGTGTAAGATTGTAAATAGTGCCCTATGAAGGTTCAAATTTGTATGGGATTTTGTGGACAATATCGCAGTATCATGCTTAATTATCACTAAATGAAAGGACAAGTTTTAATGTCAGCACCACAACAAACAGTCGTCTTGGCAGATATACGCATTACCTACCTACCGGATGGCGATTTTTTTGTGCCTCCGACATCGTTATACCCTGCTGTAGCAGTCGACGAGTGGCAGGCATACGCCGACCTGTTAGGCTCGGATGGCCGTTTCGTCAGCAATGTTGGCGCGCATATCATTCAAACCCCCGCGCGGGCTATTCTCGTAGACACAGGTATGGGTGCGCGCACAGCCGGTTTCCAGGGATCGGGCGCTTATTTGAGCGGTGGCGAACTCCTGCATAGTTTGCGGCAAGCGGGCCTGGCACCAGACGATATCGACACCGTCTTCTATACCCACCTCCACATCGATCATGTAGGCTGGACGGGCCAGAAGGTCGACAACGTCGATACCCTGACGTTTCCGCGTGCGCGTCATCTAGTCAGGCGCGCCGAATGGGAAAAATTCGATAAACAAGCAGCGAGTCGAGCAGGAATCGAAGATGCACTACGATTGCTGGAGACGAAAATCGAGTTCATCGAAGACGGGCAAGAGCTCGCGCCCGGCATTTCTGTTAAAGCTACCCCTGGTCACACGCCCGGCCATGCTGCCCTGGTCGTACGCGCAAACGAGGAGCAGTTGTGGCTGTTAGGCGATAGTTTCCACAATGCCGTAGGCATCGAACATCCCGAGTGGATCGACGAGTTCGACGAAGACCCCAGTGAGGCGGCAAAAACACGGCAGTGGCTCGTACAAAAACTGGCGCAAACCCATACACAGGCCAGCGGCATCCACTTCTGGCCCTCAGCCTTCGGGCGCGTAGCGATCACAGAAAATGCTATGCCTGAGTGGCACCCATCCGCGTAGGGCAAACCACGCGTTGCCCATGCGTTTGCCCCGTTCACTGCAACGTCTGCGTCGGCGTGCTTTCGGCCTCCATCGTCTCAGGCGCGGTCTCGCTCCATGGCCCTCCCTCGTTGCCTTGCTCGATCTCCGCGTCACTGATTGGCTCGTACGGATTGGGCAGATCGGCGGGTGGCAGATTGCCGGTGAGAATGGGCCGCGGTGGCCGTTCGGCTTTAAGCACACGCATCGGTTGCGTCTCCTGCTTTTCCAATGCCAGCCGGTTTTCGACTTCCGCGTGCAAACGCATAATCTCCGGTCGCAGCAGCCGATTGCGTTCAGGTATGCGCGACCACTGCGCGTACGCCGCTGGAAAGTAGCCCGCGCGATAGCAATACAGCCCCAGCATCGCGCGCGCATCGAAGATCGACATACGTTGCCACAGCGCATCATCCTCGGCGGGCGTCTCGATCAGGTCCTCGCTGGCTTCGATCGTCTCCACGTGATGATACAGCGGCATGCCCATCAACACCATCGGGAAGCCGTAGTAGAGAGCAAGCCGCCGATGACGTTTGCGTGCCGCGGGCTGTTTGCCCACGAAGTAACTCTTGGTCCAGGTGCCGCTGGACCACACAAAAACCATCAACACCAGCGCCAGAAAGCGCGCCAGGTAACGTTGCCAGGTAATCGTATCGATGCTTACCATCACACTCAACAAGGCGAAAATTGCCCCCAGCGCCCACGCCGTATAGACCAGCCGTTTGCGGTCCCAACCGAGCAGGTCGAAGTGGTGGTGCAGCGGCGTCGCCAGGAAAGGCAACGGAAATTCTGTATGCGGTACAAACGTCGTGGTATTGGCGAAGCGCAAAATATGCAGGTGCTTGCGAAAAAAAGGCGCCAGCAGCCGTGCCGACACGATGACCGACAGCGCTTCTAGCACGAAGACGCCACCGATCGTGTTGAGCAGCAAGAACTCGTTACGCGAAAAAAGCGAGATGATCGCCAGCAATCCACCCAGTGCCAGCGCGCCGCTATCGCCCATATAAATCTTCGCGTGCCGTTTCGCGTTGACGCTACGCCGCGCCGCCCACGACGAAGGCCAGTTCCAGGGCAGAAAACCCAGCACCGCGCCTGCGCCCGCCAGAGACAGAATTTCAAGCACGAATCCCTCTGGATGCTGCGGATTGAGCAGCCCTGTCACCGTGATCGCCAGCGCCAGCGCCGCGCTAAACACCAGTCCACCAGCCAGCCCATCGAAACCATCGCTGAAATCCACCGAGATAGCCGTCGCCGAACCCGTAAAGCCAATCAGCAACACCAGAAAGATCAGCCAGCCAAAGTACGCGGCCTGTGGGAAGGCTACATTACATACCGGCGCGAGCGAGGGATGCGCGCACAGCAGCGTATTGAGTAGCGGCAAATCTTTCCAGAAGCTATACGATTGACGACCGGCGGGCAATAGGAAAAAATAGCAGATGGCCGCCGCAGCTGAGATCAAAAAGATACCCGTAAACTTGCTGCGTTCAGAAATACCCTGCTGACTATACACCTTGTTCCAATCATCCATAAAGCCGACCAGCCCATAGCAGAAGATGACGCCAAGGCTGATAAGCAAGATCACCCACTGGTTGTAGTCCAGTTGGAAGAAAAATCCGCAGGCAAGCCCGATGCCGATAATCACACAAATAAAGACCGGCCCACCGACAAGAGGCAGCTCGATGGTTTTGATCTCGCGTCCAGTAGTAGGGAGATCGGCGCGATGCGTGCCAGGCTTGTGTTCACCACTGCGAAAGGTCGGGAAGAGCATCTTCGCCAGCGCGCACAGCAAAAAGCTAGCGATAGCACAGGCAATAAAAATAACGAACAGCCAGGAGACCTGGGCGAATTGCATCGAAACCATACGCTAGTTTGCTGCTTTCTTAAATGTAGTAAAACGTGTTACGACATCCTCGTACGTGCTTCATTGCGAGTCGTTTCGTTCTTTGCGAACAAAGAACCAGAGCGCCCCGCTCCACACGCGAATTTGTGTGCCGATGAAGCTACAACCGGCACACCCGTTGCTACACGGGAGGCCTCCTTCTTGATATTGAGGGAAGCATTGAAGTCTCGATCCAGGGTTAAGCCACATTGCTCACACACAAACACTCGCTCACTTAGGGAAAGAATTGATTTGACATATCCGCCCGCTGACATGCGACTCGATACTGCGCTTTCGCCAGTTTCTTGACCGCTTTCCACCAATTGCGACTGCCCTCCACCTTACGGGAAAGCCCTTTGCTCAAGCCTTTGATACGACTGAGGTTCCGGCGATAGTGCTTTTGGTTCTCAAACACGACGCCATCACTACAAGTCGCCAACGTCTTGATACCCAGATCAATCCCAACCGTTCCTCCTTGATGCGTCGCTGGTTGCTGTTCCACCTCAACGGCGATCGAGACAAACCACCAGCTCGCTCGTTCGGAGACCACCGCACTCATGATCTTGCCAGAGAAGCGAAGCGACTCGGTCATATTCACTTTCCCTGGTTTGGGAATGCGTATCTCGTTTCCTTCCACCGAGAACTTGTCATTGTTGAGGTAAAAACTCAAACGGTCCCGTTTCTTGCTTTTGAAATGTGGGAACCCGGCTTCCTCCCCATCCTTGCGTGGGTGTTTGAGCTTGGGTTGCGTGCCCTCCTTTTTCATGCGCCAGTAGTGGTCGAATGCCCAGTTATAGGCATGCCGGGCGACCCCGCATGCTTTGCGGAAGTATTCCTCTTGCTCTGGTGTTGGGTTGAGGCGAATGGCATGCGAACGGTTCATCTATGCTTCCTTCTGCAATGCCGCTTCTTTCATGGTTTTTTTGTAGGAACGAAGCCCATGTAATTGCGTCGCAAAAAAGGTCGCAATCGCCATCGAATCTTGTACGAGTTCTGTTTTCATGCTCCTCTTCGTCCTCTTCCAGCGGGTGGTAGTGACAGGGTACAGGTGAGTATTGATCAGTCTTTCAAAAAATAAAAGCTCACAAGCAACAGAATTGTTGCTTTCATTGTACTCCTTTTTGTGGGAAAAAAGTGGTATTGCACAGCAAAGAGGGAGATAAAGGCTGTACCCACCTTCTGTAGGAGCCGGTTTACCGTCGCCCACCCCGATTTATCGGCGGGCGCAGGCGTTGTCCGACGTTATTTCTTTATCTTCATTATAGGCCCAAATTGGAGTCGCGGCAGGCGGAGCACCGTCCGAAGAGCGTAATAGCGTGCCCTTCAATGGTGAAATCGGTATTTTTGCCGATGTTTTGCAGTTGTTCTTGTGGCAAGCACAGATCGACCTCGATGACGCGGTGACACTGTGTGCAGGTAAGGTGATGGTGGTGTGTCCCGCCGCAGACACGATAGTGGTGCGTGCCGTCAGCAAACTCCACACGGTCCAGCAGGCCACGTTCGACCAGCTTCTCGATCGAGCGAAAGACGGTCGCACGCCCGATTTTTGGCTCTTCCTGGCGTAATTCCTGCCACAGGTCATCGGTCGTGAATGCCTCACCCTGGCGGGCAAGACTGGCGAGTCGGTCAGCGATCATACGGCGGGGGCGTGTATTGCGTTGGCTGAGGTCATCAAAGGCGGCATAAATTTTTTCTGTCATTTCTGTTGACATCACTGTGCTCTCTTTCCTTCCTTATAGTATAACATAAAAGAGAGACCTGATATGGCCTTTAGTGGTTTTCTCTCCATGAAGCACAAGGCAGGAGGCAACACATCTGGCTATGGATACCACCACATCTACAGGACATACGCGCCGCTTGCACGGCTTCGTGCTTTTCAGCGTACTGACGGCCCTGCTCTCTGCTCTCTTTTTGGAAGCACTCGATAATACCATTGTCGGCCCTGCACTGCCGCATATTATCAATCAGTTCCAGGGCACTGATTGCTATAGCTGGGTCGCAACAGCGTATCTCCTCACTTCTACCATCGCGATTCCTCTGGTTGGAAAATTCTCTGACCAGTTTGGGCGTAAATGGTTCTTGCTTGGGGGTGCGAGCATGTTTCTCCTGGGTTCGCTCCTTTGCGGCCTTTCACAAAGTATGAATCAGCTCATCGCTTTTCGTGCACTCCAGGGATTGGGCTCTGGTGTCGGCATAACACTAGTAGCAACGATCATCGCTGACATCTTCCCACCACATGAGCGTGCCAAATGGCAGATGAGCGTCAACATTGTCTACGCGCTCGCCAACCTTCTTGGCCCAGGTCTCGGCGGTTGGTTCACTGATCATGGACCCCTGCTTGCTCCGCTTATCACTGATACCACACGTTGGCGCTGGATCTTCTTTCTCAATCTGCCACTCGGCATCATCGCACTGATAACGCTGCTCATTTTCTTGCCTGCCACTCTCTCTGAACCCAACCGCCATCTGACCGAACGAGAGGCCCTCAGCCGCATCGATGTCACCGGCGCGCTCTTGTGTGTGGTCGCCACGAGCTGCCTGCTGTTGGGACTCACCTGGGGCAGTAGCCAGACCTATGCATGGGCTTCACCGCCAGTGGGCGGCATGCTCTTCGCCTCGCTCATCTTCTCGTTCCTCTTCTTACTGGTCGAACGTCGTGCTCTCGAACCGATCCTCCCTTTGCCCCTTTTCCGTAATCAGATCTTTGCGGCTGATGCGCTGCTTGCATTGCTGGTGTATATGATATTACTTGGCCTGGCGATCTATCTACCACTCTTTCTGCAAGGCGTGCTGGGCATATCGGCCACCAGCGCGGGAATAAGTGTCACACCCTTTCTGATCTCCATCACTTTGGGCGCAACCCTTTCTGGTTGGTTGATTGCCGTACGCAAACGCTACCAGGCCCTGCTCATCGTGGGAACATTCATTATGACCCTCGGCGTCTTCTTTCTGACACAAATGTCGCCCACGACGCATCTCCTGACAGCGATGATCTGTATGGGAATGGCCGGGCTTGGTATCGGCTCGATCTTCTCTGTGCTCTACCTTGCGGCACAAAATGTGCTGCCACTGACTCAGTTGGGTGTAGGTAGTGCGGTCGTGCGCTACCTTGGTCAACTTGGTTCGACTTTAGGGGTAGCTCTCGTCGGAGCGGTGGTCAATCAGTCACTTACCAGCGCCAGCAGGAAAACCATTGAGACACTCGCTGTCGCCCTCCAGCATGGCTTCCTGGCTATTCTCGTGTTCTGTGCAATGGCTCTCCTGGCAGCCTGTTTTCTGAAAGATACTCCGAGCATGCAGCCGTCAGGCAAAGTGACAATGCACAAAGATGCATGAGAACCACACCTTCAAGCATCCGAGAAATGCCACCTTGGAATATATAGCCTACCCCAGCGCCGATTCCATCGTCGAGTTCTCGGATGCCTGCTCCTCGCCATGCGTCGATTTGTAGCTGTACTGCCCAGGATTGCCGCCCGGCAACAGGAACATGGCGAAAAAGCCCAGCACGGCCAGCACCATGATCAACAGGTACACCCAGAACAGGCTGGCCGCCAGCGCGTTCTGCAACTGGTGCAGCAAAGAAACCGGTAGCAGCGCGCGCAAACTGGGAGTGAGTAGCACGTTAGAGGGCGACACCCCTTTCGGTAAATTCGCGGTAACCGTGCCGAACTGCGCGAAAATCGGTGTGAATCGCGCCGCCATCTGCGCGTTGAGAATAGTGCCCATCACCGCGACCCCGACCGTGCCACCAATCGTGCGGAAAAACTGATTCGACGCCGTTGCCACACCACGCACATTCCAGGGCACCGCGTTTTGAATGGAGAGAATATAGGTGATACTGGAAAAGCCAAGTCCCCCACCAACCAGGAAAAGCGCCACGATCATATAGGGCAAACTGACCTGCGTATTAAAAAAGATCACCATCACTGTCCCAATCACGGTGATCGCCGTGCCCAGGACGCCTGTAATACGATAGCCATAACGCAGCACCACTTTGCCACTAAACGAAGACGCCAACGGCCAGGCCAGCAGCAGTGGAACCAGCGCGATCCCGGCATTGGTCGCGCTCCCACCTTTGACGCCTTGCACGAAGAGCGGAATATACGACGAGTAGCCGAACAACACAACCCCGACGACCACACCGCCGATGCTGGAAATGGCGATGATGCGATTCTTGAAAAGTGTGAGTGGCAGAACAGGTTCTGGCGCGCGTCGTTCCACAACGATGAAGGCGGCCAGCAACACTACTGCCGCGACGAACAACCCAATGCTGATCGCCGAGTCCCACGCCCAGCTGGTCCCCCCCTGTAGCACCGCGAACAGCAGCGCCGTGATACTACCCGTCAACGTAATCGTGCCCAGATAGTCCAGCGTATGCTTCTCGCGTTGCACATGTTCGCGCATGAAGAGGATGAGCAAAATGGCCGAGACCAGCCCGAAAGGAATATTAATATAAAAAACCCAGCGCCACGAGAAATGATCGACGATCAGCCCGCCCAGTGCCGGTCCCACCACGCTGGAGATGCCCCACACACCGCTGATCAAGCCCTGTATCTTGGCGCGTTCCTCCAAAACGAACATATCGCCAACAATGGTCAGCACCAGCGGCTGAATGGCTCCCGCCCCCAACCCCTGAATGGCGCGGAAAATAATCAACTGCTCCATCGACTGCGATGCGCCCGAGGCGATCGATCCCAGCAAAAAGAGCGCGGACCCGAAGAGAAAGAGCGGTTTGCGCCCATACAGATCTGCCAGCTTCCCATAAATAGGCACCGTCGTGGTCGAGGTCAGCAAATACGCGGAAAAAACCCATGAGTAGAGTGTGATACCACCCAGTTTGCCCACGATGCTTGGCAGCGCGGTGCCCACGATGGTCGTGTCCAACGCGGCCAGGAACATACCCAACAGAAGACCGATAATAACAAATGTTTTTGCGTTTTTGTGCATAGTGGGACCCTTTTATAAGCTGCCTGATTCTAATAATTTGTAAGTATCTTTCTATTTTATACCCTCAACGCTGCTGTTGCAAACGACTGCACCAGGCGGAAGCAACTGGCAGTCGCATGAGAATGTGTCAGTGAAACGTTAGTCGATGAAATCACGTGTAACATATGCATGATAATACCGTGTATTTACCGTGTATTTTAAGCTACTTACGCTCACGCGTAAGAGAGGAGATATCACTATGACAACCAAGGGAAGTTCTAAGAACGGCACACCGGAGGCGCAGCCGAATCTGAAACAGCGCTCCTACCTGCTGCAACAGTTCGGGCAGCAACACTTCGTACCGTTGGGCCTACCGGAAGAGTCGGTCAAGCAGAGCATAGATACGTTGAACCAGCTACTGGCGGACTCGATCACCATGTACTACCTCTATAAGAAGCATCATTGGCAAGTAGCTGGCCCCACTTTCTACCAGTTGCACCTGCTGCTGGACAAACATGCCGAGGAGATCGAGGGCACCATCGACCTGATCGCCGAGCGCATTCAATCCCTGGGCGGCGTAGCGCTGGCAATGCCATTCGATGTCGCGGAAAAGACCAGCCTGGAGCGACCTCCGACCGGTGAAGAAGATATTCCCGCCATGCTCGCTCGCACCGCCAACGCGCACACGCAGATCATCAAAGAGTTGCGCGTAGGTATCGATGCCACCGAAGAAAACAAAGACGCGGGCACCAATGACCTGCTCGTATCCGATGTATTGCGCGTGCACGAGCTGCAACTGTGGTTCATCACGCAGCATCTGGTCAACACACCGGTCGTCAACAGCAATGACGGCAAAGGCGAGTTGAACACTAGCAAACCATCCGCGTAGTCCACGTAGGACAAAGCATGCCTTTGTCCGGCGTACTGGGCTGGCGAAGAAAAACTTCGCCAGCCCTTTTGTTCACCTTCGCCCAGCATCTCCGCCTGCCGTATGCCTTCACCGAGCGGATGGTGTCGGCAGCAGTGGTAGCGAGAACCAGAACGAGGAACCCTGTCCAGGCGTACTCTCGACACCCACCTCGCCATGATGACGTTTGATCAAAACCTGGCAGATGTACAGACCAAGGCCCAGATTAACGCCATTCTTCCCGTTGTTGTGCACTGGTACACGATAATAACGGTCCCAGATATGCGCCTGCATCTCAGGCGAGAGACCTGGCCCTTTATCACACACGCACACACGCACAACATCATTTTCAAGCGTGAATTCGACCACAATCGGCTGGGAAGGCGGCGAATACTTGATCGCGTTACTGATGTAATTGGTCATCACCTGCCCCACACGGTCCGCGTCGATATTGACAGCAATTAATGGATTAGCAGGCGCGATGACTTCAATAACTCGATCAGGGGTAGTGTAGCGCATATCCTCCACAGTATCACGCACGATAGTCATCAGGTTAGTAGGCGCGAGCTGCAATTCAAGTTTATCAATGGCGAGGCGAGAAATATCGAGCAGGTCGTTAATGAGACGATTCTGGATACGCGTCTGGCGCAACGTCTGATCCAGAATTTTATCCAGTTTTTTGAGCACAAGCCCAACATCTTCTGCTAAAGAGTCTGCGTTGTTACGCTGAAATGTGCTCAGCCTACGGCGCGCGAGTTGAATGCTACCAGTAATGGCTGTCAGCGGAGTGCGCAACTCGTGGCCCAGAATACTCATAAACAGTTCTTTTTGCGCATCCAGTTGTTTCTGTGCCGTCAAATCCATGACCAGCGAGAAATACGTTCTGTTCCCTTCATCAAAAGCGATGGATGTGATGGAAACTGGAACACGTTGCTGGTCTTTGCGTATCAACTCCTTCTCGAAGATATACGGCCCGCCAGTTTTATTGATAATATGGATCGCGTCATCTGACGTTTTGTGATATTCAGGCGGCGTATAGGCTGTCATGTGCAGTGGCGCAGCCTCGAATTCGGCTCGCGTATATCCTATCAGGTTGAGAAACGCGTCATTCGTTTCCAGCACCGTTCCCGTGTCGTCGACCGAAACAAAGCCAACGATATTGGCGTCGATGATCCGTTGTAACTTTTTCTCTTTGACACGCAAAGTTCGTTCCATCTCTTTATAATGCGTGATGTCTTTGAGCAGGAAGAAAAGGCCATATTCATATGCGTCAATCTCGACATCGAGCCAGCGTTCGGCCACGGGAAGCGCGATGTGCACCTTCTGCTTGTACGCCATTGCGTTCTGCGTGACGGTAGCGATATCGGTGTCCATAAATTGCGGGAAAACATCCAGAATATGCTTGCCAATAAGCTCATCATGCGCCTTATCGAGCAATTGTGCCGCCTTCTTATCGGCATAGGTAAATAGCCATTGCTCGTTGATCGAGAAAAGACCCAGATTCATATTCTGCAAAGAGGTTTGTCTCTGTCGTAATGGCGCGATGCCGCAGTCAATCGAAAGAATTGCCTCTGCCTCTCCATCTGGATTGCACAGCAGCGTCTGGTGGCTGGAGATGAAAAGTGGATGGCCTTCACGGTCGGAACACAAAATCTCACCCCGCCACTGACCTTGCGCAAAAAGTGTTTCTTTAATAATCGCATAGGATGGGAAGACACGCGAATTGAGTAGCGTTGCGATATTTTGCCCTAAAACTTCTTCTACGCACCAGCCGAAGAGCGCGGTGGCCTGCTCATTCCAGAACAGGATACGGTTTTCGAGATCGCGGATAATCACGATATCATGCGTTAGGGAGAGTAGCAGTTTGAGTCCCGGCAGCAGGCTATCGCCCGAGCGCATTTCATGCAACTGACAAAACTGCGAGAGCGGGTCAAATACGTCATTGTGCCGTACCACGTGTTTCCTCCTTTTTGCTGACCAGTTGATCGTTCTAGTGAAAGGAAGACGCTAAATAGTCCATTGCGCTGTGGGATAGTAGGAGTATACCATAAACGTCTTGTTTAACAAATGGCTATGTGCGCATAAGAGCCTCAACCATAGCTCTAGGGTCCTCTTATCTACTATTTATATTATTAATTTTGTAACAATTATACAAAAAGTTTACAAATTTGATTATAACATGAATGATGAGCCGTGTAAAGGCATATCGGTGCATGAGTAAAAGTTTTCCCATGGGAATTGTAGCTGAAACTTGAGTTTAAAGCACAACTTGCGGTATGATAGGGGAACAAAAATCGGTGTGGATGCTATTATGCACGAAAAAAGCTGAGAAATGTGTTTTTCTCGTCTAAAATAGAAGAAGAGTGGATATGATCAAGGACACAGCGCGACCAAGAGTCGATCGGCGTCAAAGTCGCAGTATAGTTGTACAATTTAGAAATACCGTGATTGTCTCGATCGTCCTTTTGGTCGCATGTCTGCTGCTGAGCTCGGTGGTTGGAGTATATGTGGCGATCAGTCAGCAGCAATTGGGTGAGCAGAAGGTAGCTATTCATGACGATGAAAATAACCTCTTGCAGTCGATGATTGACCAGGAAACCGGTCTGCGCGGCTATATCGCGACCAATAACACGCTTTTTTTACAGCCATTGACCAGCGGGCAAGCAACATACGCACAGACATTGCAGACGCTGACAAAAACCTTTAACAGCCCACAATTTCAAGCTTCATCCAACGCCCTGCTAACGGTACAGGGTAGGGCCTCGAATTGGACCACCGAGTACGAAAATCCACAACTCGCGAATATGAAGAACGCAGCGTTGACGACCGCGCGCGCGGATGCCATCAATACACAGGGCAAGGCATTGTTTGACAATCTGCGCGCCGCTTTTACCCATTTGCAGCAGACCAGCGATACCGATCTATCGATCGTGCAGAATCAAGAAAACATGTATGATTACGCCGCCATTGCTTTTGCTGTCGTCTTGACGTTGATCGCGGTTAGCATATTGTGGTCAGCGTACGTGCGCTTCGCGAACGCGCAACGCGTACAACTGGATAATTTGATCAGAGCAACCACCGCATTCGGTGAAGGAGATCTGACCGCCCGTGTGAACATGGGTGAGGATGTCGAATTCAATGAGGTGGGGCAAACCTTCAACCGCATGGCGGGCACCTTGCAATCGCAGCGCACCGCCTTATACGACCGCGATATTTTCGGGCAGGTTCTACAACTCAACACCGTGCTGACGGAGAGCCTGGACCTCAATACGCTGGTCCAGACCTTTTTCCGCAAGATTACCGCTGTGCTGGATGGACAAATTTCTGCCTTGTTCCTGTTCGATGACGAGCACAAAAAACTCGTGTTGTATGCCTCGCACGGATTAGAGTTGCAGAACAAGAAAACGGAGTTCTCGCTCGGCGAAGGTCTGGTGGGCCATGTGGCCGAGGGCAACGAGCCACTGCTGATAACGTCGCAAGCACAGGCTACCGCTGAATTTCCCGTCAAAACGATCATGGGCATCGTCATGCCATCGAGCTTGTATCACCTGCCATTGCGACAGGGAAACGAGCTTCTCGGGGTGATGGTGATCGGCTCGATCTACCCTATGAGCGAGAAGACACAGAACATCTTGCAGGTCACCGGTAGCACGATCGCGGCTGCCATCCGCAACGCCCGCACATACGAGCGCGTGCAAGCGCAGGCCTCCGAACTGGCCGCCTACTCGCGTCAGCAGGAGGAGAGCAATCAGGCATTGCGGCAGCAGCGTGATGAGTTGACCCTGCTCAACTCCGCGTTGGAGGAAGCGAACCGCGTGCGCAGCCAGTTTCTATCGACCATGTCGCACGAATTGCGTACACCACTGGCCTCGATTATTGGTTTCAGCCAGATATTGCAGCGTTCGGCCAACAAGTATCCCTTGCATGAGCGACAGAGCAGCAACATAGATCGCATCCTGAAGAACGCGCAGCACCTGCTGGCCCTCATCAACGATGTGCTGGACCTCTCCAAGATCGAGGCCGGACGCATGGATGTCAACACTACCGAGATCAATGTGCGCGAGCTAATCACCAACGTCGCCGATGAAGTGCAGTCAATCGCGCTGGAGCGAAAACTGGACTTGCAGGTCGAGGTCGCCGACGATATTCCAGTGATCGAGACCGACCCGCGCAAAGTGCACCAGATCTTGTTGAACCTCATCTCCAATGCCTTGAAGTTTACAGAGCAAGGCCACGTTTCCATCGTGGCGACTCGTCAGAAGCGGTCCACAGCCGAAAAAGAAGAAGGCGAACAGATAGCCATCGCCGTCAAGGATACCGGCATCGGCATCGAGCCGGAGAAGCAAGTACACATCTTTGAGGCGTTTTATCAGGTGGATAGCAGCAATAGTCGCACCTACGGGGGTACCGGCCTGGGCCTATCCATCGTCTATGAGCTTACCACTCTGCTCGGTGGGCGCATTGAGTTCCAGAGCCAGGTAGGACAGGGATCGACGTTTACCGTCTTCTTGCCCTTGCGTCTGCGCGAGCAACGCCAGGCGCAGGATCTGCGCTTGCGCGCGACGCGCGATGAAGAGAGCGGCAAAGTCCTCTTGCCAGCAGGTCTCGGCGGCATTACAGGCGCGCAGCCCGCGATACGTTTGCAGGGCAACTCAGGAAATGCGCATGAGCATGCTCAAGAAGTGACTGTCCTGAAAAGCGCACCTGGAAAAGAGGATGAGAACCTCGTGGTCGCCATCGACGACAATCCCGACGTACTACAGTTGATCGCGGCATCGCTCGAACAATCGTCGTATCAGGTCGTGGGCGTGCAAGATCCCACGCAGGCCGTTGCGGTCGTCAAAGAACTGCATCCCAAAGCGATTACACTCGATGTGATGATGCCGCAGGTAAATGGCTGGCAGATTCTGCACCGGCTCAAATCGAATCCCGAGACCTCCGCTATTCCAGTGATCTTGCTGACTGTGCTGGAGGATCGGTCCGCGGGCCATGTTCTGGGCGCAGACGACTATCTTGTCAAGCCGGTAGGCAGTGAAACCCTGCTGAGCACTTTGCGCCAGGTAATGATGCAAACATCCGCGAAGAACGGAACAGGTGAACTAACAGGCAATACTACCAGCCCGCAAGAGGCAACGACTGTGGTCGCGCACAAGGACTTGGAAACCATGGACGAGGTAACAAAATCTGTCCTGCTAGCTCCTAACGAGCCCGATGTCTACGCGATGGTCGAGCATCTGGTGCGCGAGAACGGCTACACAGTGTATAGGACCCACGATGAGCAAGAATTGATGCATCTCGTCAAGCAAGAACACCCGGATTTCTTAATGATCCTGCTTAACAAAGATGACGAAAAAACAGATGCAGCGACTCCAGAAGGATGAAAGAGACCTGCTCTATCCCTTCTTTTGCGATATCTTGAAAAACATTGAAACCAAAAAATATCAAATGGAGTGTGTAATGTAGTAGGCAAAAATAGTGCGCATAAGGAGGAGCAAACAGTGAAAACAACCGTTTATTCTGAGTTCGAATTATATCAGCAGATGGCGTTGCGACGCCGACGCCTCTGTTACATGTATGGTCGTGTGTTGCTCATGAGCGGAGTTGGTTGTTTATGCGTGCTGTTGGTGCTCCTACCCGCGCTGCTATTGTCTACGCCTGCCTATACCCATGATCTGTTGGTATGGCTCGTGCTCAGCACCGCATCGGCGGCAGCCGCCGCCGCTGGCTTCCTCTGCTTGAGATACGCGCAAAAGGCATTGACGAAAGAGGAGGTGCAGCGTGTGCGTAGAAGAGAGCGCATGCGCCTGTACCGTCAGGCGCGTGGCTTTCTACCCTGGCGTTATCGTATCTGGGGACAGTTAGGTATCGCCTTCGTCGGCCTGTTGCTGCTCGTCGTTGGTGTGACATTCCTCTATCTATTTGGTGCCAGCGCGTGGGATGGCTGGGGATACCTGCTACTGGGCGTGGCCTTATTGCTGGTCGCGTTCTTTTTTGTGCCCAGGCGCGAGCGACACCACCTGTCGCAAAGAAGCGCCCAACAACTATCCGAACTGCTCCTGCTTGGCGAAACCCAGGTAGATGAGCAAGAATAACCCATGTCCCGCGTAGGGCAAACCACGTGTTTGCCCCTCACATCCAACTACCCAACGGTAGGTTGCGCCAGCGGCAGCGTAAACCAGAAGGTCGCGCCCTCACCCACCTGACTGTTCACGCCGACCTGCCCGTGATGCTGCCGCATAATCGCCTGGCTCAGATACAGGCCCAGGCCCAGACCAGTCGAGCCACTATAGATCGTGCGCTCAGGCACCTGATAGAAACGTTCCCATATCTTCGCCTGCTCTTCGGCTGCCAGACCCATACCGCGATCCTGAATTTCCACCCGCACCAGCGAAGGCGTCTGTTTTAAGCCGCTGAGCACGCGCAACGTAATCGGCGCTGTCGTGGGCGAAAATTTTGTCGCGTTACTCAGAAAACTCTCCAGCACCTGTTTGATCCGTTCCCGATCGGCTATCACGAGCAACGGAGCATCATTTTCATTGAGAATGTGGATAGCATGCGTGTTTTCCGTGCTAGCGAATTCACGCACCGTCGCGTGAACAATGTCGAGCAGATCGAAGAGTTCGATCTGCAAATCGATGCCATGCTCCTGCACCTGCGAGACATCGAGCAAACGATTGACCAGACGACTCTCTGCGGCCAGTTGCTGCTCTCCACGTTGCAACATCTCCTCCACCTGCCGCACGATCTCTTGAAAAAGCATGTCATCCGTTGTCTCGCTGAGATGTTTGAGACGGCGGCGTGTGATCTGGATCGAAGCCTTCAAGATCGCCAGCGGCGTGCGCAACTCGTGGCTGGCAAGGCGGAGAAAAGCATCTTTTTGGCGGCTGATCTCGTGTTGTGCCAGCGCGTACGCCTGTGCCTCCGTGCGCGCGTGTACCAGCCGTTCGCGTTCGATCACCAGCGCGGCCAATTTACCGATCGCCTTGAAGATAGACAACAACTCGTCAGGCGCGTAAACATTCGCGTCATCCTTTTCTGAAGAGCGCGTATCCATATCGACTACAATCATACCCAGGCAGTTTTCGCCAATGATCAGTGGCGCAACAAAGGGATGCAGCATCTCGTAGCGAGCGGCGATGCTGGCAAAAGGCTGCTCAGCAGGTAGCATAAGGGATTCGCCCTCCAACAGCAGATGCGTATAGGTCCTGTCGAATGCCTGCGTAAACTGCACACCCGCCAGTTGTTCTTGCAACGCTCTTTGTTGTGCTAAAGTCAGTCCCTGTGTCGCGATTGATTGTAACATGCTCGTTTGTCGATCGATGATCATGATGCTTGCGCGCGTACTACCGAGCAGTGTGCACGTCAGGGAGAGGACTCGACTCGCCGTCTCCTGGCGTGTCGAGAGCGCGGAAAGGTCGGTCAGTTCGGCTTGATCGGGAAATTGCACCAGCGAGGCTGCGATCTGTAGCAATGTTTCCAATGCGCGTTGTGTACGCCTCTGTTGGCGACGACGCGCGGTCACATCGCGCATAATCAGCACCCCCCCGATCTGCCGACCGTCGCTGGAGCGACTGGGCGCGCCACTGATATTCAACTCCAGCTCATTGCCCTTGAGCGAGGTGATATGCACATCGACAGTGCGTGTATCCTGCAATACCTCACCACTCAAAATACGTGCCATCGGTGATGTTTCGGCGCTCAAAAGGTTGCCTTCTTCATCACGCATACACAGCATCTCGATCCGCTCGTGCACGGGCAGCGCGAAGAAATCTGGCCGCTCGTCGAGTCCGTAGAGATTATGCGTGGCATCGTTGATCTGCACAACCTGGGCGTTCTCGTCGTAGACGATGATACCGTCAGCGATGGACTCGAAGATCACATTAAGTTGCTGTGTCAGCTGTTGCGCCTGCAGTTCCGTCTTCTTGCGCTCGCTGATATCTTCCGCCACCCCATACACGCGAATAATACCCGTCTCCTGATCCCTTTCGGTATAGCAGCTATCATGCAGCCAGCGAATCTCGCCGGAGCGCGTGACCACACGCCACTCGCGCGAGTCTGCTACACCGGAATAGGTTGCGGCCAGCCTTGCCGTCACCTCGGGCAAGTCCTCGGGATAGTAGAGTTGCAGCTGGTTCCAGCCCAGCGCCTCTAGCTCATCAAGCGTATAGCCAGTCACCTGGCTGAGCGAATCGGAAACCCACTCGTACTGTATCTGCCCGCTATCAGTAAGCCGATAGACATACGCGTAGTCGGAGACGATCTGCGCGGTGAGCGCGCGTATATAGTCCGAGCGCTGCTGATTCTCGCGCTGCATTCGTTGTTCCAACAACCGTTGCAGCAGCGTCTCTTCCAGATTGCGCCGTTGCTCATGGCTATCCGTAACATCGCGCAAGGCCAGCAGTGCGCCAGTAATAGCATGCGTCTCATCGTACTGCGGTGTGCCATTGACTTGCAGATAAAGCTCTTTGCCATCATGCAGCGGCAAGCGGACCACAGGCGTGTTAGCACCAGATAGCTGCTCACCATGCAAAATACGCATAATAGGTGAAGACGCGACAGTCAACGGCTGACCATCGCTATCATAAGCGTTGTGATGAAAAATATTGATGCTTGGAGAGCTTTCGAATGGACCAGAAAGCGTCACACGCCTGATAAGCGTCTGTGCGGCAGTGTTGCGCCCCTCGATCGCGCCATCGTTCGTCAGCGCGATCAATGCATCTGCTATAGCTTCGAGTACCGGATCGAATGCGTCCACAATCGTTGCTCTCTCCTCTTGAGAAAAAAGAACGTGCCAGCAAGCTTTCACCCCAGCATAAAAAAGGCACAACTCACCATGCCCGCATTGCTTATGCAAATACGTTGCAAAGAATATAATATGCCATCACGAACAGAAAAACAATAGCTTTCCTTAAGACCATCGCCCAATAGTTCCTTGACAAATACTTGCAACGTCAAGTATACTCCCCTCGTGCACGTGTTTTGTCGCTAGTATCATGAATAGTTAGGCAACTCGCGTAGGCGCGGACATGTCCCCCGGAATGTCTGCCCCTTATGAGCGTTTCTGTCTTTCTTTCCTGTATAGTTAACTAAATGTGCTGATTATACATTTTAACACTTTCATCCAGATAAGCTCCATATCCTGTAATCGTCGATTTATCGCGCCATATCCCGACTTATCGGCTGATACGACCTATCCGCATGAATTTGTTCATCTTCATATCACGTCCGTACTCCTCGACAAAGCAACGCTGTATTATGAATTGACTGAACACGTATATCATAATCTCCTTCCGAAGGATGATCAAGATACACGTTCTTCTTATCGTCTAGAAAACATCAGCGTCCAGCCTCGACTGGAACGCTAAAGGAGCAACATATGGAAAAGCAATGTACACATCTCGACCAGATTCGTGATGTCACCCCGTCCGCCAATGGGTGTGAGGATTGTCTGAAAATCGGCGATACCTGGGTACACCTCCGTCTTTGCCTGGAGTGCGGACACGTGGGCTGTTGCGACTCTTCCAAAAATAAGCACGCCACCAAACACTTTCACGCCACTCAGCATCCCATCATCCAATCATTCCAGCCCGGAGAAGATTGGGGCTATTGTTACGTGGACGATGTCATGCTCGAATTCTCCTAAAAACACTATCCATCATTGAAAATCCATACTACTCTGTCAAACTACATTCGAACCCCCGGTAGGAGCCGGTTTACCGCCTGCTCCCCCGACTCACGCGACATTTATGGCGCAGTCGGCGGGTTCGAATGTAGCTCGACAGAACAATACCTTGATGATCAATCTATGTGAAAGCAGGCAACGATGACTCGTCATATCCATCTCGCGCTACCCGTGAGTGACCAGGACCACACCCAAGGCATCGCCACGGCCCCGATAACACTCGTCCAATATGGCGACTATGAGTGCCCCTATACCCGTCAATCAACAACCTCGGTGCGTGCCATCCAGCCACAACTGGGCAATCGTTTGCGTCTCGTCTTCCGCAATTTCCCACTCATCCAGATCCACCCACATGCCCTTCACGCCGCCCTCGCGGCTGAAGCCGCCGACGCGCAAGGAAAATTCTGGGACATGCACGATTACATCTTCCATCACCAGCATACGCTTGAGGACGCCGACCTTGAGCGCTTCGCCGCGGCGGTCGGCCTGGACCACGCTCGCTATGTGCAGGATGTAAATGATCAACGCGTGCTCTCACGTATTCAAACAGACATGGAAGGTGGCGAGCGTAGCGGAGTGGGTGGCACACCCACCTTCTTCATCAACGGCATACTTTACGAAGGCTCATGGGACCAGGACGAATTCCTCGCCGCCCTTACCTCGGCCAGTACGTCATAATATCTATGCATTTCCCCGCGTAGGGCAAACCACGCGTTTGCCCCGCGCCCTTTTGTGGAGCACAGAAAAAACATGGGTAACGAGACAAACGCCGCACAATGGCCCGACCTACCTTTTAGCGCCTGGTCCGAAACATGCGAAACCCTGCATATGTGGACCCAGATCGTGGGCAAGGTCAGAATGGTTTTAACGCCCGCCATAAACCACTGGTGGCACGTCCCTTTGTATATCAACGCGCGCGGCCTTACCACATCCTCTATCCCTTACCACAACCATGCCTTCGAGGTGCAGTTCGATTTCATCGATCATAACCTGCTCATCCTCACCGATGATGGTCGCAACAAAACCTTGCCGCTCATCCCCCGTTCGGTCGCGGAATTTTACGATGAGTTTATGACCGCCCTGCAAACGCTGGCTATAGAAGTCAAAATCAACACCTTGCCCGCCGAGGTCAAAAACCCTATTCGCTGCGATGTGGACGATGTGCATGCCGCCTACGACTCCGAATACGCCAACCGCTTCTGGCGCGTGCTGGTGCAGACCCAGCTGGTCATGCAGCGTTTCCGTTCCTCCTTCATCGGCAAAAACAGCCCCATCCACTTTTTCTGGGGTAGCTTCGACCTCGCGGACACCCGCTTTTCCGGTCGGCGCGCGCCCGAACGATCAGGCGCGGACGCCATGACGCGCGAGGCCTATTCGCACGAGGTCATCAGTTGCGGCTTCTGGCCCGGCAATCGCGAAGCACCCGAGCCTGTCTTCTACGCCTACAGCGTCCCCGAACCATCCGGCTTCAGAGAGGCACACATCCAGCCCCCCTCAGCATTCTACAGTGCCGAGGTAGGTGAGTATATGTTGCGCTACCAGGACGTGCGCCAATCCGCCACACCCGAACAGGACCTGCTCGCCTTCTTCCAGAGCACCTACGATGCCGCCGCCACCCTCGCCAACTGGGACCGCCCCAACCTGGAACGTCCCCCTAACTAATAATGGCCCTCGCCTGGCAAGCCACGCGTTTTGCCCTACGCAATGGTTCCCGCGGTCCGCGTAGGGCAAACCACGTGTTTGCCCGTCGGCGCAATGGTTCATGTACGTGAAAAAATATGCTTATACGGCCTCAACACACGATCCGACAACAGTCCCAGACAGCTTAAATTAGGAAAACCCGGCCCCTGCGCCACCCCTGCCAGCATAGGTAGATGAAGACGTGGTGTAAAATCGTTGAGCGAAAGATCATTGCGCATCGCAAGCTCGATCGTGCGCCGATCCATCTCCCCAGTCATCCGCGCGAAGCGTGCGCGCGTCGTATCATCCAATAAGCCCGTGAACCACAGTGCATCGAATCCGCGTGCGACAATCACATAGTCGTACTCATCGCTTTGCGGCACTCCGCCATAGTCGAGATCGACCGTTACTTTATGCTCGTGCGCACTGATATGCCGCGCCGTTCCAACCACGGAACGCACATTTTCAGCCTGGTTTATCTCCTCCATCGCGTGCTGAGAAAACACGCCGCGATCAGTGCGCCGCACGAATTCGCGCCGATCCTGCTCGCTGAGTAGTAGCCAGTTCAGTTCGTGCCGATGAATACCGTACAAACTGGCGAGCCGCCCATCCGGATCTGAAAAAAGCTTGTTCTCTTCAAAGCCTTCGTCACGCGAGTAAAGCACACCATACGGACTGATCACCTCTATGAACACCTGCTCTCGAAGCGCGTCGATCAGCGCCAGCGCGATAGCCGCCGCCGTCTCGCCAATCCCGATAATCCCGATTGTGAGGGGTCGCTCGATCGTCCCACGCATACGCACGAAATCCTCTACGTGTAGCCAGAAAGAAGCACCATCCAGCACCCTTGGATGGTCGTCAGGCTGCCCAGGGATCGTCAACGCCTTTCCTGGCCCCGTAATGACCAGCCCATCACCCTCTAGCAGCAACTTTTTACCACTCCCGCTCTCGCTGCAAGCGAGTTGCCAGCGTGTGTGCTCATCAATACTGTTGATAGCCTCGACCTCAGCCGTATACAGTTCGAGATCGATATGTTGCGCCACCCACTGGATATAGCGTGCCCACTCGCCATGCGTCGGACTTAGTCGACCGCGATCGACCCAATCCGCGTAGCGACCACCGTTTTCGATCAAATAACTATGCCAGGAAAGCAACAGCATCTTCTTATTGATGGCCGTATTCAGCTGATCCGTCTCCCAGCACGTCGAGGCGTAAGGATAACCGATATCTTTCTCTGGCCTCGTCCCCAACGGCTGTTTGCCATCGGTAAAACCAAAATCGCCGGACCAGTGCGACGCCACTCCCTGGCGTTCTACCAGCACAACACGTGGCACATCGTATCCCAGCTGTCGCATAATCGCGTTTTTCGCCGCGATAGCGATTCCCTTGGGTCCCGCGCCCAGCACAAGCAATGTATGTTGACGATCAGGCTGACCTGATGAAATAGGAACTGGCATAGATTGCGCGTCGCTCGCAAGCGGCGTTTCACTCATAAAATAACCTCTCACTCTCCCACCCCATGGGCAGGCCTAATATCGGAACATATTTCCCCTCTCACTGTATCGTGTATTATGCCCCATGACAACTAGCTATTCGTACAGGTCCGTGCCGTTGTTGTAGAGGGAAGATTTATCGACCGGTGCTGGATTTATCCGCTGGTAGGGCAGATTGATCAACCGATGGCAAACCACGCGTTTGCTCCGCGAGAATTGAGAGCATCGCCGGTCCGCGTAGGGCAAACCACGTGTTTGCCCAATGGCTGAGAAACAATTAACACCCGCAATTCGTGAAAAGGACAACCTATAATCGAACACCGTCTCCTATCTCACGCGCGATTAGCGGCGCTGATGAGACTATTCATATGATGCGAAGGAGAGCTTGAAAGCATGAAAGCTGTTGTATATCACGGATTGGGCGATATTCGCCTCGATTCGGTGCGTGAACCCAAAATCGAAGATCCTACCGATGCTATCGTACGTTTAACTGCCAGCGCGATCTGCGGCACCGACCTGCACATGATACGTGGTACCTTCCCTGGTATGATTCCAGGCACCATCCTCGGCCATGAGGGCGTCGGTATCGTCGAAGAGATCGGCGCTGGCGTGCGCAATTTCCGTGTCGGCGATCGCGTCATTATTCCCTCAACCATCTCGTGCGGCAACTGCGCCTACTGTCGCCAGGGCTACTACGCCCAATGCGATAACGCCAACCCGAATGGTAAGAACGCGGGCACAGCCTTCTACGGTGGCCCCAAACCCACCGGCCCGTTCCAGGGCTTGCAGGCCGAGTACGCCCGCGTGCCCTTCGCCCACGCCGATCTGGTCAAAGTGCCGGACCGCGTTACCGACGACCAGGCCATTATGCTCTCAGATATCTTCACCACCGCCTGGTTCGGCGCGAAACTGGCCGAGGTGCAGTCCGGTGATACGGTCGCTGTCTTCGGCTGTGGTCCCGTTGGTCAATTCGCCATCGCCAGCGCCAAACTCCAGGGCGCGGAACGTATCTTCGCCATCGATACCATTCCCTCGCGGCTACAAATGGCCCAGGCGCAAGGTGCCGAAACACTGAATTTCAACGAAGTCGATCCGGTCGCGATGATCGAGCAACTGACGCAGGGCAAGGGCGCGGACCGCGTCATCGATGCCGTTGGCGTCGATGCCAATCACCCCACCTCCGGCCCCGCCGCCGAAGAGGCCCAGCAGCACGAGCAAGAGTTCGAGCAGCAGATGAAGACCGTGGCGCCGAAGAATAAGCAGAAAGGCGACAACTGGCATCAGGGGGACGCGCCCTCGCAGGTCGCGCAATGGTCAGTCGCCGTGGTCGCCAAAGGTGGCACGCTGGGCGTGATCGGCGTCTATCCACAGAGCGCGATGGTCTTCCCCATCGGCGAGGCCATGGAGCGCCAGTTGAAAATCAATATGGGCAACTGCAACCACCGCAAGTACATCCCGGAGCTTGCACGTATGGTCGCCGCTGGTGCCATCGATCCCACCTTGGTATTGACCGAGAAAGAGCCGATCATGTCAGCCATCGATGCCTACAAAGCCTTCGACGAACGCCAACCCGGTTGGATCAAAGTCGAGTTGGACCCGACAAAAACACGCGCGTAACCAGACGAGTAGGAACGGAAAGAGGAGAAAATGATGAAAGCGGTAGTTTTTCATAGCGTTGGCGATATTCGCGTCGATGACGTGCTGGAGCCAACCATCCAGGACCCGACCGACGTGATTATTCGCGTGACCAGCGCCGCCATCTGCGGTACTGACCTGCACATGGTGCGCGGCACCGAGACGGAGATGGTGCCCGGCACGATTCTTGGACACGAGGGCGTCGGTGTCGTCGAGCAGGTGGGACCCGAGGTCAAAGATATGCACGTGGGCGAACGTGTCGTGGTCAGCTCCTCGATCTCCTGCGGCACCTGCGAGAATTGTCAGCGCCGTCGCTTCGACCTTTGCCTGCGCGCCAATCCCAATGGACCGCGTGGTCTGGCCGCCTTTTTCGGTGGCACCAAGCAAACCGGTCCATTCAACGGCTTGCAGGCCGAGAAGGCGCGCATTCCCTACGCCGACACCAACCTTGTCAAAATACCTGACGAGGTCAGCGATGAGCAGGCGATCATGCTCTCCGACCTGTTCCCCACCGGCTTTTACGCGGCGGAACGCGCGCAGATTAAAGAGGGCAATACCGTCGCCGTTTTCGGCTGCGGTCCCGTCGGCCTCTTCTCGATCCTGAGCGCGCAGTTGAAGGGCGCGGGCCGCATCTTCGCGGTCGACACCATCCCTTCTCGTCTGTCGGCGGCGCGTGCCCTCGGCGCGGAAGCGATCGATTACAACGTTGATGACCCTGTACAGACGATCATGCAGTTGACCGACAATATCGGTGCGGACCGTGTCATCGACGCCGTAGGCATCGACGCCAATCGCCCGCACCAGGGCGGTTTGCAGCACGTAACCTCGGCCCTGCTCTCCCCACTCTTCAAGAAGGAGGACAATCAGGTCGCATCGCAAAGCAATCCGCAAGGCGACAACTTCCATCCAGGCGACGCCCCCGGCCAGGCCTTGATGTGGGAAGCCCTGAGCATCGCTAAAGCTGGCACCCTCGCCGTAATCGGCGTCTACACCCAGCCCATGCACGACTTCCCGCTCGGCATCCTCATGAACAAGAACGTCAGCGTCATCACCGGTCATTGCCCGCAGCGCGCCTACATCCCCTACCTGCTCGAACTGGTCCGCACCGGTGCCGTCGATCCCGCGCAAATCCTGACGCAGGAAGAGCCCATCACCGACGCCATCGAAGCCTACAAAGCCTTCGACACCCGCCAGCCCGGCTGGCTCAAAGTCGCCCTCGAACCCACCCATTCCTAACTCCGCGTAGGCGCGGTCCCTTATGGCCGCGCGGGGGCGTGGCGGTAGATGGTCCGCGTAGGGCAAACCACGCGTTTGCCCTACGCGTGGGATGGGATGCCATTACCCTAAATCAACCCTCGTTCAGCGCGCCACACCTGCACCGTCTGGTCTGAACTGGCTGAAACAACGTATCCGCTATCGGGCGACCATGCCACGCCCGTCACCTCGCTACTATGCCCAAAGTAAGCAAAGGTCTGTTCACCCGTTCCCGCATCCCACACCTGCACACTCTCATCCTCGCTGCCTGAAGCGATATACTTCCCGTCGGGTGACCATGCCACCGTATTTACCATCTTAGAATGCCCCCGGTAGGTATATAGCAGCTTTCGTCCGACGATATCCCACACCTGCGCAGTTGTACCCAGGCTCATGACGATGCGCTGGCTATCCGGCGACCATGAACAGGAGTATCGAGTAGTAGAGGCGAATATACTTCCAAGCGATGGGGAGATAAAAACGGATTTGCCGCTGTGAGCGTCCCACACCTGGAGAAAACTATACGAGCTCGACCCTCCTGCATTTAAGACTGCGAAACCTGTTCCGGCCAGATACCTTCCATCAGGCGACCATGCCACTGTATAAAGCGTGCATGCCGGAAAGTTGTGTGCATAGGTTATCACCGACGCACCTGTGAGCTCATCCCACGATTGCAGGCTATAGTTGTTGGGCGGTTCCGCCTCCCCCGCCGAGGCAATACGCCTGCCGTCGGGTGACCATGCCACTGCCAGTTGACGAAACTGCATGCCATGCGCATCTTGCGGATAAGCGTTTTTCGGATACCCCAACAAGATAGCCCCCGTGGCAGCATTCATAACGCGCGCTACATTCGCACGAGCATCTATGGCTGGCACAAGACCCCCATCGGAATTTGTATAAGCAATACGTTGGCTATCAGGTGACCATGCAAGCTGGTTGATTTGATAGTTCGCGCCGTGGTAATCAACCATGTGCAGACCCGTCAATGCATCCCAGATACGTATAGACCATACCACCGTGAAGTCATCTGCCGAATTGCCCCGCGCGGTACGCTGCTGAATAGAGCCTCCCGCCGCGATCCGTTTCCCATCGGGCGACCACGCCACGCTCACGTTGCGATCTATCTCGTTCACATTTGCATTGCGATACACGTACACTGGAGTCTGCGATTGACGATACAGCCAGTAGGCTCCTCCGCCACCCAGGAGTGCCAACCCACCCAGAGTCGCTACCCCACCGAGCACACGACGGCGAGAAAGCAAGTGACGAGGTAGCTCCTGTTTTGTAGATGTATCTGGGGAAGCAACCTGCTGTGAGCGATCTTTCATCTAAACATCCTCCATATCTTTCATGTTTCTAGATAAAGTGATAGTAGTATAGTGGTTATAGCAATGCTATGAAGAGTTTCACGCTGCCCTTGCGGCGCTCATCACATTTTCATGCTCTATTTGCGTGTACCTTCCACATACTGTTTCAGCATCTTCAGCAGCCGTTCACTTTCACGACGGATGGCGCTGGCAAAAAGAGGTTGCGCGACCGCGAAGATGCCATGTGGGGTAAAAGTGATCTCACGAATCACCTGCGTGGCCTGCTCATTGTTTCCAGTAGTATCAAGTGTATAACGAACGCGTACATTCAGCTTTCCTGTCAGCAATAATACTTTCAGTGGCATCGATTGCTCAAAAGTGATATGTTCAGGCGGATTGAACTCGGTAATCGTGCCATGCATCGGGCCATCGGTATAGGTTGTGCCGACACCCAGCGATGTAGGCGAGACCTCGGTCACGCCACCAAATATTCTTGAGCCTGGTAGCCAGCGATCATAGTGAGTGAGATCGGCAATCAAATTAAAAATAGTCTCGCGTGTGTTATTGATATCGGTAGTCAATCGTAACGTTGGCATTTATTTCTTCACTCCAGTTCTTGAATAAAATACTATAGAGTGTTGTGTTCTAACGTAAATTTTAGTATTGAAAAGGATATTGTCGTATAGTGGTTTTAGCAAAGAAACTTTCTTTTCTGGCTTGTAAAGCACCTCTGAAGGGAGAGTAGCTATAACATAATTATATCAGGACGCACAGTTTAAGTGTTATTATAAGCATATGGATGAAAACTTTGCAGAGATGTTTGCCGTTGGTGGTAAGTCGAACTCGCTAGGCAGAGTCGATGAAGTTATAGGGCTTGTGCTGGATGAAAAGTCTCGGCTTGATGAATTATACGATTGCTTATTTGATGAGGACGCCTGGGTAAGAATGCGCGCGGCAGATGCGCTCGAAAAGGTCTGCCGCGAACATCCTGATTGGATGTTGCCATATGTAGATAGGTTCTCGAAAGAACTAACGACAAGTAATCAGCCATCCATTCAGTGGCATCTCGCGCAGATTTATCAGCAAGTCTACTTAACAAACGAGCAAAAAAGCCTTGCGATAAACTGGCTTAAAGGATTGTTGTCTTCTAAAGAAGTTGATTGGATTGTGGCCGCTAATGCTATGGATACGCTTGCTCAATTTGTTCAGAGTGAGTCATTCTCCAAACCCGAATTCATTATATTACTGAAGATTCAGCAGCAGCATAAGTCTAAAACTGTAGTGAAACGTGCTAGTAAATTGTTGGAGAGACTGAGCAAATAATTGCTATACTTCAGCCAGATGAGTTGACAATCGCCTTTGTCAGGGACCGTGTAAAGTGAGGCCTTTTGGAAAGGAGCCAGTAGTGGAAACAGATCATCTGGATAGATCAGCTATAAAGGAAACAAATCGCACTGGCTGGAATAAAGCGGCTCATTATTTTTATGGAGGGACTGCGCTCCCGATCTATGGTCCACTTGCGCCAACGGAAGACGATCTGAAATTGCTTGATCCGATCAGCGGGAAACGTATTTTGGAAGTTGGTTGTGGTAGCGGGCACTCTCTGTTTTATCTGCGTGAGCATGAGGCTACCGAACTCTGGGGCCTGGACCTTTCAGAGACGCAAATCGACTATGCTTCCAAATTATTGCAGGAAAAAGGGTATAGCGCCCGGCTCTTTGTGTCTGCCATGGAAGAGAATCCTGGGATTCCAGCGGGCTATTTCGACATGGTACTTTCGATCTACGCGCTCGGCTGGACCTATGACCTTTCGCGCACGCTCTCTCTTATCACTTCTTATTTAAAGCCTGGTGGTAGTTTTGTCTTCAGTTGGGAGCACCCTTTCTATAGTTGTCTAAAAAGTCAGGACGATCAGTTGGTTCTGAGGCGTTCGTACAGCGATGAGCAGCCAATTACACGTTTCGCATGGGCTGACAATGCGGCAGTGATCTACTATCCTAGAAAATTGAGCACCTATCTAAATGGCCTCTTGCAGGTTGGCTTGATCATTGAACAGGTGATAGAAGGTGATGCGAATCCTTCGCTGGTGACCGAGGAAAGTAGCATTCCTGATAGCTGGTATCCGCTGTGGCGAGCGCAGATGATGCCTACGACATTCATCGTGAAGGCACGCAAGCCTGAAATGATGATGGTCTAAATTATGATGAATGTAGGGAATGTTAGAAAAGTGCCTGTTTGCTTTGGCTTTTAGGTACAGCATATACTATGGGGGTGATGCACAACGTCTTGTCTATCTAATGTATAAGGAGAAAAATGATGCCTCAGCAACTGAGTCCAGAAGAAGCTGTACGGGCATTTTTCGATTGTTATAGCAATGGAAAGCCTGAAGATTTTGACAAGTGTGTAGCCCCTGATTATACCGATTATGGGCATACACCACCGGGAATCGGCCCGAATGGAGCGCGTGACGATTACGAGGGTGGTGTTAAACAATTTGGCGGTCCGATTCCCTTTACCATCGACGCGCTCGTTGTTGACGGTGAGGCTGTAGCCGCCTTGTGGACCGGCCATTCACCCAACGGTGACAGTGCGCAAGGTTTGAGCCTCTACCGTGTCGTTGACGGTCTGCTGCACTCAACACGTCACACTTTTATCACCAAATGAGTCGCATATAACCCCTCATACTCCTATTCTTCCCACGAAGAAAGGAAGTACCTGTGCGGATTCTACGATCAGGCAGTGAAGCAGAGATGATTGCCCTCTTTCTATCCAGCGAATATCCTGCTTCACGCACCCACCACTATATTCAACAGATCTTACAACGAGAGGGATGGGACCCTCGCATCATCGAACAGCCGGACCTGAGCGATGAGCAGGAGAACGCGCAACGCCGTCGTGTCCTGGCTGCTTACCGAGGATATGGTCAGAGCGCCGACTATTTCAAGCAGCTGCCAGCCGAGGTAGATTATCTTGATTACTTCGCGGGATTTCCTTCCGATGTACGTTGGGAATGGATTATGCTGTCCAGGCAGGAGCTGGAGCAGGTCAAATATATCGAGTATGACTACTGGATTGAGCTATCCGGCGGGTCGCGTTTGCCTCGTGACGCTGCAAACACTATCCTGGCGGGTCGCGAGTTGTTCGGGGTAAGCAATCGAACAGTGCTGCAGATGGCTGATGCTTATCGCGCCGATGCCCGCTTTCCAATGCTAATCCTGGTTGGCAAGAATCGGGAAGGGCCGCTTGTGCTGCTTGAAGGTCATATGCGCCTGACGGCCATGTTTCTCGCTCGTGAGTGCCTGCCTGCGGAACTTGAAGTGCTGGTTGGATTTTCTGAACAGATGGGAAGTTGGGATTGTTATTGATCCTGATTTGGCAGGGTGCTGCTTATTAAAAAACAGAAATACGGATGAGAGGGTGGCGCATGCTATGAATCGGGTTGAGCGACTGACGGCCATCTTACTGCTGTTGCAGGGAGGCAAACGGAGCGCGGGGGATATTGCGCAGCATTTCGAGGTATCCAGGCGCACGATTCAGCGCGATATCGATGCGTTGTGCGAGATGGGCATTCCTATCGGGGCTGAGATAGGCGTTGCCGGTGGATATTTTTTGCCCGCCGATTATTCTCTACCGCCGCTGGCGTTGACGTTGCACGAGGCGCTGTTGTTGCGGCTCGCGCTTAGTAGCCTGTCGAAGTTGAGCGAGACGCCGTTCAAACCTGAGCGTGAGTCGTTGCTGAACAAGGTGCAGACGTTGTTACCTCTACGTGAGCGCGAGGTGCTGGAGCAGTTTGCCCAGCCGCTCACGTTCGATATTCCCTCGCGTCCCTACAGCACACCCTTTCTTGATGACTTGCTGGAGAGTGCGCGACAGAAGCAGTGGCTGGCGGTAACCTATTGCTCGGAAAGGGGTATTTCGCAGCAGACGATTTTGCCGCGGCAGGTGCGTAGCGAGTCGGGTTTGTGGTACTGCGAGGCGTATTCCTTTGAACGCGGTAACGCACGCATCTACCGCGTCGATCGTTTCCAGAACATGAAGGCGGTCTCGCCGCCCGCACAGGTAGACGATGCACACGAGCCGATTGCGCATACCGATCCCTCGTTTCCAGAGGTCGAGGTACAGCTAACCACGCGTGGTGTGTTGCGTATGGAGCGTGAAACATATCTTGCTCCACATGTGCAGCGCCAGCAGTCCGGTGAGGGATGCTTGCGTATACGTCTGCATCCAGAGGAATATGACTGGTTGATGCGTGTGCTATTGAGCCTGGGCACGGATGCACATGTGATCGCGCCGGAGACATTACGTACACGTATGCGCGAAGAAGTTCTAGCAATCGCGCGCTTTTATAGCGAACTATGACAGAGCGGTGTCGCCATTCATTTTATATACTTTTTGCGTGATGTGAATAAGACTGGTATATAAAAGGAGAAGTAGAACAATGACGACATACGCGGTGGTATTGGGTGGAGGGGGATTAGCGGGATTTGCCTGGGAAGTGGGGTTGCTGGTCGGTCTTGCCGATACGGGTGTAGATGTGCGAGATGCGAATTTGTTTGTGGGAACATCGGCGGGCTCTGTTGTGGCTACGCTGGCGACCAGCGGACGATCCTGGGAGGAACTTTTTCAACGGCAGGTCGATCCCGCGCTCCAGTCCAGGGAAGTCTCTCCACAGGTCGACTTTCAGAAGATCATTGATGATTTTGGTCATGCCTTCGAGGATGGTGGGAGCAGTGCCGAGATCTTGCGACGCATTGGCGCGCTGTCGCTAGCTTTTCCCTATGCAATCTCAAAGAGCGAACGTCGCAATGTAATTGCCTCACGGTTGCCGGTAGACAGTTGGCCGAAGAACAGGGTAGAGGTCGTGGCTGTTGATGCAATTAGCGGAGAACGAACTGTTTTCACGAAGGAATCGGGTGTAAACATTGTCGATGCGGTCACAGCGAGTTGCGCACTGTCCTATATCTGGCCTACCGCGACGATTGGAGACAGGAAGTATATCGATGGTGGTTTCTATTCGATGGCGAACCTGGACCTGGCTGCTGGCTTTGACCGGGTACTGGTATTACAGCCCGATGTGCCGCCATTTCCGGTGATCGAGACGCTGGACGAGCAGAGAGCACGTTTATAGCAGCAGGGGGCACATGTTGAAGTGGTTGAGCCGGATGCAGCGATGAAACAGATGGTGGCCTCTGTTGGGGGAAATGCGCTCGATCCTGCCCTGCGCGAAAAGGCTGCCTA
>CAZZWK010000067.1:0-39339 GCA_964657925.1 uncultured Dictyobacter sp.
CCACAAGGGGACGCGCCTACGCGGATCAGACACAAGGGTCAAGCAATGGAAATAGCCTTATTTATCACCTGTTTCAACGATACATTGTTTCCGAATGTCGGTATCGCGACTACACATGTATTGGAACGTTTAGGGCAGCGAGTGGTTTTTCCCGAGGCACAAACATGCTGTGGGCAGATGCACTTCAATACCGGCTATCAACGCGAGGCTATTCCGCTGGCCCGCCACTTTCTGGAGACCTTTGAACATGCTGAAGTCATTGTCGCACCATCCGCTTCCTGTGTCGGTATGATCCGAGAGCTGTATCCGAAGGTCGCGGCTTTAAGCGGTGACGCGGCTTTCATCGAGGCCATCGATGCGCTGATTCCGCGCGTTTATGAACTCTCCGAATTTTTAGTCAATGTACTGGGCATCACCGATGTCGGCGCTTATTTTCCGCATCGTGTGACCTACCATCCTACCTGCCATAGCCTGCGCATCCTGCATGTGGGCGATGCACCATACCAGCTCCTGCGGGCTGTACGTGGCATTGATCTGGTCGAGCTCGCGCACGCCGACGAATGTTGCGGTTTTGGAGGCACATTCGCCATCAAAAACGCCGATACATCGCTCGCCATTTTAAGTGACAAGATGCGTTGTGTGCTCGATACCAGCGCCGAAGTGTTGTGTTCTGCGGACACCTCATGTTTGCTGCATATCGGTGGAGGTCTTCACCGACAGCGAGCCGGAGTCGCGACGATGCACCTGGCCGAGATTCTTGCCGCTACAGAAAAGGAGTAATCGCATGGCAAGCAGGATCAAGTCACTGCCGATGTTTCCACAAACGGCGAAAATTGCGCTGGCCGATACGCAACTGCGACGCAACCTGGGCAAAGCCACCAGCACGATTCGCGCCAAACGTGCCTCGGTCGTGGAAGAATTGCCGGATTGGGAAGCATTGCGGACCGCGGGACAGGCGATCAAAACACAGACGATGCGCCACCTCGACGACTATCTTTTGCAGCTTGAAACTGCCGTACAACAAGCCGGTGGACAGGTGCATTGGGCCAACGATGCGGATGAAGCAAACGCTATTATCGTGCGGCTCGTGCAAGATACGGGTGCTGACCGCGTGGTGAAAGTGAAATCGATGGTGACCGAAGAGATTCACACCAATGACGCACTGGCACAGGTGGGCATCGACGCTATCGAAACAGACCTGGCCGAGCTGATCATCCAGCTCGCGCACGAAAAATCCTCGCATATCCTGGTGCCCGCGATCCACAAAAATCGCAGCGAAATTCACGATCTTTTTCGCCAGACAATCGCCAAAGATCAGGAATTGAGCGATGATCCACAACAACTGGCCGCGGCGGCGCGCCGCTATTTGCGCGATCAATTTCTCTCCGCGCAGGTCGCGATCAGCGGAGCCAACTTCGCCATCGCGGAAACCGGCACGCTTTGCGTGCTGGAGAGCGAGGGCAATGGGCGTATGTGCCTGACCTTGCCGGACACGCTGATTACCGTGATGGGCATAGAAAAGATCTTGCCCACCTTCCAGGATTTCGAGGTTTTCCTGCAACTGCTGCCACGCAGTTCGACGGGGGAGCGCATGAACCCCTACACCAGCCTGTGGACGGGCGTAACGCCTGGCGATGGTCCACAACACTTTCACCTCGTGCTGGTCGACAATGGACGTACGAAGGTGTTGGCCGATGAAACCGGGCGGCAGGCACTGCACTGTATTCGCTGTAGCGCCTGTCTCAACATTTGCCCGGTCTACGAACGCACCGGCGGGCACGCCTATAGCTCGGTCTATCCAGGTCCCATCGGGGCTATTTTGACACCTCAATTGCTCGGAGTGGAACATGCCAAGTCGCTACCCTATGCCTCCAGTCTGTGTGGTGCCTGTTATGAGGTGTGTCCAGTCAAAATCAACATTCCCGAGGTATTGCTGCACCTGCGCGGTCAGGTGATACAAAAAGCGTCTCCACTCAATCCTGAAGCACTGGTCATGCGACAGATGGCGCATATTTTCGCCAGTCCGCAACGCTACGAGCAGGCACAGAAGCTGGCGCGACAAGGACAACGCCTGTTCAAACATGGTGATACAATCGATCACCTGCCGGGTTTGCTCGCAGGCTGGACGACCGCGCGCGATCTACCAGCCGTGCCCAAACAGAGCTTTCGCGACTGGTGGAAAACGCGAGAGTCGCAGGATAACCAGGGATAGGAAAACCAGGGGTGTGCCGTTGCTGGTCCGCGTAGGCGAAACCATGCGTTTCACCTACGCGATTGGCTCACTCAGTCGAAGAAGAGTCCTGCTGTTCTTCCTTGACCGTACCGGGTTGATAGCTTTTGGAGGTTCCCTGGTCAAGGGCCAGGTCCGTTTGCTCGTTGTCGCCAGTGCCCGCGCCTGCGCCCTGCTCGGTCGTCGTGCCATCGTCGCTGCCGCGATATTGCCCACCGTCCAGGCCACGGCCATCGCCCGCGCCAGCATAGGGATCGGCACCAGGATTGATGACCTGTCCTTGCTGATAGGGATCAGCGGATTCAATCCCTGGCGCTGTACCGGCATTGAGGCCCGAGCCCATATCACGCTGGCGATCTACCTTTGGCATACGTAGCGCTGGCTGGTTATCTGTGTCGTCTTGATTATCGGCTGGCTGTTGCTGGAATGGATTCTGATTACTCATCATTTCCTCCTTTATCGAAGGGAAAGACCACAAAGGATCTTCCCAGGGCCATAAATAGTGCCACTACAGATGGAGTGCCTCATAATGAACACGACCGGAGCGAAAAGAAAGTAGCGTTATCTTTCGGTTGATAAATCTGCCCTCTACTTTATTTTTATACCTCGGCTTTTATATATTGGCAGTTGCTATGCACCAACGATAAAATGCTCAGCATCGGATTGACACCGGATGCGGCGGGGAAGAGACTGCCATCGGCCACGAACAGGCCCTTTACGCCGTGCACCTCACCGTACTCGTTGGTCACCGATGTTTTCGCGTCAGCACCCATACGACAAGTGCCCATCTGGTGAGCGGAGAACATCATCACCCGATTCGGTCCCATACCCTGGCGTTTGAGTTGACGATCGAAAGCGCGCAACGCCTCAGCATCGACCGGACCATCACCACCCCGATCGAGTTGTGTGCGCCTGGTGTGCAACGATGTCACATTCGTCGCGCCCGCAGCAAAATGAGCACGTGTGGCCTGACTCAACCCATGTAAGAGATGTTTGCGATCGTAGGAAGAAACTTTGTAGTCGATCACTGGCTCACCATCACGATCAAGCGACACAGTGCCTTCACCTTTATCGCGGGTGAGCACGATAATCGTCGCGAGGTGCGCTGCCTGCGCCATCTGCTCACGATACTCGCGCGCCGATGACCAGGGTGTCGACATGCCAAGCAGGCCAGGATGCGCGGGGGGAACTTCCAGCGTATAGCCATAATTACCATCGAGGTCTCTGAATTGGCTGGAATACGCCGACTGCATGACACCTTGCCAGCCATACACTTTATCGCTGTACACGCCTGCGATAGTGGTCGTCGGATGAAGGTGCAGATGACGCCCTATATGCTGATTTTCTATCCCTGAACGGAGCAGGACGGCAGGCGAGTTGATCGAACCCGCGGCAACAATCACTGTCTTCGCGTGCACGGTTAATGCGAAGGTTTTTCCCGTCTGCCTATCGGTCGCGGTCGCTTTGACGCCCGCGGCATGACCGTTCTCCAACAATACTTTTTCGACGCTGCAGTTGACGATGATACGCGCGCCACGATTATAGGCGTCCTGGAGATACGTCTTCATGGTCGATTGTTTGCTGCCATAACGACAGCCAAAGCCGCAGGTGCCACAGCGTTGCTCGCAGTCAACGGCGTTGCGCGGCAATACACCCGCATGGTATCCAAGGTTCGTACACCCATCGGCGAGCAACTGGTTCTGGCGATTGTGCTCACTATTGTCGGTATTCACGTGGACGCGTCTCTCGACAGCCGCGAAACTCTCCTGCAACTGAGACCCAGTAAAGCGGCCCATCAAACCTGAGCGCTGCTCCCATTCCTCCAAAACATCCGCCGGTGTGCGCAGCGATGTCGTCCAATTGACGGTGGTACCACCGCCAAGCGTACTGCCAGCCAGCACACTGATAGCGAGATCCTTTGAAGAGAGCATGCCTCGCTTCAAGTAGAGTTCCGGCATCGCCTGTGCCTCTTGCAGCGTAAAATTGGCCTCGTTGTTGTAACCACCCTTCTCCAGCACAATCACGCTTTTGCCAACAGCAGCGAATTCAGCCGCCGCGACACCACCACCGGCACCTGACCCGATGATGACCACATCCGCATCGATATCTTGATAGTTTTTTTGGGTATCCTCGGCAATAGTGAGTGGGTGAATCGTCTGCAACGCATTGGCGAGCGGTGGTGTGGGAGGGGTGTAGTCCAAAATATGCCAATTCTCGTTCACGCCCTGTTCGTTTGGAGCCGAAAAATACAGAAAACCGGCCAGACGTTTCATGGCCTGGAAGCCACGCCGCAGTTGCCCGAGTGGACTGTTCGCCATCGACAATACATAGCGCTGGCGTTGCTCAAAAGAGAGCTTCACAAATTTTTTCGCACTTCCCGCTAATAGGACACCACTAGCCGGATTTGCCATTAGCGCCAGCAGTTGGTGAATTTCTGCTCGTGTCTGTTCGTTCTCCTGCCCCAATGCTTGCGCCATCAAGTGCGCGATACGCAAGTCATGAGCGCGGCGGTGGTAGTAAGCGGTTAACGCTTCAGAACTGCCAGCAGGAGGGTCCAGCGTGGGAAAGAATGTATCACAGAGCACCTCTAAAAGCATAAACTCTTGCGATGAGAGCCAGTTCTCATCTCCGCTCTGATTCTCGATAGCGGTGGAAACCGTGGTGGTCATACCATTTCCTCCTTCATGGAGTTCAAAAAGAATAGCTTAAAGCGAGGCAATTTACTGATTCGACGATATTGAATAGAGTATAGCATACCTGTTGAGAACACTTGCACCGTTTTGTCAGCTTCGCTTGACATATACCATTGAAAACGGACACCCTAAAAAAGGGACAGGTGTCCAGAATAGGTTGTATACTCTACCATAACTACTTTTTACCAAACTGAGTTTCGCTGCTCGGCTTTTTCATGCGGCACACTGTGATACGTTAGAGACTGTAGAGAATCTCTGACGAGATCCCTACCAATTGGAATCATTTTCCTGTTTTTCGGCGAAATCGAAAAATTGGCCTCTTATCGTCTTGACACAATACGATATATCGTATATTCTGTTGATGGCATAAAGATATATCGTATTGGGCATTAAAAATTATGTATTGAAAAAGAAAGTGATGTATGGCAAATACAGCAGCAATTATAGCTGAAGGATTACAAAAAAGGTACGGTAAGACACAAGCGCTGGCTGGAATCGATTTGATCGCGGAACAAGGAAGTGTCCTTGGGCTGCTTGGTCCCAATGGAGCGGGCAAAACGACAGCCGTGCGTATCCTGACCACGCTTTTAAAACCTGACGCAGGGCACGCACAAGTTGCCGGTCTTGATGTTGTTAAGCAGGCGGATGCTCTCCGTGCGCGCATAGGCCTGGCGGGTCAATACGCCGCGGTCGACGAGAACCTGACCGGTTTTGAAAATCTGGAGATGGTGGGACGACTGTATCATTTATCGGGCACAATCGCACGACGACGCGCCAACGAACTGCTCGCGCGCTTCGATCTCGTCGACGCGGCCAGGCGGACCGTCAAAACGTATTCCGGTGGGATGCGGCGGCGTCTTGATCTGGCGGCAAGTTTGATCATGTCGCCCCCCGTTTTGTTTCTGGATGAGCCAACAACCGGACTCGACCCGCAAAGTCGTATTTCTATGTGGGAAATCATCAGCAATCTGGTCAATAATGGGACCACCGTCTTGCTGACGACACAATACCTGGAAGAGGCCGATCTGCTTGCCAACCAGATCGTGGTTGTCGACCATGGACGAGTGATCGCGCAAGGGACTTCCGACGAGCTCAAGACGCAGGTCGGCGGTGAGCGTCTGGAATTGACGGTCTCATCATCCGAGGACCTGGCAAAAACGGTGCAGATTATGCAGTCGTATGGCATGGGTGATGCCGTTGTGAACAAAGATCAGCGCCACCTCATCTTGCCAGTCACCAATGGTGCGCATCTGCTCACCACCGTCGTTCGTGATCTTGACGCAGCCAACATCACCGTGGACGATTTAGCACTGCGCCGTCCGACACTTGACGATGTTTTCTTGACCCTTACTGGTCGACCAGCCGAACAGGATATAGCGACACAACCGAGAGAAGCCGCGACTGAAACCGTACCGGCGAGGAGTAAATAATGACACAAAATGTACCGGTAGATAAATCCGCCATCTACAACAGTGCCCCTACGACGGTTCCTGAAACGCTTACACCGCTCTCGCGTCCTGCCATTTACTGGACACTAGCGGACGCCTTTGTGCTGGCGAAACGGAATCTCGTACAGATTCCGCGCATTCCTGAAGAACTCATTTTCTCGACGATACAGCCGGTCATGTTCGTGCTGCTCTTTCGCTATGTTTTTGGCGGCGCCATTGCCGTTCCAGGCCAGAGCTACGTCAACTACCTGATGGCTGGTATTTTCACCCAGACCGTCATCTTCGGCTCGACCTCGACCGGCATTGGGCTGGCTACGGACCTGCAAAAAGGGCTGGTCGATCGTTTCCGCTCACTGCCGATGGCGAAATCAGCGGTACTCACCGGTCGTACACTTTCGGATCTGGTGCGCAACTGCCTGGTGATCGCGGTCATGTGGATCGTTGGCTTGCTTGTTGGCTTTCAACCAAAAGGGGACCTGCTCTCTCTGGCAGGTGCAATTGGTATTCTTCTGCTGACGAGCTTCGCGTTCTCATGGATATCAGCCACGATCGGACTACTGGTCAGTACGGTAGAGGCGGCTCAATCCGCTGGCTTCATCTGGCTCTTCCCATTGACCTTTGCCAGTAGCGCATTCGTCCCTGTCAAGAGCATGCCAAGTTGGCTGCAAGCATTTACAAAACATCAACCGGTCACAATCATCGTCGATGCCGTGCGTGGTCTGATTCTCAACCAGGCAGATGCCTCAACGATCTGGCAAGCACTTGCGTGGTGCATTGGTATCCTGGTCGTCTTCATCCCACTTGCAACATGGGCCTATGGCAGGAGGACCGCACGCTAACCAGTATCCGGTCCTCTTTCACAAAAAAGACGAGGACCTTCTTTACCTACAAAGATAAAAGAAGGTCCTCGTCTTTTTTGCTCCCCAGCTCGATCAAATTGTATCAGGATCATCCCTAGCGAGGAAGACGAGGCTCACAGCACACCTCTATTGAGCTTGATCTTCCCATTGTGCCGGACGGGCAGGACCTTTTAACCAATCATCAGTGGGGGGAACATATGCTGTCAGAGCGACAAGCCGATCATTTTGCCAGGCCGCGGCTTTTGAGCGCAGCATCTCGGCTAAAAATGGCTCGATAAAAGCGAGTGGTTCCTGCTTGAAGATAAAACGGCTGTAGTCCTGAAACCAGGGCAAGGAAAGCAGCGTGGATTGCACGTCGTGCTTTTGCAACCCACCCCTCACCATTAACGCATAGGCGAAAATACGTTTGCATGCATGCCATCCCACTTTTTCTGGATGCAGAAGCCACTGCTCATAGCGCTGTCGCGCGACATCAATAGAGGCGAGCGGGGATTCGATCGCGGGACCATGACCTGAAAACATGCGATGTAGCGGCAGGCGCGCGATCCGATCCAACGTGCTCATGGTTCGTTGCAGCGCGCCCGCGCCCTCGCGGAATGGGTTGATCCAGGAGACATCGTTCGCGTGCACGGCATCGCCACAGATCATGACCTGCTCGCGTGGCTCGTACAATGCGATATGTCCGAGCGTGTGTCCAGGCGTATGGAGCACCTGAAACAGTGCGTCGCCCGCGCTTATTTCATCGCCCTCGCTCAGTTCTTGATCGACGTGATACGACTCCACCGGCTGATCCAGCCAGACCGCGCTACATGCCTCCGCGTCACGAGCATTAATCATACGCGCCTCCCAATAATGAGCGGCTATAGGAAGAGCATAACGTTGTTGTAACGTATGATTGCCACCGACGTGGTCGCTATGATAATGCGTATTGACGATCATACTCAATCGCTCCGGTGATTGACCGACGGTACGCAACAAACGTTCCGTCTCTTCCACATCGCTGCCAAAACCAGTATCAACCAGGAGTGGTTTGCGTCCAGCGACCAGAACCATGTTGGCGCTGGGATAGGGGCGTTGAAAAAAATGAAGTTGCATCGTTACTGCCTCTGATTGCCCCAGGTCTGCATCACCTGCCTCAGGATCGCGAACTCGCCTATATGATAAGCGTTGTGATCGGCAACAAGCTGCATCTCTCTCAACACCGTCTGCCCCTGCCCATGCGGCAACGGAGTGTATAGGTCGAGCGAGGGATCGTTCAACAACGCGACCAGTGCATCGAGGTCTTTATGAAACGATGCTATTGTCCTCTGCCAGACGGTGCTGTCCGCTTGCGTATGCTGTGGCGGCCAGTAGTCATCGGGCCAGCGACGCGCAGTATACTGTGGATTGCGTATAAAGTCGAGAATGTCCTCCTGCGTCCGGCGGATGTGCTCAAGTAAATGCCATGGAGTATAGGGAACATGAGGTGGTCGTATGTTCATCTGCTCCTCTGGGAACTGCGCAACGGCCTCATCTAGCGACATATGCGCATTTCCACCCGTCAGGAGGAACTGTAATTCTTCGCGTACAGTGGCATCACCATCCATCATAAAGCCTCGCATTTCTTTTTAAATCGACACGCAAATGATCCTTATTCCGATTACGCTACAAGAAGTTCTCAAGTTCCAGTAGGGACACTCTGTAGAGGGAAGATTGATCGACCGGTAGGTTGGGATTTATCCCTGGGAGGGCCCGTTTGCTAATGATTGGACAAAGAGCACTATCTTCTCCTAACGAAAAAGCTCTACAAAAACCAGGTATGCGAAAAATCCGTATCATATCTGTGGAATGAAATACAAAGATGAGGGTATGAAAAACATGCATGTGCTGCTTCAAAATCTGGTTCGCCGCTACCGACTGTTGGAAGACTGTGTGGAAGATATTCAACGGGCAACAACGTTGTTCGAGCATTCATTTCTCGATGGAGGCAAACTTCTCATATGCGGCAATGGTGGGAGCGCGGCGGATAGTGAGCACATCGTGACCGAACTCATGAAAAGCTTTCGCCACCCACGTCCCATCTCATCCTCACGAAAAAAAGCCTTGATCGACACCTTCCCTGAAAACGGCCAGTATCTCGCCGATGCGCTCGAAGAAGCGCTCCCCGCCATCTCGCTGGTCAGCAACCACGCGTTGTTGACGGCGACGAGCAACGATATCACGGCGGACATGATCTTCGCCCAGCAGGTCTACGGCTATGGCAAGCCTGGCGATACCATCATGGGCATCAGCACCTCAGGCAGCTCGCGTAACGTCTGCCATGCCCTTCAGGTCGGGCGCGTCCTCGGCTTACATACCATAGGACTCACTGGCAGTGACGGAGGGCAATTCCCGCAGGTGTGCGATGTCACCATCCGCGTGCCAGCCCACACCACTGCCGAGATTCAAGAGCTGCACCTCCCCGTTTATCATGTCATCTGCGCTTTGCTGGAAGAGTTTTTCTTCTGTCAACAGGAACATGCGTGGCATCATGACAACGCACGCCTTGAAGGCTCGATCGAAGGATACGAGGAGGCGCGCAACGCAACCGACACTACGGCCAGCTCGTCTCGTTCATCGGTGTGATCAGCATCTCCTGCACAGCGGATTCGCGCGGCACCTGTACCGCGTAGAGAATGGCGTTCGCCACCGTGGCTGGATCTTGCAGATGCTCGGGATCTGGCATGGGAATGCCCTGCTCTCTGAAGCGATCAAAGAAATGGGTGCGCATACCGCCAGGAATAATCGTGGTGACACGAATGCCATCCGCGCGTCCCTCGACGCCCAGGCCACGACTAAAACCGATCAAGCCCCATTTTGAGGCATGGTAGACGGAGGCATTGGCCCAGGCGCGCAGGCTTGCTGTCGAGCCGATGTTGATGATATGCCCGTACTGCTGACGCCGCATCCAGGGAAAGGCCGCTTTGGCAAGCAAAAAGGGTGCGCGCAAATTGATCGCCATCGCCTTGTCCCACTGCTCCACGCTCATCTCCTCCACCGAATACGTGTAGTCGACGGCGGCACAGTTGACAATGATCTCGACCCGTCCAAAACGTTCTCCCACCGCCTGCACGGTGGCGGAAACCGCATCAGCGCTACTCACATCGCACACAAACGGTTGAGCCTGCGCGTCCTGTTTGCCCAGATCAGCGCACACACGCTCAATTGCCGCCTGGTTGATATCAACGGCGGCAATGGTCGCGCCAGCCGCCGCGAACGCGCGCGCCGTCGCCTCACCCAGGCCACTGCCCGCGCCCGTTATTAAAACAACTTTTCCTTGTATCTCTTGTTCACTCATGCTCATTTTCCTCTTTTCCTCATCTTGTAGAGGCTGGATTTATCCGCTGGTACATAAATAGTATCACAACGAATCGGATACACCAGTCGATTATCCCCTTATTCCGAGCACCAACGCTGCTCTCGCATCTAGCTTCGCTCAGGTGCTCGGAAAGGTAGTATCTTCTCTCTACACGGGCCAATAAATTGTGCCCCTACACTGGCATCGGACTCTTTCTTCATGCTGGAACCATCTCTCGCAATAATTCTTCATACAGCTCGATCGCGTTTCGTTGACGATCGTCGATCGTGGTGGGCAACCCGAGGTGATAGGTGCCGCTAGGTAGGATACCACAGCCTCCATATTCGTGCAGCAGCAAAAACTGCACCACCACCTCCTCGCCCGCGTGTTGCGCAGGCAGACGCCGCCACCAGGAGAACGCGCCGACGCGTTGCAATTTGGCACGATCGAACAACACGTTCGCACCCCCGATCCACGCGACCTTATAACGCAGCGTCTCACCATCTCTCACCAGCTTCTGCTCAAGGTGCAATGGATTGGCCGCGTTATTCACCAGGTGACGCTGCCAGGGAATATGCTCCGGCGAAAACGGCTCAGCCACCACTGGACCATTCCACAACTCGATCCGCTCTTGTTGCGGTCGCCGATCGTGCAAAAAACCCAGGCCCGTCGCCGCGCAGCCCACAAACCCACACTGCTCCTGCTGCATCACAGTCACCATGCGCTGCAGCACGTCTGGATCAAGCATCACATCGTCATCGATATAGTGAACATACGGAGCAGTACTGCACTCGAACAAAAACTGCCGCTGCTCCGCCATGCCCTGTCGCGGAAAGTGTCGATGCACGCTCACCTGATGATGGTGCCAGCGCAAGGCCTGCATCAGCGTTTCGATTTCAATGCTCTCCATATACCCCTGCTGCTCATCGGTCTGATCAGAGATGATCACATTAAAATCGCGAAATGTCTGGCCCAGTAAGCTCGTCAGCACGATCGCCAACCCTGTTTTACGGCCAAACGTTGGAATCAAAACATCTACCAACGCCATAGTTTCTCCTCATTGTTCGCATGGAAAACGCTTGTGCCCACCGGTCGATCAATCTTCCGTCTACGGGCCAATAAATTGTGCCGCTACTCTCCAATCATGGGAGCATCATCGATCAACGTAGATACAGGCAACGTCACCGACTTCGTCTGCCGCGCCAGCAGACGCTCATACAACGCGGCGGTATGCATCGCCACCGTCGGCCAGGTGAAGTGCTGTTCGACCCGTTGACGGGCCGCGATGCCCATCTGCTCGCGTACGGCTGGCCGCGCGCGTAAGAAAGCGAGACGATCGGCCAGGGCGGCTGGATCACGCGGTGGGACCAGAAAGCCGGTGCGCGTATCGCTGATGGTATAACTAATGCCCCCGACGTCCGAGCCAATCACCGGGCGTCCACAGGCCATCGCCTCCAGAGGAGTCAGACCAAAAGGCTCGTACCACGGCGTCGTCACGACCACATCGCTGGCGCTATAGTAATAGCGCAACCGCTCCTGCTGCTGATTGCCACAAAACGTGATATTTTCGAGCACGCCCAACTCGCTCGCCAGCGCCTGCAACTCACCAATCTCGGGCGTGGCGAGCGCATCAGGCAACGCCGTCTCTCCCCCCACGATCAACAACTTGAGATGCTGAGAGGAGGGAAGACTCTTGTGGTCTTCCGGTTCCCCCTGCTCTTCCCATTCCCCACGCTCTTCCTCAGACGTTTGCATGGTGCCAGGGCTGCCTCCCCGCTTGAGGAGCGCCAGAGCACGCACAATAGTGCGGATATCTTTGCGCGGCAACACACGACCAACATAGACAATCAGGAAATCCTCTTCCGCCTGACCGATCACACGTCTCGCCTCGCCGCGGTCGAGCGGTCGAAATACCTCTGTATTGACCGCCAGGGGGATCAGACTGATCTTCGCATCATCGGCACCATAGCTCTCCAGCAACTCCGCCCGTTCCGCCGGACAGGGCGCGATCAGACTCTCCACCGTACGCACGATGGCACGCTCGATCTCCATACGCGCCGGATCACTGGTATCCCGCTCACCCTGGTGGCGTCGTTTCGTCGCCCCCATCGCGTGAAAAATATGCGTCGCCGGAATGCTGAGACGCTGCTGCAACTCGGTCGCCACCCAGCCCGACATCCAGAAATTGCCGTGTATCAGGTCGTAATGCAGCTCCTCTCGCTCGATAAAATGCAGACAGGCATCACGGAACGCCGGCATATACGGCCACAACTGGTCTTTGGAAAGCAGCGCAACGGGACCCGCCTCCAGGTGAATAATGCGCACGCCAGGCACCCAATCGAGTATCTCCGGCAGGGAGGACTGATCACGGCGCGTGAAAATATCGATCATATACCCGAGACGCGCGAGATGACGCGATACCTCATCCACATACACATTCTGTCCACCCGCATCCTTCCCTCCAAGCAACGCAGCAGGGCTGGCATGCTCACTCAAAAATGCAATTCGCGTTGGTCGTTCCATACTTTTACTCTATTCCCTAGTTGTTCAGACAGAAACGATGCTTATTGCTAGTCTTTCAGACAGAAACGATGCTATCGCATCTAGCCTATCGGCTCATCTGTCTGCAAGGACTGCATCTAGCTACGCTCATCTGTCTGCAAGGACTCCTCATTGTTCGAGATCAGAAACGGTGCTATCACGGAAGACCACAAGGGTCTTCCGGATCTTCCACGGGCCTCTAAAGAGTGCCCCTACAGACGGAAGGACGAGATCGTGTATAGTAGGGAAGACCCTTGTGGTCTTCCGTCTCGCTCATCTGTACCGGTCGATCAATCTTCCACCGGTCGATCTGCTCTCCTTATTCCGAGCACCAACGATGCTCTCGCAGCTAGCTTCGCTCAGGTGCTCGGAAAGGTAGTATCTTCTCTCTACACGGACCAATAAATTGTGCCCCTACACTGGCATCGGACTCTTTCTTCATGCTGGAACCATCTCTCGCAATAATTCTTCATACAGCTCGATCGCGTTTCGTTGACGATCGTCGATCGTGGTGGGCAACCCGAGGTGATAGGTGCCGCTAGGTAGGATACCACAGCCTCCATATTCGTGCAGCAGCAAAAACTGCACCACCACCTCCTCGCCCGCGTGTTGCGCAGGCAGACGCCGCCACCAGGAGAACGCGCCGACGCGTTGCAATTTGGCACGATCGAACAACACGTTCGCACCCCCGATCCACGCGACCTTATAACGCAGCGTCTCACCATCTCTCACCAGCTTCTGCTCAAGGTGCAATGGATTGGCCGCGTTATTCACCAGGTGACGCTGCCAGGGAATATGCTCCGGCGAAAACGGCTCAGCCACCACTGGACCATTCCACAACTCGATCCGCTCTTGTTGCGGTCGCCGATCGTGCAAAAAACCCAGGCCCGTCGCCGCGCAGCCCACAAACCCACACTGCTCCTGCTGCATCACAGTCACCATGCGCTGCAGCACGTCTGGATCAAGCATCACATCGTCATCGATATAGTGAACATACGGAGCAGTACTGCACTCGAACAAAAACTGCCGCTGCTCCGCCATGCCCTGTCGCGGAAAGTGTCGATGCACGCTCACCTGATGATGGTGCCAGCGCAAGGCCTGCATCAGCGTTTCGATTTCAATGCTCTCCATATACCCCTGCTGCTCATCGGTCTGATCAGAGATGATCACATTAAAATCGCGAAATGTCTGGCCCAGTAAGCTCGTCAGCACGATCGCCAACCCTGTTTTACGGCCAAACGTTGGAATCAAAACATCTACCAACGCCATAGTTTCTCCTCATTGTTCGCATGGAAAACGCTTGTGCCCACCGGTCGATCAATCTTCCGTCTACGGGCCAATAAATTGTGCCGCTACTCTCCAATCATGGGAGCATCATCGATCAACGTAGATACAGGCAACGTCACCGACTTCGTCTGCCGCGCCAGCAGACGCTCATACAACGCGGCGGTATGCATCGCCACCGTCGGCCAGGTGAAGTGCTGTTCGACCCGTTGACGGGCCGCGATGCCCATCTGCTCGCGTACGGCTGGCCGCGCGCGTAAGAAAGCGAGACGATCGGCCAGGGCGGCTGGATCACGCGGTGGGACCAGAAAGCCGGTGCGCGTATCGCTGATGGTATAACTAATGCCCCCGACGTCCGAGCCAATCACCGGGCGTCCACAGGCCATCGCCTCCAGAGGAGTCAGACCAAAAGGCTCGTACCACGGCGTCGTCACGACCACATCGCTGGCGCTATAGTAATAGCGCAACCGCTCCTGCTGCTGATTGCCACAAAACGTGATATTTTCGAGCACGCCCAACTCGCTCGCCAGCGCCTGCAACTCACCAATCTCGGGCGTGGCGAGCGCATCAGGCAACGCCGTCTCTCCCCCCACGATCAACAACTTGAGATGCTGAGAGGAGGGAAGACTCTTGTGGTCTTCCGGTTCCCCCTGCTCTTCCCATTCCCCACGCTCTTCCTCAGACGTTTGCATGGTGCCAGGGCTGCCTCCCCGCTTGAGGAGCGCCAGAGCACGCACAATAGTGCGGATATCTTTGCGCGGCAACACACGACCAACATAGACAATCAGGAAATCCTCTTCCGCCTGACCGATCACACGTCTCGCCTCGCCGCGGTCGAGCGGTCGAAATACCTCTGTATTGACCGCCAGGGGGATCAGACTGATCTTCGCATCATCGGCACCATAGCTCTCCAGCAACTCCGCCCGTTCCGCCGGACAGGGCGCGATCAGACTCTCCACCGTACGCACGATGGCACGCTCGATCTCCATACGCGCCGGATCACTGGTATCCCGCTCACCCTGGTGGCGTCGTTTCGTCGCCCCCATCGCGTGAAAAATATGCGTCGCCGGAATGCTGAGACGCTGCTGCAACTCGGTCGCCACCCAGCCCGACATCCAGAAATTGCCGTGTATCAGGTCGTAATGCAGCTCCTCTCGCTCGATAAAATGCAGACAGGCATCACGGAACGCCGGCATATACGGCCACAACTGGTCTTTGGAAAGCAGCGCAACGGGACCCGCCTCCAGGTGAATAATGCGCACGCCAGGCACCCAATCGAGTATCTCCGGCAGGGAGGACTGATCACGGCGCGTGAAAATATCGATCATATACCCGAGACGCGCGAGATGACGCGATACCTCATCCACATACACATTCTGTCCACCCGCATCCTTCCCTCCAAGCAACGCAGCAGGGCTGGCATGCTCACTCAAAAATGCAATTCGCGTTGGTCGTTCCATACTTTTACTCTATTCCCTAGTTGTTCAGACAGAAACGATGCTTATTGCTAGTCTTTCAGACAGAAACGATGCTATCGCATCTAGCCTATCGGCTCATCTGTCTGCAAGGACTGCATCTAGCTACGCTCATCTGTCTGCAAGGACTCCTCATTGTTCGAGATCAGAAACGGTGCTATCACGGAAGACCACAAGGGTCTTCCGGATCTTCCACGGGCCTCTAAAGAGTGCCCCTACAGACGGAAGGACGAGATCGTGTATAGTAGGGAAGACCCTTGTGGTCTTCCGTCTCGCTCATCTGTACCGGTCGATCAATCTTCCACCGGTCGATCTGCTCTCCTTATTCCGAGCACCAACGATGCTCTCGCAGCTAGCTTCGCTCAGGTGCTCGGAAAGGTAGTATCTTCCACCAGTCGATAAATCTTCCCTCTACACGGGCCAATAAATTGTGCCCCTACTGACTCCCCGTGACCAGTGCCAGCGCGTTGTTCCAGTCTTGAATAAAACGTGGTACGGAAAAGCGCTCCTGCGCCAGGCGACGCGCATTGTCACCCAGGCGCTTTGCCTCCGCTGGATGCGTGATCAGAAATTGCATGCGTTCGATCAGTTCATCGATGTCACAAGAGATATAGCCGTGCTTCCCATCCTCGATGGCCGATGGCAGCTCAGTCGTCGCCAGCGCGACCACCGGCATGCCGATCGTCAACCCCTCGATGACCGCCAGAGGCAGACTCGTATAGCGGATCGGACTGAAAAGGAAACGGTAGTCGGCGACGCGTTTATGCAATTCACGATACGGGATATCGCCCAGGCCGCCGAACTCCTCCGTCTGCATGCCTGCAATGTCAAGCGGAACACGCTCGCGCGCGGCCAGGAAAAGATCGTAGCCAACGATGCGCCCACGTCTCTGCATACTATTGATCACGGTTATGCCCCGGTCGAGGTAACCGTTGTAGGCAATCGCAGGATCAAGCACGACACTGTGCTCGATCACCACGGTCGGCGTACGGTTATTGTCCCACATCAAACGGTTGAACTGCGTCACATGTACCAGCAATACGTTAGGATCATCGACCGGATGTTTTGTGTCCGTGGGATGTGGTCGCGGCACATTATGCTCCAGATATATTTTCGGCAACGCCTGTTGCGCAGGACTCAGAATCTCAAAGCGGTCCTGAAAGTAGTTTTGCGGCGACTGATATACCACCACGTCAAAGTCCACATTTTTTACCTCCTCAGCAGCTATCTCGCGCAGATTGTCCGGCGTATCGAACGTATGGCCGCGTCCCCCGTACCCGGCAGGGCGACCAGGCTTATAGGGCACATACCAATCATGATCCACATGGGCCAGGGTATGCAGATAACTTCCGTGCACATGCCAGATGAGAATTTTGAGTCGTCTCATGAAAGATCCTTTCTCTTGCCTTGTAGAGGCTGGATTTATCCGCCGGTGCTGGATACTACCTTCCCGAGCACCTGAGCGAAGCTAGCTGCGAGAGCAGCGTTGGTGCTCGGAATAAGGAGGTGATCCGCCGGTACAGAAACGATGCTCTTGCGGAAGACCCTTGTGGTCTTCCGTCGCGCTCATCCCTACCGGTCAATAAATCTTCCCTCTACAAGCCTTTCTGCCACAGTGAGAACCGTTTCGGGCGTTAAACGACGAAGACAGCGATGATCGATCGGGCATTCCCAGTAGCCGCAAGGGCTACACTCCACCGCGTGACGCAGAGCCGGGTGGCGCGTTTGATCGAGGGGCGCCCAGCGGGAAAATTCCGCAGGCCCGAACAGCGTGATACTCGCACAATCCACCGCACACGCGATATGCGCCGGGCCAGTATCATTGCTGATGAACAGCCGCAAACGCGCGATCAACGCGGCCAACCCCCCTAACGACGTGCGACCCGCAAGACTCACCGCCGGTGCATACATATGTCGCATCACCTCCTGCACCATATCCACCTCATCCGCGCCGCCGGTGAACACAATCCGTGCATCCCACCGCGCAACCAGCGTATCAGCCACGCGCGCGAAGGACTCAGCAGGCCAGCGGCGCGCGGGCGAACGCGAGCCTGGATGCATACCAATCCATGGTCGTTCCTGGTTCGCGACCAACTCCGGCAACAGCGCAGTGATTTCGGCATCATCCTCTGAAGTCAGCGGGAATTCCAGATCGGCGTTGTTGCTGTAGAGGCTGGATTTATCCGCCGGTAGGGCCGATTTATCAACCAAGAGCGGCGTACAACCAAGCAGGGTGACCAGCGCGAGATTGCGTAAAATTTCAGGTTGCCCGGTTGGATACGGCAAGCCAAGCGTCAAACCCGCATCCTTTTCGCACACATACCCGCTCTCCGCATTCCGATCATCAACGACGCTCTCGCGTAGGGCAAACCATGCGTTTGCCCCGCGAGAGCGTCGTTGAGAATCGGATGGGTAATACCCAACCGTCATCGCGGAGCCCAGCGATCGCACGAATGCATTGCTCGTACGGCCACTGCCATGCATCTGGATGGCGATATCATAGGCATAAGCGCGTTGCTGACCCAAAAAGCGTTCCAACTCCGCTTCATCGACGGGACGCTCTGGCAGGCCGGGATAGCCAGGAAACTCGACAAAACGGTCGATATACTGATGAAAGCGTTGCACGAATGAGCAGGCCCAGGACAGGCCAATCAACGTAATCTCTGCATCAGGAAAACGCATCCGTAGCGCGCGAAACGCAGGCACCGCGACTAGCAGATCGCCGAGTTGCAAGGCACGCATGACCACAATACGGCGCGGATGCTCCATATGAGCAGGACGTATCATGACCGTGACCTCTCATCTACCAACCTCGTATCCAGGTCAGGCGCGTCATGTCCGGACGGGTCGATCATCCCCTTATTCCGAGCACCAACGCTGCTCTCGCAGCTAGCTTCGCTCAGGTGCTCGGGAAGGTAGTATCTTCCCTCTACAGTCAGTAAATCCTTCGCCGCATCCACCACCATCTGCGGCGAGACCAGCGTCAGGCACTCGTGCTGATAGGGGCAGACGCGGCTATAGCAGATGCGGCAGGGCACATCGTGATTGAGCACCCGTTGCGCGACCTGCCAGGGATGCCATTGTTCAGGAGGATTGGTCAACGCAAACAGCGCCACCACCGGCGTCTTCACCGCGGCGGCCACATGCATCGGCCCCGTATTGTTCGTGATCACCACATCAGCCTGCCGCAACAGCGCGCAAAACTGCGGAAAAGGCAACACCCCGGCCAGCGGCAGCACGCAAGCGCGCGTCGCTGGCTGCACCCCTTTCACCACGCGACTCACCAATGCTCCTTCATCTTCCACGCCGGTGACGACCACAAAGGCATCGAGCTGCACCACCAGCAGGTCAATTACCCGCACATACATCTGCCAGGGATACGTGCGTGCCACCATACTACAACCGGGATGCACCACCAACAGGGGCCGTTCCCCATACTGCTGGTTCAGCCGCGCGCGTAGCGCAACGCTCGCCTCATCCGGCACACGCAGAACCAGATCGTCGTTCTTCTTATTCCGATCCCCAACGCCGCTCTCACTGGGCAAACGCGTGGTTTGCCCTACGCGATCGCTCAGGTCTTCGGAGAGGTAGTACTCCTCCGTTTGCATGCCCAACGCACCGACAAGATCAAGTCCACGCTCGACCTCGTGCATCATGCGCTCGGGATGCTTATGCCTGGTCGTCAGCAGCGAGCCCGCACCATCGATCGACGCGGCAGCGCGCAAGGGGATATCCGCCAGGTAACACAGGTACGCGGCAGGCAGTGAACTCTGATGATACGACGTGAAGATAATCGCGCCATCGAAGTGCAGCGCGCGCAAACGTTCGATCATCTGCTGCTCACGTTCGCTGTCGTGTGGCAACAGGTGCCAGGGATCAACCCATGGAGCCTGGTAGGCAATCACCTCATCGATATCGGGGTCCAGGCGTCCGACCTGCGCACCGACCGGACTCGTCAACAGCGTCAGGCGCGCCTCGGGTAGAGACACCTTGACCGCATGAAAGGCCGGTGTCATCAACAACACATCGCCCAAATTATCCAAACGGATCAGCAGCACGTTGCGCGCCACCTTCCACTGTTCATCAATCATGTTCGCCTCCCTGGTCCTGCTCCGCGTAGGCGTGGTCCCTTGCGGCCACGCACCCCTGCACCTGCTCCACTTCCTCCACGTTGTTGTTGTTGTAGAGAGAAGATTCATCGACCAATGGCAACGTATGCCGTTGCCCCTGCCCCGCCAGCGGCAAGATAACGACCCGTCCTCCCACCTCGCGCATCACCTCGGCCTCTGGAAGCGCCGCATCCGCATAGTCGCCCCCTTTAGCATGGATATGTGGTCGCAGCGTCCGTAGCACGTCCAACGGAACATCCTCATCGAACAGCACCACGTAATCGACCATATTGAGAGCGGCGACCAGGGCCGCGCGATCGCGGGCACTCGTGAGCGGTCGCCCCTTCCCTTTCAACTGTTGCACACTACGATCGCTATTGAGCCCCACCACCAGCACATCACCCAGCGCGCGCGCCTGGCGCAGCAATTGCACATGACCGGCATGCAGCACATCAAAGATACCGCTGGTGAACACAATCGTCTTCCCCGCCAGCCGCTCAGCCTCCAACTGGTCAGCCAACGCGCTCGGACCAGGCGGGACATCCACGCTCTCAGCAGAAAAAGGGGAGGTCTGCGCCGCATACTCACGCAAACTCACGCGTCGCAGCAACTCATTGACGGAAACCACCGTCGTACGCGGAGCGCTCACCGCAATGCTCGCGGCATCGATCCCGATGCGCGCGGCATCGACCACGCTGCCACCAACCGCCAGGGTGAGCGCGCAGGCCGAGGTAAAGGAATCACCCGCGCCTACATCGTTTGCGTGCGCCACCGGATGCGCGGGCAGAAACGTTGCCTGGCCCTGCCGATCGCACAGACAGACTCCTTGCTCGCCCAGCGTGATGGCGACGTATTGGACCGACAACACCTGTAGCATCAGCGCTCCAACCGCCTGGATGTGCTCCTGCGAACCATGTGCATAGCGCTGCACCGCGTCAACCTGCCCCGTCCGCGTCAGAAACTCGCACGCCTCCTGATAGTTCGGCGTCACCAGCGTCGCCTTCAGCTGCCGGAACGCGTCGAGCGCCTTCGAATCAACCACCAGCACCTTCGGCTGAGCGGCTTGTAGTTCTGCCAGACGATCGAGCAGTCGTGGAAAGAGTACCCCATAGCGATAATCGGAGACCACCACCAGATCACACCCAGTATAGCATTCGTCCAACCGCGTCAGCAGTTGACGTTGAAAAGGCAAAAGATCAGTGGTCGCGCCCTCCTGTACCAGCGGACCTCCCTCATCGAAGCGCACCACGTACTGCCCATCAGCAATGATACGCAGTTTGTGCTGCGTCGTCACCGTCTCATCCTCGATCAGCCAGCGATCATCCACCTCGTACTGCGTGAGCATCGAGCGAAAAAGCGTGCCAGCCAGATCGCGACCGATCACACTTAAAAAACACACCTCGGCACCCAGCGCACGCAGATTCGCCGCCGTATTCGCGGCCCCACCCGGCAAACGATACTCAGCCGTACGCGCCACAACCGGCACCGGACCCTCGCTACACAGGCGAGTCGCCGTTCCCTCCAGGTACGTGTCTAGCATCGCATCGCCGATCACCAGCACGCGCCGATCGCGAAACTGCCGCACCAACGAGATGAGCGATTGATGTTCATGTTCAGCAAAATGGCTCGAAGTCATCGGGCCCTCCACACCAACGGTTGCACCATTGTATCTCCGCCACGCGTTTGCCCCTCACGCCGCCTCCATGACTGAGGCTGATACAAAAGATCGAGCTCCTGTTCAAGCGCACTGACCGCGAGCACCAGCACCAACGCGTTCTGGATATCGGAGGCCACAAACGTGGGCGCGCGCAGCGCTGTCGTCGGTCGCGCCTCCGTACCCACATCCACCAGCAGCGTATGACACCCCGCGCGATTGCCCGCCTCTACATCATCCAAAATATCCCCGATAAACCAGGAATGCGCGAGATCCAGATCAAAATCGGCTGCGGCCTGTAAAAGCATCCCCGGCTGCGGTTTGCGGCACGCGCACACCTTCGAAAATGTAGGCACAGTCCCCTCCGGATAGTGGGGGCACGAGTAGATCGCCGTCAGGTGAACCCCCTGTGCCGAGAGTTGCTCAGCCAGATAGTTATGCATCGCTTGCAGATCAGCCTCCGAAAAATAGCCCCTCGCGATCCCCGATTGATTCGTGATCACGATCGGCACAAAACCCTGTTTTTGTAACTGGAACAGCCCAGAACCCACATGTTCATACAGGCGCAGTTGTTCTGGTCGTGATGGAAAATGCACAGCATGCACCAGCGTTCCATCACGATCGAGAAAAAGGGCACGTCGTTTCGTCATTCTCTCTCCTGTCGGGGGTAACAGTGGACATATCCACCACCGGTCAATCAGTCTTCCACCGGCGGATAAATCCAGCACCGGTCCGATGAATCTTCCCTCTACACTCAACACGTCTACCTACCAGGAACAGATTCTCACCTAGGAGCAAGCCACACACATGGAACACAATCAGAACGCGTGGAACCCATTGAACGGGCCAATGACACGACTGCCCAACATCGGTAAGATCGCCGTGGTGCGTGCCAACGCGCTGGGAGACTTCATCTTTATCCTGCCCGCGCTCGCAGCCCTAAAAGCCGCTTACCCCCAAGCAGAGATCGTCCTGCTGGCGAAACAGTGGCACCAGGATTTTCTCAAAAACCGCCCCTCGGTCATACAGCGTGTCGAGGTCGTGCCACCTTGTGAGGGGGTCGGAGTCGAACCAGGAACACCCACCGACAAAGATGAACTGAAGCGCTTTTTTCAGAGTATGCAGCAAGAACACTTCGACCTTGCCATCCAGATGCACGGAGGAGGACGCTACTCCAACCCGTTCGTGCTCAAGTTGGGAGCAAAAACCACGATAGGCTTAAAAACGCCGGACGCCGAGCCACTCGATCGCTGGATTCCCTATATCTACTTCCAAACAGAAATCTCTCGCTACCTTGAAGTCGTCAGCCTGATCGGAGCGCCTCCCGTCACCATCGAGCCGCATATCAGCGTCACCACCGCGGACCACGCGGAACTCGATCGCTATCTACCGGATCAACCACAAAAACTGGTCGTGCTCCACCCAGGAGCCAGCGAGGTGCGGCGACGTTGGCCGCCAGAGAGATTTGCCGCTATCGGCACCATCTTGCAGGCAAAAGGAGCCACCATCGTCGTCACGGGCACCGCAAACGAACACGCGCTCGCGGAAAAGATCATGCCTACCCTCTCCTCTGGAGCCCATAATCTCTGTGGTCTTCTCTCGCTTGGCGGTCTTGCTGCCCTGCTCGCGCGCGCGCGGGTCATCGTCTCGAACGACACTGGCCCTCTGCATCTAGGGCACGCAGTAGGTGGAAAAACAGTTGGTATTTTCTGGGCCTTCAATGCGTTGAACGCCGATCAGATGACGCGTCTCCGACATCGACCAGTGATCACCTGGAACACACGATGTCCTGCCTGTGGACAGGATAATAGCCAGCATCCCTGCAAACACCAGGTTTCATTCGTCAGCGATATCACCGTCGATGCCGTGCTTGAACCCACGCTCGACCTTTTCGAGAACCAATAATTTGTTAAACTGCATTATCGTGCCCATCGGTCGATCTGCTCTCCTTATTCCGAGCACCAACGATGCTCTCGCATCTAGCTTCGCTCAGGTGCTCGGAAAGGTAGTATCTTCCACCGGTCGATACATCTTCCCTCTACAGAAATAGAGAGACCAGAGAGAGCACCGCCGCCGCCGTCCATGCCTGCACACTACTGGCATCGATGTAGTCGACGAGCGCCCATTGCTGCTCCAGCTTTGGTGAACGAATCAAACGCGAGGGCAACACCATATACAGCTCCACAGGACTCTCGATCGTATCCAGCGCTTGCAAGATGCTATGCGCTACCTGGCGTGCGTGCTCGTCGAAGCCATAGTTCCGCATACCGATAGCGATCACCGTATTGTCAAACGGCCACACCGTCCCGCACTGGTATTTGAACGGATCATAGTAATAGACCTGGTCGGAGAGTGTTCGTATGCCCCATGGCGTGAATAGATCAGGTTGCAACAGACGCTGGCAAACCTGCCGTGCACGAGCAGCATCAAGCACACTGCTCCACAACAGGTGCCCAGCATTCGATGCGACCACATCCATCGGCTTTTTGCGACCATCCAGCGCGATCACCGGAAACGACGCATCACCCGACCAGAAGCGCGTCAAACCGCGTCGCAACCCCTCGCTCCGCCGCTGAATTTCGGCCAGGGTATCATCAGCCAGCGCATGTAGCTTCTCCGCCAGCCGCACATAGCTACTATACGCCTGCAAGGCATAGCCCTGCACCTCAATCCAGGCCAGCGGCTGCATCATCATCTCGCCGCGACGCGCACGAATCGACTCACCGCTATCCTTCCAGACCTGATTTTCCAGGCCAATCCCAGCGGGATTGCGCCTTTTGTATTCGACAAGGCCATCCCCATCCAGGTCGGACCAATCCAGCATCCATTGGAACGCCGCCTGCACATGCGGCCACAGTTCTTCCAGCAAGGCACGATCATCAAAATAGGCATCGACCTGGGCCATCGTGATAATATACAAAAACGTCACATCGAACGCCCCATAGTAGCGTCCATTGCCATCGGCCACCGGCCAACGCTCCTGCACCATCTGAGGAGGAACGGGCTCCCAATACTCGTGCACGATGCGGCCCGGTTGCTCCTCATTGACATCATTCACCACACGCCCTTGCAGACTCGCTAGCCCGCGCAAAACACTGGCAGACAGAGCATAGAGCCAATCATGGTAGGACTGTATCGAATCGCGTAGGCGTGCCCCTTGTGGGTACGCGCTGTCGCCCGCCTCTTCACCATACGCGACCGCGAGAGGAAAATGACGGCCCGCCTCCAAAGCCAATAACACCGTCCATAAGGCATCTCGCCCGAATAGGGCGTGAAACTGCCCATCCTGTCCACTCGCCATCACCCCCAGCGGTGATCGTAGTGCATCCAGCGTGCTTAACGCCTCGTGCCAGAAACGCTGTAAACGCTTTTTATCAAACATGGACCTACCATCGATCGACAAATTTTCCACCAGTGGTGGGGGGGGGGGGTCCGCGTAGAGCAAACGCGTGGTTTGCTCTACGCGGACACGCACCAGTAGCAAGTTGATTCCGCTTTTTATCCCTTCACACCAGACGACACCGCACCCTCAATAAAGTAGCGTTGGAAGATGAAGAAAAGGATCAGAATCGGTATCGTATTAAACATCGAACCGGCCAACAGCAGATTATATTCCGTATAGTGCGCGCTCTTGAAAAAGAACAGGCCAAGCGGCAGCGTATACATATCCTGCGTCCCCAACACCACCAGCGGCCACTGAAAATCGTTCCATGCCCCCTGAAACGTGAGAATCAGCACCGCCACCAGTGCCGGTTTGACCTGTGGCAGAATAATCTGGAAAAAGGTGCGCCAGGGCGTCGCCCCATCAATGGTCGCCGACTCCTCCAATTCTTTGGGCAACCCCTTCATAAATTGCACCATGATGAACACCGAGAACGGCTGCGCCATCGCGGGCAGGATCAGCGCGAAAAAAGTGTTCGTCATGTGCAAATCGTTGACCACCAGAAACTTCGGGATCAGCGTAATCGCAGCCGGAATCATCATCACACTCAGCGTGACCAGAAAAATGAAGTTGCGCCCTGGAAACTGCATACGCCCTAACGCATAGCCCGCCATCGCCGAAAAAATCACATTCAACGCGGTCGCGCCGACCGCATAAATAAACGCATTCAACATCCAACGCAAAAACAGCGCATTGCCCAGGATCGTCGCATAATTGCTCCAGACGAACGGATTGGGAATCACGCTCGGCGGAAATGCCAGCACATCGTGCATCGTCTTAAACGACGACACAAACGTAAAAATGAGCGGTCCCACCGACGTAATCGTAAAAACGATCAGAAATAGGTACAAGACCACATGCCACCACTGGAACCGGCGACCTTCCGGCTGGGACGATCGATCATTGGCAGCCACTACCGGCTGCGACTCTAACTGCGCCTGCGCCATAGCTTACGCCTCCTTTTCCTAATTTTTCAGACAGAAACGCTGCCTATTCCTATCATCTCTACCGGCGGATCACCTCCTTATTCCGAGCACCAACGATGACCGGCGGATAAATCCAGCCTCTACAACACCAAGGACTACGTGATACTGGTGTCAATGAAACGACGTTGCAGAATGGTGACCACAAAAATGACCAGAAACAGGATAACCGACATCGCCGCCGCCTGCCCAAATCCTCCATTTAAAAACGCCTCGTTATAAATCTCTAGCATCGGCGTCAACGTCGAGTTCAACGGCTGCCCATTGGTCATAAACTTGGCCTGGTCGAACATCTGAAACGCCCCGATTGTGCCTAGAGCCACCACCAGGAAAATCGTCGGACGCAGTAGCGGCAGCGTGATATACCAGAACGTCTGCAAACGGCTCGCGCCATCCACATTGGAGGCCTCCAACAGGTCGCGTGGCAGATCCTGCAACGCGGCCAGAAAGTAAATCATGAACGAAGCGCCTGTGCTCCAGATGATCACCAGCATCAACGCGGGCAACGCCCAGAACACATTGTTCAACCAATCCGGCCCGCTAATATGCACCAGCGAGAGCGCAAAGTTGATAATGCCATCCGGATTGTACAGCCACAAAAAGATCAATGAGGTCGCCACCGACGAAGTCACCGCAGGCACATAAAACAGCGTGCGCAACGCGCCACGCGCACGCGCGATCGTTTGCAACACCAGCGCCAACCCCAATGCCAGGATCGTCTGCCCCACAACCACCCCCACCGTAAATTTCACAATATTGCCCATCGAGGTCCAGAAATCGCTCAGGCCAGGATTGGACAACTGACTGAACAACTGAATGTAGTTCTTGAAACCAACAAAGGTTGCACCCGTAAAGCCCAGATCGATGCGAAAAAGACTCAATCCAACGCCGTAGAGCGCCACAAACACCAGAAACACCAGTAGGACAAAGAGGTACGGCGTCAAAAACAGATACGCCGTAATCGTTTGTGAACGCCTCCTCACAACCCCGCCACTCCCCCGCATCAGCCTGCGCCTGCCCTCCGCCGTCAGTGGAGGCGCGCTCGCCACCGAAGGACCCGAAGATTGCGTCGCCATACATCTGCTCCTTTCCATCGGTCTCCCTATTCCGAGCACCAACGGTATCACGATGAATCGGATACCTACCGCTCGCACCGGCATGCGGTGCGCCTACGCGATCGCTCAGGTGACCGGTCGATCTGCTCTCCTTATTCCGAACACCAACGATGACCGGCGAATAAATCCAGCACCGGTCGATCAATCTTCCCTCTACAAGGAAGTGCCCGCGTGGGCATGCCATGTGCATGCCCACGCAGACCACACCAGATCACCCGTTCTGCAACTGATTATTCACCTTGGTCGCCGCATCATTGAGCGCATCCTGCGGACTCTGCTTACCCAACAACACCGCATCGATCGCGTTGGAGACATCCGTGTGGATCGTCGCATCTTGCGGACCATAATAGTCTGCGTAGCTGTAGGGCGCGGCATCAAACAACGTCTTGAAGCCAGGGTGCGACGCGAAGTAGGGCGCATTGGCGAGACTCTTCAGCGTCGGCAGGGCAAAACCCGCGTTGAGCTGGCTCTCCTGCACCGTGGCACCTGTCATATATTGGATCAACTCCCAGGCCGCCTCCGGATGTTTGGTCCCGGCATAGGCCGACCATGCGTTCGTATACGTCAGATCCGCCCGTTTGCCATTAGGAGCCACCGGCAGCGGCGCGATATCGTACTGAACACTCGGGTAGGTCGTCTGCATATACGGAATGAGCCAGCCGCCTTCCATTACCATTGCCGCACGGCCCTTGCCGAAGGCATCACCATTCCATGGCGCACCCACCGTCGTCGGCAACGCGCCCGTATTGTTCTTGAAGAAACTATCATAGTATTGCAGCGTACTCACCCCTGCCGCGTTATTGAACGTCGACTGGCTGCCATCTTTCGTGAGCACCGTGCCACCGTTGGCGAGCAGTAACGCGCCCCAGCGCGAGAGGTCAGCGGAAAGCACCACCCCATACACTGAATTGGGCGAGCCCGCGTTCTTCGTCAGCTTTTGCGCATCTTTTTGCAGATCGCTCCACGTCCAGTTCGCGCTCGGGGTCGACAGACCAGCCGCCTGAAACATCTGCTTGTTATAGAAAACTCCCAGACTATCCCAGTCCTTCGGCAGACCATACACCGTCCCACTCGTGCACACAAACGGATTGATCAACGCCGTATAGTAATCCGACGCCTTGACCCCGCTTTTCGCCATATACGGCGAAAGATTCAGCAATTTGCCTGAGCTGATATACTCGCTGGACATACTTGGTTGCAGGTAGAACACATCCGGCACCGTATTTCCGGCGATATTTGCACGCATCTTCGTCGGATAATCGCCCGAGATCGGCGACCACTTCACCTTGATGTTCGGATGCGACGCCTCGAAGTTTTGCAGATTCTTCTGCACCAGCGCATCTTCCGCAGGCGTCGAGGTAAAGCCGGAAACGGTCAGCGTCACCGTCCCCTTCTCCGGCGGCGCCGCAGAGGTATTCGTGCTGCTGGGACAGTTGATATAACTGTTTCCACTGGCGATACCCTGCTGGCTGACCCCATTGCCGCCGTTACCGCTGCTGCCACTGCTTCCGCCTCCACATGCCGCAAGCATCATCGTAAAAATAAGCAATAACGGGAATAAAATAGTTTTCGACTGCTTCATAACAATCCTCCTCGTTGAGTTTTACCGCTCGATAAATCTTCCACCGGCGGATAAATCCAGCACCGGTCGATCTGCTCTCCTTATTCCGAGCACCAACGATGCTCTCGCATCTAGCTTCGCTCAGGTGCTCGGAAAGGTAGTATCTTCCCTCTACAACACCACAATACACCCGGAAGACCGCAATAGCCTTCCACACCAGGCATCAACGCCAAAAAGAGACCACAAAGATCACCACAGCAGGCGCAACACATATCGGTGAAGGCCTGTGCGGTGCGGAAGAGACAGCTCCCACACCGTATCGCCCTCCTTCGTCCTTGCCATCACCGTTAGTTGAAAATCGACCGCCTCGCCATTGAGCGCCACGGCCAACGGCCTGCCCATTGCTGACCACATGTATCCAAGCATCACCCCATACGACGAATCACTTGTCTCCAACACCACCTGCACAGACCTCTCGGCCCGCGCAACCGCAACATCGACCACCGTCGCGCCCATATCCGCCGTGCCGACACGCATGTCCGCAAGCCTGGCCGTATGCCAACTAGCGGGGAAATGAGGGATACAACGCAGCGTCTGCTTTCCAGCATCGGGACGAAATCCGAAGAAATAGTGTATCACCGGCCAGATAACGCCATAGCTGGACCAGGCCTGGATGAAGCAGCCCTCATCCGGCGAAACCTCGCTGAACGCCCCCGGCATGCGCAGCGCCACCGTCACCGCAATCTTGTGACTATACGCAAGCGCCTGATCCATCCGTCCATAACGGGCCTCAGCCGCCGCCATCACCCCATTGGGCAGCGTCATCGTCACCCGCTGCCGCTCCGGATTCAAGTAGATGCCCCACGGACCCGTGAATTCATCCCCCTCCAGACGATCAAACGCCCGTTCCGCATGGTCGGGCAGAGCCAGACCCGTCTCCATCGGCGTCGCCGCAATCATATGCTTCAACAACCACGGACGTTGCCGACCGAACGCCGAGGTATCGCCCTCATGTTTTTCGGCGAACTGTGCCAGCAAGCGACTACTCTCCTTCATCTCCGCCACATCGCCCGGCCACAGCGGTTTTTCCGCCCGCAACGCCTCGTGCACCGTCGATAACGCTCGCGCCGAGGTGTAGATATCGCCGAACAATCCCTCCTCAGCCATCCACCAGTCCGCATTCACCCCATCGCGGATACGCTGCGCCTTCTCGTACAGTTCAGGTACCAGCGCCTCATCGCCCATCAGCGGAGCAAGCTCAGCCAGACACAACAACGCCTCATACGTATACACCGCAATGTCCAGCGTCTTAAAGCCGCGCCCATACTGCAACTCGCGCGACTCCACCAGACCTTTGCCCATGGCGTAGAGATCGCCATCATCATCGTGCATCATTAGCACCCAGTTCAGCAACCCACATCGACAAAAATCATACACATCGCGGAGAAACGCCCGGTCGCCCGTCCAGCGAAACGCGTACGCACAGGCACGCACGAACAATGGCACCTCCACCAGGTGACCAGGATCATAGATATGGCCCTGCGTCAAAATCTCATGCACCACCCCACCCTCACCGTTGATCGTCTGGCTATGTTGAGCCAGGTTGCGCAACGAGCTCAACGCCAACTCAAACTGACCACTGGCAACCAACGGCAAAACGGAATAGGTCGTATCTTTACCGAACCACCAGGGAAAATCCGGCAAGCCAGCACAAAGACCCTGCCCCACACGCGGCACCACACGCTCCAACATCTGCAAATTTACCTTCGCCCACCCAAATGCCGTTTCCATCAATTCATCGTCGCAACGCAATGCATTGCGCGCAATCACCTGCTGATACCGCTCGCATTGCCGCCGCGCCAGTTCTTCAAAGGACGTTTTCAAATCACGAAACGTCTTCAGCGCCGCCGCAAACGCATGCTTTGCACTACTAGAGCGGGTCGAGCCAGCGATAATACACATCACCTCCTCTGAAGATGCGGGTGGCAACGAGATAGCATAGCGCAAGTGACCTGAGATGCCTTCGGACGCGATAAATCGGGTCCCCACTCCCTTCGTGGCCGACGTATGGACCATTTTTTCGGCATCACCACCGATCGCCACCGAGAACGGACGCAATTGCGCCCCAAAAAGCACATAGGCCGGATTGATCGTGTTGTAGGCAGCAATACACTCCTCATCAACCAAAAACACCGCCTCGTCCTGCCCATCGCGCCAGATCAGTCGGTTCTCCCCCAGCCAAGCTGTGCGCAAATCGGTATGCGCCAGAAAATGCACAACCAATGACATCTCCTTCGTCCCTCGATTGGAGAGCCGTAGGCGCACAAGCAGACCTTCCTGATCATCGACGCCGTATTCCTGCCTGACCACCTCCAACCCCGGCAACCACTCCTGCCCGCTATAGACCATCTCCACCTCACCGGGAGCCAGACACCAGCGATCCGCCTCGGTCAACCAGTGCACCTTCTCAGCAGAACCAACAGCGTCGGAATGGCCCGGCGTCACCCCAAACCAGAAGCCATCCAGCAACTTCATCGGAGGGTCCCACACACCCGACATCTCCTTCGGTTGACGCCAGCCAATCTCCGAAAACTCACCATGCTGTGTCGAAACGCTATACACACGATTGCCAGCCGTCACCGAAGGATGCTCCAGATGACCGGAACGCTCCATCGACCAGGGCCAACGTTTGGACACTACATCATCGGGAAACAACGGGTGTTGGTGATCAGTATCAAACACGGTGAAACCTCCGAAACACGACACATCAGGTACCTACAAACAATTGTAAACAGAGGACGTTACAGAAAAGTCACAGTCGGGTTGCAAAACGCATGGTTTGCCATAGGTTGATCAATCTTCCCTCTACTACGACGACAACGCATTTTGAAATACAGAGCGTTGCGCGCTGCTCATCGCCGCCAGCACAACCTCTCTCACCACATGGTGGACGAATACATAGTCATCGGGATGAGCGGAGGCCGCCTCAACGATCAATCGCCGCCTGATAAGTTCTTCACTCGCAGTAAGCGTCGTATATCGATTGAATTGCAGCAGTTCAGCTGCCTGCATCAGGCGAAACGATCGACCAAGATACGCCATAGCGGACAGCAAAGCACATGCTTCACGATCGAGCAGACGCAATTGTATCTGTATCTTATGCTCAATTGATTCAGGAATACGCTCAAGAGCAAGACGGTGCCCGTTTTTCACCTGCTCTTTCCATGCGAAAAGCCACTCAACAGCCAGAAACGGATTTCCCTCGCTCTGGAGATACCACCAATCGCTGGGATACGATTGAGGTAACTCCCGTTGCAGCGTGAAATCAGGAAACACAGAACGCGTTATCGTCTCAATGTCGGCAGCGGTAAGCGGAGGTAATTCCAACGTATTCCATTCGTTATCCTGCTGCAACCATTTCCGGTTGATCAATCTGCCCACGGCGCGCGTGTCTGCGATGCCAGGCACACACGTACCCAGCAGAAAAATAGGTTTATCCTGGAAAGCATGAACACAATGAGCGAGCAGGGCGAATGTATCTTCGTCAGCCCAGTGCAAGTCGTCGAAGATCAGCAGGAGCGGACGCTGTAAAGAGGCCAGTGCGCTTAGAAGAGCAACCAGTGCATCGGCCAACACCGCAGGTTCCAGGACTATTGGCCCAACGTTCTCACCCGCGAAAAGGTCTGGTACAAGACCGATAAGTTGTGCTCTCCACACCTCCGGCAAAACAATCTGCGCCACACGTTCTCGTAGACATTCCGCTCGAAGGATTTCCGCAACGATATGATATCTATTTTTCTGTTCCGCCCCACGGCACCTTCCCTGCGCAATGGACCAATCCGCGCCCATTGCGCGAATCACCTCGTGCAGCAAGCGTGTTTTGCCACTGCCCATCTCTCCAGAAATCAGTAGGAAAGGGACAGCATTTTCCGCATCCATCAGGTGGCTCCGCACCCACGCCATTTCTTTTTCCCGGCCCACGAATGGTAGCTTTGTACCTTGCTCACGCGGGGAAACCATCGGGTCCTGGTGGATATATCCAGCCTGCCGGTCGATCAATCTTCCACCGGACGCAATAAATCGGGTCCCTACATTAGGTGGGAGCAAGAATGCTGGTGGCCCTCCTGGAGAGGCACCAGCATTCTTGCTCCCATCAGCCTCGGGCCAATAAATTGTGCCCCTACCAAATGTATGACGGAGATGCTGTGGGCTCTCTTCTGTCCCACGCGGTTGTGCATCGTTTGCCCCATACGGTTGCGCGATCTGCTGATACAACGCCTGTGTCGAAGCTGAGGGCTGCACCGAAAATTCCTTCATCAGGAGTACGCTGAGTTTTTCATATTCACGCAACGCCCCAATACGATCGCCCGCCTGCCAGAAGAGACGCATCAAATACGTATGGGCCTCTTCAGACAATGGATCAGCAGCAAGAAACATATGGATGCAACTGATAGCCTCGTCCAACTGGTGATCAGCCTCGTACATCTCCGTCAGATGACGCAGCGCCGAGAGGTACAGATGACGAAAATGGTCGCGCGTACTCTGCACCCAGGATTCGAAATCGGGAGAGTCCTTCAAAAAGAAACCATCCAGAAAGTCGCCGCGATACAGCGTCAGCGCATGGCTCACATTACGCGATGTGACAACAGCATCTTTTTCGAAAATCTCGGTATCCAACCAGATAGGCGCGAGCGGATTGAACGACAGGTGGTCACCATCACTGATAATCCAATCGATCGACGCATCGATTGCGCGCAGGTGCGCACGCACCTCAGCCAGCATCGTCTTAAAGGCATGGCGCGCCCCCTCCTCATCCATCTCTCCACACAGCAGATTCAGCAAGCGCTCGCGTGGTTGCGGTGTGTGGGTCGAGACCATGTAGTACAATAATGCGCGCGAACGGCGACGAGGAATTTTGATCGGTACAGGTTGATCAAGTGAGTCTACCGGTCGATCAATCTTCCCTACTGGCGGATCAATCCAGCCTCTACGACGACAAAAGATATCTGGAGGACCTAAAAGGTGAAAAACGACCTGTTGCATACCTTGCTTCACTAATAGATAAATCCAGTACCGACAGATACATGTAGAGGACTGGTGGATAAACCGAGCACCGATCGATGAATCTTCCACCTCTACCCTTGTATCTGCCGGTCCTCTACAAGAGCAGTAATACCCCACATATAGAGTACGACACACGATCATCACTCATCTTCGCACATCAGAAGCTGAGAGTAATGCCATCTTCTGGAATCAGTACCTGATCGAGCAGGCCCTCAGTAAGAAGGCGTGCTCGCAGGTCGGCGCGCGTGAGACGGCAATGATTGATCACTTCCATATGCACAGCGATTATCTTCGCCCTCGGGACAGTGCGACAGACCTGGCAAACATCGTCGGCATCCATCGTAATAGGACCACCTCCAGTAATATAACTGGCGGCACCAGCATTGAGGACGATGACTTCCGGCGAAAACTGCGTCAGCACTTGCTCTACTTGCAGGCACCAGACGGTATCACCAGCAATATACGTCAGTGGTAGAGACGCACTAGCCAGCAGATACCCAGAACTTGGCGCCATCTTTTTACCTAGCTCACCACGACCATGTTGCGCGAACGTGCGATAGATGCGCAATCCACTCCATCGCGGCGCGATAGATTGGCCCTCTATTGCGCCACCGACAGGATATACCGCTGTAAAACCGGCCTGTGTGAACAAAGTCTGATCTTCTGGCTGACAGAGAAGCGGCAGGTTTCGTGGCAAAAGTTCCTGTGCACGAGCATCCCAATGATCGCGGTGGGTATGAGTAACCAGAACCCCATCAACATCAGCGATCAGTTGCGCTAATTGATCATCGGAGATGGGCAAATCTACCATAGGAATGCGATACTGGTTGCCCGCATTCGCGATGGGGTCCATGCTACGCGCGGGGCTAAACATAGGATCAACAAGTAGAGTAAGATCTTCGAGGGTAATGCGCAACGTGGCATGACGCAATAGCTGAATGTCCATCCAATCTTTCCCTCCGTTACCGGTTGATAAATCTTCCCTCTACAACACGCATAGAGCACATCATCCATTTGCCTTACACGTATACTATCATACCAGCAGAAGAGAGAAAGCCTTCACAAAAAATCACTATCGCGTGAGCAAAACATAAACAGAGATGCAAGGATGTTGGGGGACACACCCACCCTTACATCTCTTGCCACCGGCGGATATCCTCCGTATTCCGAGCACCAACGATGACCGGTCGATAAATCTTCCCTCTACTTACGCGCCCGCAAGGGGCAGACATTCCGGGGGATATGTCCGCGCCTACGCGTTTGGAAGGTGTCCAGCGTTCCCCATGTGCTCGCCGCGATCGGTACCGATCTTGTCGAGCGTGATAAATGCGGGCACAAGCTGGTCGCTGATCGGAAAAGCCAGTACGAGCACACCATTACCATACGTCGCGTTGGCATGCGCAGCATCGACGTTATCCAGCAACGCAACATCACGATAGTAATCGCCAACGCTCCACTCGTCGATCAGCAATTGCTTGATATCTTTCAGCACACCACGGAGGGTACCCTGAAGTATCAAATGACCATCGGATTTCAATTCAACAACGATATCCTCCGGTTGCAGACCAGGCATTGGTGCCGCAACCATCAGGCGTTGCTCCGAACGATAGACTTTGACAGGAATAGTTTGAACTTTTGTTTGTTCTTGCACCAGTTGCTCCTTTCCGCGCCCACAAGGGGACGCGCCTACGTGTTTCACCAGGGTAAACACGTGGTTTAGTCGGCGGGATTTTTGCGTGGTCGGTCGGTCGTATTGCCTGATTGGGATTGTTCTGCCCAACCGGTCACACCCTCGCGGCCAGGCGCGACAACGGGCGTGCCCGGCTTATCGATGGCATGTCTGGCACCGCTAACGTTCGCATCATAGTGTCCCTGTGAACCCTCTGCCGCTTGCTCGTAGTTGTTGCCCTCGCTCGTGACATAACCATCCTGTAATTGGCCTGGTGGCACTTGCACAGGGGCAGCTTCAGATTGAGCGTCGCCAGTTTGAGCCGGGTGAGGAGTGTTGTCCGCGCGATGCGCCTTCAAACGTTCCGGGGTCGTACCAGCCTCGATAGCCTGTTCATTGATATCGTCCTGGCTTTTCTGCTGATGTTCGTTCATACTTGCATTTCTCCTCGTTTATCCGTTGTCGTTCGGGTGGAAAGGGTGCCGGCAACGGACGCGATAAATCGGGTCCACCGGTTGATAAATCTTCCCTACCGGTCGATCAATCTTCCCTCTACAACAGTCTATAAAAAGGGGTTCACCTTCGATTCGGATGGCTGTAAATGTCGCGGAAATAGCTCATCTTCATTTCCATACAATGGTCAAAACGATAGATGAGTACACACCATTTTCACGAAAAGGGGGAAGGGGAAGTTTCAGCAGAGCAAATAGTCGTATTACCGCATTTTCTGGGCAAGGAAAGAACTATAATAGGGGTATAACACACTACTCACACGGGCCAATAAATTGTGCCCCTACTGGAGTTCGCCTTTGGAAACAACAGTATCTATCGAGCAAGTGACTGCGATGGCGCCCGATAGCGCTTCGTTAGCCGCGGGTCGTAAACTTGCGCATGCACAACAGTGGCAGTTGTTAGGACGCTCACCGGCGGATAAATCCAGCCTACCGGTTGATAAATCGGCCCTCTACAACAACAACCAGGCACTCTGGGGAGAATGCAAAGGGAGCGCCATCTATCAGGTCCGTGTCGATCTCTCGACCCTCGCGACCCAATGTAGCTGTCCCAGCCGCAAATTTCCCTGCAAGCATTGCCTGGGCTTGCTCTTTCTGGCGGCCCAGGCACCAAACTCCATACCGGAAGGTGATGCGCCAGCATGGGTGCTCTCCTGGCTTGCCAAACGCGAAGCGAATCAGAAGGCGAAAGAGACGAAAGCGCTGAAGGAGGACAAAAAACCTTCCAATAGTGTACAAAAGAGCGCGCAGAAGCGTCTGACACAGGTCACACAAGGCGTTGAACAACTCGATCTCTGGCTCAACGATCTCGTACGACACGGGCTGGCCGACCTGGAAACACAGCCCAGCACATTCTGGGAGCAGCAGGCGACCCAGATGGTAAACGCGCAAGCACCAGGGTTGGCGACACGATTGCGGGCAATGGCCGCCATTCCTAATGCGACAGCGGATTGGACAGAAAAACTGTTAGCGCAACTTGGAAAACTGGCGTTATTGACCGAAGCCTTTCATCACCTTGATCAACTCGATCCTGGTCTGCAAGAGGAGGTGCGCCAACTGATCGGCTGGACGGTGAAAGAACAAGACGTACTCGCGACAGGAACACAGATGAGCGACACGTGGCTTTTCCTGGGTCAACGTACAACAGGCCTCGATCATGGACGCTCGCAGCGTACCTGGCTCCTTGGCACACAAAGCCAGCAGTCTGCGCTCTTCCTCCAATTCGCTATGAGCGGCGCGTCCTTTACGGAAAGCTATCCTGTAGGTAAAAGTCTTCAGGCAACACTGACATACTGGCCTGGAGCCGCGCCACAACGCGCTATCATACGCACACGCGACGAACAGGCTTTCGCGATCCATGAGCGCTTACCCGGCAGCGATACATTCCAGACCTTTCTCACATCCATCGCAACGACGCTTGCCGCCAATCCCTGGCGCGATCGTTTTCTCTGCGTTGTTCGTGATGTCGTTCCCTTCTATCAGGCGAGCAGCTCTTCCTGGTTTGCTCGTGACCGCGACCAGTATGTCTTGCCGTTGGTAGAGGGAAGATTTTATCGACCGGTGGAAGACGTATCGACCGGTGGTGAACACTGGCAATTGCTGGCGATCGCGGGCGGTCACCCTGTCGATTTCGTTGGAGAGTGGAACGGAGAAACATTGCTCCCGCTCGGTGTATTCGCGGACGGTGACTATCACCTCCTGTAAACGATGAAACGATGAGGATAAAAAGGTATGGATAGAGTAATAAACATCGCAGTCGTTGGCACAGCACAGACCAATACGCCTGATATGCGACAACACGATACGCACACGCCAGTGGATATGCTTACTCATGCTCTCGCGAACGCACCGTTTGAGCGCACGCTGTTGCTTGCCGCTGGCAGCCAGGCGGTTTATCAACAGGCGGGACAGGTTCTACCTAAAGTAGATGGTAATCTTCCCGTAGCGCCCACCGAGAATATACCATCTTGCTCGCCACAAGCAGCCTATCTGCTCGAAAATCTCATGCAGCAGAAAGATTTTCACGATCTCTTACCCGAAGCGTTAGACCTGCTGCGCCAGCGGCACCTACGTCTACCACATAGCAGTTTGCCAAAAGCACTTGTCTACGGCACCCAAAACAAAGATATACGCGCGGCACTCATTGCGGTATGCGGTGAACGTGCTCGTTGGCTGGGTCGATTGAACAATCAATGGGCATGGGCAACGCAATTTATCGACCTGAATGAGCATACGTTGCCAATCGATGCTGAGATTATCTGGCAAGAAGGCAACGCGGGCCAGCGCGAGGAGATTCTACGCCGACTGCGCACCCATGATCCAATAAAAGCACGCGCATGGCTGGCAGCAACATGGAAGCAGGAAAAGGGAGAGACGCGCGCTGCCTTCCTCAATACCTTCGAGAATCGACTTTCCGATGACGATCTTCCCCTTTTACTACAAGCGCTGGAGGATCGCAGCGAAAGTGTGCGTGTCATTTCCGCCTCGCTTCTCGCGCGACTCACCAACTCACCTCAGGCGCAAGAGCTTGTTCGATCTGTTGACCTTCTTTTAGATTATAAGAACGGTAAAATACGGGTCGCGAAAGCCACCGATTTCACCATCACGGCCCAATGGATACAAAATGTGACTATCGCGAAAACGAAACACGATGTACCCGATATGGATAATTGGACAAAAAAGCAGATCGAGACGTTTTGGACCGCGTTTCTACAAGAGGCGCTGGCGCGTGTTCCACCGAAACACTGGGAAGAGCGTTTTAGGCTTTCTCCATCTAGATTAATCGACGCGCTACACGATCATCCCTGGCAGCAATTTGTTATCGCTGGATGGGCACAGGCGGCTTTATTTCATCATGATAGCGACTGGTACCAGCCCTTGCTCTATTGGTATAATCGTATGAACTTCACCGACCAAGTATCCATGAAAAATTATCAACAATTACTCATACGTCTACCACAAGCGGATGCGGAAACAATTGTAGCCCCGCTACTCGATCACGATGACACTTGGCATCGGGTGCTGATCATGGTGCCCGCGCCATGGAGGCGAGATTTCAGTTTACGCTGCCTGGAGATACTACGTGAACGCTTGCGTAGTCTCGCGCTTCAACAGGGCTACGGTGAGTGGTACAGTTTCTGGCCTCCTGTCCTAAAAAAAACGGCGAGATCGATCGATGCGAGTTGTTTTGACGCGGCACTGGTCCAATGGGAACTTGCGCAGGGCGTCGATTGGTATCAGCAACAACTACAGCAGAGGGTACAGGAATTTACGGGCCTTGTAGCTATGCGCCAACAAATGCTGGAAGCAATCAAACATTCGTCTGTCTAAATGGAGAAGTCGCTCAACCCGCGTAGGCGCGTCCCCTTGTGGGCGCGCGTTTG
>CAZZWK010000068.1:0-3367 GCA_964657925.1 uncultured Dictyobacter sp.
TTGGGGGGAAGTTTTCTGGTGCGCATGGTGGATGGTCCTTTCTGATGCTTGGAGGCGGCTCACAGCTGCCTTCGAGAGTACAGTGGGCGAGAGTGCGGACGCGATAATGAAGATTCAGAAATACCGTCGGGTATCTCAAATAGCCAATAAATTGGCGTGAGTCGGGGATTTGGCGGTAAACCGACCCCTACAGAAGATGGGGATATACGAGGGATGATGCTACGATTAAGATTGATGAAAGATTTTTGTTTGTTAAGATAATTATAGATACTATTATGGTGATTTGCAAGTAAAATGTGTGAAGGGGGTGTGAAGATAGATGATGTTCGATAGCAAACCTCGCCACCAAGTGGGCAGAAGAAACAACGCTTGACGGACAGAAACGTCTTGTGATACGATCAGAAGGTCTTTTCAAAAAGCAAACAGTAAATATATCGATGAAGCAAGGATGGAATGTTGACACTCCCTCCAACGAACATGCATCGTCAGCATTCTTGCTCATCGTGCGAATGTGTTTGCGCCGCATGCGGCGCACAGCGAGGATGAAGAGCAGAGACAAACTCTCCCATGTCCACTCTTCTTCTCCGTACATACCTTCGTAAACAGGTGTGCAGCGTATCATCGCGCGAGACAGCTCAAACTTGTTTGAAAAGGTTCATGCTACTCAATTGCACCCGCAAGGGGTGCGCCCACGCGGGCAAGGGGTAGGATAAACTTTTTTGCAAAGGTAGAGCTTCTCTATGAACAAGTCAGCAGGTCCTACGACCTCGAACACATCTGTAGGACGCACGTCTTTCGTGCTTCTTCTCGTTATCGCACTTTTGAATACGATAGGTATAACGATCATTGTACCTATTGTTCCGTTTCTCGCGCTACGGTACCTGGCTCATGCGAACAATCTCGCAGCTATTGTGGGATGGCTGTTCGCAGCCTATGGGATCTGCCAGTTGATTGCCGCGCCAGTTTTGGGTGTCCTGAGCGACCGTTTCGGACGACGTCCCATTCTCTTCATCTGTCTGCTTGGTTCCGCGTTCGGCTATCTTATCTTCGGTCTTGGCGGGGCGCTCTGGATGCTCTTCCTCGGGCGCATCATCGATGGCCTGACAGGCGGCAACATCCCAGTCTTGTTCGGCTATATCGCTGATATCACGGAACCAAAGGACCGTGGCAAGTACTTCGGCAGGCTGGGTGCGGCGGCAGGAGTCGGTTCTCTCATCGGCCCCGCTCTTGGTGGACTGCTAGCCACGATCAACTACAGTGCACCATTTCTTGCCGCCGCTGGCCTTCTGCTGCTTACGCTCGTCTGGGGATACTTCTTGCTGCCAGAGAGCTTGGGCAAAGAGCACCGCATCACCTCCATTTCTGTGAGCGAACTCAATCCCTTGAAACAACTGGCGTCCGCATTTCGTTGGGCAAACGTGCGCTGGGTCTTGCTGGCCTGGTTCTTGTATGCGCTCCCGGTGAGCATATTGCAGACAACGCTCACGGTCTTGATGAAGGACAGTCTTGGTTTCAATGTCACGCAGGCCGGTCTCGTTGTGACCCTGGTCGGAGCGGTAGACATTCTCGTACAGGGGGTGCTGGTCGGCTGGTTCCTCGCCATGTTGGGAAAGATCAGGCTTGGTCTCATCGCCCTGGTGCTGGTCAGTAGTAGCTACCTTGTGCTTGGTTCCCTTACATTTCTTGCCATACCACTGCTCTTGTTTATCGGTATCATCCTCTTCGCAGGTTCGGGGAGCCTCGTCGAAAACGCTGTGCGAGGGCTCCTCTCTGAAATGGTGGGACAGCACGAACAAGGTCGTGTGAGTGGAGTAACACAATCGTTACAATCGCTTGGATGGGTTGTCGGACCACTCGTTGGTGGTTTCGTGTACACCACATGGGGACCTTTTCAAGCATATGCCTCAGCTTCGTTCATCACGGTCCTCGCCATTCTCTGTCTCTGCATCGCTCTCCCGCTTCTCCGGAGACGGAAGGCAAAAGAGCAAACGCTCGGTGAACAAGAGGCTCCATTCAGAACAGAGGACAGTTTTCCCTCTCCACAGGCTTGAGAGGAGCATTGGTCAAAGTCACTGCCAGGGATAGCGTGGCTAGGTTTGAATCTGCCCTCTACAGCGTGGATGGGGGCAGATCTTTAATTGGCAAGCTGCTTGAGAAAGGCGAAAACCATGACTTCGTTCTCGTGCAATCCGTTGTGGTCTTTCTTTTCGCTTATTTGATTTGCTCGCTCGAAAAAGTCGCTCAGGGAGCCATCCATGTAGGCATCTAGCACGCCTGGATGCACGTAGCATTTGCGGCAGATGGCGGGTGTATTGCCGAGGTGTCCGGCTGCATCTTTGATTGCCTGTACAACAAACTTTTTGGCCTCGGTCTGCGTCTGATAGCGGCCCATGCCTTCCAGACTGCTGGCGGCAATGACTGTACCACCCCATGTGCGGAAATCCTTGGCGCTAAAATCATGTGCGCTGATCTCGCGCAAATACTCGTTGACGTCGCTCGAATCCACGGTGCGTAGCACCCCGTGCTCGTCCTTGTACTCGAACAACTGGTAGCCTGGTAACTCCTGGCAACTGCTGACAATCTTCGCCAGCTGCTTATCGCGCACGTCGATCTCGTGATCTTTACCGCTCTTGCCGCGAAAATGAAAATGGATCGTATTGCCCTTGACGGTGACGTGTTCGTTTTGTAAGGTGGTCAAGCCGTAGGACTGATTCTCCCTGGCATACTCCTCGTTGCCGATGCGGATCATCGTGCTATCCAACAGCTGCACGACGGTCGCAAGCACCTTCTCACGCGGCATGCCTGGTAGCGTCATATCGTGTCGTACGCGTTCGCGAATAGTTGGTAGGCTCTCTCCGAACTCCAGCATATGCTCGTACTTGGTGCTATCGCGCACCTCGCGCCAACGCGTATGGTAGCGGTACTGCTTACGCCCTTTAGCGTCACGACCGGTGGCCTGGATATGCCCCTGCGCGTCCTCGCTAATCCATACCTGTTCCCACGCGGGTGGAATTCCTAACGCATGGATGCGATCCAACACTTTCTGATCATGAATCGGCTTGCCCGCTCGGTCCAGGTAGCTAAAATGCTTGCCCACACGTTTGCGCGCAATGCCTGGCATGGTATCGCTCACATAATGGAGGCCCGCCGCCTCCGCTACCTCAAGCGGGTCGCTCGCGCTACACTCTTCCACTTGACCCAACCCGGACGGCAACTGAGCCGCCCGCTGCTCAACAGACATCATAGCCTCCTGATCCGTTAACCTGTTCGCTGATCATGAAATTTTTAAGATAACGTTGGTTATCGCCAATTGGCGATAACGAAGATGAAGAAAGAACGTCGGACAACGCTACCAGCCGATAAATCG
>CAZZWK010000068.1:3467-8078 GCA_964657925.1 uncultured Dictyobacter sp.
GGCGATAACGAAGATGAAGAAAGAACGTCGGACAACGCTACCAGCCGATAAATCGACGCCTACAGGGGATGGGGATAGCCGATTTTATTTTTAAAGGATGATTATCTTTCACGTATCCTTAACACGTTTTGTTTTCAGTTTTTGGAGACATGTGTGGGTAGACACATGGGTTGCCCATAGGCGGATTGGGAGCAGGCGTGAGTTGCTACCGTCTTGCGCGCCCGCAAGGGAACGCGTCTACGCGCCTGCTCCCGATGCACACCCGCGAGGGGACGCGTCTACGCGCCTGCTCGTGGGTTTGTCTATAACTTCAACACGCGTTCGGCGTTCAGGTGGCTGATTTTTTCTTTGTCGGCTGGACTGATGGCGGCGCGATCCAGGAATACGCGCCCCTGCTCGTTCGTGCTGTACGGGTAATCGACCGAGAAGATGATGCGGTCGGCTCCGATCACCTGCATGGTCAACAGCAATGGTGGGTCGGTGAAAAAGCCACTGGTGGTGACGTAGAAGTTGCGCAGAAAGTACTCCGGCACAGGGTGCTGCAAGTTCTTCGCCACTGGTGTCAGCACGTTGTTGATACGGTCGAGCATGAAGGGGATCATCTCGCCCATGTGGCCGATGATGATACGCAGGTTGGGCAAGCGGTCGAATATGCCCGCCAGGATCATACGCAACGAGTGGATACCGATCTCTGAGTGCCAGCCCCAGCCCGCCATCGACAACATCATGTTGACGCTCGGATCGAAACCCGAGTAATACGCCTGCTTCACCACATCCGGTGGCAGGGCTGGATGCAGGTAGATGGGCACATCCAGCGCCGCCGCCTTCTCCAGAAGCGGGAAAAACTGGGGATCATCCAGAAAACGGCCATTGGTGGTGCCGTTGATGATCGCGCCCTTGAAGCCCAACTCTCCAATGGCTCGCTCTAACTCTTCAACTGACGCGCTGGGACTCGCCATCGGCAAAAAGGCGAAAGCAGCAAAGCGGTCAGGATGTGCTTTGACCGCCGCCGCTAGCTGGTCGTTGGCGTCTCGCGCCAAGCGAATCCCCTGCTCACCCTCGATCTCTTTTCCCTCGGCTGTGTGCGAAATTACTTGCACATCGATGCCGCTCGCGTCCATCGCACGCAGACGAATCTCTCCCAGGTCCTTGAGCTTTTCTTGCAAGGCTCCCCCTGAACCTAGCTGGCCCAACGACGCAAATCCGGTCGATAAAAAATGCTCTTCAATGGTTATCGTGCGCATACATATGCCTCTTTTCAACAAATTTTGACGTACAATGCTTGCTTTCGATTGCGCTCACTCGCTATTCACCACCTATACGTTTCACTTACGAACGCTAGAGAATGTAACATCTCTTCTTATCTTAGCGCAAGGACGTTGCACTCATGATGAAGATTCAAAAATACTGTTGGGCAAGGCTATCAGCCGATAAATCGGGGTGCGTTGCGATAATGCATATGAACAAAGTATTGCCGATATCCCCTCGCCGCCACGGACGCGATAAATCGGGTCCGTACATTACGTGGCATGATGAATCAAGGGGTGATCCATTCTCGGCAATACTTTGTTCACGTGCATTATCGACGCCTACAGTGAATATACAGTGGGATAGCCAAATTTATTTTTGAATGATCATCATGGCGGGTCCCATGTTCTTGACAGGTCCTTTGTCATCCTGCATAATTCATATCCAGTATTCTTAAACGTTCATCAACCCCCAATCAGCAATCGTATGCCGGTCGTAGGAGCCGGTTATGAAGATGCAAAAAGAAATGTGTGTATCGTATGTCCGCGTAGGGCAAACGCGTGGTTTGCCCTACGCGGACATACGATACACGCAATATATGAGGAAGGAAACGTTGTCAGTGGGGTATTTTCTGCCAAAGCTGTCATCCGTGTCTAATGCGGCTCTTTTTGCTGGCGTGGTTACGCTCGCTAGCGCATCAGTAGCCAGTGCTCGCTCCTACCGCTGCTGGCAACAACAATTCGTCACTCAGCTTGAGGGCGCGAGCGAGTGTATTGATACGGCGTGTGGCCGTGTGGAGTACGCGCTTAGCGGAGATGGCGCGCCAGTTCTCTACGCGCATGGTACTCCTGGTGGCTATGATCAGGGGTTGGCTTTCGCGCGTTTTTTCACTGATAACCACTGTACGTTCATCTCGCCCTCGCGGCCCGGTTACTTGCGCACACCGCTCGCAAGCGGTGCCACACCTGAAGCACAGGCCGACCTGTTCGCGGCCCTGCTCGACGCGCTGAATATTCCTGCCGCGAGTATCATCGGTTTCTCCGGTGGTGGTCCGGCGGCACTGCAATTCGCCTTGCGCCATCCCGAGCGCTGTCGTAGTCTCGTGATGATCGGTGCTATTGTTCGACCTACGGATCTGGCGGCACGCAAACAAAAGCTGCCGCTGTGGCAACGCCTCAATACTTCACTCGTGGATTATCTGATCGTCTCCGATCCCTTTATCTATCTCTCGCTGCCTTTCACACGCATATTGCCCTCCGGCCAGGCGGTCGCGGACATGTTCTGCTCCGGCGCGCAATATGCTCAACGCAAAGCTGGTTACGAAAACGACCTGGCGCAGTTCGCGGCGATCAACGATTATGCGCTGGCGCGCATTACTGCTGCCACGCTCATTATTCACGGTACGCACGATGAGGATGTGCCCTTCGCAGATGCTCAACTACTCGCGCGTACGCTGCCTAATGTTCATCTGTTCGCTGTTACTGGTGGAGATCATACTGCGTTCTACACGCAAGCGAAGACTGTCATGCCTATGGTGCATGATTTTGTGGTCGATGCAGGTTTATAAAGAAAGCGAGGGAATCGTCGGCGAGGGGACGGACGCGATAATGCAGATGAACAAATTATTGCCGACATCACACAACGCCAGCACGGACGCGATAAATCGGGTCCGTACTTTACGTGGCATGATGAATCAAGGGGTGATCCATTCTCGGAATTAATTTGTTCATATACATAATCGGGTCCGTACTTTACGTGAACGCGCTCTCCGAGGCGAGTGTAGAGGGAAGATTGATCGAGCGGTGGACGTGATTAGGAAATTTTAAAAATAATATCGGACATCGTCAATCGCCGATAAATCGACGCCTACAGGGGATATATAGTGGGTGGGGATACCAGATTTTATTTTTAAATGGTCATGATCGCGTCCGGTGGGGGCAAGCGAGGCGGATATTGGGTAGCGGAAGGAATTTGCGGATTGAAATTCGTTATGGTACTGATACTATGATCAAAAAGCGCTCTTTCGAGCAGGAGGACTTCATGCTACAACCGCTTGTATTGCGACGCACACTGGCTATCATCGGGATTGTGCTGGTCGTCTTCGCGACGGTCGCGACCTGGCTACGGCTTGTTCCACAGCCATGGGATACGACTATTGGCGCGACCGGTATCGCTATTATTATCGTATATTTCTTGATCTCACTGCGCATACGCAGCTAGACGGGCTTGTATCCTCTTTCACATCGTTCAACCGTGTTTATTTCAGACAAATGAATCCACCTGATCCCCCAACATTTCCACTGATAAAAAAGGCCCAATACACTTCACTTATTTGAAGTGTATTGGGCCTTGTGGGTCTCCTGCAAACTGCCCGCAATGGGTGCGCATTGGGTCCACCTGCCAATGGTGGGATCGTAGTAGCGAATGCCGAACTTGAGCAGGCCGGTGGCGCTGTCGTAGAAGCCGCCGGCGAATCTCCACGGGTTGTTGATGCCTGCTTGCTCCTGCCTGCCGTTGATGTTGCCCAGCGGATCGTAGCCGTAGGAGTTCACCGCGTTGCCGCTGCTATCGGTCATCTCCACGATCGAGCCCAAGCCATCGAAGAGATAGTAATATTTGCTGCCGTTGGATGTCCGCTCGTTGTTGAGCAGACCGCAACTGCAACGCACGAACTCCGTTGTGCCCGAACTCATCTTGATCGTGGAGAGGCCGAGACCGGTGTAGACTTCAGTGTCTCCGTTGATCGAGACGCGATCCTGCTGGCTGGTGCCACTGTAACTGTAGCTGTTGCTGCCGACCGTGACCGCCTGGTTCTGACTGTTATACGTGGTGGACGGGCCGTTGGTTGAGCCGGTCTGGTTGCCATCGGCATCGTAGCTATAGGTCGTGGTTGCTCCACCGGAGATGGCGGCTTGCGTCAACTCGTTGTCGGAATTGTACGTGTAGTTGGTGGTCGTGGGAACGTCGTTCTTTTCAGAGTCGAGAGCATCTGATATGTCACATAAGGTGATGGATCGGGCCCTTCTTGTTTTGTCGAGAGTGATTTTCATCCAGCGATGGCGGCATAAATGCCGGGTGCGCACGATAAATCGGCGCCTACCGAGGGTGGAGAGACCTGATTTTATTTTTGCATGTTCATAATCAGTGCTGACCGAGGGGGAAGGATCACCTTTTAGGGACAGAATGAGACAAGGAGAAGGAAAAAGTTGGTGAGAGGACAAATTTGTAGATCAATAGTTTTTCTGGCTTCTGCACAGTTCTGAAGGTCAACCATATGGTATAATCAACTTCGCCATGATCAGTAGAAAGACGAGCGATGGAGATCAAAGGTTTCCCAGCATCGGGAAACGCGCAGTAGAACAG
>CAZZWK010000068.1:8178-34949 GCA_964657925.1 uncultured Dictyobacter sp.
AATAAGGATGGAACGGAGGTAGCTCTGTTCCTTACTAGAGCATGAAACGCGTACCCTAGAAACGCGCAGTAGAACAGAATAAGGATGGAACGGAGGTAGCTCTGTTCCTTACTAGAGCATGAAACGCGTACCAAAGAGCCATCCTATTGCTGACAAAGAAGAGATAGACGAAGCTATCCAATTTGCCAGTGAGCTCCCAAAACCCAAGAAGCCTGTCATCAAAAGACTGTTGAGTGTTATTGGGCCAGGGGTGATTACGGGATTTGCCGATGATGATGAGTCTGGAATAGGCACGTATTCCCAGACCGGGGCACAGTATGGGTTCAAACTATTATGGACCGTGCTTTTTATGTTGCCAATGATGTATGTTGTGCAGGAAATGGCTGGAAGAATTGGAGTTATCACAGGGCAGGGGATCGCGAAGAATATCAAACGCTACTATTCCAGATTTCTGCTCTATCCGCTGGTGTTCCTGCTGCTCATCGCAAACACTATCAACCTGGGGGCTGATCTGGGCGCGATGGCTTCAGGGACACAGCTGCTGCTTCCACACGTCAATTTTGCTTTCCTGGTCATGCTCTATGCAGCAATCATCTTACTACTCGTCATTTTCGTGAGCTATAAGCGGTATGCGCGTATCCTGAAATGGATCTGTTTATCGCTGGTGACCTACGTGATTACCGGGTGGATTATTCCCTTGAATTGGGGGCAGGTGCTGCTTGCAGCGATTGTTCCGCATATTGAATGGAACTTTACTTTTCTGTTTCTGGTGGTTGGGATACTAGGGACCACCATTTCTCCTTACATGATATTCTGGGAACCAGATGAGGAAGTGGAGGAAGAGATCGCAGCGGGCCTGCTTCCCGTTGACGAGGGCAAACCGAAACTCAGAAAAGGGTATATCGGCAAGATGAAACTCGATACGTTTATCGGTATGCTCTGCTCGGAGATTATCACCTTTTTCATTATCGTGACCACGGCTGCGACCCTGCACGTGCATGGAATTACCAACATTCAAACACCTACACAAGCAGCGTCGGCATTGCAACCGCTGGTTCATTCCTTTCCGGACGCTGGACTGCTGACAAAAATCCTCTTTTCGATAGGAATTATCGGGATAGGTTTTCTGGCGGTGCCGATCTTTGCAGGGAGCAGTTCGTATGCAATTGCGGAAACATTTGGCTTCCAAGAAGGTTTATCGCAAACATTTACGCAGGCAAAAATCTTCTACCTGATCATCATCGCTTCAACGGTTGTTGGAGTGCTGATGAACTTCTTAGGGATCAACCCATTCTCAGCGCTGATCTATACAGCGGTGCTCAACGGCATTATCGCCGTTCCACTTATCGGGATGATCCTTCTGATCACGAATAACAAGAAGATCATGGGCAGCCATACGAACGGCTGGCTCACCAATACGATCGGGATAGGAACGTTTGTGGTCATGGGGTTCTCAGCGGCCTTTGCGCTCTACTCATTTGTTCACCCGTGAAAGAAAGAACCAAGCGATTGTTCACTGGTTCTCTTGCGTGCTCGCTTATGTTCGAAACTCAGTACCTGACGCAATTTACCACTTACCCCAACAACACGTGTTAGATGGGAAACCCTATCCAGCGCAAAAGCCGTGAAAACGCTGGTTTGAAGATTACCGGCACAACTTTTCGTTTTATAGGCGAAGTGCGGATCTGGTGCTATATATCACGGACATACCATTCAGAAGCAATCGTAAAGCCCTCGTTTGCTAACATTTTACGTTTCGTCTCATCCAGATGAGCGCATACGACGACTGTCTGCACTGCGCCGCGCTTCTTTGCCTCTTTGACAGCCTCATCTAACAATGCCTTACCGGTGTGTTCCCAGTCAAGACCATTGACAACGTAGAAGTCGTCGATACTACAAGTCAGGCCTCCAACATCGTATACGGGAGGAGCAGGGACAAGCGTGGCGATGACGAAACCATTGATAGTATTATTCCATTCGGAGACGAGCGCGATAGCACGCTCGTGCTGAACGAGTTTGCTCAAAAATGGAGCGTGCTTCTCGCGTGAATCAATGGCGTTACGCCAGAAGTGCGGTTGATAGTTCTGATGCTGTATACGTCTCTGTTGCGCCAGCTCGACCATGGGGGGAACATCATCTTGTGTTGCTTTGCGAATTGAAAATGTGGTCATAGATTTTTGTTCTACTTCTGCTATTCAACGTGTTCTTTCAATAGTTGTAGCATACAATAGTTGTAGCATGTGTATTGGTTTCTTATTGCTGCTCTTTTACCACGGGTGTAGCCCCTAATGAGAGGACCAGTTCTAAATCGCACAGTGCGGAACATAGTTCGTATATTTTCCCTTCGCGAATACGAAAAATGAGTATGCCCATTTCCAGAACACGCTGTTGCTTGCTGGGAATATCGAACAATCCTCCCTGGTATATTGTATTGCCTGAATAACGAACAATAACATTTTCTCCGCTATCGAGGATTTCATGAATAGTCCATTGGGCATTGGTAAAACTGGAACGATACTAATGCAACCATTGTTTGAATGGCTCAGGACCCTGTGCGCCTATTTTGCCACTGGGATCGGTAGAAATAAATTCAGATGCAAGCAGTTGATCAAGAAGGCTGATGTTACCTTGGGCAAAGACACCGTACATCCACTGCTCGACGATCTTTTTATGTTCATCAAATGACATGGTTATTCCTCAAGTCTGGTGGTGCATTCACTAAGTAGGCGAGTGAAGGCAAGCGAAGCCAGTACGCGCCCGTAAGAGGACGCGCCTACGCGGGGTGCTTGTGTATTGAGTGAATGCATCATTTACTGTAATGGCGGTCAGACACAATATTATCATCTGGCACGCGGCTGCACAATCATCGGCAATTCGGAGGGGCGCATCGTCGTCAAGCGTACTGTTGGCTCTACGATGACATTGGGTGGCAGGCGGAGCTTGTAACGTTGCATGATGGTGGCGACGGTCAATTTTATGAAGACATCCGAGAAGTGTGTGGCGACGCATGTGCGTGAGCCAGCGCCGAAGGGGATGTAGGCGAATTTATCGCGCCCACGTGCCGCTTCGGGCAGGAAGCGCTCCGGCCAGAAGCGCTCCGGCTCCTTCCAAAAGTCAGGATGGCGATGAATGAAATAGGGCAATACACACATCAATGTGTTGCGTGGGATGGTGTAGCCAGCGATCTCATCACGCTGCTTGCTGCGCCGAGCCAGCACGAACGAGGCTGGGTACAGCCGCAAAGCCTCTTTGATCACGAGGTCCAGGTAGGGCAAGCGCGCCAGTGTTTCAAGGGTCGGTGGTCGATCAGCCAGCACATCATCTAGCTCCAGTTGCACCCGCTGTTCGACCTCTGTGTGGGTCGCCAGCACATAGCAGATCCAGGCCAGCGTATTGGAGGTCGTCTCCTGTCCGCCCAGGAGCATGGTCATGACCTCGCCGCGTATCTGCTGGTCGCTCATCGGCTCCCCTTGCTCATCATGAGCGGTGAGCAACAGAGAAAAGAGGTCGTTACCCTCGTCTTGTCGCTGGCGATACTGCCTGATCATGGTGTATATAAGCTGGTCGAAGGTTTCTATCGACGCTCTTATGCTCTTATTGCGCGCGGTCGGCGCGCCCAACGATGGGAAAGGGAACAACACGTAGGAGGAAAGCTGCGGTGAAAGCAGGGTTTTTATCTGCCGCTCGATGCTGTAGAAATCATGTTGCTGCTCGACCGCGAACAGTGTTCTCGCGATAGCCCTGGTAGCGAGATTGGTCATCTGCGTACGCATATCGAAGACATTGCCTGCATGCTGGCAGGCGCTCCACTGCTGCATACACTCATCGATGCTGCGGATCATCGAATTTGCCAGCACCTGTATATGTTTATGCGAGAATATCGGCTGCACCAGGCGCCTCTGGCGATGCCAGCCCTCTCCATCAACGGTAAAAAGCCCGTTGCCGAACAGCGTTTGCAACGTCTGCATCGGCCCACTTTGTTTATCGTAAGGGGCGTCCGGCGCTAAAACATGGCGTGCGTGCTCTGGATGGAATAACATAATCGCCTGCTGGTACACAATACGCGTGCGAACGATGTCTCCATACTGCGACCATAGATTTGTCAAATAGGCTAAACTATCCTGTTGGAACGCCCACGCGTTCTTTAAGCCCTGCGCAACAAAGAAGTTTTCTGGCCCTGGCGGCGTTTTCAAGGCTTGAATGACCACTGTGATTTTCCCGTCTGTATGCATCGATAAAACAGCATCAATAGAGAGGGGTGAACAAGGTATTTTGCGCGCCCGCCGTTGCCGATTGCGCGCCCACAAGGGGACGCGCCTACGCGGGCAAGCGAAGCGGTTGGCTGGATGCTGGTGGCGTGTTGCGAGCCGAATCTTTTTTACTGGGGCTGGTAGTGAATGATTTTTCCCGTTGGGGTCTGTTCGTACGACAGGTTGCCTGGGGGCAGATCATGCAACTCTTGCTCCTGCTGTGAGCCACAGATGAGATCGCGCGGCTGCGTTCGGTTCCAGATGCTTTTTACCGCGCCCCGATCTTTGTGCCGGTACACGAACGTACTGCTGATGCCGCGATCCTGCACCTGCTTATTGATCACGCCCAGTTCTTGTTTGGCCTGCTCATCATCTAAAAAGTGCGAGGCGGCCTGGAACAAGGCAGGCTCTTGCGTCGACGTATGCTCTCCCAGGTAGAGAAAAACGATATCGTCCTGCTGCGCGTCGTTCATAGCTGCTTGCACAATGGCCTTATTCTCCTCTCGATTAGCACTGACGACCGCCAAGACCGCAACAGGTAATGCGACGTGGCCGCCCGTGGCAACCACTGGCACACGGCCCTTGCGCTTTTCCCGTCGATAGGTATAATAGGCGATGCTCATGCCTACGATCGCCATTGTGCCGCCGAACGCGGTCGCCAGTGGCTTCGCCACCAGATTCGTGCACCAGGCAACAGAAACCAGGAAAGTTGTGAATATACCTAACCAGAAGTTGAGCCACGAACGCGTCCAACGGCCCTCCGGCTCCGGTTTCGCTTCCTCTTCCTCTTTCTCCTGCGCCTCGGTCATGGGGATTGCCACCATTCCCTGACTTTGCCCATCCTGCTGCCCCTGATCTTGCGGTTCGCCCGCGCCAACGGCAGGGTTGGGCTGCCAGTTCGTCTTGCGCTCGCGATAGCGTACGATGTCCATGCTCAGGCACGTGAGGGTGAATGCCCCGAGCAGGCCAAAGGCGTACATATCGCCCAATATGTTGATTCTGCCGTCGACCAGCAACAAGACCAGAATAGGGATCACCGTAGCGATAGCGATGGCGTTGTGTGGGGTTCCGCGCATACGATTTTTGCGCAGCAACCACTGTGGGAAGAATTCCATGCGCGCAAGAGCGATAAAGACGTGATAAGCGCCGATGATGGCTGTATTGCTGGCGAAAATGAGCAATGCGCCCGCGCTGATCGCCACTTCCACCTGCAAGAAAATGCTGCCCCAATGGCCCGCCAGTAGCGACACAATCTGCGCCGATTGGGTAGCATTGCCAGCCGCCTGCGGCAACAATAGTGTCGAGAACATCGTGATCAAGGGGCTGGTCAAACCGACGGTAACGATCACGAACAGGAGCGCGAGTTTGCCGACGGCGCGGCGCGGAAGCTTCATCTCCGGCGAGATCTGCGAAATACTTTCCAAGCCTGAAAATGCCAGAAATGAGCCCGCGAAGCCGGTCAGGAACCTGACCACGGTTATCTGTTGTCCACTGAACATGCTATCGAACAATTGCCAGAACTGGACGAAGGAAAGATGCGAGAAGACGGTGTACAGAATAGCGATATCGCTCACGAACGCGATGATAGCACCTACCAGACTCACCTTCGCGCTCGCGCTGATGCCGACCCAATTCAGCACACCCAACAAAACCAACACCAGCAGAGTGATCAAAAGGGCAGGGGTGAGCAGGCCGAACAGAGCATTTTGTGTGCCCATGATCGGAAAAACAACGCTCAAGTAAAGGATGCCGGAAAGGCTACTGATGGCCGAGGTCAAAAAATAGTCCACCAGGATCAACATGCCGCCCAATGCCCCGAACCAACGGTTCAACGCCTGCGATGCCACCGTGACCACGCCTCCGCCCTGTGGAAAGCGGTAGGTCACCTCGGCGTACTTCAAGGTCAGCAGCACAAAAACGATCATCGTCAACAAAACGAAGAAGCCTGCCAGTTTGTTGACCGTTCCATACAAAATACCTGGCACATAATAAATCGAGGTCCCAATATCCGCAAATACGACTGCCCAGCAGAGTAGTGGACCCAGACGATTTTTGTCCGCAACCCCCTGCTCTTGCTGCTCACCACGCGGTGATTCGTGCTCAGTTGTTTCTTGTGCCATAGCGCCAACTTCCTTTACTGTGTAGACACGTGCTCTCAACTACATCTAGTACGCAAGATATACTACGGATAGATACGTGCCGAGAATCAGATTACACACTCTTCTCTTGCCCATCTTCCTAGCATGGCTACAACTTCAGGCCGAGCACCTCGATGCTATTGTTGACACCCAGATAAATCCTGCCATTGATGATAATTGGTGCTGAGGTAACCTCACCGCTCGTACCATAGGTCCATAATGGCCTGGTGCTAACACGACAATCGGGTGCGAACACGTACAGATTGCTGTTGCCAGAGGAGTTCAAGAGGTTGATGTAGACCAGCCCATGCGCGACTTTTGGTAGCAAGAGGCCACTCGTCATCGTATCCGCGTCACCGGCTGTAGCCGGGCCAGCCGGTAGGTAGGAACAGAGTGGTTTACAGTGTGAAAAACAAGCGCCGCTGAATTTCGACAACGTGTCGTTCTTTTCACTGCCAGCATAGATTTGACCATTGGCGACTGCGACCTCTCGCATGCCCTCAAGCGACCAAAGAGGCTGACATTGTGTGCGGCAAGCGGCATTGAACGCGTAGAGCGTATCGTTCGTCGTATCCTGGCTAGACTGAGCTAAACTGACGTAGACCAGTCCTTGCGCGACGGTAGGAGTCGCTACCGAGTTCATCAGTTGTGGCGGTGGTGGCCCTTGCGAAAAAGTACCTCCTTGCATAGCAGGGTTGAGAGGTGGAAGATAACTCCAGGATGGTTGGCAAGTGGTGCGACAGTGCGCATCGAATGCGTATATTCCACCGATGGTAGCATTTCCATGCATGTGCATGGTATTCACATAAAGCACATCATCCGTAACGGCCACAGAGGAAATTTGTGGTGGTGGTGGCCCTTGTAGAGGTGGACTATTCTGGGGTGGCGCGCCTTGAGCCGGAGATTGCTGGGGCGGCCCTTGCGGAGGGGGTCCCTGTGGCGATCCTTGCGTATCCGGCTGGCCCTTTATTTGATAGTTCCAGAGTGGTTGACATGCGGCGCGGCAATGCTCGTCAAACACCTGTATCGTACTGTTATCACCGGGCTGCGAGGAACTCACATAGACTAAGCCGTTCGCCATGACAGGGCTGGCGATACTACCCTGTATGCCATAGCTCCACAGCGGCTGACATGCCACGCGGCATTGGGCATCAAAGGCATAGAGAATGCTTCCGCGCGCGAATGGATTTACGGAACCCACATAGACCGAGCCATCGCCAATGGCGACGGGAGAAATACTTTGTCCGATACCATATGTCCACAATGGCTGACATTGCTGCTGGCATTGGGCATCAAAGACATAGAGCTTACCATCCCTGGCACTTATATAGACGAGACCATTGGCTACGATAGGTCCGGCGTCATCGGGCACCAATGGATAGGACCACAACGTCTGAACCTGTGACAGTGTTGTCGCGCCTAAGAGTCCTTCATAAGGATTATTGTTGGTGTTTTCGGCGTCGAACCCTGGCATCATGCCATGATGCACTACTGCTTGCGCGTAGGCACGAGCCGCCGCCGTTGCCGTCACCTGTAAGGCGCTTTGACCGTGAGCAAGCGGATAGGGATGGGAAGTTACTGTTTGTCTGTTTTTCTGTAGCCAGGGAACTGAAAAAAGGATAGTACCTACGATCAACAAGGCAAAACCGACTAAAAGGATGTTTCTGGTCAAAGATATGTCGCGTGCAGACTGGCGGACTTGCCCGAGCGGCGGGTCTGTTTTAAGATCGCGCGCATGCGGCTGAAATAGAGGTGAACTTTTTGCTTGAGAAGATCGGGGTGTTGTGTCATAGGTTACCTGATGCTGCTCTTCACTGGCTTGCAAAGCTCTCGTGTTACTTGACGGAAGTCGCGGCTGCTCTTCTACCAGAGCTTTCATGGTTGAAAACGAGAGTTGTCCAAGAAGCGGGTATTTGCGTGGCAAAATAATGCCAGGTTGTACGGGCGGTTGCGGTGGATGCTCAATTGCTGGCGTTGGTCTGGCTGGTAGTGAAGGAGCAGAAGATTGAGCATGCTCGACAAAAACATATGGCGGAGATAACGTTACCCCACTGGCCTGTGCCAATGCATTTGCAAAATCTTCTACGGAGGGGAAACGATCCTGTGGATTTTTTGCTAACGCCCGCATGACAACGTCATTGACTGCTGGAGCGAGGTTGGGAAGTTGCTCTTGAAGTGGAGGGATAGGGTCCTTGAGATGTTGATTCACAATGTCCCAGTACGATCCGCGAAATGGGCGTGTTCCACACAACCACTCGTAGACGATGATACCTAACGCGAATTGATCGCTGGCGGGCACAGGTTTGCCGCGTATCTGCTCCGGTGCCATATAGGGAACAGTACCGGCCATATTTTTCGTGCCCAACGATTGGTCGGCATGAGCCATCACCGCCATGCCAAAATCGCTCAATAAAACCTGATTGTGCGCGTTGAACAGTAAGTTTTGCGGCTTGACATCACGGTGCACGATTCTTCTATTATGCGCATACTGCAAGGCGTCCGCGATCTGGTACACATATGTGCATACGAGTGTGAGGGGCAGCTTCTGGCCTGGTGAATGATGCCAACTCAACGTCCCGTTGGGCGCATATTCCATAACGAGAAAAGGCTTCTCTTCCTCCAGGTCAAAATCCAACACACGCAAAATATGCGGATGATTCCAACGAACCATGCGCGCCTCTGTCAGAAAATCTTTTAACGTCTCACCGGTCAAGCGTGTCTTGAGCACCTTAACGGCTACCAGTTGTTTTTCCCCATGCTGCCTCGCCAGGTACACATCTCCAAACGTCCCCGAACCAAGAGACTGTATGAGCGTGTACTCTCCTATCCGCTGCTGCATTTACGCTGTCACCCTCGTTCCTCTAAATAGTGGAGGCAACGCTGCACCTTCGAAAAGAGACTTTCACACACTGCTCTACATTACGAAGAGCCAGCCTAGAGTATACTCTTTTCAACAGGGCAACACACATCTATTTATATACAACCATAAGCATACAAGAAAAACAGCATCTATGCGTAGAAATAGGAGAAAAAGCTCATCTTGTTTCTTGTAGAACAGGATGGAACAATTTGCCCATGATTTTCTTTATAGTCAATGGGTGACTCTTTCGGTAGATATGCTGATAGTTAAAGAACAGCTATAGTCAAAATGGAGCATGTAATGACGACTTTCTCGCGCGATACCGCTTTGATACTCATCGATATCCAGCAAGGTTTCGACGATCCAAGCTGGGGGCGGCGCAATAATGCGGATGCTGAAAAAAACATGGCGGCGTTGCTGCATGCATGGCGACAAACGGAACGGCCCATTTTTCATATCCAGCATCTTTCACAAAACCCCCATTCGCCACTGGCCGCCAACGCCGCTGGCAGCAAGATCAAAGAGATGGTCTTGCCGCAACATGATGAGCCGGTGATACAGAAAAAAGTCAATAGTGCGTTTATCGGTACGGACCTGGAAGAGCGGCTCAGGCAAAAGGGTATCACGGCACTTGTCATCGTTGGGTTGACTACCAACCATTGCGTGGAGACCACAACACGCATGGCGGGCAATCTTGGGTTCGATACGTACCTTGTTTCCGATGCGACCGCGACCTTCGACCGGCGAGGACCCGATGGCGTTGTGCATAGCGCGGAAGAGATTCAGGCGATGACGTTGACCAACCTGCATCAGGAGTTCGCCACGATTATCACGACGAATGAAGTGTTGCGCAAGCTTACTTGAATACATTAACAAAAAAGCGCCGGATGCAGCGATAAAATTGCTGCATCCGGCGTCTGTAACTCTACTTAAAGAAGCTAGAAGGTCAGTGAATGGTGGCACAATCGTAGAGCTGGCTGCCACTCGTGGCAGTCGTGCTACGCCCTATCGTGGGTTGCCAATCGCTAGTGGGGACCGCGCTACAGTGGCTACTCACCCAACTTGATAACGCGCTACTCTGACCGTAGCCGCCAAAGCCTCCGCGACCACCAAAACTATCGCGAAACCCTTCGGGAAGGCGATCCACTATATCCTGTGTCGCCCGTTGCGAGTTGAGCAAGAAGAAGCGTACGGTGCCGTTTTGAATCAATGACTGTAAATCAGTGGTAGTGAGGATGGGGTCGCTACCACTAAAGCCGCCCATTGCCATTACGGGCTTATTGGTACTCAGGATAATGGGTTCGGCTGTGCTCGCGTTTGTCGTCGCGACCAGAAACTTGTCGCTGCCCTGGTGAGACTCCAGGTATGAGACGAGAGCGGGATCGGCCTTGCTCGACCCGCCACCAAAAGCCGAGGCGAAGGCGTTAGCATTCCTTGTTGCTGTAGATTCGCCATTACGTGCAAATCCGTTGCCCTGTCCACCTCTATTCGCACCATTGCCGCCGTAGGCATTGCCACCAGAATTACCGGTACTGGTGGGACCAGCGGTAGGATCAGAGGATTCAACATTGTGCAGCACCGAATAGCCAGCCCAGATCGTGGGGGCAATCAGCAGAGCCAGCAAGCCCACACTTACGGCCAAAACGGCTATACGCAAGGTGGATGTGCTCAAGCTTATGCGTGGTCTGATGCGGAAGATGAGCAGGGAAACGACGGCGAGGGCGGTGAGGATAGCGATCAAGGGGCTCATCCAGCGCGACCACGATGGATAGTTCATTAATATGTATATCTGTGCCGCAGCAGTCAACAATAAGGCAATGGGCAACAACCAACCACGCCAACCCGCGGCACGGTAATCCTTCCACATGACCACTAATCCAATACCAACCATCGCGCTCAGGCCGGGGGCCATTTCTGTGAGGTAATACTGGTGGAAAGAGCCATCGACGGTGAAGAAGATCGCCATCGTGAGCAACCAGAAGCCCCATAGGATAAGCGCTAACTGCTGACGATCGCGCTGCAAACGCAGCCGTCGTTGCCAGAGGAGCGCGAGAATGGCGAGCAGAGCGAATGGCAACAGCCAACCGATTTGCCCACCCATTGAAGCGCCTATAAGGCTGAGCGGGCCTCCAGCACCCGAACGAAAACCATTGCCCAGGGCTTGTTCTAGCTCATTGGAAGCATTTTGAATGCTGCCAGCGTCACCATTTTGAGATGGCTGACCGGTCGATCGTGTCGTGCCATTCGCGCCAGCATTACGTCCACCATTGCCGATGCCACCAAGATGCAGGCGATTGAGGCCATTGTAGCCAAAGGCCAGGCTCAACTCGGAATTGTTTTGGGTCGACCCAACGTAAGGGCGTTGCGCAACTGGTGTCAGATCTACGACTGCGGCCCAGGAGAGCGAAATCAGCAGCATGACCAGGAGGGCGAGCAGCAGGTGCCAGATGCGTGTCCAGACTGAACGTGGCGCACACAGTAAGTAGGTTAGCCCTAACGCTGGTACGACCAGATAGGCTTCCGACATCTTTACATTGAAGCCGATGCCGACAAACAGCGCGCTCAGCAGCAACCAGCGCAGCTTACCGGTTTCAGCGGCATGAATAATCGCCCACGCGGAGAGGAGCAAGACTAAGGCCAGTGTGCCATCGATGGTATTGTTGCGATCGGTCACCACGCTGACCGGACTGACAGCCAGGACCAGCGCCGCCACCAATGCGGCGGTCACGCCGAAATGACGGCGGACCAGGGCGTAGAGCAGCCAGACCGCGAGCACACCACAGATAGCCTGTGGGAGAAAGATAGAGAAGGGGGTAAAACCAAAAATTTTCGTACTGAGTGTTTGTAGCCAGAAGCCGAGTGGTGGCTTATCGATGGTAACAAACGCGCCTGGATCGAGCGAGACAAAAAAGAAATTATGCAGGCTATCCGCCATGCTGCGGACACCGGCGGCATAATAGAGGTTGCCGTACCCATTTTGTCCTAATTGAAAAAATTCCATAAAGATGGAAAGCAGCAGGATGGCTCCAAGCACGAGACGGCTCCACAACGTCGGAGAAGCTGTCTCACGTGGAGATGCGCTCTCAAGATCATTCGAGGGCCATGCACGCCTGGACACATCTATCGTATCGGCCATAGACTGGTATTCTCCTCATACAACACGATTATCTTCAACCTATATCGAGGTAATCTGATCGGCAATAAGACTGAAGAGCGAATGCTCTTTCAAGTATTCATCCTACACTACAATTCTCCATTAAATATCTTTAAATTGCAAAGAAAATGTAAAATGTAGATCGATCATGGGGTCGATCATGGAATCAGCCGGGCTTTTTGCCGACTTGCACTCGTCCGAGATCATCATATATAATTCTATTGATGATCAAACTATTTGAGTAGCAAAGGATACGGAGTATGGCAACAGAAGCGCTGGTGGAAGATCTGATTATGCTTTCACGACTGCTGCGTTTTCCGCGCCGCTCGGACATGACGCCTGAACAGTACTGGTTGCTGCGTCATCTGAGGTCCAGTGGGCCATTGAGTATCAGTGAACTGGCGCATGCGATGGAGATTACCGCTGGCTCCGCGACGGTCGCGTGCAAGCGGCTGGAGAAAGCGGGTTTCATTACACGTGAGCGTCGCAGCGACGATGAACGTGTTGTGCAAGTTACGCTGACAGAACTCGGGCGCAGCCATATCGATGCTGGTCGCAAGCAGAGGCGTGAGATTATTACCCAGCTACTCGCAGTACTCGACCAGGATGAGCAGCAGGAGTTGCAACTGCTGGTCGAGCGCCTTTTAGAGGCAACGGATCTTCCCTCCTGTGGGGGTATAGCGCAGAGGAACGCTCGTGCTTGAAAATAGACTATTCTGTGAGGAAACATGACAGCGATTATTAAAGTCGATCATCTCTTGAAGCAGTTTGGCGACTACAAAGCTGTGAATGAGATTAGCTTTGACGTGGAGGGCGAGGAGGTCTTCGGGCTGCTCGGCCCGAATGGCGCGGGTAAGAGCACGACGATCAAGATGCTCACGACGCTGTTAACGCCTAGCGGTGGTCGCGCGTGGGTCAATGGCTTCGATATCGTGCGCCAGACGACCGATGTACGTCACAGCATCGGCTACGTCCCGCAAGCGCTTTCAGCCGATGGCAGCCTGACGGGCTATGAAAATTTGCTCATCTTCGCCAAGCTGTATGATCTGCCGCGCACTATGCGCGAGACGCGCATCCACGAGGTGCTGGAATACGTCGGCCTGACGGACGCGAGCAAGCAGATCGTACGCACCTATTCGGGTGGCATGATTCGCCGTTTGGAAGTGGCGCAGGCGCTGCTACACCAGCCACGCGTGCTTTTTCTCGATGAGCCGACGGTGGGACTCGATCCTGTGGCGCGTCAGTCTATCTGGGACCATCTCACGCAACTACGCGTCGAGTCGAAAATGACGATTCTGCTGACCACGCACTCGATGGAGGAGGCGGACAGCCTGTGCACGCGCATCGGCATCATGCATCGTGGTCAGATCGCGGCCATCGGGACGCCAGCCGAACTAAAGGCCACGGTTGGAGGAGAACACACCACCCTTGACGATGTTTTTGTACACTATGCAGGCGATGCCCTGGAATCTGGAGGTAGCTTCCGTGAAACTTCAAGAACCCGACGTACAGCCCAACGGCTCGGCTAGCGAGATCGCGCTAGCAAGACCACGCACAGTCTCGCCCTGGAATGCGATTGGTGAATTTTTTCGCAAGACGTTCACGATTACCGAGTGGGAGGTGCGTAAACTGCGGCATGATGCCACAGATCTGATCACGCGCGCCATCCAGCCAGCGCTGTGGCTGCTGATCTTCGGCGAGGTGTTCACGCGTATTCACGCCATTCCGACCGGCAAAACCAGTTACCTGGCCTTCCTGGCACCGGGCATTCTTTCGCAGAGCGTGCTCTTCATCTCTATCTTCGCCGGCATCACGATTATCTGGGAGCGCGACCTGGGTGTTATTCACAAATTCCTCGCCAGCCCGACGCCGCGGGTCTCGCTGGTGCTGGGGAAAGCGATCGCGTCGGGTGTGCGTACTTTGCCGCAAGCGCTGATGATCTATATCCTTGCCCTCATTCTGGGAGTGAAACTGGATTTGAACCCGCTCAACCTGCTGGGTGTCTTCGTGATCGTCATGTTGGGGGCGGCCTGTTTCTCTACTTTTTCGCTGATTATCGCCTGTCTGCTGAAAACGCGTGATCGTGTGATGGGTATCGGGCAGGTGTTGACAATGCCGCTGTTCTTCGCCAGCAACGCCATTTATCCTATCAACATCATGCCTCCATGGTTGCAGGTTGTCGCGAATATCAATCCGTTGAGCTATGTTGTGGATGGCGCGCGCTCGTTGATGCTCACCGATACGGTCAGCCTCTCCGCCTTTGGCCTGGATGTGGGCGTGCTGGTGGCGGTCACTTTTGTGCTGGTACTTATTGGTGCCGCGCTCTACCCACGTATCGTCCAGTAGACCCAGTACTACCCATTTGTGTTGTATCTTACTATCACTACCTCGGAGCATATATTATATATATTGTACTCTGAGGTTCTTTGTTTTTTCAGAATAGGTTTTGCTAGATTTTTTGCATGATCGAAAACGTGCAGATTTTTTTCAGACAGTATGTAAAAACAATGTGTTTACTACGTCTTTATAGCGAAACTTAATGACTGCCTGTGATCGGGCGAAGGTAGTGGATGTTTTTATACTTTTGTGATCTCATTTACGCTTAAGTGCTATGGAGCACAGCTAATTCATTATCAAGGATTTTTTAAAAGATGAATGAACGTATGAATGATCATTTACCTATGCACACATTGTCTTCGACGGTGGTCATAGGTGCATTGCTTAGTTCTTGCCCTGTGCATGTAGAATGGAGGCGGGCGAGATGATCGAGCACAAGGCTTTCACGACCGAGGAGTGGAGCATTCGTGAGCAGGAGCTGCATCGCGATATCCTGCCACAGACCGAGTCCATCTTTGCGCTCTCGAACGGGCATATCGGGTTGCGTGGCAATCTGGACGAGGGGGAGCCGAACGGCATCCCTGGCACGTACCTGAATTCTTTTTATGAACTGCGTCCTTTGCCATATGCCGAGGCGGGATATGGTTATCCTGAATCCGGCCAAACCGTTATTAACGTCACCAACGGGAAACTTATTCGTTTGCTTGTCGATGATGAGCCTTTCGACATTCGTTACGGTCAACTCCATAGCCACGAGCGTGAGTTGGATATGCGCAATGGCGTGCTACGGCGAGAAGTGCTGTGGACCTCGCCAGCAGGACGTACTGTGCGGGTCTCGTCGGTACGCATGGTCTCGTTTACACAACGCTCTGTCGTAGCGATCAGCTACGAGGTCGAACCGGTCGATGACACAGCGCGTGTTGTCGTACAGTCCGAGCTGGTCGCCAACGAGGCTCCGCCGAAGATGAATAAGGACCCACGTACAGCAGCGGTTCTCGAATCGCCATTAGAAAACGAAGAGCATTATGCGCAAGGGACCAGAGGTTTACTGGTTCACCATACGCGCTTCAGCAACCTAAATGTTGCAGCAGCGACGGATCACGAGATTGATGGTCCCACGGAGATGAGCATCGACGCGGAAAGTTTTTCCGATGTCGCACGCATATCGGTTACCGCGAAATTGCAGCCGGGCCAACGTCTGCGTATCGTTAAGTACCTTGCCTACGGCTGGTCAAGCGAGCGTTCTCGGCCCGCGCTGCGTGATCAAGTAGCGGCGGCTCTAGCGGCGGCGCGGCTTACTGGTTGGGATGGACTGCTGGCAGAACAGCGTACGTATCTGGACGATTTCTGGGCGCACGCGAACGTCGAACTCGATGGTGATCCAGAGATTCAGCAGGCGGTACGTTTCGCGCTCTTTCATGTGTTGCAGGCGGGCGCGCGTGGGGAACGTCGCCCGATTCCGGCGAAAGGGCTGACTGGTCCTGGCTATGATGGGCACGCCTTCTGGGATACGGAGATCTTCGTCTTACCGGTGCTGAACCTTACGTTCCCACGCGCGAGTGCCGACGCATTGCGCTGGCGGCACTCGACGCTGGATCAGGCAAAACAACACGCGCTTCAGCTCAACTTACATGGTGCCGCTTTTGCCTGGCGTACGATCCACGGCGAGGAGTGTTCAGGCTACTGGCCCGCGGGCACGGCGGCATTTCATATCAACGCCGATATCGCTTATGCTGTCGTGGCCTATATCGAAGCGACGCATGATTTCGCCTTCGAGGCCGAGGTTGGTGTCGAATTGCTCGTCGAAACAGCTCGTTTCTGGTGCTCACTCGGCTACTACGATAGCACGAAACATTTTCGCATTGATGGCGTGACGGGACCTGATGAGTACAGCGCGATCGCAGACAACAACGTTTATACCAATCTGATGGCGCAGCAAAACCTGCACGCAGCCGCAGAAGCAGTGCAGCGTCATCCTGACATCGCGCAAAAACTGGGTGTGGACGAGGAAGAGGTGAAACGATGGAATATCGCGGCTGATAGCATGTTCATCCCGTACGATGAGAAACTTAAAGTCACGCCGCAGGCGGAAGCTTTTACTGAGCACGAGGTGTGGGATTTCGCCGATACGCACCCGGATCAGTATCCTCTTTTGCTGCATTTTCCGTACTTCGATCTTTATCGTAAGCAGGTCATCAAGCAGGCTGATCTCGTGCTCGCGATTCAACTGCGTGGTGATTTCTTCTCTGACGAACAAAAGGCGCGTGATTTCGCCTACTACGAACCGCTCACGGTACGCGACTCCTCGCTTTCAGCCAATACACAGGCAGTTATCGCGGCTGAAGTCGGGCAACTTGAACTGGCGTATGAATATCTGCGAGAGGCGGCGCGCATGGATCTGGACGATCTTGAGCACAACGCGCAGGATGGCGTTCACATCGCCTCGCTGGCAGGAGCCTGGACGGCCCTGGTTGGTGGGTTCGGTGGCATGCGAACATTCAAAGAGGAGCTCACGTTCGCGCCTCGTTTGCCTGATAAGCTGACGCGGCTGGCCTTTCATATCCTTTATCGAGGACAGCGCCTACGGGTCGAGGTAACGAAGACGAAAGCGACCTACCGTTTGCTCGATGGGGCACCACTGAGGGTAAAACACTATGGACAAGAGCTCACGGTCTCCGTCGATGATGCAGTTACGCAAACGATTCCAGCGATCCACGCGGGTCCACGCCCGATGCAACCACCGGGACGAGAGCCGATCGTAGACAAGTCGCAGCGACCGTAACAAGCGAAGATACGAGAGAGTGTCCAGATGTATGCTTCTGTAAAGTATTGTGCTGGGCACTTTTCTTTTGCACGAATCGCTTCAATAGCATTGAATCCACTATGGCGACCAAGGATGATTTAGCTACTATGGAAACGCGCATTCTTGATGCATTTAACCAGCTGGTTACGCTAGTCAAGCCACAAAATTCTCCGAAACACAAAAACGTTTAACATCTTCCTTTTGAAATCTATATGTTGAAATCTGTATGGCCGAGCTTAAAGTTTTATCACTACTCACGATTGATAAAACTTTAAGCTCGGCCCAATCGTTTCTTATAGAGGGAAAACGAAGATACTATAGAGTAACAGGAGGATTTTATGGCACAAATCAAAGGACCGGCACTATTTTTAGCGCAGTTCGCGCAAGATGATGCACCTTATAATTCTCTTCCCAGTATCACACAATGGGCGAAAGAGCTAGGGTACATCGGTGTACAGATTCCCGCCTGGGACGCGCACTTCATCGATCTGGACAAAGCGGCGGAATCGAAGCAGTACTGCGAGGACTTGCAGGCACAGACCAATGGATTGGCGATTACCGAGCTTGCGACACACCTGATCGGTCAGCTGGTCGCCGTTCATCCCGCGTATGACATCCTTTTCGATTCATTCGCGCCCGCGTCGCTGCATAACAATCCACAGGCGCGTACAGCGTGGGCAGTGGAGCAGATGAAAAAGGCCATCAAAGCCTCGCGCAATCTTGGTCTCGACGTGTTGCCGACATTTTCGGGCGCGTTGCTGTGGCAGACCATGTACCCATGGCCGCAACGACCACAGGGGCTGGTCGAACTAGGTTTCAAAGAGCTCGCGCAACGCTGGCAGCCTTTATTGAACGTGGCCGACGAGTACGGAGTCGATCTCGCCTTCGAGATACATCCTGGTGAAGACCTGCATGATGGGGTGACGTTCGAGCGCTTCCTGGCCGCCACGGGTAACCATCCACGTGTCAATATCCTTTATGATCCATCGCATTTCGTGCTGCAGCAATTGGATTACATCGGCTATATCGATATCTACAAAGACTACATCAAGGCCTTCCATGTGAAGGACGCGGAATATCACCCGTCGGCGCGTTCGGGGGTCTATGGCGGCTACCAGGAATGGAAGGACCGTCCAGGTCGTTTCCGCAGTCTGGGCGATGGGCAAGTCGATTTCAAACGCGTCTTCTCGCAACTGACGCAGGCCGGGTATGCGAGCTGGGCGGTATTGGAATGGGAGTGTTGCATCAAAGACTCGGTGCAGGGAGCACGTGAGGGCGCGCCATTCATCAGGAGCATGCTCATCGACGTTCCCAGTCGTGCATTCGACGATTTCGCGGGTAGCACAGCCGATGAGGGCAGCAATCGTCGTATTCTAGGGCTTGATGCCCATAGTGAACAGAATGCGCAATAGCTAGAAAGGCAGCAAAACAATGAGCCGAGATGTATCGAATCGAAAATTGCGCGCAGGTATCGTTGGCGGTGGCCTGGGATCTTTCATTGGCAACGTGCATCGTATCGCCGCTACTCTGGATGGGCAGGCGGAGATCGTCGCGGGTGCGATGTCCACTGATGCTCAACGTGCCGCGGACTCCGCGCGCGCCTGGTACTTGAATCGCTCGTACGATACGTTTGAAGAGATGGCGCGGACGGAGGCGGCGCGAGCGGATGGCATCGATTTCGTGATTGTTGCGACGCCCAATCATATGCACTTTCCCGTCGCGAAAACATTTCTGGAGCAGGGTATTCATGTTGTTTCGGACAAACCCATGACCTTCGATCTGGAGGAGGCGCAGGAACTGGTGCGTCTCGTCGAGGAGAGCAAACTTGTCTATGCTCTAACGCATAACTACACGGGCTATCCCACTGTGCGCCAGGCGCGAGAACTGGTGCGGCAAGGTGCGCTGGGTGAGATTCGCAAGGTGCTCGTCGAATACGTGCAGGGCTGGCTGATGGAGCCGGAGGAAAATACGGGCAATAAGCAGGCCGTATGGCGCACCGATCCCAGCAGGTCGGGCATCGGTGGCAGTCTGGGCGATATCGGGACGCACGCGGAAAATCTGCTCGAATTTATTACTGGACTCAAGATCGCCTCACTGAGCGCGGACCTGACGAGTTTTGTGGCGGGACGTAAGCTGGACGATGATGCGAACCTGCTGCTGCGTCTGGAAAATGGTGGCAAGGGCATGCTGACCTGCTCACAGATAGCGGCGGGCGAAGAGAATGCGCTGGGCATTCGTGTGTATGGCACAAAAGCGGGGCTGGAATGGCACCAGATGGAGCCGAACACGCTGCTATTCAAAGAGCAGGGGAAGCCGCAACAGGTGTTGAGAACGGCGATGCCCTATATGAACGAGGTATCGCTAGCCGCCGCACGGTTACCAGCGGGTCATCCTGAAGGATTTTTGGAAGCTTTCGCCAACGTCTACAAGTTAGCGATCGCCGATATACGGCGTTTTGAGAACGGGGAGCAGCGGCAGGGTGGTTATCCCACGGTCTATGATGGTCTGCGGGGCATGCTCTTCATCACACGTGCGGTCGAGAGCGCGCAAAAAGATGGAGCCTGGACGAAAATGGAGTAACATGTGGAGATGGAAGAGCAGCCTGTTTTATGCTCTTCCATCTGCGCACGATGTGCTATCGTTCATGATTCAGATGCGTTCGTCTGCTCATTTATTCTGGCGTTCGCACGGTCCGCCCCATATTGTTGTTGCTTTTCAGGCAAGCCTTGCAGCCAACGTTTAACTTCTGGGGTCATGTAGTGTTTTATACTCTCGAAAAGAAGCAGGCTTTCCTGCCCATAGCGATACGCATCTGCGAGATTTCCGCGCGCAGCAGCTATTGTCGCTAGTCCATAGTACGACTCCGCCACGAATTGAGGATCTTGCTTAGAACCTTTATCCAGCGTGAGTACCTGCTGGAAAGCTTCTACAGCGGCATCGATTTTCTGAAATTTGAGATCCAGCACCCCCCAATAGGTCAGCGCTGCCGCCAGATGCCACTGCGATCGCTGTTCACGTGCGAGATCGACGCTCTCTTTCAGGTAGCGATTGGCCTGATCGTAATCTCCCTGTACGCCCAGTGTGACGCCCAGGCTCATTAGTAATTGGGGCAAAACGTTATTCTGCTTTATCTGACGACCTAGTTCTACGCCTTCGCGTAAGTAAGTTTCCGCCTGCTGGTACTTTTTTTGGAATGGGTAGGTCAATATCATGCCCAGGCCAGCCAGGGCGCGACAGATATGCTGACGATTACCAATCTGACGGGCGATGGTGAGCATTTCTATATAATAGGCTTCCGCTTGCTCTAAATTGCCCAGAGACCACTCAATACCAGCGAGATTGTTGAGTGTCAGGCTTATATATTCACGATGACGCAACTGGCGTGCTATCGCCAAGCCTTCCAGGCAGTATTGCCTACCTTCTATGTAGTGTCCCTGGTCGCGCGCCACGCCAGCTAAATATGCCAGAGGTAAAATGATCATTTCTTTGTCATGCAGTTGACGGGCGAGTTGCAGCGCTTCGAGCAACAATCTCTCCGCACGTGTATAGTGAAGTTGCCGATCGGCCAGGCGTCCAAGCAAACCAAGCGCTTTGCAGACACTTTTTTGATCATCGATCTGCCTTGCTAAATCTAAGCTCTGCTGGAAATAGCGCTGGGCATGAGTATTATCTCCGTGGTACCAGGCAACGCTGCCACGTAGTGAGAGCAGAAAACTGGCAATATCTTGCTGCTGTGGTCCTACTAGTTGGAGAGCTTGCTGACAGTACTGATCGGTCTGATCATATTCCCCGCATAGTTCCGCATATTCGGCAATGTAGCGCAAAATGAGTGCGCGCTGAATAGAATCATCTGGGTCTGCTAGACGCAAAGCTTCCTGAAAATAGTGATTGGCAATAGCGTAGCGTCCACGCACTCTTAAATAAGGAGCAAAAGCTACAAGAGCAGCGATAAATTCTCGGTATGTGCCCAACTCGATGGCGGCATCCAAACCGGCTTGTACATTGCGCGCCTCTATTTCTATGAGTTCATAGTCTTGCTGGTGCATTTGCAAAAAGAGTGCGGTATAGCGCACCAAGCGCTGCTTAACAACTGGATGCTGTTGTTTCTGGCTACGCCCGTAGTCGGCAATTGTCTGATGCAACGTATAACGACCCACACCAGCGCTTTCTACCAGACCTACATCCCATAACATATCTAAAACCTCCAGCGGCTGCTCGCTGATGGCTTGAAACGCTTCCTCTGGAAAGGTGTTCGGCTTCGCGGGGAATAACGCAAGTGCATAGAGAGCAGATTGTGTCCTGGTTGGGAGTGGTGCTACACTCATTTCGATGGTAGTACGCAATGAGATCGGCACTTCAGTGGACAATCCACGCGGATGTTCCAACACGGCATCGGGCATGCTTACAGCAATACGTTGTGCTCCATCTTTTAGCCTGGTTAATGCCGCCTGGAGGCGACGCTGCTGACCACCAAACGCTTGAGAGGCCAGATACTTACCCAGTAGCGTAATAGCAAGGGGTAATCCTCCTACTATTTGCACCAACTGTGTAGCGGACTCCTGTTGCTCCTCTACAAGTTGAGCCACATAGCGCGCCAATAAGGTAAGCCCATCGGACTCTTGCAATTCAGGCACCAATAGCGTGTTTTTTTGTGAGAAAGCATAAGCTACCTGTGGCAAACGTGTAGTCAACAGGTGTTTACAGTTTGGTCCACCGACCAGACATGCCAGTGCCGCCTCAGCCTCCCAGGCATCATCGATCACCAATAACATACGTTTTTTCCCCACGATCGCATGCAAGGCCATGGCCCAAGAGCGAATGTCAGTGGGATTCTCAATATCTGAAGAGCTAAGTCCCAGTAAACTCCCCCAACGAGTCAAAATGCTGAGCACATTGGCGAAGGGACCCAGACCGGCCCATAACACTCCATCGGAAAAATGTTTTTGTAGGTCTGTATCAATGACCAGCGCTACAGCTAACGCTGTTTTCCCAATGCCGGGTAAACCATAGATTGCGGTCGCAGCCGAGTCATCCTCTAGCAGCAACGTTTTTTTCATATGCGTGAACAATTTAGCACGCCCGACTAACTGCATATGATACGCTAGACTCGCAGGGATCAATGGATCTAGAAATTTCTGCGATGAGGGGGAAGCAATTGTCGGCTGAGAAGCGGTTGGGTGAGTTTCTTCTTCGGAAGCAACGGGTGCCTGTGGATCAATTACAGGCTCATCAGGGGTCAAAAAGCCAAGCTCAGCAATTGTTTTATTGAACAAGGTAGAGAGTTGCTCGCGATAATAAGGATAAGGCAAAGCTTTACGCTGCTCCCACCTCATAACCGTGCGTACCGATACACCAAGCTGTTCCGCTAGATATGCTCTCGACCAGCCAAGGCGTTCTCTCTCTATTCTCAAAGGATAAACGTCCATAACTTTTTCGTCTTTCTAGCGCTCTATGCTCCAGAGATAAGTAAAACCATATCTTTATCATCTGACAATATTTTAGACGATTATACCAGCTCTCACATTATATACTCTTCTCTAAGAAAATAGAAAGGAAAGATGAAAGAGTCATTAAAATGACTGATTTCCCTTTTTAAACAGGGCATTTTCGTTTTAGTGAGGTGTATTGACTATTCAATTGAAAGATGGTACTGTTTCAACATGCATTGATTTGACTGTTCGTTCATTGTAGCAATGTCTCACGTTCGATGAAGAATGTAGGTGCTCATGAGTGCTACGGCCACGCGCGATATGCGTCGCGCAGAAATTATTTCAGCCGCGCGCGATCTCTTCAGTCGCAAAGGCTACCATGGGACCACAATACCTGATATCGCGCATGGCGCGGGCATCAGTACTGGTCTCATCTACTACATTTTCCCCGCTAAAGAAGATATCTTGCTAGCCTGCTGTGAAGACACCGCCGCCATGCATCTTAAAATCTTCACACGAACCGAGGCTATCACTAATCCGCTGCAACGTTTTGACGCCATCGTACGCGAGCTTTATACGTCGCTGGATGCTGACTCGAAAAATCTCATCATCATGTATAGAGATATTTCGACTATTCCACGCGAGACACGACAGCACATCCTCGCCGCCATCAAAAATCTCGACGCCCAGTTTGTCGAGCTTTTCAAAGAGGGGCAGCGCGCCGGTATCTTCAACCCTGATATTTCCAACCTCTCCGTACTCGCGGCCAACGTTTTAGCGTTAGGGCATACGTGGGCACTGCAACATACGTGGCATTTCGCCCCACATATCACGCTAGACGACTATATTGCCGCGCAACTCGACTACTTTCATGCTCAATTGTTGAGAGAATAATGCAGGCATTCCCCTCGCGTAGAGCAAACGCGTGGTTTGCTCTACGCGAGGGGAATGCCTGCATTAATGATCACAAAAGTAATCGTGTAACCGCTATTCCACAGGCATAGGAGGAACTCAACCATGGATTTCAGCTTGACCGATGAACAGCAAATGGTGAAAGAAACCGTGCGCTCGTTTGTAAATCGCGAACTTGTGCCCCTGGAGGGCGAGGTTTTGCGCAACGAGCGCGAGGGACGCCCGGGCATTGAGCGCGAGGAGTTGCGCAGGCTGCAACTGAAAGCGAAGGAACTTGGCTTCTGGGGCATCAATACGCCGGAAGAATATGGCGGGGCCGACCTCGGGCCGGTGATGTCCGCGATTATCGGCATAGAGTTGGCCCGTACCTACGTTCCTTTCGCCTTCGGTGGTACCGCCGACAACATTCTCTATCGCTGCAACGAGGAGCAAAAGCAACGTTATCTCATTCCCACCATCAATGGTGAGCGCCGCTCGTGCTTCGCGCTGACCGAGCCGGGTGCGGGCTCCGACGCCGCGAACATCACGATGCCAGCGGTAAAGGACGGCGACTCCTGGGTGCTGAATGGCGAGAAAGTGTTTATCACCAACGGCAACGAGGCCGATTTCGCCATGGTGTTCGCCGTGACCGATCGCGAGAAGGGCGCGCACGGAGGTGTGACCTGCTTCCTGGTCGACCGCGAAATGGGCTGGCGTTCCAGCTATATTCAGACAATGGGCGAATGGGGACCGGCGTCGCTGTACTTCGAGAACGTGCGCGTGCCCGAGAAAAATATTCTTGGAGAGCTCAACCAGGGCTTCAATCTCGGCATGCAGTGGATCGGGGCGGGACGTTGGAATATCGCCGCAAGGGCGGTTGGGGCCGCTGAGCGAATGCTGCAGATGGCAATCGACTACTCGAAGCAGCGCGTGACCTTCGGCAAACCGATCGCCGATCGTCAGGCCATTCAATGGATGATCGCGGACTCGGCTGTAGAGATCGAGGCGACCAAGTGGATGACGTTGCACACGGCCTGGTTGGCGGAGCAGGGCGAGGATACGCGGCACACCGCATCGATCGCGAAGCTGTACGGCTCCAACATGGTCAACCATGTCGCGGACCGTGTGCTACAGATCCACGGTGGTATGGGTTATACAAAAGAACTGCCCATCGAGCGCTGGTACCGCGAAGTTCGTCTGTGGCGCATCTTCGAGGGAACGGATGAGATTCAACGCTTCATCATCTCGCGCAACCTCTTACGTGGTTATGTAAAGGTGGGGGAGGGCCTGTAATGGGTCGCGCTAAAGCAGCGATCGTGGGTGTGGCCGAGTCGGATCTCGGTCACACTCCCGATAAAACTGTTTTACAACTGCAAGCCCAGGCGACGGCGGCGGCACTGGCGGACGCGGGTTTGCGCATGAGCGATGTCGAGGCGCTTTTCTGCGCTGGAAACTGGGCATGGTCGCCCAATCTGATGCTAGCGGAATATCTGGGGTTGCAGCCGAAATATACGGACACGACCAATATCGGCGGATCTTCCTTTGAGGCACATATCGAGCACGCGGTCGCGGGTATCGAAGCGGGCCTTTTCGAGGTCGCGCTCATCACCTATGGCAGTACGCAACGCTCCGATCGTTCGCGGGGACGTGGCACGCCAGGGTTTCGACTGACAGAGCAGTACGAGGGTCCGTTCGGGTTGCCCACACCAGTGGGTGCCTATGCACTGGCGGCAATGCGGCATATGTCGCAATACGGTACGACCAGCGAGCAACTGGCCGAGATCGCGGTCGCGACGAGGAAATGGGCGGTGATGAACGAGAGGGCATTCATGAGAGAGCCGATCACGATCGAGGATGTGCTCAACTCGCGCTGGATCGCGCAACCGCTGCACCTGCTCGATTGTTGCCTGGTGACCGACGGTGGGGGCGCGGTCGTGATCACAGCGGAGGCGCGGGCGAAAGACACGCGTAAGATGCCGGTATGGGTGCTCGGTCATGGTGAGTCGCACACGCACAACACGATCAGCAATATGCCGGATCTGGCCGTGCATCAAGCGGCGGTCGCGTCGGGTCGAGCGGCCTTCGCCGTGGCGGGTCTCACGCCTGGCGATATCGATGTGGCGGAGATCTATGATTCGTTCACGATTACGGTGGTCATGACTTTGGAGGCGCTCGGGTTTTGCGCTCCGGGCGAGGGTGGGGCGTTCGTGAGTGGACAACGGACCGCGCCGGGTGGAGCATTTCCGATGAATACCAATGGCGGTGGTCTCTCCTATACTCATCCCGGCATGTACGGCATCTTCCTGCTGATCGAGGCGACGCGCCAGTTGCGTGGTGAGTGTGGCTCGCGGCAGGTGAAGGACGCGAAGATCGCGCTGGCGCATGGCACGGGAGGCGTGCTTTCATCGGCGGCGACGGTTATTCTCGGAAAGGAGCACTAGCGTATGCCCACACAGATCCCACCGCCGCTGCCGGATAGCGATTCGCGTGAATATTGGGAAGGGTTGAAACGCGGCGAGTTGCGCATCCAACGTTGCGACGACTGCACACGTTACGTGTTCTATCCGCGTATACTGTGTCCGCACTGCTCCTCTGAGCGGCTTTCGTGGGTAACGGCTTCCGGCAAGGGCAGGATCTACTCGTACACGATTGTGCAGCAGGCCTATGGACCTTTCGCAGCCGAAGTGCCATTCGTGATCGCGCTGGTCACGCTGGAGGAGGGTGTGCGGATGATGACGCGCATCACGGACGGAGTCGGCGAGGGGGTCAAAGTCGATGCGCCGGTGGAGGTGACGTTTACGGCGGTCGATGAGGAGGTGACCTTGCCATATTTTCGGCTGGTGGAGTGATGGGATGCGAGTACATCGGTGAGAAACATGGTTGTTTTTGAGCGGACGCGGACGCGATAA
>CAZZWK010000068.1:35049-39033 GCA_964657925.1 uncultured Dictyobacter sp.
TGTGGACCTTCGAAAATTTGCAGCGCTTCCAATTCTCTGGCCCGATTCATCTGGTGCACCCAAGTCGCGAAATCGTGCATGGTCAGCGCGCGGTGAAGTCGCTACAGGAGATTGCTGAACCTGTCGATCTAGCATTTATTATGGTACCGACGCAACACGTGCTTTCCGTCGTGCGAGAGGCGGCAGAGATGGGCACACGGCAATTCGTCGTGCTCACCTCAGGCTTCAGCGAGATGGGTGAGGAGGGGGCGAGGCTTGAACACGAGCTACTGGCCTTCGCGCATGAACGTAAGCTGCTCATTCTGGGTCCCAACGGCAATGGTTTTATCAACGTGACCGACAACATCACGCCTTATGGGCTGTCGATCGCGCCGCCGCTGATCTCCGGACCGGTAGGCGTGGTGCTGCAAAGTGGGGCGCTTGCCAGCTCGGTGCTCGCCTTTTCGCAAGCGCACGCGATCGGGTTGAGCCTGCTTGTCTCGATGGGCAACGAGAGCATGCTTTCGGTGACCGATGTAGTGGATTATCTGCTCGACGATGACGCCACACGAGCTATCGCGCTCTTTTTGGAGAGCATTCGCCAGCCGGAAGAGTTGCGGCGTGTAGCCCTGAAAGCGCGTGAACGTGGTAAGCCGATCGTGGCACTCAAAATCGGTCGCAGCGAGACCAGCGCGCGTACGGCCCTGGCACACACGGGCGCGCTGGTCGGCAATGATGAGGTGAACGACGCGGTCTTCCGCCAACTCGGCATCATCCGCGTTGAATCGCTGGAAGACCTGTTGATTACCGCGGGGCTCGCGGGTTACAACGGTCCGCTGCCAGGTCGGCGCATGGGGGTGGTGACACCTTCGGGCGGCGCGTGCGATATTATTTCGGATGTCGCACACGAGCACGATATCGCACTGCCCGAATTCGCGCCACAAACCATCGAGCAGCTACGCACGGTGCTGCCAACTTTTTCGACCGCGCACAATCCGCTGGATGTGACCGGCTATATTGTGGTGGACGCGAGCATACAACGGCGCGCGCTTGAAATCGTGGGCAACGATCCTAACATCGATTTTGTGCTTAATCTGGTGAGCATCGAGGGTGCTTACGAGGTGAACCCGGCCACTCTACCATTGACCTATGCGCAGTACGACGGGCTTGTCGACGCGCTACGTACGGTCTCGTGTCCGGTCGTGCTGGTCTCCAACACCTGTGTCGATATTACCGCGACCGCGCATCTGGTCATAGAGCGCACGGGTTTGCATTTCGTCGGTGGCATCGAGCATGGCATACGGGCAATCAGTCGATTGTTGTGGTGGTCCGAATTTATGCGCACACCGCCAGAGGCTCAAGAGCAAGCATTGCCAGCCGTGCCGGAGATAGCATTTCCACGCACAGGTGTATGGTCGGAGAGGCAGGCGCGCACGCTTTTGCAGGACGCGGGTGTTCCGGTCATTCCCGCCATGCTCGCGACTTCAGCGCAAGAGGCGGTGCAGGCCGCACGGCAAGTCGGTTTTCCGGTCGTATTGAAGGTTCAATCACAAGCTATCGTGCACAAAAGTGATGTGGGTGGCGTCGCGCTACACCTTGACAGCGAGGACGCTGTGCAGGAAGCGTATGATAAGATGATCGAGCGAGTGCAAAAAGAATGTCCGGGCGCGAAACTCGATGGTGTGCTGGTCAGCCCGATGCGGTCCGCGGGCAACGAGTTGCTCGTTGGCATTATCCGCGATGCACTGTGGGGGCCTGTGTTGACGCTGGGACTTGGCGGCATCTGGACGGAGGTGCTCAGGGACACTGCGGTTCGTGTATTGCCTGTTTCGGCAGAGGAGATCGAAACGATGTTGAGCGAGTTACGCGGCTTCGCTGTGCTGCGCGGCGGGCGCGGACAGGCGGGAGTAGATATGCATGCATTAAGCACCATCATTCACCGTATCAGTGCGTTGGCCCTCGCGCTTGGCCCTCAATTGAGCGCGTTGGAGATCAATCCGCTATGGGCACGGGAAGCACAGATCGAGGCGTTAGACGCGCTGATCAGTTGGCAGTAGAAAACAGAAATGTGTTATTGTAAAGCAGAAAATCGTTCTTTGTAAGGAGCAAAAACCATGGGAAAACTCGATGGACGAGTGGCATTCGTTACCGGCGCGGGACGAGGGATTGGGGCCGCAACCGCGCTACGCCTGGCCGAAGATGGCGCGCGTGTCGTGCTGGCCGATATCGATGCCGAAGGCACACAGCAGACGGCGGCGGAAATTGAAAAACGGGGGTCAGAAGCGCTGCCAGTAACCTGCAACGTGGCGGATAGCGATAATGTGCAGGATGCGTTCACGCAGGCAGCCGATCACTTTGGACGCGTGGATATTCTGGTCAATAACGCGGGTGTGCTGCGCGATAATCTGCTTTTCAAAATGTCTGATAGCGACTGGGATACGGTCATGAACGTGCACCTGCGCGGAGCCTTTTTGTGCAGCCGGGCGGCTCAGACATTGATGGTCAAGCAGCGCTATGGGCGCATTATTTCGCTCTCGTCAACGTCCGCGCTGGGCAATCGTGGGCAGAGCAACTATTCGACCGCGAAGGCGGGTCTTCAGGGGCTGACGCGTACGCTGGCGATCGAACTTGGTCCTTTCGGTATCACCGCTAACGCGGTCGCGCCTGGCTTTATCGATACGGAGATGACACGAGCGACCGCGCGCCGTCAGGGTGTTGATCCGGAGGCCGCGATAGAAGCGGCGTCAAAGGTTATTCCGGTACGCCGTGTCGGTCAGCCACGCGATGTCGCCAACGTCATCTGCTTCCTGGCATCCGAGGAGTCCGGCTATGTGAGTGGGCAGATCATCTATGTGGCGGGCGGTCCGCGCTAATATAAGGAGAAGAAGAACATGTTCGACAAGAGCAAGATCGGCTCTAGTTTTGCGCCCTTCACCATCGAAGTTGCACGCAACAAGATCGCTGAACTCAATAGCGCGATTGGAGACGAAAATCCTGTCTATCATAGTCAGGAAGCGGCGCAGGCGGCAGGTTTCAAAGATGTGCCGATCTCACCAACCACCCCGACAATGTTCCGCTTCTGGGGTGCCACGCGCAGCAGCAGCGACATGGCGAGCCTGGGCATCGATATGCGGCGCATCCTGCATGGCGAAGAGGAGTTCGAGTATCTCGCGCCCATCTATCCCAACGATGTGCTGACCGGTGTGACAAGCGTGCTGGATGGCAAATCGCGACAGGGCAAAGATGGCTCCTACATGGATATTATCACCACTGAGACGCGCTACACCAACCAAAACAACCAGCCAGTGCTGAGCGCGAAATCGACCATTGTTGTGCGCGGGTAAGGAGCTTTTTTATGACGACTCAGACAAGCAAACAGCTTTATTATGAGGATGTCAACGTGGGCGATGAGTTGCCTCCGTTGACCAAATCGCCGGTGACACATCTACAGTTGGTGAAGTACGCCGGAGCCTCGGGCGACTTCAATCCGCTCCATACCGATCCTAAGGTCGGCGAGAGCATCGGCACCGGTGGCATCATCGCCCACGGCATGCTGATCATGGGTTTCGTGGGCCAGATGCTCAGCGATTGCGTCGGACCCGAAGCACTACGCAAATTCGGCGTACGCTTCAAAGGCATGACGCACATCGGCGACGTAATCACCTGTAGCGGCACCATCACCGACCGCTACGAAGAAAATGGCGAAGGCCGCATCGCCGGCAAAGTGCTGGCCGCGGACCAGAATGGCGACGTGAAAGTGCAGGGGACGTTTGTGGCGGCTCTGAAAAGGCGACCGGGGAACGAGTAAGGATATCCCTGGCAGAAATTGCAAGATGATAGCCTGGATCATAGATTGAATCATTCCGTGATCCAGGCCATACTACTTACAATCTTATCTCCACAGAGCCACGACATGTTCAACTTCGTGTTTCCCCTGCTCTCGACCCAGGTAGGCAGCCTTTTCGCGCAGGGCAGGATCGAGCGCATTTCCCCCAACAGAGGCCA
>CAZZWK010000069.1:0-38830 GCA_964657925.1 uncultured Dictyobacter sp.
TGTACCTGATACCGATACAGGAGAATAATAAAAAGATCAAAGGATGGTCATACAGATTATACATAACCTGTATGACCATCCTTTGATCTTTCTGATGACTTCTTAAACGGTTGGCAGGAAATTTTGTGAACCGAACGACGCTCCTAGCACATCTTTTGAAGATGCGCCCATCCAGCGATCGAGCACGGTGGCATAGACGGAGCGGAAGTCGACCGTGTACTTCAAATTTCCATTCTGGTCCAGGCTATTCAGGTCCGGCGGCTCTCCAAAAATGCCCTTGTTGATTGAGTTTCCCAGCACGAACATCGGCGCGGCAGTGCCATGATCGGTGCCCAGACTACCGTTTTCCTCGACGCGTCGTCCGAACTCAGACCACGTCATCACGACCACGTCATCGACCTTGCCGTGCTGCGTCAGGTCCGTATAAAAGGCCGCAAGGCCATCCGCCAGCGTCTTCATCAGGGTCGCGTGCGTCTGCTGCTGGTGCGCATGCGTGTCGAAACCTCCCAACGTCACATAACCCACGCGCAAACCCAAACCCTGCACAATCGCTTCCGCGAGCACTTTGAGTCCGGCAGAGAATGGGTCATCAGGATAGGTCACGGCAGGCTTATACTGCACATCGGCCTGCTCCAACTGCTTGCCGCCCTGCTGTGCATCCAGAGCGGTGGTGTCCAACAATGCGGCATACGGAGACGATTTAGGATAGGTGTTATAGAGGTTCAGCAAGGCCTGCACACGCGCGTTGCCACCATCGCTATCAGTGGGATCGGGCGCGATACGGTAGGATTTCGCGTTGATCAACGTGGGCACGGGCGTCGAAATCGAGGACAACGCCGTCGCTGTCTGTACACCGATATCCATGGCCTTGAATGGGTGCCCGTCCTGGTCGACCATGCCCGCGACCAGTTTGCCCAGCCAACCCTGCGTGCCGGTTCCGTTCAGGTCCAACGTCTGCCAGATATCCATAGCCTGGAAGTGCGATAGGCTTTGATTCGGATAGCCAACACCCTCGACGATCGCCATATGCCCCTGGTCCCAGATGGACTTTAGCGCGGACAGATTTGGATGCAGTCCGAGACGACTGTCCAACTGCAACACCTGATCTTCGGTCACGCCGATCGTCGGGCGCAGCTGGCGATAGGTCGCATCTGCATAGGGCACGACGGTGTTCAAACCATCATTGCCACCCGCGAGTTGCACCACGATAAGCGTGCGATTGGACGCGGCCAGCGACAAACGCGCGCCATCCAACGACAACGATCTGGCCGATGCCACGCCCCGGCTGAAAATCGACGGCATCACCATACCAGCCGACACCACCAGCATCCCATCGCGGATCATTGCTCTGCGTGAAAGTCTCATAACAGCTCCTCTGGCTCTCTTAGTTCAATTGATATTCCGGTAACGACATCATCAGGTACAGCGTTCCACGCGCTCTATTTAGCGGATAGCTCTGCCCATTGCTCAACGTGACCCGTCCCGCTCGGCTCTGATCTTTCGTATTGAAGTAGTCGACCAACTGCTGTTTCCTCTGCTCAGAGAGGTCCCCATCCAGCAGGAACGAGGCGAAGTAATCGACGAACTTCTGCACCGAATCGATATGATTGGCCGTAACAACTTGCTGGAGATTGACAAGTGGCGTTTTCGCACCCGCCACACCCGTGCGACTAAGCAGCAACCTATCGACATAGTTCAAACGCGCGATCCACGTACCGCTATTCACCCATAGTGCGCTGGCCTTATCGCCCGGCCAACCCGCGACATTCGGTGGATTCAACAATGTTTGGCCCATCAAGGCTGTCTGTAACGGCAAGTATTGGCCCTCGTCGTTTATATTGAGACCACGATACACGCCCACGGTAAACTCGGTCGGCGACTTCACACGGCTACGATACGCCTTTTCCGATGAGAATTGTGGTGACAACAGCAGTGCTTTCATCACCGCGCCCATGTTGTGCTTGCTACTGGTGTAAGCATCAACCAGTGGCTGTAAATCCTCTTTACTCGGATTCTCATAGGCGAAAAAGGTGAACAGCTTGTTACTGATAAACCACGGCGTGGCGGGATGATTGGCGAGGATGGTAACAACATCCTTATAATCTAAATTGCCGCTGTGCCCTAGCAGAGTAATCGTCTCGGTCGTGTGCTGCTGTGGCAGATAACGCGACTGCGTGCTATCACCCACAACATGCCAGCCAGTCAGAGCTAGCGCGGCATTGTGCACATCCTGCTGCGTGTAATTGCCCAGGCCTAACGTGAATAGTTCCATCGATTCGCGCGCGTAGTTTTCGTTCGGCGCCTTCCTGGTGCTGGTCGTCAGGTCCAAGTATTTGAGCATGGCGGGATCGCTGGTAACGCCTAACAACAAATTATCGAACGTATCGAAAGCATGGGCGCGGAAAAACTGATTCTGCACCATCATGCGTGCATACCCTTGTTTGCCACCGACCTTTGTATAGCTACTGGTAAAATGCCCATGCCAGAACAGGGTCATCTTTTCCAACAGTGGACGCTGCGACCATGCCATGCGCAACAACCACCAGCGTTGCTGATCGGCTATCTTGCTCAAGTCGAGGTTTAAAGCGGCCAAGCGTTGCTCTACTGCCGTATCCACCACTTGCTGATAATTGAGCAGGCGATCGACTGCGTCACTAAGCGATAACGATACGTATGGTGATTTCTCAGCGGGATTGATGCCAAAACCTACACGGCGCATAAGGTGACCGAACTGCGTACTGCCTGCTTGGGCCGCACTACTACCGGTACTCGCATCCACATAATGCAATCCTTCTACCGCGGCGGCACCAACCAGCGCAGCCGCGCCCACTCCTGCACCTACACCAAGAAAAAGCTTACGACGCGAGAATCCTCCTTGCGCAAGACTTCCCCCTCCTGGTGCACTATTATGCAGCGGCTCTGTCGGCTGCCCTTGCGTATTCATACTATCGCCATCTCCTCTAGGCTCACGGGATTTCTACTCTACTTTTGTCATTTTGCCTGACACCCGCTATTGTACCCGTGAAATGTTAAGGAAGGCTCAAGATACTATCCAGATTTGCTCTTCTTTAGAACGGTACTATAAGCAACCAACAAAAAAAGTAACCGCGATAGAGTATTCGCAGTTACTTTTCGCATAGCATATATTGACGACCAGTTTAGCAATCGATCAACTCCGGACTTTGATTGAGAATCTGGCTGCGAGGTGGAAAAAGCACTCCGCATCTGTCCTGGCTATTTCAGTACATACCGATTATCAAGCATGTGGTGCTGGTGGCATCATCCTGGATACGCCAGCAATACGTAACTTTCCATTGTGCCAGCGCCACCACAACCAGGTGATGATAGCTACAGGGATCAGGTAGACAACAAAAGCCAGCATCCACACTAAGATTGTTAGCAACCATTCTGCGAAACTCAATGAGGCGGCAAACGCGTCATGAATTGATTGACCCAGGTTCCAACCAGATGTTGGAGTTGGCGCGGGCGCGGAAGTGGTAAAGATCGGTTGCAATACGATCGTGACTGGATAGTAAGAGACCTGATTCGCAAGATAATTGATATGCTCCTCGATCTGCTCGATCTGACCCTCGATATCCGTCAATTTATTTTGCAACGTCAACGTAGCCTGCAAATCCTGCGCCTGGCCCATCAAGCTCTGGATACGTGCCTGCTCGGTGCGCAGATTCTTCAACTGTGACTGGCTATCCACATAATCGTTGCTGTCATCCTGTACCGTCTCTTTTATGCTGACCAGCTGCCCATGGTTCTGCTGCGCGTAGCCGCCCAGATACTCCTGAATTTTGCTATAATCACTGGCCTCGACAGAAAATGTCAATGTGACGTTAAAAGCATTGCGGCTCACCTGCTCATAATCCATCCCTGCTGAACTCGCGTTCGGGTCAGTGTTCATAATCCAGTTTTGGAGCGTGTCAGCAACACCGACAGTATCCCTGAACTGCATCGTCACTGTCAGCGCCTTATTCAAGTACTGCACCCGCGAGTGATCGGGACTACTCTTCTGCTGACTGCCAGAAGAAGACGAACTCGACGAACTGCTACTGCCCCCATTCGTGCTCGCGGGACCACCAGGAGCGCCATAGCCAGGTGATGCATTACTGCTACTACCGGAATTCGCACTCCCTCCACATGAGGCCAAAACTATAAGCAACAAACACAAAAGAGCTCCGAGCCACATAGCAGATTTTTTACTACTTTCGCTCTTTCGCATGACTACACGTCCATTCATACGTTCTACCGATTCTACCAAAATACGAACCATGATTGCCTCCTTCACTCCATTTACAAAATTGTATTCACTATCGAATCCATCACAGTCTACACACAACAGACAATTTCTACGAGTGTCAAATGACCTATTCATTTAGGGTTTTCAGGACATAAGGACGTAAGGACAAAATACCTACTAACGTTCTACTAAATGTCTCTACCGGTGATGTCATGAACACTGCAAAGAGTGCTACGAGAATTATATTTATAGGACGCCAAAGGTATAAGAAAAGTTCCGCGCGACAATCTTACTAACTTGATGAACAGAGACGACCTACAAAATAGCTTGTTGATATATATACTCATTTAGGAGGGGGAATCTCACAGAGAAATCCAGGTAGGGAAAATAATTTCCGCTGTTTCATCCTGTTAAGTAAAAGAGGAAAATTTATTATGAACTACTTAAACTCTATCACCTATATTTTTATTTTTTAGAAAATTTATTACTAATACATACATCTATTATAGAACTTTTCTTTTATGCCAAACTGTATCCCTACTTTGCATCAAAAATATGTTGAAATTATATCAATAATATGGTACATTCAAAATAAGTCCAATCCTTCCGAGCACTTCAGTAACGTACCATTACTTCATTTTTTAGGTAAAAAGCGCTCTCATCGATGACATAAAGGGGATACCATGATCGTCGATTCACGTGATCCTGCAAAGAGTACAGAAAAACAACGTATAAGGATGTGGGTAATCATTGTTCCTTGCATCCTTATAACTTGCTTCGTTCTCATAATGTATGCATACATTGCTCAAATTCCCTGGACAGGCTTTATAGCCTCCCAGGGACCCAATGTCCAGCAATATCAGCCAACGAAAACATTGTGGGACTGGCTACAACTTCTCATTATTCCCATTGTTCTATCCATCGCAGCATATTGGCTTAACCGTGTCAATAGCGCATCAGAGCAACGAGCCGCCGAACAAAAAGAAAAAACAGATCGAGCAATCGCCGAAGATAGCCAGCAATCAGCGGTTTTCCAAGATTATTTGGATCGCATGTCCGATCTTTTACTTAATCAAAAAAAAGGCGATCAAAACCCTGATGCTACTCAACCAAATAACACTATTTACTATATTATTCGCGCACGTACACTTACAACGTTATCAAGCCTGAATCATGAACGCAAAAGACTGCTTATCCAATTCCTTTACGAAACACAACTACTTGCACCCAACGAACATCAAAATAACCAAGCACTTTTACGGCATGCTGATTTGAGAAAAGCAAATTTAAGAAACATTAACCTGAGTGGTGCTGACTTACAAGGTGCTGACCTTTCTCATGCTGATTTGAGTTTAGCAAATCTCAGTGAGGCAAAACTACGGCATGCGACTCTTAAAGATACAGTTCTTAATGGTGCCATTCTACGTGATGCCGATTTGTACGCTTCCAATCTTAATAACGCGATTCTAAGAGATGCTGAATTACAAAATACGAACCTTACCAAATCAGATCTAACTAATGCAGAGATCACACTATCTGATGTATCTCATGCTAATTTTAGAGATGCAACTGTGAATGGGCTAACTTACGATAAAAATACTAATTTTGATAGAGCTATTATTAGCGAACATCAATGGCACGCGATGAGACCTATTTAACTTTTGTTTATGGCATCTTTATACGTCAAAGTAAGTAGATTTAAAGGTAAAAAGTAGTATAAAGGAGATTCATTACGAGGCCATCACGATCATCAGATTTTGACGATACCTTTCAGAAGGCACTCGCTCAAGAACTCAACCAAGCTCAAAAACAACCATTAACCATAACTATTATGGGTCAAACTGGTGTAGGGAAAACTTCTCTCTTAAAAGAGCTTTTTGGTCCTGCGTTGGGTAAACAATTTAATGGGAATGGTAACACTATCAATCATGTACATCCAGGTACAAAAATACCTGAATTGTATACAATCGAGAATAACAAAGGGGCAAAACTTATTATTAATGATCTACCTGGCATCGGTGAATCCAAAGATATAGATAAACAGCACATTGATACTTATCTCCAATTTTTCCCCAGCTCAGACATTATTCTTTGGACAATGCAAGCAGATAATCGTTCTACTTCCTTTGATGTACAAAATCTCACCACTTTACTCGATCATTTTGACCTATCTTCTCGAAAAGATTTAATGAGTAAGATCGTTTTTGTACTCACAAAAGTTGATACACTTCTCTCAGCCCCCTGGTTTATGAACTACTATAGCCCAGATCAGGTAAAATTTACTGCGAGTGAAGAAATGCGCAGATTAATTAGACAGAAGAAAGCTTTTTTTCAAGAACAAATCATCCAGCCTTTTGGGCAACTTATTCATTCCCGTACGCACAACGATGTTAGTTTTACACTAAAACCTCCTTATCTAACAAACCCTCCTTTTTCAGTAGACGAAACCAAAGTAATATATCAAGGACTTCTTGTACAAAAAGAAGTTGAAGAATTCTCTCAAAATTTCCCAGAGTACAAAGGAGTTTTTGAAAGGCTTTATGACAACTACTTCCCTGTCCCTTGTTCGGCGCATTTCAAATATAATTTGAATGAGCTTGTACTTGTTATTTTAAACAAACTAGAGTTAGGATCAGATGCGGCACAAAACTTTAAACATGCCGTCGATCCTCATGACTTGCTCTATATGCCACTTCACGAAGCAAGGCAACGCTGTAACCTCCTGATTCACGATGTAAGTAACTCTCGTAGGATTTTTGATCTTATGGAAGGAATCTTTCCTGACCCCAAAAGAGATTCGGTTTTTTATAGGAAAAGTATAATGAATGATAAAAGCATCTTTCAATTTCTAAGCCAATTCTTTGGCAGAAACTGAAAGAAAAGAGCTAATTAGTCCATAAACGAAGCTCTTCAGAAAGGGAGATATGATGCGATACAACGATAAACAAGTTTTAGATGCCTTGGAAGATTCTATTAATCGAGATAAAAGGATTAGTGAAGATATTCAAAAAGCAATAGCGAGTCACGATAAAGATTTTTTTGGGAAAGTAGTCATTCATGTTCTCAATCAACTTCATCGAACAGTCAGTGATTTAAGAAGATTCATCAACGAGGCCTATGAGTTGTTTCAAGGCAGATAAATATTAAAACTTTAAAATAAGAAAGAAAACAAAAGGCTGTAATCTATTACAAAAGCTTGTGTTCTAAAATCCTTGTGCCATCATTTACAAGATACTTTCTTACTCTTTCCTTACAACCACCCATCCAGTTCAGTCAATCATTGCTTATTCAGCCCTCGAACAAACGTAACACTATAGAACCTTCTTCTCTCCGCCCAATCATTTTTCAAAACCCACTCAACAAAAAGCTCCTCACCTGCGCGAGAAACGCTTCCGACTGCTCTAAATTGGAGAGGTGGCCTGCACGTGGGATCACCGCAAATTGCGCATTGGGGATATGCTCGGCATAAGCATGCGCAACCGATGGGGGAGTCAATGCATCTTGTTCGCCCACCAGCACCAGAGTGGGACAGGTGATTGTGGGCAACAGGTCATTGGAGTCTTTGCGCAGGGCCATGCCACGCGCGGCAGCGGCGACGCCACGAGGATTGGCGGCGGCGATCATCCGACGCACACGGCCCTCTACCTCAGGATGCTGCTGGCGCGTGTAATCGGAGAGGAGTTTGGGGATTTGCAGGTCCGCAATGGCGTCCAATCCTTGCGATTCCGCCAACTGCGCGACATTTTCGCGATTGGCCCTGCCCGTTTCATCGTCGGCGTCCGGCTTAGTATCCGCCAGAATCAGACCAGCCACACGCTGATGATAAGCGCGCAGAAACGCGAACGCGGCATACCCTCCCATCGACAGGCCACATAAAATCACCTGCTGCATGCCTAACGCATCCATCAAAGACGCCAGGTCCGTGGCAAAATCTTCCATGGTGGAGACCGCGTTCGTCAGTTTACTCTCGCCAAAACCACGCCAATCGGGTGCGACCAGGCGAAAACGCCGTTCATCCAATAACGCCTCGATCTGTCCCGTCCACATCGTGCGATTCAGTGGAAAAGCGTGCAGAAAGATCACAGGCACGCCGATACCATGATCGGTATACGCCACTTCAACCGCATTGACATTGATCGAGTTTGTATCCATGGCGCTCGCTCCTTGACTATTCTCTGATGGCTTCATCGACCTGTTCGTGAGCATGATACGAGCTACGCACGAACGGACCCGACTCCACATGACGGAAACCCATCTTTTTGCCCTCGGCCTTCAATGCTGCAAACTCTTCGAGTGGCACATAGCGCTGAATGGGCAGGTGCTGGAACGAGGGTCGTAAGTATTGCCCGATAGTTAGAATATCGATATCGTGCTCGCGCATATCGTACATGACCGCCAGGATCTCATCCCACGTCTCGCCCAATCCCAGCATAAAACCGGATTTCGTGCGCGCCTGCGGATGCATCTCCTTCGCCCACTTGAGCACCTGGAGCGAGCGTTTGTAGACCGCTTGCGGGCGCACGCGTTTGTACAACCTCGGCACCGTCTCGACATTGTGATTGTACACGTCCGGTCGCGCATCGATCACTACTTTAAGCGCATCATAAACCCCCTTGAAATCAGGCGTAAGCACCTCAATCTTGCACTCAGGGTTCAGACGACGAATCCAGCGAATGGTCGAGGCGAAAACAGCGGCCCCACCATCCTGCAACTCATCACGATTCACCGAAGTCACGACTACATGGCGCAGTCCCATCTGCTGCGCCGCCTCCGCCACGCGTTTCGGCTCACCCCAATCCAGGCCCATAGGACGACCGGTCGCGACCGCACAAAAGCCACAGCTACGCGTGCACACATCGCCGAGAATCATAAACGTAGCCGTCTTATGCCCCCAGCACTCGCCGATATTGGGGCAACGCGCCTCCTCGCACACCGTATGCAACGACTGCGTGCGCATCAACTGTTTCAGTTCTCGATAGTTCTCGCCACGGGGAGCATGCACGTGCAGCCACTCGGGTCGTTTCTCTGGAATACTGGTTGTCATGGGATTTTCCTTGCTTCATTCACAGAAACAGGTGGATAGCACCCTGGTTTTCAGCCATAGGAGCCACCCCGTCTCTCTTTCGTAGGTTGTCAATTCACGTCTATCTCGCGTCCATAGCTCTGCAATTTGGTATGTACCGTCTGCAGAAACGCGCCCGAGCCCGCACCATCCAGAATACGATGGTCGAACGCCAGCGACATGAACATCATCGAACGCACAGCGATAGCGTCATCCTCGATCACCACTGGTCGCTTCACTACCGCGTCCATACTGATGATGCCCGCGTGTGGTTGATTGATGATCGGCATCGATATCACGGTCCCAAAAACGCCCGGATTGTTGACCACGAAGGTACTGCCCTGCATATCCTGGACCGTCAGCTTGTTCGCGCGTGCGCGCTGCGCCAACGCACTGATCTGCCGTGCCAGGCCTGCTAGCGTGTACTGATCGGCGTCATAAATGGTTGGTACGACCAGGCCGCTATCGGTTGCCACCGCCATGCCCAGATTGATGCGTTTCTTCACGATGATCTTGTTATCAGGCGTCCATGAGGCATTCAGCATCGGCACTTTGCGCAATCCTTCGCACACTGCCTTCATCACGAACGGCACAAAACTGATACCATATCCCTCACGTTGCTTGAACTCGTCCTTGTTGCTCGCCAGCCACTTCGCGATATTGGTCATATCGACCTCGATCACAGCGGTCGCGTGCGGCGAAGTATGCTTGCTGCGCACCATGTGCTCGGCGATCGCCAGGCGCATACGACTTGGCGTGACCACCTCTTCATCTACACCAGCGATGACAGGAACAGCGGCGACTGGTGCCACAACTTCTTGTGACCTCGGCATTGGAGCGGCTACAGGCGCACTGGTCACTGTCCGAGCTGGTGCACCCACCGCAACTGGCTGAGATGCGACATGCTGCACGCGTTGCTCAACATACGCTAGAATATCTTCTTTGCGCACACGGCCACCCGCGCCCGTGCCCGCGATATCGTTCAAATCGATATCATGCTCGCGTGCCAGGCGACGCGCTAATGGAGAGATACGTTGCCGATCCTCTTCGTACACCCCACTTGCCCCATTGCCATTATGCCTATTCCCGTTGCCGTTGCTAACGCCGCCAGCGTAAGCAGGTTCGTGTTGAGCAGGTTCAGCGACCACGGTAGCTGCCTGTTCTGCGCTCTGCACGGGCGCGGCGTCCGGTCCGGGTGCGGGCTGAGGCGCGTTCGCGGCAGGAGGAGCCGCTGCGACATCCGCGTCTTCCTCAATCAACGCGATATCCGTATCTACGGGCACCGTTTCATCCACCTGCACCAATATTTTTGCCAGGCGGCCCGCGACCGGTGATGGTAGTTCGGCATTGATCTTATCGGTAATGACTTCCGCAAGCGCCTCGTCTTTTTCGACCAGCTCGCCCTCTTGTTTCAACCAGGACCCAATTGTCCCTTCAGCCACCGTTTCACCTAATCGGGGCATCTTGACTGGCGTTGACATGGGTCAACTCCTTTTTATTTTTTAACTTAGAGCGAGAGGTCATATGAAGGCAGTCTTTTCGATCATACCGCACTGGATGATCACCACCGCTCATCACCTCCTCACTCAAATAACATTACTCTTTTTTCAACCGGTCTTTACTGGTATTGTAGCAGTAAAGACCATTAATAGGCCGCGAGTTCGCGAGCCGCGCTGAGAATCTTTTCCGCGCTGGGCAAGTACGCCTTCTCCAGCACGGGCGCATAAGGAAATGGCGCGTCGGGAGCGGCCACGCGCGTAATCGGGCCATCCAGATACTCGAAGAGGTCGTGCGCAAGCATCGCGGACAGTTCTGCGCCGATGCCACCGGTCAATGTATCTTCATGCACGATCATAACTTTATTCGTGCGCTTGACTGATTCGGTAATCGACTCGCGATCCAGTGGCGAAAGACTGCGCAGATCGACTACCTCGACCTCCAGGTTGTCATCCTGTTCGAGCACCTGCGCCACGCGCAGGCATTGATGCACCATCGCACCATAGGTCAGGATGGTCATATCTTCACCCTCTCGGCGCACAATAGCCTTGCCCAATGGCACGACATAATCATCTGATGGTATCTCTTCGCGCAACTCCGGCATACGATAGAGCAATTTATGCTCAAGGTAGAGCACGGGATTATTGTCACGAATCGCCGCCTTGAGCAACCCTTTCGCGTCATATGCGGTCGAAGGCACGACGACCTTGATGCCTGGTGTATGCACAAACCATGCTTCAGGACTTGAAGAGTGGAATGGACCGCCTTTCGTGCCACCGCCGGATGGCCCACGAATGACGATAGGAATCGGCATACCGACGCGCCAGTACATTTTCGAAGCCATGTTGATAATCTGGTCGAAACCGCAGGTAATGAAATCGATAAACTGCATCTCGGCTATTGGGCGCATGCCCATCAAGGCCGCGCCAACTGCGGACCCGATGATCGCCGCCTCCGACATCGGCGTATCCACCACGCGTTCCGCGCCAAACTCTTCAAGCAGGCCCGCGCTAACTTTGAACGCACCGCCGTATGCGCCAACGTCCTCGCCCAACAGGAAAACGGCTTCGTCGCGCATCATCTCTTCACGGATAGCCTGGCTGATCGCCTCTAAATACGTCACTTTAGAGATATCCGCAGTGTCTCTGGGCGTCTTTTTTCTATCGCTCTCGTTGCTCATCGTTTTCCCACGGCCTCCTCTACCTTCGCTACAGCGGTAAATGGCCGCCCTGTTCTACTGTCACATGCATTAATATAACGTGGATTGTCTGCCCCAGGCTCCCCGACAATCGCGATAGGACCTGCGGGCGCGAACACATAATCAGCCACACTCTCTTCATCAGGCGCGGGACTCTCTTCCGCATATCTGACCGCATCCGCGACCAGCGCGACGATTTTCGTCTCGATGTCAGTACGGGCAGCAGCGGTCAGCACTCCACGTTCGACCAGATCTTGCTCAAAACGCCGAAGCGGGTCCTTTGCCAACCATTGCTCGCGCAACTCCGGCGGCACATAATCAGCCTTGTCCGACTCGGAATGCCCTCGCACACGGAACGTCTTACACTCGATGAGTGAAGGACCTTCGCCCCTACGCGCACGTTCGACAGCACGCTCTACCGTCTCCAATACAGTCAGTACGTCGTTGCCATCGATACTCTCACCAGGAATGCCGTACGCTACGGCACGGTCCGCGAGATGCTCGATCGCGAACTCTTTGCTGTTGGGCGTCGAATACGCATACCCGTTGTTCTCGATTACCAGCACCATCGGCAAACGCTGTGTCGAAGCGAAATTCATGGCCTCGTGAAACGAGCCTGTACTCGTCGCGCCATCGCCACAAGTAGCTAACGCGACATTTGCACGACTGCGCATCTTCATAGTCAGCGCGACACCACAAGCAACCGGTAGGGACTCGCCAAGATGACTGATCATGGGTACGATACCGTGATGCATATCGCCGATATGCGTTTGACCATCACGACCAAGCGTGGGAGAATTTCCGCGAGCAAGCCATTGACACATGATTGCACGTGGCGAGATACCGCGTACAAGATGCATGCCGAGATCTCGATGCTGCGGAACAATGCAGTCACCGTCGCGCAGCACCATCGCTGCACCCACGGTCGTGGCCTCATGCCCTTGCGCTGTGTAGACACCACCCACGATACGCCCCTGTAAAAACAGCGTTCGTGTGCGGTCCTCCATAGCTCGGGTGAGGCGCATAAAATAGTAGATCTGTAGCAGGTCTGCCCGCCCCAGTTCCATATAATCAACCTGTCCTTTTCTAGCATAAGCGCGCATCTGCGCACCTTCGTCCATGCTAACATGCTAGAAGAAGAGGTGTCAAGCCACGAAGAACGCGCACAAAAGAGCACAAAACTCTTTATGCCTGCTCTCACCCCTCACTCGCGATCAATTGGTGCAAGCGCTGAATACGCTGCCGGTAATTCTCCTCGGGTTGTCGCGGCCCACTCTTGGCGCGATCTCCCATACTTACATGCCATTTACGAAAGGCCAGATTGATCTCCGCCTGGTACAACATCTTGACCCGTCTCCACTGCTTCACCCCATCCTTAAACAGCACGTGTCGCTCAACACGCGAACGTACGAACGTATGCTGCAACAACACGTATTCATCCACCATTACAGTACCGTTGCATACTTCCGCGACCAGAAACTCACGGATAATCTGGGATTCGTGCGAGAGCGATTTGATCAAGCAATAGAGTAGCACCATCTGCACAATGAACGGCAAAATGTAGTTCGCCGCAATTGCCAGCAGCGAGAAGGTCACGACGCGTTCACTCGTATGATAGGCGATGACCTGCATATTGATGAAGAGATTGACGAAATCGAACAGCGAATGTAAACCTACCGCGGCCAGGTAGCCGGCGAACGGCACCACAATCTGCTGCCAGCGCACGTTGCTATGCCTGACCGAGCCAAGCGCGGCCCCAAAACAGGCTGTAAACGTCGAATGGACCAGCCAGCTCAACACGACGCGCTCGATCACCAGCAACACGACCGCCTGCGGATTGGTCGCGAAATAACTGAAATTTTCCACCATCGCGAAACCAGCACCAATCAATGCGCCATACACAATACCATCCGTCACGTTGTCGAACTCATCACGCAACACGAGAAAGAGCAGTAATAAACCTAGACCTTTGGTCGTCTCCTCCGTGATGCCCGCGTTTGTACCATAAAAAAAAGCACTGGCGACAATGCTCGGATGCAAGCCCAAAATAGATATGCGCCGATCCTGAATGTACTGCTCGATAAAAACGGTCGCTGGAATAGCGATTAGCGCCCCCCAAAAAAAAGCTCCCAGGCGCAAGAACCAGGGCTCACGCTCGAAACGATCGATCAAACTCACCAGGAGATTAATGCCGATGGCTGGAACAAGCGGAATAGTGAACGCGACGAACGAGTTGAGCAATACATCTTGCACCAGCGTCGAGAAACCGAGCACATTACTAAATAAAATAGTGATACCAGTTCCAAGCAGAACCGCGAGAAAAATAAGGCCCAGCACGATCCAGCCATACTGCAAACGAAAGCGTTGCGGAACTGTCCACGATAGATAAGCATGTCTACCCACCTCGGCGTAATCCACTCCTAAAGCCTTGCCAGCCTTTTGCTCCTCGCGTTCGACCTGCTCAGCGGCATCGGCCATAGCAAAAGAGACTTCCTTCCACCGCGGCACGCGCCGACTCGCATCAACCAGCAAAAAATCCTGTGCCCGATCACGTACTTCATTGCGCTGTGATCGCGGCTCCTCTCCTTCGCCCGACCGATCCGTGCGTGCGTCGCTGTCTGGCATTTCTAACGCTTGCTCCGGAGCTACCAGTTGCAGTGCCGTCCCACCCAACACAAAAATGTCCTGCGGCTGCACCCTCACAACTTCTCCACAGGGCACAACATGCCCGTTAATGCGAATCGTGTTTTGCTCCGCCACATTCTTCAGATGCCATCCCTGCCCATCGATGCTGAGACATGCATGCACGCGCGAGACCGATGAATCGAGCAAAATAAGGTCATTGCTGAGCGCGCGTCCTATCGTCACCAATGGACGCGTAATCAGGTGTACCAACCTCTCCTCGGGTACCGAGTTGAAAATCTTTTTCGTGCGGCGCTTCCCAACGTGCGCAGGGTTATCGACGCTTACAACGCGCAATGCCCCATAATTTTCCATTGCTCCCATGAGCCGTTCCTAACTTTCAGGAGTTCTGTAACAAGGAGGAGAGTGGAGAAATCGTTCCAATGCGTAAACGCACAAGTTTATCTCATAGCCCTCTCGAAGCCAATTGAACGAGGGATGACGCATACCTGCATCTTGCCCTCCAATACGTTAAAGTATACGCACGAGACGGGAAAAGGTCAATTGTTCTTCAGTTACACCAGAGAAAAAGGTCTTCATCGCCTCTCAAGGGTAGACACAATCAGCTATTCAACTATAATGAATAGCTGATTGTACTACTCAATCCATAAACAGAACGTGCAGGTACGTCAATGATGAATGATCACATAGAACGCACTCCTATAAATAGGAACAATCCTATCCCTCATGAAATACGTGCCCTACCCACGCAAATGTTGCGCACACTTTCCGCTAGCTATCCTACCGCATATCTGGTTGGCGGTGCTCTGCGCAATTTGTTGCTTGGACAGCCATGCGTGGATTGGGACATCGTCGTTTCGGCAAAGGGTCACGCTCTATCACAGTCTGCGCGCGAACTAGCGCATGCTCTAGGTGGATTTTACGTTCATCTACACGAAAAAGCCGATCGTGTGATCGTTAAGGGCTCCGATCAGGAAACAATCATCGACCTCGCGCCTATGGATGGTCCCACGATCGAAGCCGATCTAGCGCGCCGCGATTTCACCATCAATGCCATCGCCATTCCCCTGCATGTCTTCAATACATGGCTTACGACCACCATGGATAGTGATTTCACGCTCGCAAGCGAGCAACTCTCATCTCTCTGCATCGATCCCTACCATGGCATCGCCGATAGTATTGCACGCCGTTTGTACACCGTCAGCGATAGCATCTTCGTGCAAGATCCCTTGCGTATGCTGCGCGCGCTGCGCCTCGCCACGCGCTACCATCTCACTATCGATCCCGCCACCAGTCAACTGATCCAACACGATGCACATTTGCTCTCACACGTTGCTTCGGAACGCATCTACCCTGAACTCGCATCCATTCTGGAGCCTCCAGGAACCGCGCAACGCTTGCATCTCCTAGACGATTTGCACCTGCTTACAGAGATTTTTCCCGAACTTATCCCTATGCGCGACCTGCCACAGCCACCAGCACAATATCAGGATATCTTCAACCATGCATGCGAAACTGTCTTCATGCTTGAACAACTGGCATCATTGTTCGCTACCAATCCATTTCTATCAAGTGCACAACACTTCTTATCCTCAATCGATACTTCAACGTCAGGCATGCTTTTGGATGCCTCCGAGATTACTGAGTTTCAAACCATTCACACCCTTTTGCAAGAGGCGCAACACCAAGGGATCTTCGACCTGGCGAATTTGAGCCAACCCGCGCTGAAGTTGGCCGCGCTCCTGCACGATGTTGGCAAATCGGCGACCTACACGATCGATGAAAACAATAGCATCACCTTTCCTGGACACGAACAAGCTGGTCGCTCCATTACAAACCGTATCTCACAACGCCTTCATCTGCCCAGCCAGGAACGCCATTTGATCGAACTGGTCATCATGAACCATTCACGCCCCTTTCAACTCGCCCAACAACAGGTCACACCGCTCGTCATGCACCACTACTTCGTTGCATTGGGTGCGAATGGCATCTCTGTCGCGTTAATCGCGCTGGCCGCCGCCCTCGCCACCTACGGCTCGCAACCACGCCCCGCGCAATGGCCTCGACTTCTCACTACCGTTCGCCTCCTGTTCACCGGCTACATGCGCAATCGTCAGCAGATACTACCGCCGCGTCTCTTGCAGGGTGATGAACTGATACAACAACTCGGCCTGCAACCAGGCCCAGTGATCGGACAACTGCTCAGCGCTCTAGCAGAAGCTCAGGTCGACGGACAGGTCCATACACGTCAAGAAGCCCTGCTTTTCGCCCATCATTGGCTCCAGAAACCACACTAAACCCCAAAAACCACTATCTACCATTGGCCCCAGGGGTTGGTTTACCGCAACACATGGATGCTCCCAGCATCTGCACCCTAAATTTATCAGCCCTGTGCCGACGGACGCATAAAGCTTGACTGAGCAGTAGTACAAAGCTGAAAGATCGAAAAACATGCTGTCGACTATTAAGAACATTTAACCTATAATGGCTTGACAACACACATTTGATGGCGTACCATGACACAAGTTAGGCAAGGACTCTCAAGGTCGAAAGGAGTGGCGCTCCATCCGGTGCTCCGCTACAGGATGATGACTGCGCTGTAGCCAAAAGTAGTGAAAACGATCGCGGTATTTTACCAGGGGCGTAAACATAATACAACTGAGTTCGCCAAAGGTCTTGTCACAACCTTGGAGCAAAAAGGGTACAATGTCCGTGCCATCGACCTGCTGAAAGAAGGACAGGAACACGCAGGCTCCTCTTTCCGTGGTGCTGACCTTGTGCTGGTGTTGGGAGGTGATGGCACAATTGTGCATGCGGCACGTCTTTGTGCCAATGTCGGCGTCCCGCTTGTCGGTATCAATTTCGGTCGTGTGGGCTTTCTCACCGAGATCGAGCCTGACGAGGTCTCGGACAAACTCGAATACTATCTCGATGGCGATTCATCGGTCTGGGTAGACGAACGCGCCATGCTCGACGCCGTACTCGAACAGGATGGCAAACGTGAGGAGTTTCTCGCGCTCAACGATATCGTGATCGCACGCGGTAAGTGGCCGCGCGTGGTCCAGGTGCAGGTGTGGGTCGACGACTATTTCTATAATACCAGTTACGCCGATGGCATCATCGTCTCGACCGCGACCGGCTCAACCGCGTATAATATGGCTGTAGGTGGACCTTTGCTTCACCCGCAAGTGAAAAGTAGTGTCTTAACACCCATCGCCGCGCACCTCGCCTCCGATCGCTCCCTGATCCTCCATCCCGAAGCGCGTATTCGCATGCAGATCTCCACTGGTAGTCAGCCAGGAGTCTTCTCGGCGGATGGGCAAATGAACCGTGAGATTCTGGATGGTGCGGTAATCACGGTGCGCAACAGCCAGTACTCGACAAAATTTTTACGCCGACGACCGCCAACCTATTTTTATCAAATCATTAATGCGAAACTCACTAACGACAATAACGCGACACCGCCCGAAAGTAACCATGCTACTTGAGTTAACGATTAAAGATTTCGCCATCATCGATCACCTGCAACTCCATCTCAATCCTAACTTCAATGTGTTTACTGGTGAGACAGGCGCAGGTAAGTCAATCATCATCGACGCCGTCAACGCGCTGCTGGGCGCGAAAATTGGCGCGGAATTCGTGCGCGCCGGCTGCCAGCAAGCGCTGGTGGAGGGTATCTTTTCGCTTGATCCTCAGATCAACCCCGGCGATACATTCCCCTTACTCGATTCCTCCTCAGCGGATGAGGAACCGACACTCTTCAATCAGGGCCCGCAAAGCAGCGACGAGGATGACGGCACCAACAACGAAAACGTCAGTAGCGCGAATGCTCAATTGGCCTTACGCTCTATCCTGCAAGAATACGATATCTATCCCGAAGATGGTCAACTCATCCTCGCGCGAGATATTCGCACCACGGGCAGAACGGTCGCACGCATCAATGGTCGCACCGTGCAGCTCTCTGTGCTGCAACAGATCGCGAGCTGGCTCGTCGATATCCACGGGCAGAGCGAAAATATGAGCCTGCTCCGTACCGAGCAACACATCAATCTGCTCGACCGCTACGCCGAGACACTTTCTCTGCGCGAACGGGTCAACGAAAAAGTGGCAGAATGGCGGCAGGCCAATCGCACGCTGCAATCTTTGCAGCAAAATATTCGCGAGCAGGAGCGGCGCGCCGAATTCTTGCGCTTCGAGATCGAGGAGATCGAAAAAGCGGAACTGCGCCCTGGCGAGACCGAGGAACTTGAAGAGGAGCGCAAGGTGCTCGGCAACGCCGAACGATTGCGAGAGCTCTGTGCCTTTATCCACGGCTCGATCGAGGGCTCGGATGTCGGCGGCGACGGTTTTACGCCCGCGCTCGATCAGCTACGCCAGGCACAGCGCAGCCTGAGCGAACTGGTGCGCCTCGACAAAAGTATGGAGGAGTACGAAGACTCGTTGAGCGAGGCCATCTATCAGCTTGAGGATGTCGCGAGCTCCGTCAGCAGCTATGAGTCCAACATCGAGGACGATCCTCGCCGCCTCGCGGATATCGAAGACCGCCTCAACCAGATCAACAAACTCAAACGCAAATATGGCGCGACTATCGAGGAGATCCTGGCCCGTGTCACTGAAGATCAGGCCGAGTTGGAGACTATCGTGAATCGCGACGAAACGATTGCGAAACTGCAACAGCAAGACGGCCAGTATCGCAAAGAGATCGGCGCGCTCGCGCAACAACTCTCCACACGTCGTTCCGAAGCTGCGCAACTGCTCGCGGCTTCGATGGAAGCACAACTCAACGATCTCAATATGCGGCGCGCCCGTTTCCAGGTCGAGATTCTTCAAGTGCCCGATGAGCACGGCGTTCCCGTCCACTTCCCTGGGCAAGAGGAACAACTCTATTATTGTGATACCACCGGCATCGACCATATCCAGTTCTTGATCGCACCTAACCCCGGCGAGCCCTTCAAGCCACTGACTAAAATTGCCTCTGGTGGCGAGACATCGCGCCTGATGCTCGCGCTGAAAACTATTCTGGCCGACGCCGACGCAACCCCCACGCTGATCTTCGATGAGATCGACGCCGGTATCAGCGGCAATAGCGGCCAGGTGGTCGGCGAAAAACTCTGGCAACTGACCCAAAGTCACCAAGTCATCTGCGTCACCCACCTGCCCCAGATCGCGGCATTTGCCGATACACATTACAATGTAAACAAACAGATCTTCGATGATCGCACCATCACTATCGTCAACGAACTACCACCAGAGCAGCGCACACGCGAAATCGCGCATATCGTGAGTGGTAGCGTCACGGAGATCGCCCGTAAAAGCGCGGAAGAGATGCTCGCACGCTCGTATCTCTGGAAAGAAAACTGGCTACAACAACGGGCGCAACAGAAAAAGTTCGAAAAACACAGAGAATCGGTCGAGCGCTAAACGAGGATCACTATGCAACATAGATTTTCAGTCGCCATTATCGGCGCGGGCGTCAGCGGTCTCGCAGCGGCCAATACGCTTCAGGATGCCGATATCGAGGTCACGCTTTACGAAAAGAGTCGCGGCGTCGGCGGTCGTGGCGCGACCCGTAAACGCGATGGCTTCACCTACGATCACGGCGCGCAATATTTCAAACAGGCCAATTCCCAGACCATCTCGCTCATCACCGAACGCTTTCGCACACCCGATCTCTTCCAGATCGAGAAACCCATCTGGACCTTCGATGCCCATAACACCATCAGCGAAGGTGATCCCAAACATAACGCGGAACCTCGCTGGTGCTATCGCGATGGCCTGACCAGCCTCTCCAAACGCATGGCGCAAGGTCTGCATATCCATTTCGAGACCCACATCAGCGCCCTGGTGGAACAACCCGGCGGTGGCTGGCAACTGTTCGATCACCACGGCGAACTCATCGATAGCTACGATCGTGTCCTTGTCACAGTACCACTTACGCAAGCCATCGACCTGATCAATAACAGCGAAATAGAAACAGAGCTACGTACCGCAATCATCGAACAGGCGCACAAGGCTGAATACAACCCGCTGATCTCGGTCATGCTCGGCTACTATCCTCGTTCGCGCACACGACCATACTACGCGCTTGTCAACACTGATAAAACCCACCCTATCTCCTGGCTGGCCTGGGAACACGAAAAGGACCCACGACGCGCTCCCCAGGATGCTGGCCTGCTCATCGCACAAATGGCTCCGGACTATAGCCGTGAGCACTGGCTCAGCGACGACGATACACTGCTACACGATGTCGCCGAACGGGTGCCCACCTTGATCGATGAACATCTGCCACCACCATACTTCATCGATGTGCAGCGTTGGCGCTACGCCTTGCCAGCACATACAGCCAACGGCGAGGCGCTCAACCGCCTGACGCTGCCACACGGTCTCGCATTTAGCGGCGATGCCTTTGTAGGTGGTCGCATGCAACTCGCGCTCGACTACGGTGTTACTATCGCCCAGCAAATCATCAAACAAAACATATAAACTCGCGTAGAGCAAACTACACATTTGCCCGCGTCATCTATGGAGGAGGTCCCTTGCCTTTTTCTACACTGCCCGAGACCGTTCAGCAAGAAATCGCACAGCTCAGCACACAATATGGTCAACCACTCACTCCTACCATCGTGTTAGAGACAAAAACTGGTAAACGTTTCGATCCACTCAGCAAAAGCGACCGCTACGGCGAGGTCTGCATGGTAGTACGGCGTCCCAATGGACGCCTGCTCACCATGACCAAAAGCTACTATCCACAACATGCGTACCGTCTGCCCACCGGCGGTATCAACCACGGCGAATCTATCTTCACTGCACTCTTACGCGAAACCAACGAAGAAACCAGCCTGCAGATTAATGTGGTGCGCTTCCTGGCCGCTACGACCTACATGCTCGCCCCTGATCCACAAGAACCCGTTTTCTATACCTTCGCCTTTCTACTAGACGAGATCGGCGGCGACCTGAGCACGATAGACGAGAGCGAAGACATCAGCGATTTCCGCGAGGTCTCGCCCACTGAACTACCCGCGCTCGCAGACCAACTCGCCAGCCTGGGCAAACAATTTCCACAAGGAGAATGGCACGATTGGGGCCTCTTCCGCTCCTTCATCCATCGCCAGGTGTGGGAGGCTATGCACTGATACTGAACTATGCATCTAACATAAACACACCACTTGAGAATTTCTCGACGATCCTTTACATTGTGCTTGATGATTTGTTCGTCGAGAAATTCTTTCGACTCCTAGATGAAAGAGGCAACTGGCTTATGGCGGCACGAGCCAACGCACATTAACCACTACCTTAAGGACTTGCAAACGTTCCAGCAATACCTCCTGACTCCAAGGCAGAAATATAGTCCCTCTAGCCTCTATATGCTATAATCAGGGATAGAGCAAAGAGGAAACGTTGCCATACCTCCTCACATCTAGTCCGAGGTTTTCCGATGAGTAAAAAAATTATCAGCACTATCTGCCTGTTCGCCATTTTTATTGGCTTCCTATTGTGGGGAGCGGGTCTACTCTATACCACGATCAGGACACCCGCGGCCACTCGCGATGACGAATCTTTCGTCTATGGATTTCTCATTCTCGTGTGCGCCTTTGTCGCTCTGGGTGCCATTCTGCGACTCCCCAGAAAAGGGCAGTCATAATTTGGATATCCATCCCACTCTTATAGATTGTAGGTTGAACAGATATGAACGATAAACAACCAACAACGGCGTTGGTTTTTCGCCTCGCTACGCCCGAAGATATCGCGCACATCGACTACCTGGATAGTCTGAGCGCGTCCCCAACGCGCCATATCCACCGCGACATGCACAAATATTTCGGCTCCATCGATCCAAGTACCCATGAACGCACGCTGATCTTCTTGCTGGAAATAGCAGGTCGCGTCGCGGGCAAAGCCGAACTGATGATCCCCGCTAACGATGACATTGCTGGCACCGGCTACATCAAACGCGTCATCGTCCACCCAGACTACCGAGGACAGGGCCTGGCAAAAAAATTGCTCGACCATGTCATCGAGTACGCACGCGTCGAGCTCCAACTCAAGTCGATTGATCTGCATGTATGGGACCAAAATATGTCAGCCATCAAGCTCTACGAGCATCTGGGCTTCAAACTCCAGCATCGTGAGCTATATTATCGCCTCCCGCTTTAACTGCTCTATAGCAGCACTTTCAAAACGTTCGGACTCTTTTGAGCAAAGCAGTTTTGTGACGCAATCCTTTTCCCCTTCGTTATAAAACGTGGACCGAGAAAGAAAACACCGCAAACATACGAATTTTCTAGAATATATTGCTCATAGCGGATTTTGTACATAAAAATACCCATATCTATAGCATATGTTAGTAACACTCTCGGTACTCTATTGGGAGGTAAAAGGCGTATCGATAGAAACGATTGTCTGACCGGCACACATATGCATCAGTCACCCGTTTCTGGGAGAGAAATGCCTACGCTCTGCTATGATTTCACCATCTACATCGGACTCGCGTACGTTATCCATACAAAAACGCGCCCCGTTTTACTATAAATGGATGCATCACTTTTTCTCGGACCCAACAGCACACAATCAAGCCACGCTCTCCCTTCAACAACGCGCGCTTTGGGTCGGTATTGCCCTATTGCTCCAATCATTGAACGAGATCAATCACGATTGGTACTTCCTTTTTATCGCACCATTTGGCTCTATTATCCCGCTTGCCCTGATTCTTGGTAGCTTCTTTGCCCTCTGGATGGCGCTGCGACCCGCCATAACATCAGGAGAGAAGTCTCGCCAACAGACATCTCCAAAATCTACAACGCCCACAATACACTTATGGCAACGCCTCGCACTCCTCGCCATCCTTATCGTCGCCATGATTGGCACCGTCGAGTTCGGTCGCGCCATCTTCATGAGCTTCGGCGAACCCGAACTCTCCAATGATGGCACATCTCTTGATACAAATGCGGCAATCCTGCTGCTAGAAGGTCGCAACCCTTACACAGATTCAAATCTGCCCGATCTCTTGCGCGAATTCAATATCCAGCCCGCATGGACCACACCGCTGCGTCAGGGTCAGTTCGCCAACCGGCTCGACTATCCTAGCAACGCGGAGATCCAATCCGTCCTCAATACATCGCTTAAAGCGAACGACAACGTGCCAGAATTCGAGGCCAAGGTGAGCTATCCCGCGCTCTCCTTTCTCACCCTGATCCCATTCGCGCTATTCCAAAATTATAATGTGCTTCCCCTCTACCTGCTCAGCTACTTGCTGCTGATCTTCCTTGCCTGGAAATGGGTGCAGCCGGAAATTCGTCCCTGGATCTTGCTGCTCGGCCTAGCCAATATTCCCATGTGGGTCTCGGTCTCCGGCGGCAATCTCGACATTTTCTATACTCTGCTGCTCGTCGTCGCCTGGCTGAAACGCGATCGGCGCTGGACTTCCGCGATTTTCTTCGGGCTCGCCCTGGCAAGTAAACAGATCGCGTGGTACTTCATCCCCTTCTACCTGATCATGTGCCTGCAACATTATGGCTGGAAAGATGCGCTTTACCGTATGCTTACCGCCGGTGGACTCGCCCTGCTCATCAACCTGCCCTTCATTCTATGGAACCCATCCGCCTGGTTCGCTGGCGTGATGGCGCCCGTACACGACCCTATGTTCCCCATGGGCGTGGGCATCGTCGATCTCAGTATTACCCACCTCATCCCTTACCTGCCTCAAAGCGTCTATTCCGCGCTGGAAGGGATCGCCATGCTGAGCACCATCGTCTGGTACTGGCGTATCTGTCGCAAACGCCCGGAAGCCGTGTTCCTCTGCGCCACCATTCCGCTCTTCTTCGCCTGGCGCAGCCTCTCGTCCTACTTCTACTGCGTGGCCTTCCCCATCTATGTCGTAGCTACCGTACGCGCACGGCCCGCGACCCAGGGCGTCTTTGCCTTCCTGCACGTCCACAAACCTATGCTCGATCAACATTTGACAACACCCTTACATATATAGACATAACATCTTGTCTACTGATAAGATGTTATGTCTTACACTAGCTCCTTTTATTCCTCCACTAAACCTTTTGTCTACATCCCATTTATAAATAGACACGCACTAAACTGAACGATATAATGAGCAACGTCACCTGTTCCATAATATAAACAAGATAGAAAAACTTTTATCTCCGGCATATATCTGCTGATCTATATGCAATAAAAACACCGTGAGCAAACAAACTATGACACAGACCAATAGAGCCAGAAGGATAAACGTTCTGCGATTGATATTCTGGCTAGTGCGACAATCATACACATCGACCGATATGCTGCTCTACCTGTTCGCATCTATCCACACCAAAACTGAATTTGAGCAGCAGAGGCGCATGAAACGAGCCAAAGCCTTTTTCCTCTTTCTGTGCTTGAGTACAGACTTTTTGATCTTGCTTTCAAACACAGTCATCCGTCTTTTTTATTCCTTTTCACAGGGAAAATGGTGGGACGCTATTTCTACACTTCCCTTGCCTATTGCCTCTCTCTTCTTCTTCCTCATCCCCATCCCATTTCTGACTGGTTATATCAACCTTCCAGCCAAAACATTCGTCTTGCGCTCAACAGTGCAGCAACAGCGGAATTCTACTACCGCCGACTCTGCTACGGTTGAAGCGAACGATATTTCTCTGCCCATCACATTTCAAATCACTGCCCCCAAATCACGAAAGCAGACGACCTTCACATTTCTTGACCTCTGCATCCTGCTGCTCGTAGTCGGCTTTCCTCTTTTCCTAACCATTTTGGCAATACAAGACGGTTCACTTGGTCAATCGTCTTCTGACAATGGCGACCTCTATGGTATGACATTTTTCGCCTGCTTTATCACCCTTGCATCACTGTCAGTGGTGCCGTTTCGCCGGGGCGGGCTAACTATTGATACCCAAGGCATAGCGTTGCGCAAACATGTATGGAGCACAACAACCTACACAAACATCTCCTGGAGCGATGCTCAAGCATTCTACACCGCTACCGATGCTACATTGACCGGTGAAACTCGCGTCTTCTACTTGCTCGATTGCTCTACTACCACATTGCTCTGGGTCATCAACGAGGCGAAATCGAGCGAACAGGACATGCAGGATAGCGATTGCTTGCGTCAACTCATTCTCACATCCACCTATTTAAAGCTACGGGACATAACAACTGAACTTCATGCTGTAAGAAGAGCATCGCCACAAGAAACATCATTGACTTTGTAAAGAGCACACGAACATCCAATGTACATCCCACCACAACCACATTCACTTCCTTTCATATTTACAAATCGACCCTCGTTGACTATACTGTATTTGATTGGTTCTGCTTGTTTCTTACTATCGCTCTACGCAATTCTGTGGCATATCCTGTTTTATCATCTCTCGGTACATATGCACCGACGCCTTACCCGAATGTTCTCTATCCGTGCGCCGATCTCGCTCTACCCTATATCATTGAGCATATCGATATACGCCGATCTACAAGGAGGATCTGATGAAGGCAGCGGGCGAATCCATCGGAAGCTATCGTATCCTCTCCGTTCTTGCGACAACATCATCACACCTTATTTACATGGTCGATCGTACAGGGAAGTCGTCCATAGCCGCCATCCTCATGCTCTGGACCGCTATTTCTCTGACCGATGAAAACGATCGTAGTGCTTTTCTGAAACAAGCTGCCGCGGGCAGTTTACACTATGGCGATGCAACTATTCCCATTCTCAACGAGGGTATCGAGGACCTGCATCCCTATATCACTCTCCCCTATAGCCCCGCCAATCTGGATATCGCGCATGAGCAGGCGGATTATATCGATAAAGAGCTTTTCAGCGCTCACACTCAACGCAACACAACCAAACTGGATACTGATAACGATACGGATATCATCAACGGTACATTCCTGCGTGCCTTCGCCGCTACCCTCTCATTCGAGCAATGGCAGGACACTCCCACCGATCCCAGTCATCCGCGTATCTCTATTGAAGCCGCGAACTTCAATACCATCACTTTTTCACCTCAGGATCGCAATTTTGATCAGCAGGTACAACATGACCAGTCCGCACAAGAGGCCGTGGAACCAACGCAGCCCTATAGCAACTACAAAGCCTCACCTCCGCCTCGCAGATCACGCCGAGGCTTATTACTCATTCCCGCCATCATCCTTGTGCTTCTACTGCTCTTCCTTGCTATTTTCGGACGTAGCACTGTCTACCCTCTTATTCCCGCTGCGTCCGCGACCATCACACTCACCCCCACGCGACCTGAGCTCAACCTCATCTATAATTTCTCAGTGGTCACTGGTACATCAAGCGCAGCCAATGAGGTGCAAGGCCGCAGTATCTCTTTCAGTTCGTCACAGTTGACACAGACGGTAGACGCCACGGGACAGGGCCAGACAAAGCCTACTACGGCCAAAGGCTCGCTCGTGCTCTCTCAAATCGATTTTAGCGACGGCTCGACCTCGCACACGCTCGGCATCATTCAATTGTCCGATGCCAATGGCGTCACCATTACAACCGATAAAGAGGTACAGATCACGCAAGGCGGCACTGTTACCATTCCCGCGCATGCCTCCTCCGCCGGTTCCGCGGGCAATATCGTCGCAGATGATCTCGATGGACCAGTCGATTTATACGATGCGATCACCAACATTCAAAATGGCACTGGCTATGTGACCAATCCTGCTTCCTTCAACGGCGGCACCGATACCACACCATTCACCTTCGTGCAGCAATCCGATATCGATGGCGTCACCAAACCTTTCGCCACGCAGGTCACTGCTGGCTTGAAGCAAAAAGTAATGCAGCAGGTCAAAACAGGCGAGAGCCTGGTCGGTGGCGTTCAATGCTCTTCTACTATCTCATCCGATCATCACGCGCAAGATCAGGCGACAAGTGTTACGGTAAAGGATCGCGTCACCTGCCGTGGCATTGCCTACGATAAACAGGCGTTCCGCACGCTCGCGCTGCAAACCTATCAGCGTAACGGCATTACCGATTTAGGCCAGGGATACGCCATCGTCGGAGCCACACATATCAATCCTATACCCACCAGTACCAATGACAACCCACCACAACTCTCCATCGACGTCGATGCCATCTGGTCTTATCAGTACAATCAGGCCCAAAAACAGTCTCTAGCCTCCGCGCTGGTGGGCAAGACACAGAGCCAGGCGCAACAAATATTACACAACCGTCACGATATCCAGCATGCAACCATTTCGACACAAGGCTTCTTTGGGAATGCTCTTCCACTTTCTCCCGCGAACATCACGATCGTCGTACAAAAAGTTACAGGTCTCACGTAACAACGCTTTGCCCTTTGATACAATTTGAGATGCTTTGCCCGTCTCTCCTCTCGACTCTTCACGCACTTCGTGGTACAATCGACGCGACACGATCCCGAGGAGTAAAGAAATCCCATGCCAGCGAAAAAAGAAATCAACGCGACATTATCATCTGAAGAAAATGCACAGGTACAAGAGCTATCTTCACACTATCAAACCATCGCTAACCAGCTGCAACAAAGCACGGAAAACGCGCAGGCCGAGGATGCGCTAACAGCCATTTTCGCCCAATCCGAGTCGGTCCAACTCGCCTTGCTCAAGCAACTGGCACGCATCAATGAGCCTGCCTCCGCCGATGTCTTGCTCGCGGTCAATACATTTTCCACCCGTAAAGAGGTGCGTAAAGAGGCCCGTCGCGCTCTGTTACGTCTGGAAGGCGCGAAGGTGTATCCACAATGGACGCCGCTCACGACGCCCGCGGTCGCAGTGCAGCTTCCTACAGAAAACGCGCCGCGTTTCTGGAAAGGATTCGCCACCCAGACACGCGAAGAGGGCGAACTACAGCTTTTCCTCTGCTGGGAACAGGGATACGACTACGGCGAGGCTCGTGTGCTTTCGTTTCTGCTAGACTATTGGAATGATGGCGTGAAAGATACCTTCGTCGAGACCGGCACCAAACGCCACATCGAGGAACGCATCAGCCAGTTGCGTACCAGGATCGCGAGTTCCTCACATACGCTGGCCTCCTGCTCGCTGGCAGAGGGCAAGCGCCTGCTCGAAGAGGCACTTGCGGTCAATACATGGCGACACACCATGCCCAGCGACGAATATCGCACGCAGCTTCCCATTGTGAACAAGCTGATTCTCCAGGCCACAGACCTGGAAGAAGCGACCGACAGCAGCTTTATTAGTCCAGATCTGGAGACACAAGAGGTCGTGGTGAACTTTCTAGGTGCCTGGTCCTTCGGCGATTTCGCCCTGGCCTACGACTTGCTCAGCCACGACAATGCGCTACGCACTGGCACGGATCGCGATGAATGGATCGAGCAACATCGCGCCTGGTTCGACGAAGCCCATCCCACTCGCCTCGAACTGGGTTTCGTGCACGAGCGCGAGCAAAATCAGCAGAATAGTGGACTCTGGCTTCCCAACGCAGTCAACGCCAGCCGTATGAATACCCGCAAAGAGATCGAGGTGGGCTGGTCGCTTGAATTAGCGGATACGCCCCTCAATGGCTCACTCAAAGAGATGCCGATGGGTTCGGCGATCAATAAAGAAACCAGCCGCCACTGGTTCTGGACAAGCTACACACTGATACGCGAACAAAACACCTGGCGTATCCAGCAAAGCCGTGATGAAGCCCTGGCCCTGCAAGGCCTGTCCGTCTCAACACTACAGGCGCGCATTAAAGAGTTCGAGGACGAGATCGAGAAAAAAGCACAGCCAGAGAATAGAAACAATGAAACCGTCATCGAAGAGCTATCCTGGCGTCTTAACGAAATCCTGCACTTTTATGATGCGCTTATCGCCCAACTCCCCCTTGATTATACGATTAATGAGGAAGCATACAACCGCTCCGTTTTGACTGGCAATCCTGAGCACATGATGGTGTACCTCGAACGCCTGGCGCAGCGCTTCCCACAAAATAAGGCCGATACACTACGCCGCCTGGGCTCGACTATGGCCGAACTCGCCTATCGTTACGAGGAACAGGGATTGACCGCTCGCCATAATCAACTCATCGCACGCGCGGAAGAAACGCTACATGAGGCCATTGCGGTCGATAATAGCGCCGTGAGCCATCTGCTCATGGGTGAGCTGCTCATGAGCCTGGAACGCAACGAGGACGCGCAGCAAGAATTGAACACGGCCAGCGAACTCACCTCAACAGGAGGCGACCAGAATCTGCGCACCTCGATTGAGGTGGGACAGGGCAATCTGGCAATGCGCCAGGAACGTATGAACGAGGCTATTCCACACTATCTGCGGGTCGCGGAGACCAATCCACACTATCCAGGCCTGTGGTTCAGCCTCGGCTTCGCTTATCGGCTACTCGGTGATATGGAACACGCGGAACAATACTATCAACAAGGGCTCCAGGAGGAGCCAGGCGATGCTCGCCTCTATAGCGAACTCACGGCCATCTATGTCAATCAGTCTCAACAATCCAAGGCGCGTGCGTTGCTCGAACAAGGTATCCGTATCAATCCAGACTCGGTTAACCTGCATGCTCTGCTCTCCTCGCTCCTATTCGAGATGGGAGACCGCCGGGGCGCGCAGCGTCATATGAACGAAGCCGAGCGGCTCGATCCCGATGCCGAAATTTTACAGGGCTTGCGCCAACAAATGGCAACTTCCAGAAAACGCGTCTAAAAAAAGAAGATACACCTGGGGCTTACAGCTACAAAACCGCGAAAGGATAAACCATGCCTTCTGATAAACAACACGACCATGATGATGCGAGCGATAAAAAAAGTGTTCACAGCACACCTATCTCTACCTTGATCGGGCAATACCAGAATATCGCCGCCCAACTTCAACAGAGCGAGGACCTGGAGGAGGTCGAAGAAACACTCTCATCGATCACTAATGAGTCCACCACGACACAGGTGGAATTCCTGAAGGCGCTGAGCAACGAACATACAAGCGCCGCCGCGGACATCGCGCAGGCGCTCAATACGCTCAGCGATCATAAAGAAGTACGCAAAGAGGCGCGGCGCAGCCTGGTCCAGCTCGAAAAAGAGGACATCTACGCCGAATGGCAACCACCCACCGGCCCCACTATCAGTCAGGCACTCGAACAGATCACGAACCAGAGTAACCAGCCCGCCAATTCACTCATCTCCGACCTTCAATCGCTGCTTGCGGGTGCTGAAGACCTCTTCGTGGGCTCCGCGTACTCCGACACCGTGTCCGACTTCCTGGACGAGTGGGTAGAGGGCAACTACGAAGAAGTATACGACCTTCTCGCCAGCGAAAGCCCGTTGCGCGAAAAGTTGGAGCAGGCGGATTGGGTCGAGCGCCGTAGCCAGTGGAACTTAGAAGCTCACACTGGCAAACTCCAGATCTCTTTCATCGAGCCGCTGGCCGATGAAGAGGGGCAGAGCCTGCCCATCGTCGACGTTGGCTGGTCGATCGAATTGAACGAGGACGCACCCGTCGTGGCACTGGCCGAACTTCCACAGGCAACCTCCGCTCTTTTAGAAACCGGTCGTCACTGGTTCTGGACACGCTATACACTCGTGCAGGAAGACGAAGAATGGCTCATCCAAGATATGACCGATATCGGTGCCAGCATCCTGCAGTCTCCACTCCCCGAAATTCAAGAACATATTGTACGCCTGGAGGCCGAGGCACAAGAACTCATGCAAGAGATCAACGCCGACGAGGACGAGGATGATGAAATAGTTGTGGTCGAACAAACAACCGAGGTGATAAACGATGAAGATGTGCCCATAATAATTGGGGATGATGATGATGATGATGATGATTTTGACGAGGACGACGACGAGGATGAGGACGATGAAGATCTCATCGATCTGATGCAGACCACCAGCGGCGCAATTCGTCTATCTACCCAGATCATGTACTACTTCGACGCCCTGATCAGCAAGACACAGGATGTAGAAGCCAGTACCTATAGACGCCTGGCGGAACAGGCGCTTACCACCAACGAGACCGAACGAGCCGCTTACTACGCGCAACAACTCGCGGCCCGTGTGCCCGAGGCACGCGGAGAAGCGTTGAACAACCTCGCCATCATCTACCTGGCAATCGCAGAACAGTCTCACGAAAACGACGACCACGAACGCGAACATCATCTCTCAGATCTCGCCGAGGCGGCGCTACGCGACGCCATCGAGGCCGACCACAATCCAAAAAGCATGATCCTGCTGGCGAATATCCTCTTACAACAGGATGATCATCTCGATGAGGCCGAAACGCTGCTCCACAACGCGGAAGGCATCACAAACAGCGAGGATGATACGGTGGCGATCGAACTCGGCCTGGGCGAGATCGCATTCAGCCGCGACCAGAAAGAGCACGCCCTCGCGCATTATCAAAACGCCGCCCGGCTGAACGATGACGACGCGGAACTCTGGTACCGCATCGGTTACCTCCAGAGTCAGCTTCATCATCCCGTACAAGCCATTTCCGCGCTGCAAAAATGTATCCAGCTTGAACCTACCTATGCCGAGGCTTATACCGAGCTCGCGGGTAGCTACCTCGAACAGAACGATGCGAAACGCGCGCGTGAGGTCATCCGCGAGGGCCTGGAGATCAATCCAGACTCAGCCGATTTGCTTGCCTCGCTCTCACTCGTCTACCTGCAAAGCAATGACGCGCGTAGCGCGAAAAAATACCTTGAGCAGGCCGAGGCAATCGATAGCTCACTCGAATTTGTGCAGGAAGCACGGCGCGTCTATAATCTTACCGCTCCCAAAAATACCAATAGCAGCAGTTCGTCTAAATCACATCGGGGTGGTAATAACAAACAAAAACACAACAAGTCGAAGAAACGATGACACAAACCAGGACACAAGAGACACTACCTATCACGTTTCATACCGTTGTCCTCGGCGAGTTTACGCGTGCAGGCCACGCGTTCGCCGAGGTCACTGAAGCAGACGAAAACGGCGCACCGCGCACACGCGAACTTATCGTGCCCGCTGGCCTTCCAGGCGAACGCGTGACGATCGCGGTCGAAGCTCCTTACCCGCCGCGTCCCGGTCACGCGGGAAGAAGACACCACCGTCATAAACCACGCCCACCGCGCGTCTGGATCACGCAGATACATGAGCCTTCTCCACTGCGCGTCCAGGCTCCTTGTCCCGTCTTTGGCACCTGCGGCGGCTGCCAGTTGCAACATATGCGTTACGACGCGCAATGCGCCTGGAAAACCGAGATCGTGCGTCAGCTACTCAACGAGACAGGCCACTTCTCGTCTCCCCCACTGCTGGCTATCGTAGCGTGCGAGGTTCCCTGGCACTACCGCAACCATATGCGCTTCTCCATCGATCGCGATGGTCGCCCCGGCCTCACCGCGCGCAATTCTCACCGTGTGCTCCCTCTAACGAACTGTCCGATCGCGCACGAAAAGATCGACCAGGCACTTGAGATCATCAGCCATCACGTCAATCCACGTCCACAGGTGGTTCTACGTACCGCGACGGCCAACCCCCAACTGCTTGTGCAGCCAGTTCCGGACGAAGAGGTCACGCAAGAACTTATGGCGGCTGGCCTGGAGGTACGCGGCGAGACAATGGAAGAAACGCTAGCTGGGCACAGCTATCGCATCCGTCCCAGTTCTTTTTTCCAAACCAATATCGCGCAAGCGGAGCATATGGCGCGCATGGTCCTGCATGGCCTGCTCTCCGGTCTACCAGCAGAGCAAGCACGTACAATGACTGTAGTCGATGCCTACTGCGGCGTCGGCACATTTACCGCTCTGATCGCTCCACACGTGGCACGCGTCATTGCCATCGAAGAATCGGCCAGTGCCATTAAGGACGCTCAATATAACCTGCAAACCTATATCTCGTCTATAGGAAACGAACAGCGCGTGGAGATTCTTAAAGGCAAGGTCGAGGAAATACTGCCCACACTCGCCAGTGAGATCGATGGCTTCGTGATCGACCCACCGCGTGCTGGCTGCATGCCCATCGTACTGGACGCGCTGATAAATCACCCCGTCAAACGTATCGTCTACGTCTCTTGCGATCCCTCGACGCTGGCACGCGACCTTGATATGCTGTGCCATCAACATCCGGTTTATCATCTGCGCTCCGTGCAGCCACTGGATATGTTTCCACAGACCGCGCATATCGAATGCGTCGCTATCCTGGACGCCATTCCATTTTGATTTCAGAGGAGAATGAGACCTTTTATGCCATCGCCATTGCCACTCGTGCTCGCCTCCGCCTCACCCAGGCGACGCCAACTCATCGCGTCCCTCAATCTCCCTTATACAGTCGCCGTCGCGCCTGGCGACGAGGATACGGCACAAAAAGGCTATCACGGCCCCAGCGACGGTTTCGCGCAATGGACCGCCTCCTACAAAGCCCTGATGATGCTCACCCTGCCGGATATCACCGATCACGTGATCATCACAGCCGATACCACTGTGCTACTCGATGATCAGGTGCTCAATAAACCACGCGATGCCACACACGCGCGCGAACTCCTGCTCTCCTTACGTGGCCGCTGGCATCACGTCGTGACCGCCGTAGTCGTTAGCGCCCTGATAGACAATAGCTTGCGCATGTATGGTAAAAGCGTCAAAACGCCGGTCCTGATGCGACCATACAGCGAAGATGAGATCGATGCCTACATCGCGACCGGTGACCCCATGGACAAAGCGGGTGCTTACGGCATTCAGCATCCCCAATTTCAACCCACTGAACGTATCGATGGCTGCTATCTCAGCGTGGTCGGCCTCCCTCTATGCGCGCTGGTCGAACTGCTCGCGCAGTTCGGTATCACTCCCACCACCACAGCCAACCCTCCTATCGATCAAGATCATCGCTGCCCCTGGTCCGCTCATTGTCGCGTCTCTCGCTTACCATAAGCATACGCATAGAGCAAATCTTCGCGATTCAAAAAAAGAAAGGGGGCAGAGAGAACGGCATTGAACGCGGTGGAAGTTATTACTATACGCGGTCGCTACGCACCCAGTCCCAGCGGCACTTTGCACATGGGCAATTTACGTACGGCTTTGTTGGCCTGGCTTTTCGTGCGCTGCGTCGGTGGCCGCTTCGTCCTACGCGTTGAAGACCTGGATCGCCCACGCGTCCGCCCCGGTTCAACACATATGATGCTCGAAGACCTGCATTGGCTCGGCCTGGACTGGGACGAAGGACCAGATATCAGCGGCGATTACGCTCCCTACACCCAAAGCGAGCGCTTGCCCATCTACGAAACGCTTCTCACACAACTCCAGGACGTGGGCCTGATCTACCCCTGTTATTGCACACGAGCCGAGGTCATGCATGCCGCCAGTGCTCCCCAGCAGGATGGGCATGCCGAAAGACGCTACCCCGGCACCTGTCGCTCTTTGAGTAGACGCCAGCAAAAACACTATGAAGCGCAAGGCCGTCGGCCCGCGCTCCGTTTTCGCGTCGACGATACACGCGTTGTTCTCTTCCAGGACATGCTCAACGGTCCTCAACAGCAACAGGTGCAACAGACCGTTGGCGATTTCATCATCAAACGTGCGGATGGTATCTTCGCCTACCAGTTCGTGGTCGTTGTCGATGATGCCCTCATGCGCATCAATCAGGTCGTCCGTGGTGCCGACCTGCTCTCATCTACCGCGCGCCAGATCCTTCTCTTCGAGGCGCTCGGTTTTCCCGTACCCACTTTCGTCCACGTCCCCCTCTTGCTCGACGACGCGGGACAACGTATGGCGAAGCGCATTCACAGCAGCGGCCTTGCTGCCTACAAAGACGCGGGCATCAAACCAGAAACCGTTATCGGCATCCTCGCCGCCAGTTGCAACTTGCTACCACCAGACCAATCAGTCTCTCCCTACATACTCGCCGCACGTTACAATAATCTGACTAACCTGCTCAAACAACTTACTGAGACAAAAAACTCAAGCTTGTGACTATCCCACAACCACCAGCCGCTATCGAACGTTTACTGTGCGTGTAGGACAAACATTTTCATCATACCCCAACTCTGTGTCCACCTCTTTGCCCTACACGCTGCATTCTTTACGTGTGCTGATACACTCGTACAAATGCTACATTCATCTGTTGCGGAAACGGTGTACTACTATCCGCGCTCCCCGGCCAACCTCCTCCAACCGCAACATTCAACAGAATATAAAACGGCTGATTAAAAACCTGATCACCGCCAAGTTGCGTAGTATCGATAGATTCGGTTGCATGACCATCGACCGAAAAAACCATGTGGTCAGTATACCAATCCATAGCGATCAAATGATAGCCATCAGAGAATGTTCCATTCGATAGCGTCTCCTGTTGATCGCTACTCTCGTTATTTAGTCCATGCACCGTCGATTGAATCGTCGACGCACCCAACTGGTGCACATTCTCCATAAGATCAAGTTCACCACAATTCGGCCAACCAACAGTGTCGATGTTCTGTCCCAGCATCCAGAACGCGGGCCAGATGCCATCTCCTCCTTGCGGCAATTGCATACTGGCCTCGACACGCACTGGCTTGCCACTTGTGGGAGGCTGAACCGCATATTTCCCTTGTGTGTCCAGGCGACCGGAAACATACGGACAGCTGCTGTCGTTGGACTGCTGGTCGGCCTGCAAGACCAGATGACTGTTTGCCCCATTTCCATCGATACGCACATGGGTGCCATCGTCCTTGTAACACTCCTGCTCGTTATTGAATGCACCGGACCCATAGGTACGTACCGTCCATTTACTGGTATCGAGCGAGGGGCCGTTAAAATCGTCGTTCCATATTAAATTCCAATTGGAGTCGTTCGCAGTCGTATCCAGGGCATTTTTGCCGGTCTTTGCTACATCGATCGAGCCCGATTGTGTCGAAACGGATGGTGTCGAGACCGCTGGCGTCGAAACCACTGGTGTCGAACCAGAGGTATTTTCGGTGATCTCTACACGGTCAGGATTGACATAATTGCCGCTCGCGTCACTGTTCTGCCTGCCAGTTACTTTGAGCTTGAACGTGTGGGGTCCATCAGTCAGTAGTGGACTGGTGTACAACAATGTATTACCCGCCTCGGTATCTGAGTATGTATCAATCGTTTGCTTATTTGCTCCATCGATAGAAACTTGCGCAATGCCTTGCGCAGGCCCTACTACGCCATAAAATTTGATCTGCGTACCTGTAAATGCCACCGTTACACGGTCACCGGCAGTATTGTCCCAACTATTGCTGTTGTCATAGAAGCCTACCGGTTGCCAATCACAATTCTGGCAGCTTTGCCAACCATCACCGATATAGTTGAATTGATTCTGTCCCGAACCTTGAACACTATCATCCACGTCCACTGTATTTGTTGAAATCACAGCGCTTGCCTGTGGAGTAGTGTTTGCGGTATTCGTTCCAAGCGTTGTGCTTCCATCTTCAGGTCCGATTGTCCAATCGCTGTACTCGTTCCACAATGTGGACCCGATGCAATTATTGGGAGCAACAAACAACGTAGCCCCTTGCAGCCCTTGAGGATATTGATCGGGCATAGGATAGCCAGGGCCAGCATCGGCAATCACCGGCGTACTCCCACCATAGCTATTTTCACAATTTTGCTCATTGGAGAAATAGGCCTGATCGGTAATATTGCCATTGAAGAAATCCAAATGTAATTTGGAACTATCATTAGCATCTGTGCACTCACTACCATTGCCACTGTCGACATTGCAGCTATCTTCGGCCACAAAGTACAAATGAAGGCGGGGAATATAAAACTTTTCCCCAATCTGATAGGCGGGATTATCGGGCACATCTCCAGAAGAACCATTCTTCGAATTGATCGCCACGGTGATAGGATCTTCAAATGTGCCGATTCCTCCGACCGCATCGTGTACCGTTGGATAACCAGCATTAGCAGGCCAATCGATCCCGGTTGAAGGAGGAAATACTCCTCCGGAACCACCATCGTTCCCACTATAATTGGTCGTATCCCCGGTCACCGCGGTCCCACCCGCCTGCAACGGCACGCTATCAGCTGCATCGGCGTGAGAGGCCAATATCTTAGTGCCAGCAATACCGCCAAAAATCAAGAGGAGAAGGATTAAAATAGTAACTCCAGAGCACTTCTTAAACTTGGATATATACATATGATCTCCCTTAAATCGTCTTAACATAGCAATGTGCAACAAGAGCATAACAAACATAGCTGACGGTCTATAGGGGAATAGAGGCCCAATTTATAGAGGAGTTTGAATACTGTATAGGAGAAAAATCAGAATCATTCTAGAGTAAGACAAGAATAATAAAATATAAACCGCCCGTTTCTGATGAGCATATACATATGATACATACTCATCAGAAACGGGCGGTCTCTTCTCACTGATCCACAACTACCGCGTGGTACTCGCTATCAAACGCTTATTTTCCTGCGCCAACGGGCTACAACATAGTAACAGCCTGCTTCCGTTGCATAAAACGCAACAATATATCCGCCACCACCACAACCGCGATACACAGCGCTGGTACACCAACAGCCGTCCACGAGTAGTTATTCAAGATATCGCCCAACTGGAGATCGCTCAACAACATATTCGCGCCTGTCCAGGCCAGCACAAGAGCCGCGAGATCCAATAAAAATGGCAGCCTGTGCATCAAGTTCGCCACAAGCATACTGCCAGCCATAAGAATAGTCAGGCTCAACACGATGCCGATGGCAAGCGCCAGAAAATTTCCATTCGCCAGCGCGCCGACCGCCAGCACATTGTCCAGGCTCATCGTCACATCGGCCACCAGCACGGTCAGCAATACAGATAAAAGCGTATTCTTTCTTGCTCCGTGCTTTTGCTGACCGCTATCAACCTCTCCCCCTCGTTTTTGAGATGCAGCGGATGGCGCGCCTTGACGATCCGCCAGCAGCCTGATCGCGATCACCAGGAGAATAACGCCACCAATCGCCTGCAACCAGGGCAAATTGAGCAAAAAAGTCGCGGCGAACGCGAACAACACGCGCAAGACAATGGCACCGATACCGCCGACAGCGACCGCGAATCCGCGTTTTTGTGGTGGCAAAGCCGCCACTGTCGCGCCGATCACCAGCGCGTTATCACCACTCAGCGCCAGATCGACGAGTAAAATACCTCCTACGGCACCTAATAGTTCTAAAATCATAGCTTCTCTCTTCTCTCCCGCTGCACAACCATCTCCAACCACCCCACTCGTTTGCTGCCTATCCTTTGTACAACGTATAGAGATTCGCATCATCAAATCTCAT
>CAZZWK010000070.1:0-9416 GCA_964657925.1 uncultured Dictyobacter sp.
CGGGACACGAATAATTCGATGCAAACTTAAAGAAAGCGGATTGAGTATTAATTATAGTATAGCATATAATTCTGACTTTTGCAAGTATTCTTGCATTCTTTATACTTTTATCCATTATTAGTGGTGCATTCGCTCAATATGATGGGTATTGCGATTAGGCGATAAATCGCGGGCGCAGATGCTGGGAGCATCCGTGGCTTGAGCTAAAGCTACCCCTACTGTTTTGTCAAGGGTCATGCTGACCGTTTGAACCGTGCAATGAATTGCATGCGGGCGCATGAATGCTGCCCCTACTGGGTTACATCGAACGTTGACAAAGTACTACCGACAGGTGGATACCCATCGTATTGAGCGAATGCACCACTTACACAATCCATGGTCTTCACTAAAAAATGATGAATGCCTGCGAGAAGGGATTGTACGAGATTCCTGCTCGCAGACATACGCGAATAGACTATACAGCTTCACACGTAAGGAGTGGTTTCTACATTTCCAATCACATGTCCTACCTGTGAAAGTGTGCTCTCGATCTGTTCCATGTTAGTTTGGTCAGTATCATAAGCGAGCACAACACTTTTTGTGGCGACATCCGTTGCGGCAATCTGTACGCCAGGAATGGTATGGAGCGCTGTGGTTACTTTCTTCATGCATCCCTGGCAACCAATTTTTGGCAGGGTGAGCTTTATGGTATCTTGCATTGATTTCTCTTTTCTCTTTTGCTATAGCTTTTTCTTCTTTACGAGGAAAAATATGTTATGAGTATAATGCTTATTTTCAAGCAGGACAATGAGGCTTTTTCCCTATTTTTACCCTTTCTATGAACTAGGTATTTATACGGGGCACACTAGATATTTCTACTAATGATTGCGCTTACTGCTTGACATAGGCGAACAATACAGGTTAGAGTAGAAGTGGGATAGATAAAAAGCATCCACAAAGAAATTTCTTGTAGTGCATTCTCTTTGTATGTTCGGATGAAAGAAGAATGTGTGCTTATTTTCACCAAAGCAGCACTTCTTCCTAAACACCATTTCTGCTCTTGACGAGAGCAAGAAAGGACGTTGAAACATGAATGCCAAAATACAGCAACGAGTCAATCTTAAAGGCGAACTGTTCGGTGCACGAGGTTGTTCATCGTGTTCTTGCGATCCCTGCGATTGCGACCCTTGCACCTGTGGAGACAGTATTACGCCCAGCTATCCTCACTGGCGTGTTAGTGGCTATAGCATTAGCGAAGGTGAGATCGATGGTCTTTCCGTCTCGAACCATGTGCTGCTTAGCCTGGCACTGCCTACGGATGCTAATGATCTTTCCGGAGAATGGCATGAGGTTCTGCTGATTGATGAACAGGCTATGCATGCACAGATACAGGCACTTTTGAACGAGCTTGAGCCTTCACTCCACAGTATTCCTGCCGAGATCGCTTCATTTCCACGTCACAATAGGCCCGTCTACGCCTTGCCAATACACTACATGCATGAGGCAGAGATGGTTTACGTACAAATTGCCTTCGACCCGCAACATGCGCGTGCTATACGAACGGCAATGGCCGGGGAAACGATGCAAGCATGGTCCTATAGTGGTCCTATGGCGTTACGCGGCGAATTCCAGCGCCATTAAAAGCTTGTTTACTACTATAAACATATAAAAAGATAAACGAGCTTGCTCCAATACCTATCGGAGGAAGCTCGTTTATCTTTTCCTAATGCAAAATAAACGTTGTGAGTAGCGAAGGATCGATAAAGAAGAATAAGCCACAAAAGATGAGCATACTGCCGGTAAAAAATGCCAATTGATGTCCCCAACGCCATGCTTTCTCTAAAAAAACGAGTACAGTCAAAAAGATCATGCATGGGAGATTCATCAGACCGACCGGAAGCATCAATAACATCAATCCTCCGCAGCATCCCAGACAGCTAAGCCCGTGCTTCATCCCACCGTACAGACTCAGTGGCAGAGGTAAAACCGCGCAAGAGGCGGCAGGTGAGGCAGCTTGATCGAGGGCAGGATTGCAGTGGAGCAAGTATCGGTACTTCAACGTGGTCAACTGGTATATGCCCGCCCCTAAAAAGAGTCCGATACCCAGAGCGACACCGATGATAAGATTATGCTCGATGAATCGATGGCTATAAGATGAAACGAGGAAGATAAAAAGACCAAAAAGACACCAGACGAACAGGTAACCAATAATGAAAATGCAGGCACGCAGAACACGGAGCAATGGAGGAACTCTCTGTCGACGTAATACTTGCAATTGGGCTGCGACGGTTGGAGCCAATGCGGGCAGCATCATCGCCGCCATCATGATCGTCCAAAAAAACAAGAATGGAGCAACGGTCAGCCCCATTGTGCTATAGGCCTGGGTTCCATGCATGGCGAGGGTTTGTTGTAGCGTTGGAATCCAGGCGAGGGCAGCAATACAAAAGGTCAGGGTCCAGGCAAGCAGAGTGTTTAACGGAGTGGATGGTCTGGAAACATGCATCATCGTTTTCCCTTATTTCATGAAGCAAAGAGATTACAGCAAACGCACGACAACCTTTTTTCTTGTATTCTACCACATGCAAAGAGCGATGGGCAGGTAATGCCTGTTGAAGAAAATGGTGCTGATACTCGTTATCAATATACTACTGGGCAGGTGATGGGTGCAAACCGATAGATTTGCTGTATGTGGACTACGAGCGTTGAGCGAGCGCGAGATGGAAGGTGTAGGTGGTGTGATACTGCTCCCACTCGGTGGGTAGACCCGCGACGAGCGCGTCGTAGGCGGCGGGGTCCGTGTGCAGGTGGGTGCAGTAGAGTGTTTTGACGCTGTGCATCACACTGGCTACATCAAATACAGAGAACATCTCTACGTGTAGGGCCGCCCTGTCCGCGAGGGGCAAACGCATGGTTTGCCACCGGTTGATAAATCTGCCCTCTACAACGCGGACGGGAGGGCGACGTGTTCGAAGAGGACCAGGGGTAAGGGCTGGCTCCAGAGGATGGCTTCGGCTTCTTGCAGGGACATGCTGGGTCTGGCGAGGGGGTGGCGCTTGAGTTGTTCATGGATGGCGGTGAAACGGTGCTGAAAGTCCACGGTGGCATCCCACGAGCAGGCAAGCGAGAGAGCGATGGGCATGGTGCGCCAGGTGGCGAGGCGCACCTGCGCGAGCGCTCGCCAACGAGGGGGCAAGATCTGCACGGCCTCATCGACGTGGGCGGCGAGGGCATCATCGGCGGGCACAAAGCGGAAGAGGAGCGCGTCAAGTTCATAGCCATCGGCATCGGGACCATCATGCAGGGGCACCATGTCGCGCACCTGGCGGTGACGTAAGAGGGGATGGCGCATCAAGACCTGGGAGAGCAGGACGAAACGATGGCGGGCGATATGCACGGCACGCGCGGCATCATCCAGGCGAGCATCCTCCTCCTCGGGTTCGTCTTCAGGAATCGTCACCACTGGTGGTGTGCCGTCATCACCCCAGGATTTCAGCAACATGGCATCAGAAACGCGGTGCGACTCGATCAGTTCGAGAATGGGGTTCGCGCGGTGGGTGAGACGAGATTCGATGAAGGCGTGGCGGGCGACCACGGCGGGACCGAGCAGACCACGTAGGGCGGATTCGTGCTCCTGGTCGATTTGTTGTTTGGTTTGTAGGTAGTGGCTTGAGTTGTTTGTATTCATTATTCGCTCCTTCATATACCGTTACTAGCATTGCACCACAAAGCCCTTTCCAGAGGACTTCAAACATCATCTTAATACATATTTAGTTTCGAATATGTAAAACTATTTCTGTTTATGTTTATGCCACAAAGTAGAAGTTATTGTAATGTATTTCAAGACTTGTTTTTCATAATCAGGATAAATATCTTGATATGCTATAATATCTTCCATAACAAGGATAGAAAATGAAAAACGAAAGAGGAGCTATGCACACCGATCGACCTGCTCTTCAGCTGCACTCATCACACCGAACCTATGTCTTCCTTCCTATCGGGAGTTGCGAGCAACATGGACCGCATTTGCCTGTTGACACAGACCTGCGTATCGCTCAACTCATTGTGGACGAACTGGCACACATGTTTCCCGAAGAAGAGACACGAGTTCTGCCCGTGCTCCCGTTCAGTTGTTCCTGGGAACACAAAGGGGTGGGGATGATTGCCATCAACAGCAGTACATTGGCGGCGCTGCTGCACGATATTGCCCGGAGTCTACTTACCTGGAAGACTCCTTTTGTCTTCATTCTGGTGAGTTGGCACGGCGGCAATGCCGCCTTAGGTTCCATTGCCACTGAAATCAGTGCGCAACACAATTTGCCGACATTCGTGCTCGCTCCTCTTGCGCTGGCGCAACGACTCTGGCAGGAACAGTATGGACCTCTGCCTCAAGATATTCATGCGGGTGCCTTGGAAACAGCCGTCGTGAAAGCGTTTTGGCCTGCATTCGTCAGTGACACAACCGCAGAAAATGGTGTATCGTCCGCCTCGACTGGCTCAGCTCAGCTTTTTTTGCAAGCAGTCGGCATCGCTAGTGTTTCGTCCAACGGCGTTTGGGGATACCCAGAACGCGGAGAACCTGAGCAGGGGAGAAGACTGATCACGCATGTTGTCCAAGAACTGGAAAAGCAGATTCACACTGTGGTCGATGTGCTTGAGAAAGAGAACTAAGGAGCAGGAGCTATGCGAGGACCGACAACAGAAGAAAACCTTCACATCATTCCCCCTGATTTGCGTGCCCATACCAAAACTACCCATGCATATCTTGATTTGAGGAGAAAGATTTTAACAGGAGAATTCCAGAGTGGACAGACGCTTGCCCCCAAAGCAATCGATGAGACGTATAAAACGAGCAATACCAGCACTCAATTGGTGCTGCTTCGTCTGGCGGGTGAGGGGTTGATTAAGGTACGACCAATCAAAGAGCATGTGGGAGCCAATAATGCCGCCATCAATGAATATGTCGTCGCCGATTTCAATGTAAGACATCGTATGCTTTCAACCAGGCACGGAGATTTTGTCTTCGACCTCTCACAACGAAATCAGCAGGCGTCGATCGAGACCAAAGTGTTAAAAATCCAATACGCGGATCAAGAGGTTGCATCGCTGTTGGAGATAGAGGAAGGTGAGAAGATTATCTTTCGCCGGACCTATCAATATCAAGATGATGAAACACTGGTCGCTGTATCAGACGCCTATTTGCCATTCTGGCTGGTGCATGTGCTGCCCGAACTGGAAAAACGCGATGCCGATATTCATCAGTTGATGAGGCAGCTGGGAAGAAAGCCAGTCTGGTGTACAGAAACCGTCGATGTCGTTCCATCAACCTCTTTTGAACGACAAGTATTTGGTCTGTCGTCCGATGATCCATCACCTTTGTTGAAAATTCAACGACGTGTCTTCGACAAAGCGGGGCGTCCGGTGCTCCTCGACTTCTTAACCGATCGAGGCGATGTGTATCGACTGCACTATTCGTTTCCCCTTTTTAACAACGATATTCCTCAGAATGTCCGTGATAAGGAGTAAGTATCTTTTTACGCTTATCCCATGACATAGTGGTGAAACGTCTCTGCATACCGAAATTTGTGTTCCACTCCGGCAATGCTCGCACGCCGATGAACCCATTCGCGTATATCCATGTGTTGCGTCTGGCTTTCATGATAGCGCAATGCGGCGATTTTCGCATCAACGACACTCCCAATGTCCACCCAATGATTGGCTCTATCCGTCGAAAAAAAATAGAGCTGTTTGGTGTTATGAGCCGTCATGCCATCGCGGAGTTGCTCTGGATAGTACATGCTGCCTCGTGCACAAGCAAGGGCATCGACGGTACAAAAACCGACCGCTCGATGGTCCGGATGCACTTCGTTTTTGCGCCAGGGATCAAAGGTGAAAACCACGTCGGGTTTCCATTGGCGAATATGAGCAACCAGTTCTCGACGCAGTGGAATGGTCGCCTCTACTTCTCCATCTAAATAGCCGTCAAGAAAGGTGACCGTTTGAACGCCAAGCGTCTCTGCGGCTCGGCGTTGCTCTTGCTCGCGTATGGTTACCAGTCATTCGGGTGTCATCTGCGGATCATCACTGCCCTTATCCCCTCGTGTGACAAAAAGATAGTGGACTTCTTTCCCTTCGGCAACGAGCAAGGCCATGGTGCCACCACAAAGATGCTCGGCATCGTCGGGATGAGCCTGGACAACAAGAACGCGTTGACCTCCCGGAGGGGGCAAGACAGAAGATGCAGCCATAAAGAACATCCATCCTTTCTTAGACAGAATCAAGCAAATATAGCGTAGTATATCACTTCATACACGCGCTCCATAGAGACATATCATGAGAAGAACTATTTTTCTCGTTTAGGTTGGGAAAGAAAGTTCTTGTTGTACAGCAGATTCAATCGCTTCAAACATTTTTAAATCTGTCTTCTGCCACTCATCTAGTTCATGAAAATGTTTGACATATGCTGGTTTGAGGTCATGTAATACTTGAAACATGAGCACAATTTTTGGCCCAATCTGTTTCTGAATATTCCTGATCAGCTTATTTTGCTCCTTTCTAAAGAAAGGTGATATGCTCTACAGACAAAAGTGGTGGGAAAACCACGGTTCGTTCCACATTCATCGGTCAAAAAGAGACCGTATACTGCCCAGAGTCGTGTGAGAAAACGTCCTCCTCTTTCAGAAAGGTACAGAATTCGTGAAATATATGGTATTCGCCCTTTTCGATCGACACGACGAAACGGCGTTTCGCGCTGCTATCCCTGCTGAGCAAGCCCTTGTCCAAAACCTGGAAGAGCAAGGAAGAGTCGAGGCGCAATATTTCTCTCTCGATCGCTCAAAGGGATGGATGATCATGCATGGAGATTCACAGGAGCAGATCAAGCAAATTTTGCGCTCCTTTCCGCTCTCCCCCTATATGCACACCGAACTGACGTAGCTCGTTGAATGAGGCCCCTGATGGAGAATGAAAACAGGTAAGCGCTTCGTGTCAAGGGATAGCGCTATGTACACTGTTACCAGCCACAAAGCAGCGAGCACGATGGGCAAAAAAAAACGAGAAGACGGCGATATATTGCAGAGATGTGCGCTCAGCCTTGCAAAAAGCTTTGCTTTGCGTTATAATGAGTAAGTACTCAGTCATTATACAGGTGGTGAGAGTGTATGGCAAGACCCAAAAGTCTCGATAAACGCAACGCTATCCTTGCGGCAGCAACCGAGTTAATTGCCGAGCAGGGCTTGAGCGTTCCCACGTCTAAAATTGCGCAGGTTGCGGGGATCGCGGAGGGGACGCTGTTTACCTATTTCGAGACCAAGGAGAGGCTGCTCAACGAGTTGTATCTGGCACTGAAGAGTGGGGAGCGCGAGGAAGTGATGCATGATTATCCCTTTCAGGCGAGCTTAGAGGGGCGTGTACGTTACTTCTGGAATACGTCTGTTGCTTTTGGCGTGAATCATGCGGACAAATACAAGGTTATGATGCTGTTGAGGTTTTCGGATCACATCGATGAACAGGTCAAGCGTCTGGGTGGGGAGGGATACGAGGCGCTAACGGCAATGCTGCAAGAATGCCTTGGCAACGGAGCTCTCAAAGGCCAGCCGTCTGAATTTGGTGTTGCTCTCCTCATGTCACTCATGAATATGACGATTGAGTTGATGCTCCAACATCCTGCGAAGGCCGAGCACTTCCGTGACGCGGGCTTTACTGCTTTCTGGCATGCAGTGACAACGACGTAATTTTTTTACCGTATTAAATGAGTGCCTGGGCACTCATTTAATAAAAGAAAGGAGATCGACAATGCACTATCGCACTCTTGGCCGCACGGGTATCCAGGTCAGCCCATACGCTCTCGGCGCCATGAACTTCGGCACCATGAGCAACCCCGACCACGACGACTCAATCCGCATCATCCACAAAGCGCTCGATGCCGGCATCAACCTGATTGACACAGCCGACGTGTATTCCCGCGGCGAGTCCGAGGAGATCGTCGGAAAGGCACTGAAGGGCCGTCGGGACGACGTGGTGCTCGCGACAAAGTTCGCCAATCCGATGGGTGATGCTCCGAACCGACGGGGCGCATCGCGTCGGTGGATCATCGCCGAGGTCGAGCACTCGCTGCGGCGGCTGCAGACCGACTACATCGACCTGTACCAGTACCATCGACCCGACACGGAGACCGACATCGAGGAGACGCTATCCGCGCTCTCCGACCTCGTGCACAGCGGCAAAGTGCGCACGATCGGGACCTCGAAGCTCCCAGCCGCCGACATCGTCGAGGCGCAGTGGGTCGCCGAGCGCCGAGGCTTCGAGCGCTTCCGGTGCGAGCAGCCACCGTACTCCATCCTGAACCGGGGTATCGAGCGCGACGTTCTCCCCGTCACCGAGCGCTACGGCATGGGCACCATCGTCTGGAGCCCGCTGGCGCAGGGGCTGCTCACCGGTCGCGTGCGCAAGGGCCAGCCATCCGAGCTGACCCGCAGTGGTGCCTACTTCGCCCACCTCCAGGACGAACGTCGCATCGACGTCGTGGAGCAGCTGATCCCGCTCGCGGACGAGGCTGGCATGTCGCTGACCCACATGGCGATGGCGTTCGTGATCGCGCATCCTGGTGTGACCGCCGCCCTCCTCGGCCCACGCACGATGGAACAGCTCAACGACCTGCTCGCCGGTGCCGAGGTCGTGCTGAACAACGAGATCCTCGATCGCATCGATGCGATCGTCCCGCCCGGCACCGATGTCGGTCGGCTCGAGATGGCGTACAACCCACCCGCCGTCGTGAAGCCAGCAATGCGGCGACGCCCGATCGACGAACGGACCGCCGCGTAAGGCGAATAGAATCCGCGTTGCGGAGGATGTGTGTCCTTATCGCACACACACCGCCAAGCGCGTCATCTCGATGCGCCTCGTGCGCCCATCGGCAGGACGAACCACCTGGGGGTGGGTGCATTGATATATAGAACGCGGCCAGTGCTCGGCCATCTGTCCGCTCCCGGAGCGGTATACCTCCAGTTCCCACAGGCGCAGTCTGGCGATTCATCCCGATGAACGCCTGCTGGTGGAATTATGCCAGCAACAGCAGACCAGTCAATTCGAAAGTTGGACGCGAGCCGCTTCCCATGCTATTACTGTAAGGGTCGAAGTGTCGAAGTCGAAAAGGCCCTTTCTGTCCGTTGGGAATTGCAGTGATGGACGCCCCCTGTCCACACACAAAAAAACCGTGTCGAAAAGCACAGACTATAGAGCAGTTGGGGGTGTACTACTATGCCAAACTTCACTTAGAGCTCGGCGACAGCGGCATAAATGCCGGGTGAGCACGATAAATCGGCTCCTACCGAGGGTTCGAAGGTGGTTTGATGGAGCAGTGCTTTAATCCCTGACCGTACACAAAAAGGACAGCAGATCTTCATTGAATTGTTCCTGGTGTGTGATAGGGAGACCATGGT
>CAZZWK010000070.1:9516-15586 GCA_964657925.1 uncultured Dictyobacter sp.
AAGGACAGCAGATCTTCATTGAATTGTTCCTGGTGTGTGATAGGGAGACCATGGTCTGCTCCTGGATAGATTTTGAGGGTAGCCCCTTTGACGAGCTTCGAGGTGTGCAAAGCCGCGGCACCAATGGGAACGATCTGGTCGTCGTCGCCATGAATGATCAAGGTTGGAATGTCAAACTTGAGCAGATCTTCTGTGAAGTCTGTCTCGGAGAAGGCTTTAATGCAATCGACTGCGCCTTTGAGGCCGACCTGCATCGACCAGAGCCAGAACATATCGCGAAGTCCCTGTGATACTTTCGAACCGGGGCGATTGGCACCGAAGAAGGGCGCGCTGAGGTCCTGGTAGTACTGCGAGCGGTCGCCGAGAACGCCGGCACGGATCTGGTCGAATACCTCGATGGGCAAACCCTCTGGATTGGCTTCGGTCTTGAGCATCAGGGGAGGCACGGCACCTACCAGGACGGCTTTGGCAACGCGCGAGGTGCCGTGACGACCGATATAGCGAGCGACTTCACCGCCGCCAGTGGAGTGACCGACTAGAACAACATCATGCAAGTCGAGCCCCTCGATAAGCGCAGCCAGATCATCGGCATAGGTGTTCATCTCATTGCCATCCCAGGGCTGGCTGGAACGACCGTGGCCGCGACGGTCATGAGCGATAGCACGATAACCGTGAGAAGCCACAAAGAGCAACTGGTCGTCCCAGGCATCGGCATTGAGAGGCCAGCCATGGCTGAAGACCACGGGTTGTCCTACGCCCCAGTCTTTATAGAAAATGTTGGTGCCATCTGTTGTGGTGATCGTGTTTGTACTCACCGAATGTATTCCTCCTATTGCGTTTGAAAACAACACACCCAGCTTTTACTGAGATAGTCCTCTTTTATACAGATGCGTAAAATCACTGAAGATGTTGTGTGATGAATGTAAGCGCGATCTCGGCCACTTCCTGCCATCCATGATCGATGGTGAGCGCATGCCCACGATTTGGAATTTCGCGGATGTCCGTCACGCCGGGGTTCTTTTCCTGTTGCGTATAGGCACCATGCGTGAGCGCCCAGGGGACGGTATTGTCTTTCTCGCCGGAAATGAGCAACAACGGTCCACGGGCCGGATTTTTGGTGTTCACCCTGGCCTCGGTCCAGGGGTTGAGGTTGGCGGTGGCATCCTGAAAGAGCGGCACACCTGAAGCGGGGACGGCAAAGGTCGTATAGAGCTGATGTGCTTCATCTTCCTGCACCGCGTTGGCAAAGGCGTAACGGAACTGCTCATAGGTGAGTGGGACGGCGCGGGTATAATTAAGTGGGTTGCCCAGGACCGCTGACCCTGCCTTCAGCGAGGAGAGCGGCAATTGAAGCACCCCGCGGAACGGAGCCGGATCGATGGCGACCGTCACAGCGGATACCCCTTCGCCCGCTATCTTTTGCGCGATCAGCCCACCAAAGGAATGGCCGATGACGGCGGGCTTGATTTTGAGTTGTCCGATGGCATCGAGATAATGTTGTGTGACCTGCCCGATCCGCTTATGGGCGAAGACCTCTGGATCGTCATTGGCAGCCGCGATTGTTTCTGGATCATCGGGCCAGCCAAGTGCGAGCGTTGTGTAGCCTCGCTCCTCGAACAGGGTCCGCCAACGGTCCCAACTGGACGAGAGGAGCCAGAGTCCGTGTACAAACACGACGGGTTGTTTCCCTTCCTTGTTAGCACGGTCGATCTCTTGTTGTTCATGAATTGTGAATTCTGTCATATCATCCTCCTAGATAGTATCGATTGGATCGACTGGTACGATTGTCGGCAAGAATTCTCGATGAGAACGCATACAGACGTTTCTTTCAGAAAAAGCATACCCTAGTTGCACTTGATTTGAGGAGGTCGTCATCGGTCGATAGATCGGTCGTTTGAAGAACGAGGAGGCGACTTGCCCGTAAAGCTCGTGTTATAATGCATGAAGAAGTGAGATGCTCTTGATCCGGCAGGAGAACGGAGAGAGGAAAAGGTTAGATGCCAAAGAATGAACGTTTACGGAGACTACGCGTCGAACGACACTGGCGGCAGCAAGACGTAGCTGATCAGTTGGGTGTGGCGCTGGTCACGATGCAACGTTGGGAACGAGGATTTCAGCAGCCCAGTGCATTTTACCGGGTGAAGCTCTGCGCGCTTTTCGGTGTGAGCGCCCAGGAATTAGGATTGCTCGATGCGCCTGCGCCTTCGGAGCAAGATGAGAACAAAACCAGCAATACCCTTGATCAAGATATTTCTCTCGCCAACGAAATTCTGCTATGGATGGTGCCCTATGGCCGCAATCCGCATTTTACGGGGCGAGATGAGCTGTTGGAGCATTTGATGCAGCGCTTGTCGCCACAGGACACAAACGGCCAGGGACAAGCGACGGGGCTACGGCGAGCAGCATTGACGCAATCATATGCGGTCAAAGGATTGGGTGGTGTCGGCAAGACGCAAATCGCGGTCGAGTTTGCGTATCGTGCGCACGAGCAGCGGCTGTACACGCATACAATCTGGATCAATGCCGCAAGTGAGGAGGCTATCCTGACCAGCTTTGCCGCGCTGACTGAATTGCTGCCAGAGGTAGCGCCCAGTGGTGAAACGGAACAAAGCAAAATAGTGGCTGCGCTCATTCGTTGGCTCGAAGAGTGCACACAACCCTGGTTGCTTATCGTGGACAACGCTGATGATCTGGTAATAGTGGAACCTTATCTGCCGACAAGGGGCAACGGCAGGATTCTACTGACCACACGGGCGAATGCGGTGGGCGCGTTGGCACCTTCTCTTGAAGTAGACTGCATGAGCGTGATGGAGGGAACGCATCTCCTGTTGCGGAGAGCGCAGCGCGAAGAGTCAGCCTCAATTGATGAGATCGAAGAGGCGACAAACATAGCGGTGGCGCTGGCGCAATTTCCGCTGGCGCTCGATCAAGCTGGGGCATACATTGAAGAGACAGGATGCAGCTTGCACGACTATTTCCAGCTGTACCAACAGCATAGCTATACATTGCTAGCGCGGCGTGGGAAACAGGTCACGCATTATTCGGAATCGGTGGCGACAACCTGGTCGCTCTCATTTCAGTATATTGAGCAAAGCAATCTAGCGGCGGCAGAATTGTTGCAGTTGTGCGCCTTTCTCGCACCGGACCGCATTCCTGAGGAACTATTGCTTGAGGGCGCTGCTTATTGGCCGCCCACGCTCCAGCAGGCGGTGACTGATCCTCTAGCATTCAACCAGTTGCTAGAGACGCTACTGGCTTTTTCGCTAATTAAACGGCTCACTGAACACCGTCTGCTCAGCATCCATCGACTGGTACAGGTAGTACAACGCGAGCGCCTTGCCCCAAAGGCGCAAAGGCAGTGGATAGAACGAATGACACGTGTGCTCAACCTCGTCTTTCCACACGACCTCCAGGAAGTTGGTTCCTGGTCGCAGTGCCAACGGTATCTGGATCAGATGCAAACATGCAGTCAATTGATTCAGGAACAGCATGTAATTCTGCCTGAGGCGAGCGAGGTGTTTGATCGCGTGGGCACCTACTTGCGAGATTGTGCGTTGTACGCGCTTGCCGAACCACTGTATCGGCAGGCACTGTCTATGCGAGAACAACTGATGGGTGAGGAACATCCTGATACGGCACGAAGTCTGAGTAATCTTGCTATACTCACATACAAGCAAGGCAAAATTGCGGAGGCTGAATCACTCTTCTTGAGAACTCTGCATATGCAAGAACAGCAACTGGAAGCGAATCATCTTGATCTCGCAGCGACATTGACGGGTCTCGCGACGCTATACGATGACCAAGGCAAACATGCTCAGACCGGAGTACTCTACCAGCGAGCGCTCTATATCCAGGAACAACACCTGGGGACAGAACATCTTGATCTGATCACAACATTGGTCGGGTTAGCTTTTTTCTACTTCAATCGAGGAATGTATGAGCGGGCAGAAACAACCTATTTGAGGGCGCTGCATATTCAGGAGCAACACCTGGGGCCAGAACATCCCAATGTAGCAGTGACGTTGGCTGGACTGGCGTATGTTTATTCCGAGCAGGGAAGATATCGAGAGGAGGAACAGCTTTACATACAAGCATTGCATATTCAGGAACATTATTTTGGGGCAGAACATACATTAGTATCTTCAACGCTCAATGGGCTAGCGAATTTGTATCGTGATATGAGAAAGTACGAGCAAGCGGAAGCACTCTATCAACGGGTTCTGGATATTCAGGAGCGGCAGTTCGGGATGCACTATGCAGGACTCGCTCGCGTCCTAGCTGGATATGCAGTTTTGCTCTTCAAACGAGGCAAATATACACAGGCTGAAGCAATGCATCGACGTATGTTGAATCTGTTGGAACCATTATTTGGGCCGGAAAGTTTTCACCTGGCTTATTCGTTTAGTGGTTTGGGAGATGTCTACCGAGAGCAGGGCAAGGTAGAACAGGCCGAGGAATTCTACCAGCGAGCCATGCATATCCGTAAGCAACAATTTGGACTGGAGCACCCCAGCGTAGCGTTTTCACTGCACGGATTAGCGCTACTCTATTCGCAGCAAGGCAAGGATATACAAGCAAAGTCACTCTACCAGCAGGCGTTATACATCGTCGAGCAACAACTGGGAGCAGAGCATGTTGAAACAGCGAATATTCTGTGCGATTTCGCAGGTTTTCAGCATGGGCAAGGGCACATTCAGGAAGCGGCTGCTTTATATCAGCGTGCGCTCACTATCCAGGAACATACATTTGGAGCTGATTCTCCAGTGGCAGCCGATACACGAGAACAGCTACGAGAAGTGCAGGTAGAACTGGGTTGGATGCAAGAAATGGAATAAATAGAGAGGTAAGAGAGGAAAGTGCTATGGCGATAGAACATCCACAACATATGACGCTTGAAGAATATTTTCAGCTTGAGGAAAACGATGTTGATACCCGCTATGAATACATCGATGGACAGGTGTATGCAATGGCGGGAGGGACAGCAAATCACGATACGATCAAGTCAAATATGCAGCGCATACTGTGGAATCGGCTACGTGGGAGTGGATGCCGTGTCTATAGCTCTGATATAAAGGTGTATGTTTCAGAGTCACGCTATTTTCATCCAGATGTAACAGTGACCTGTGATGCACGGGACCGAGGAACTACGCAGGCTATTGACTCTCCACGCCTTGTGGTCGAAGTGCTTTCCCCAAGTACAGAACTTATCGATAGGACCTGGAAGCTTACGAATTATCGCGCGCATGCTACGATCGAGGAATATGTGTTGGTCGATTCGAGATCGCGCAAGATAGAAATATATCATAAAGAACAGCAAAAATGGATTTATGATGCGTTCGAGCATGATGAGGAGATTCTTCTCAGCAGTTTGGGCATACGTTTTCCTCTCGGTGATGCTTATGAGGATGTAGAATTCGAAGAGCAGGGTGAAGAAAAGTAGCAATGGATAAATACGTGCTTTTTCGTGCATGTGATTTGTCCATTCGATGGGTTAGACGTTATTGATGGGCCAATAAATTGGCGTGCGCTACGGTAAACCGGTGCCTACAGGAGGTGGGGATACCCGACTCATTCAAGATCATAATTGGTGCATGCAGGAAGTGGTTGGTGCATGCAGGAAGCGAGGCCGGGGCGCGCCCGTAAGGGGACGCGCCTACGCGGATCGAGTGGATGCATCAATAATTATGGCCCTACGGTTTGGTGTAGCCGGTGAGTTCTACGTAGCCTTCGCCGGTGTTGGATTGATGGTTGACTGTGCCGGTGATGGAGACTGCGCCCTCCCAGTAGACGTTGCCGGTGGAGTTGTAGGTGACGAGTTCTTGATCCTTCACCAGAGGTTGGATGGTGAGCGTGGCTTTGAGGTGAGGATCGTTAATGCTCAGGTGCCAGCCTGAGGGGTAGGTGATGCCGGTGACAGGGCTGGTCCAGTGGCCTAGCACGGTTGAACTCAGAGATTTTTGAGGGATGATGGTTTCTTTGTTGTTGGCATCAATGTAGCTGACGTAGGTCGAGATGACGGTGCCAGAGGAATCGCGGATGAAGTAGAGCATCATCTCGGTATTATTTTTGA
>CAZZWK010000070.1:15686-38651 GCA_964657925.1 uncultured Dictyobacter sp.
GGCGTGCAGGTGATCGTTACCGTTGAGGCCTTGAATGGACCAATCGCCGACGTGCTCGTTGATGCCCGCTGTCTGAGTACCGCTGGTGGGAGTGGCGACCGCGCTTACGAGGCGTTGCGCGTAGTGAAACCCGTTGTTGGTGACATCGGTGATGGCGAAGTGCGCGGGATAGACGGGCGGGATATCGCTGCGGCTGGCCTGGAAGATGACGAACTCGAAGCCGTAGACGCGCGATTTTCCGGTGCTATCGGTGGCGTTGAGGTGGCCGGTGTAGTACCACCACTCGGTGAGATCGTTGTGCGCGCCCTCATCTTGAGGGAAACGGATGGGCGGCAGGACCTGAGGGGTTGATGAGGGCGGATTGACATGGGGTAGTTGCGCGGAGGTTGTCGCTACGCCAGGGATGGCGCAGGAGGAGAGGAGGAGTAGCAAGAGAGCGGCGATGGCGAGGAGCACGGGCACACGCGTGGTGTGCCCTATGCGGACCGGCAGGAGTTCCCCGATGCGGACCGGTGGTACGATGCGAGAGATGGGGGTCGAGTATTTTGGTGGGATAGTATGTAGTGGGTTCAGATTCATCGTGCGCCTCCTACTTCAGTCGAGGAAGGTGACGCGGGCGATGGAGTGGTTGCGTCATCGGGGGGTGGGTAGTCGGCGTATTCGGCGAGGGCGTGGGGGTGGCGCTGGATGCCTGAGAAGGGGAGCCACCAGTTCCAATCGCCGAGCAGGCGCATGGTGGCGGGCACGAGCAGACCACGTACGAAGGTGGCGTCGATAAAGACGGCGATCGCCATGCCGAGTCCGACGGCTTTAACCAGGATCATGTCGGCGGTGGCGAAGCAGAGGCAGACCACGATGACGATGGCGGCGGCGCTGGTGATGATGCCACCGCTGCGCTGCAAACCGAGGGCCACCGCGCGCGTGTTGTCGCCGGTTTGCCAGTAGGCCTCTTGCACACGCGAGAGCAGGAAGACCTCGTAGTCCATGGAGAGTCCGAAGAGGGCGCAGAAGAGCAGGATGGGGGTCGAGGCCTCCACAAAGCCGAGGGGGGTAAAGCCGAGTAGTTGGTGCAGGAAGCCGTCCTGGAAGAGCAGGACCAGGGCACCGTAGCTGGCGAGGATCGAGAGCGTATTCATGACGATGGCTTTGAGCGGCAAGAGCACGGAACGGAAGAGCAGGAAGAGGAGGATATAGGTGGTGATGGCGATGACCAGGATGGCAATCGGGAAGTCGCTATAGAGCGAGGTGACATAATCGATATCGGCGGCTGTACCACCATCCACAAACATGGTCATGCCGTGACCAGGAGGAGTATTGCGGATAGTTTGCACCAACGTTTCCGAACGTGGATCGGTCATGGTGTATTTGCTGATCACCTGCACCAGAACGGTGTTGCCGGAGACCGTGGATTTTACCAGCGTGCCGACATAGGGGTCCGCGATCAATTGTGGGTGGGTGTAGAGTAACTGGTATTGAGCCAGGGTGAAACGCGGGTCGGCGCTGACGATACTATCGATGCGACGGACGCTGGGATCGGCCCCGATGCGAGCCACATAAGCATAGAGGTTGGTGATATTATCCTGTTGTAGAACGTTGCCTTTGGTCTGGATGGCGATCAGAATGGGAGTTGTCTCGGACTGGTCGAAGCGCTGGGTCAGAAGGTCGTAGGTCGCGCGCGAACTCACCGACGCGGGCAGAATCGAGGCATCGGGCGCGGAGAAGCGCACGCCGAGGAAGGGCGCGCCGAAGCCGATCAGAATCAGTAAGACGAGGATAAAGACGCGCACGGGATAGCGCATCACCAGATGTGAGAGACGATACCAGAAGCCATGGTGCAGCCCGGTAGCGGGTCTAGCGGCGGTATTGGCGGAGGGGATGCGGCGTCCGAAACGCGGCAGGCGTACGGGAAGCGCATCTATGCGGAGACCGATAATCGCCATGAGCGCGGGCAGGAGCGTTAAGGCGGCGAAGATGGCGAGCAGTACCACGATGATGCCACCCAGGCCGATGGAGTGCAGCATGTTGATGTGAAAAAAGGTCAGGCCGAAGAGGCCGATGGTCACGGTCAGGCCGGAGAAGGCCACGGCACGTCCGGCGGTAGCGACGGTGACGGCGATTGCCTCGGATACAGGGCGACCGCGCGCGAGTTCCTCACGGTAGCGACTGACCATGAATAGCGAGTAGTCCACGCCGAGTCCGAGGCCGAAGAGGGTGGTGATGTTGAGCACGAAGGTCGAGAGAGGTGTGACCTGTCCGAGGGCGAAGATGATTGCGAGGGCGATCACGACGGAGCAGCCGCCGATGAACGCGGGCAAGATCGAGGCGATCAGAGAGCGGAAGACGAAGAGCAAGGCGATAATGGCGAAGGGGAAACCGAGAAACTCGGCGCGACGCAGGTCGTTCTCGCTGACGGTCTGGATATCGGCGTAAAAGACGGGGCTACCACCGACGTAGGTTTGCAGGTCAGGCACTTTCTGGATGCGCTGATCGATGGCGGGGAGCAATTTGGGCGCGTCATTGGGATCGCCACGCATCTCGATATTGACGTAGGCGGCGTGACGGTCGGTCGATACCTGGCGCGGATTATTGGTGAACGAGACGATCTGCGCGACCTGGGACCAGCCTTGAAGATGGGCCAGCGCCCGTTGAGATTCCGCGATGAACTGTGGATCGTCGGCGGTGTAGCGTTTGCTGGTAAAAATAACCTGGAGGACGGTCTGGCTGAGATTCAGTTTCTGGGTGAGGACATCGATGGCTTTTTGTGAATCGGAATCGGGACTTGTAAAGCCGCCGGGTTGGAGCACCTGTTCGGCGCGTGGAGCGAACGGGAGCGCGATGAGGGCGGCCACCATCCACAAGCCCACGATCAACCAGCGATGGCGGGTGGCGAATTTGCCGAGATGGTAGAACATAGAGTAGCCTTTCTTGAGGGACAAGATGATGAAAAAGGGTTTGTTTTTTGTATGACGATAGTGTTCTATGGGAAGGGTAGTTTTGTCAACAGTTACTCTTATTTGAGCGCATTCGCATTGATTAATGCAATATATTTTATGCAACAAGTGGCAGGTATGTCTAATTCTAATGCTTAGAATTAGACATACCTGCCACTTGTTAAAACGACGTTCTACTATTTTATCAGTTCTTCGCTGACCTGCCACAACTTATCTTGCAACATAGGGGTATACGATTTTGCGGATGAACGCACCTCTTTGTTGTCGTAGAAAGCCTTACCAGTTACGTCTGCTACCTCTGGCGAGGATGCGAGGTAGATGGCGGTTTGTGCGCCTTGCTCCGCGCTGCGGGCGAAGCGAAAGATGAAAGGCAAGACGCTGTTCATAATATGGGTGCCACCACGACCAAAATTCGTCGACACGGGACCAGGAGTTACAGCATTGACGGTTACACCCGTTCCTTCCAGGCGGCGCGCGAGTTCATAGGTGAAGAGCAAGGTAGCCAGCTTTGCCTGCGCATAAGCTCTCATACTGATGTAACCACGGGTGTATTGCAGGTTGGCGAAGTTGATGCTGCCAATGCGCTCGACACTGGAACTGATATTGATGATACGCGCGGGTGCACTCGCTTTGAGTGTATCGAGCAACAAATTTGTGAGCAGGAAGGGCGCGAGATGATTGACGGCGAAGGTGGTTTCCAGGCCATCTGCGGTCGTCTCGCGCCTGAAGAAGATACCACCCGCGTTGTTGACCAGCACATGAAGGTGGTGGTAAGAGCGCTGGAAGGTATCTGCGAGTTCGCGCACGGAGTCTTGAGACGAGAGGTCGGCAAACATGACCTCAACCGAGGGGTTGCCACTCTCGGCGCGAATCTCGTCGCGCACGGCCTCACCTTTTACCTGATTACGCGCAACAAGGATTACGGTTGCACCCATTTGCGCGAGCGCGGCGGCGGTCGCTTTACCCATTCCCGATGTGGCACCGGTGACCATACATATCTTGTTTTGCATAGTAGTTTGCATGTATTTTCCTTCCTCGCGGTCTTCTGTGAGCAGAACTACGCGATCTCCTCATAATGCATTGTGGGTAACGAACGAAGTTGTTGGAGGGCCGAGGGTGAAAGGGCCAGGGTTATCGCGCGTGGACGCGCGAAAATGCGCCGCAATCCGCGTTCTAGCAGGCTCATACTCACACGAGCCACTATTTCAGGTCGAGAGAGCGCAGCCGGTGATTTTACCATTGTGATGACATTCAGATATTCGTGTGTAATGCGGCTGTCCTCAACCGCACCGTAGAGAACCTGGTTCATGTAGCGATGAAGCAGTGGCAGAAGGGGTGCAGGGCGTGCACCATGCAAAGCCACACCGGGCCAGCGCAGATCTTCGCTAGAGGAGGCAAGCCAGGCATTGGCGACCATTGTGGCAAGAGCCTGCTGAACGTGTTGTTCGAAGTCAGGTCTGGGCGAGGACTGTTGTTCGCGAAGACAGGCATCAAGTGTCATGGCATCGAGGGCACTGACCGTCATACCCTGTCCATAGATGGGGTTAAAAGCACAGACAGCATCGCCGGTAACGAGCAGGCCGTGGGGCCAACGAGATAAGCGCTCGAAGTGACGCCAGCAATTTTCGGGCGTGCGATAGGCACGAACAGGTGAAAGTGGTTTTGCTACACGCAGGGCTTCATATAAACTCGGATCAGGCAAATCATGTGCCCATTGTAGAAAGCCCTGCTCATCCGTAGCAGGAAAATTACCAGCGAAGCCTGCGAGCGAGACATGCCAGAGTCCGTGTTCAATGGGCAGGATCAGGCCTGCACGCGGATTGTGAGGTGGGCGTCCGTTGATAATAAGCCCCTGCCACTCGGCAGGAAAATGCTCGGGGGGAGCGTAGAAGCGAGAGGAATAGCCAAGGCCAGAGTTTATACGCTCCTCAGGAGGAATTCCGTAGCCCAGTTTCTCAAGCCATTGCGGCGTGCGAGAAGAGCGTCCACTGGCATCCACCACCAGATCTGCCTGGAGAAGTTGAGGGATGGCTGTGCGGCCACGTTCACGCACCCAGACACCTGTGACGCGGTCGTGCTCTAATGTCGAGTTCAGATCAACGACCTCTGTATCAGGCAGGATATGCAGGCCAGGGATGTGCGAGAGGCGGTCCCGTACGTGCCATTCAAGAAGGTAGCGGCTGAATGCTAAAAACTCTCCCTGCTGTTTGAGCGAGGGGAGTTTGCCGGCGGGGGTAACAAAGACAAACGTGACAGCATTTGAAACCGACAGGGCGCCATCCGCCCTGAGGTCGTCGAGAATACCTGGGAAAAGCTGAGTAAGGATACGTTGACCGGTCGCCAGTAGCGTGTGGGCATGATAGGACTGAGGCACTCCCTTGCGGTGGTCAGGTGAAGTTGGCAAGTGATCGCGATCAATGATGGTTACTTGCTCGAAGTAGTCGCTCAGAACGCGAGCGGCGAGCAAGCCACCCATACTACCACCAATGACAAGCGCATGATGGCCCTGTGGTTTAAGAGTCGTCGAGGATGTAGTGGACATCTCTTTCTCCTAAGTATCTTTGTCTAAAACAATTGACACATTTCTACAAACTACTCTGTACTTACTAAACTTTGATCTACTTTAGAACAACGTTCAGTAAAACGTAAAAAAAATTAGTGGCTGATCATGCCTTCAACGAAACTGTTCAAGATGGTATCGTCGCACGAGACAGAGGTTTCCCATGGTGCATAGTGGGCGGTGAGGCGAAGCATGGCGATTCCATGCACGACAGACCAGCAGCCAAAGGCCATTTCATGGAGTCCGAAGCCGGGGCGAGGTATGAAAACGCCCTGGGTGATACCATCCTGAATGATTTGTCTTAATAGATCGAAAGGTGTTTCCGTCTTATCCGCCTGGTCGTGGTGGACATTTTTATGGCCGAAGATCAGCAAATAGAGTTCTGGATGGGTACGAGCAAATTCCAGGTAGGCCAGGCCGTAAGATTGCAGGCGTTCTCGTGGCGGGAGGCCAGATGAGATGTGGCGAACATGCGCTATCAGGCGCGCGAGTGCTTCTTGAATGACGGCGACCAGCAATTCTTCTTTGCTAGGAAAGTACTCGTAGAGATTGGCCGCGCTATAGTCGATACGCTCAGCAATTGTGCGCATATTCAATGCAACAGGTCCTTGCGTTTCAATGATCTCTTCAGCCGCCTGCACAATCGCTTCACGGGTACGTGCCTGTCGTCGCTCGCGTGTTCTGCCTTTTACCATAATCTGAACTGCTTTCTATTACTGAACATCGTACGGTGAAAGTATACAGGGAAAAAGGAGTGCTGTCAAGGCGGAGACTGATCGAAACAGCGTTGGTGGCGTATGATAGACGTGTGATGAACGGTGGAAACGAAAAAGTGGGGGTGGCTCTCGACGCCAGGGGCCTTGTAGTGTTATGATTACACGCACACGACAACGGATAAGAGCCGCAGGTGCTGCTGAAATGAAGAGGAAAACGAGGAAGCAGCTTTTGTCAGCAAGAGGGATGTAAGGATTTTTAGAGATGGCGAAGAAGTCGACGGACAAGAAAACGCAGGAGCCGGAGCGTGAGCAGCGCATCAAGATGATCAGCGTCAACCGGCAGGCGTATCACGATTACGAGGTCGAGCGCACGGTGGAGGCGGGTATCGCGCTGGTGGGAACGGAGATCAAATCGATTCGTGAGGGGCACGTGCAGTTGCGTGGTGCGTACGCGTTCGCGCGCAAGGGTGAGATCTGGCTGGAGAACGCGAATATCGCGATGTATGAGCACGGCAATCGCTATAATCATGAACCGACGCGTAGCCGCAAGCTATTGCTACACAAACGCGAGATCGATCAGTTGCTGGCACGGGTCGCGACCAAGGGATTGACGCTGATCCCGCTGAAGTTGTATCTCAAGGGTGGCAAAGCGAAGATCGAGTTGGGGTTGTGTCGAGGTAAGAAATTGTACGATAAGCGGGAGTCGATCAAGAAACGCGATACACAGCGCGAGATCGAGCGTATTGTGCGCGGGAGGTAACGGATGGATGTTGTAGGCGTGCATCATGTTCAGATCACGATTCCGCAGGGGGCCGAGGAGCAGGGGCGGCACTTCTATTGCCGCCTGCTCAGTTTAGCGGAGATCGAGAAGCCGGACGCGCTCAAAGCGCGTGGGGGATTCTGGCTACAGGTTGGGGATCGGCAGGTGCATGTGGGCACTGAAAAGGATGTCGAACGGCAAAAGACGAAGGCCCATATCGCCTATCAGGTGACAGACTTAGCCGCCTGGCGCAAGCATTTAGAGGCGGAGGGATACAAGATACTGGATGGCGTGCCTATTCCTGGCTACGAGCGCTTCGAGTTGCGTGATCCTTTCGGCAATCGTATCGAGCTGATCGAAGCTATGGAAAAAGCTTAATTGAAAAGTATAAGAGAAATCATACATCGATAGCCAGGTCGCCGCGTATCCTGCGATCCTGCTGAAAAAGCCACAGCAGCGAGATCAGGGCCACAAAGGCCAGAATGGCCGTGAGATAGACGAGGCCATCGAAGCCGAAGCGGCGCGCGAACAAGCCTCCCAGGCCATTGCCCAGTATTTGTCCCAGGCTGAGAAAGATGGAATAGAGGCCCATTACCAGGCCACGATCTTTGGATGCATCCTCGGAAATATCGGCGAGATAGGCTAAAGCGGCGGGCGCGAAGCTTGTTTCCGCAAAAATGCCCAACAGCATGATAGGAATCCAGATAAGAAATACATTCATTTCGCCGGGCGATCGATGGTTGATGGCGAGCAGCGCGATACACGCGAGGTAGACGCCACCCACTGAGAGGAGCATCAAGCGCAGACGGGGCACGTGATGCAGGAAAAATGCCCAGAAGAGCAGGCACAGTGCAAAGAAGAGCACGTAGCCGCCGAGAATAAGACTCAAACGTTCGCCACCGCCGGGGCCGAACGTGCTACCCATTAAGAGCTGATGTGGGAAATGGCTGGGGCTGGAGAGAATAAAGGTGAGTTGGGAACTGAGCCAGATACCCACCAGCGCGCTGATACACAACCACGCGGGAATGAAAATGAAGAGACGCGGCATACGAATGATGCGCAGGTAGCGTCTGGCTGTCGTTGATAGATGCGCCGCGTGAATGATCTGTGGAATTGTCGGTGTCAGGTACATACAGAGAATGACTAACACATAGCAAAGGGCCACGAACAAAAAAGCCGCGCGATTGAGGTGGTCCCAGGCCACGCCACCGAGGACGGTGCCAACCGCGATGCCACCGGTCGTGACGAGTTCGTAGAAGCTCATGATACGCACGCGCATAGAAGGATTGTTGACGGTGAAATCCGCCAGGTAACCAAGGGCGGCAGGTGTGCTGATGGCGCCGGAGACGCCTGCCAGCAATTGCAGGCTGATCAGGTAGGGGAAAGGATCGTGGCTGGGGGTAAAGAAGAGTAGCGCGACCTGAACGAGTCCGAAGATGGGAGCGACGATCAAGAATGGGCGGCGCCCCCAGCGATCGCTGAACGCACCCATGAAAGGGGCAAGCGATAGCTCAGCCATATAGAACACGACAGGCAACAGGCCGACCTGGATGCTATTGATCGAGCGAGAAGAGGCCGCCGCGATATGAGCCAGTAACAGACCCAACATTACGTTGGATGCCCCTGAATTCACGCGCAAGATAGCGGTGCCGATCAATAATGGAGCAGCCGAGTATTTGGTTTTCCTTGTCACAGTACTATTCACCACTCGATTTTTCTCTCCGTCTAAGCACTTTACATGCGGGATAGTATCTATTCTAACGTACCATTTATGACGGTAACACCACAAGGGCACACGCGTGGTGTGCCCTACGCGGACGCGGGCGATGGATGTGAGAAAATAGGTGTCCAAAAGAGAAACGTCGCGAAGAGGCTATTTCTACAGCAGAGCATAGCTCATGGCAAGCGTCGGCTCCTCGGCTTGTTTGCCTGGACAAAGTACTTTTTCATATACATCGTATTGACTCACAATAGGCGTATTATAAGAACGCTGATCCTCTATCGTTTCGGACGATTGATCTATAGCAACAGTGACATCGACATCGAGCGCCGCATGGCGGTACGACTTTTTCACTGTTTGTACCGAGACCAGTGGCACAGCGAGACGCAAACGCCATAGTTGTCGCGCTATCACGTAGCCCTCAGCAGTGAAAAACTCACGTGTTTCGGGCACATTACCGCACATCACAAACTGCAAAGCGACCTGGAGATCCGAAACGATATCGCACATCAACTGGCGCGCACGCATTTCTGTCAAGCGCAGCAAGAGTGTGCCCAAACCGAGATGACGATAGCGCGGATGAATGCAAAGCGAAGCGGTAAAAGTGCCCTGAAGCTCCGCTGGCTCCTGGTGGACATCCGCATAGGCAATAATGTCGTGGTCGCGTGTAATAATCACCCAGGCATCGGTCAATAATTGAAACTGAGGCGCGTGCCAGTTGTGTGTGAACGCCTCCTTTCCTCTTTGCAAGCTATCGAACATGTCAGTATCACAAAGCATAATAAGTTCGGCGACTGTGTGCAGGTCGGATAGGATTGGAGCACGAAGAGACAGGTTTTGGAGCCGGACGATCATCACGTTTTTCTCCATCCTAGAGCGATCGCGAGTGCGATATCGATCGCTCATGTATATCTTCATGGAGCAGACGAGCCGGTCAGAAGCTGTGCGTACACAGTAGCATGCTTATTCGAGGAACTGTGTACTCAGTTCTTTGCCAGCGCGTAACTCCTTTTCATACGTATTCGATGTACGGGCGACATGCATGCCAGCGCGGGTGTAGAGGCGTGTGGCCCCAGTCAGACTCTGAGCATCGACATTCAGATAGACCGTGTGCAGTCCACGAGCATACAATTCTCTAAAGGCGTGTTGAAGCAGTGCCAGGCCAAGTCCTCGGCGACGCCAGGGACGTAACACGGCTAGATCGTTGACCCAACCCTCGCCGGATTCATCGGCGCACAGGTTGAGGGCGGCGATGGTGTCACCATCCATAGCAAGGAACCAGAGGGAGGGATCGAAGTTCTCACGCGACAGCTCCCAGTGTTGCCACTGCTCGAATGGAAAAGGCAGGTGGCCCCAGTGGTCCGCGAAACCATCTTCGAGCGCCTGGTGAACCGCGTGTTCCATGCCGGGCTGCATCGTCTGGATCGTGATGCCAGTGGGAAGCCCAACTGGCGCGGGTGCTTCTGGCAGATCAATCTGCATGATCCAGAACTGACGTATGCTCTGAAAGCCGAGATGCTCCAGCAAGTGCTGCTTCGAAGTATTGCTGCTATTGGCCCAACAACTCAGTGTCACACGGATATCGGGTGCGGTCTCGGATAAATGTTCACAGGCGCGTGCCTCGACCGACTGCAAGAGTGTACGACCGATACCGAGGCCACGATAGTCGGGATGAACGGTGCCACGAGTATCAAAACGGATATGGGCGATATGCCCGAGCTGCGAGAAACCCACCGGTCTTCCCTCTGGTGAAAGGACGAGCCAGGTATCACGCGCCATATCGATATCGAGCGAGGAGAGCATTGCCTGTATCCCACTCAAGGTCGTGCGTGCCCTCCCCAGTTGAGCGATATCGTCCGCGACGAAGAGATCGGTAATGGCGGGCAGATCGGTTTGCGTCGCATGGCGTAGCGAGAAACCCGATGGTAATGATGTTATTTTGTTGTCTATGTTCTTTTGTTGTTGCATATTCTTTTTCTTTCTGATCCGTTTGAAAGCGGAACCGTAACGCGAGGGCAAACGCGTGGTTTGCCCTACGCGGACCCTCCACCCCACCCCTACGTACCCACAAGGGGCACGTCTACGCGGGGAACAGAGCCATGCTGTTTCCATACGGCTAGCCGCATTAACCGTTGCGTTTCAGCTTGCCGGTGCGTTTGGCGTAGCGTTCCGCGAAGGTGAAGATGGTCACGCCGAGCGGGATACTGACGATGCCGGTGATGATCAGGGGCCAGGTGGCGTTGAGAATCTCGGGTGACGTAATGGTTTTGCCCTGCATGACACCAGCGCGCAGGCCATCCATGACGTAGGTCGCGGGCGAGAGTCTTGCCAATACTTGCATCCAGCCAGGCAGGACGGTGATAGGGTAGTAGACGCCGGACAGCAGCAAGAGCACCGCGCGAATGATGTAGGACATCTGCGCGCCACGCTCCGTGAAGAGCAGGGGCAAGACAGAGGCCGCGATGCCGAAACCGATGAACGAGACGCTACCCAGCAACAGGATAAAGATGGCGGTCAGGTAGTTGGTGTGACTCAGGTCCAGGTGAAAGAACAGCCCTACGATCGCCAATTGCAGAAAAGTGAACAGCAGGCCATGGACGACCGCGTACCAGCAACTGCCAATCATGTGCGTGAAACGCGAGATGGGTGCCATGAAGGTGTATTCGATGGTGCCCTCCCAACGCTCCATGGTGATCAGGTCGGTCACGCCCTCGAAGGTCACGCTCAGATATGACCAGACGGCGGTACCGATCGAGAGGTAGAGAATGAACTGACTGACATTCACTGCGCTACCGCTGGTGAACTGGCCCGCGGCGAAACTGATATAGGTCACCGAGAGCGCGTTCACGATATTGTAAAAGAGGAACACGACCTCCCACGCCCAGTAGCGCTTACTCAGGTTCCAGTTGCGCTCGAAAAACGCGTAGCTCGCGCGTGCCTGGTGCATTAACGTAGCCATAGAAAAGTGATCTCCCTATTCTTCCTCTTCGCGTTGCGCTTCCAGCGCTTCGAAGGCTTTGTCCCAACTGCCGTAGCGTTTGACATCTTCTTCCGTGATCAGGTGCGAGGCAGTGTAGTGCATAAAAACTTCATTCATGGACACCGGTTCGGAGCGTCCCATCAGATTGGCGACGCGCTGTTTCAGCTCTTTAGTCTCGCCGAGGGCCACGATCTTGCCCTTATCGATGATGGAGACGCGATCACAAAGCTCCTCGGCCTCGTCCATATCATGGGTGGTGATCAGGATGGTCGCGTCGTGCTTGTCGCGCAACTCGTGGACAAAACTCTGCACATCAATCTTCGAACGAGGGTCGAGTCCGGTGGTCGGCTCATCCAAGAGCAGCACCACGGGCGAAGTCAGAAAAGCGCGCGCGATGGCGACTTTTTGCTGCATGCCGCGCGACATATCCTCTAGCGGTGACGTGATACGCTCGCTTTTGATGCCCAGGCGCAGCAGGATCTCGCGGATGCGGGCGCGGGCGAAATTGCCGGGCATATTGTAGAGGCGCGCGGCGTAGATCAGATTCTCCATAGGGGAGAGCTTTTTGAAGAACGAAGCCTCCACACTGACGCGGTTGATCAGGCGTTGGACCGCGCCCGCATCTTTGACCACATCGTAGCCGAAGACCGAGACCGTGCCGGTATCGGGGATGAGCAGTGTCGAGATCATGCGAATCAAGGTGGATTTGCCCGAACCATTGGCACCAAGGATACCAAAAATCTCGCGTCTTTTTACGGTCACGCTGACGTGATCGACCGCGACCAGGGTGGTTGACTGCGCGCGTTTCTCCCGCGCCTTGCGGGACCAGGAGAACAACGGGCGACTCTTTTTGAACACCTTGGAGACATCGTCGATGACCACAGCATCTTTTGTTGTATCAATTTCCATGTTTTTCAGCAGAGACGCTGACATAAGGTCGGTGGTAGCCAAGAGTATGCTCCTTTAAACAAGTAGGTACGAGCGGTATAAAAAAGATCATAAAAAAACCGTGGGCCTGGAAGCTCGTCTTCACCAGTGCCCACGGTCGGGAGGTTTGAATTTCTCGTTTACACGAGAAGATCAGGCGGTCTTTCCCTCCAAATGGGCACACTGAAGCCATTAGCGCCGAAAACATCGGCGATGAGAGGCACAAAGCGAGTGCCGATAGCACCATTGCGCATGCGCGGATTCACAAACTGGTCAGAGATGGGCGTGGCATGGCGAAGGACATGCAGCGGCTGCGCGCAACTATTGAGCGCGCCAGCGAGCCACAAGGTCATTCTGGTACTTGCATTATCCATACTAGCCATCTCCTTTCTGAAGATTGCGAGATTTTGCTCCGCGAGAGCGATGTATCAGCGACGCGTATTTTTCTCTTTACGCGAACTGAGAACTCCATGCTTAAAAACGATGGTGTTACGCACCGAGCGCAACATAAAGCGATTACCAATTTCGTACACTTTGAGTATACGGAATAGAAACAGGTCTGTCAAGAGAGATGCAAGGGCGCTAGCAAGAATTATGCCTGAGTTTGTGCCTTCACATATTGATTGAATTGTCCGGCTTGAATGGCCTGAACCACCGCGATATGGCGCTCCAGAGCCTCTTCAGGATCAGCTGAAACGAACTGGTGCAGAGGGAGACGGACAAGGGTGAGATAGCCATTTTGCTGTGGGAAAATGGCGGTCACGTAGCCACGTCCCATATGGACATCGTCGAAGGTTGCCACCACATAATGTTTGTCATCGGGAGCGATCGCGACGTGACGCGCGATATCCAATGTTTGCAACTTGACTGGCGCAACGCCTGGGATGTCGACGGAGCGAATAGAGGGTGAGACCAGACGCGCGATGGATTGTTCCGAGCCGAGTCCATTGTGGGACGGAATTGTCTGGGCCACCGCGTTGTCGGGTGTTGTATGGTCGTTTGTCAAAGAAGCCTCCTTATGAAGATAGCAGAGATCTCGTATAAACTCTGCGAAATGCGCATTGCGAAAACAAGGACAGTGCGAGTCTTTCTATCAGTGTTAAAGATCGCACTGTACAGTGTACGCAAGAGGAGCAAAATGGTCAAGCGGCAAAAAAATTACGGGCCCTCATGCAGCATGTCCTGTTTTTTGCGGCGCGCGCGTAGATTGGTCGTCATGCGCTGTAAAGAACGCGGGATGATACGTAAGAACGATGGGTGGCGCAGCACATAGAGGAAGAGATGTGGACGTACTTTTTGCCACAGTACAGGCAGTTCCTTGACCTCGCCTGTGTGCACAGGATTGTCCGTGCTAGCAGGATCGGCCCAGCGCTCACGCACGTAGATATCGCCGATCTTTTCTAAGGCGCGCACATCGGTTTCGGCGGGCAGGGCGGAGAGGGACACGGTGCGAATATATTCGTATGGCGTTTGTGAGGGGTCGACACGCAGGCCAGCCCAGTTCGCCAATACAGCGATACGTCCGTAGAGTTGCGTCGCCAGGCTATGATGGCGGAAAAGCCTGCGCCACCACAACTCGAACACGATGGCACAGAGAAGAAGCAGGAGAATAATGCCACCAAGGATAGAGAAAAAGCTTTGATCGAAAGCACTCTGCCCCTGGTTGTTGGCTGAACTGCCTGCAGAATTCCCTGGCTCATTTATGGGGCGATTTTTTTTGGCATTCGAGCCGGAAACGGATTGCGAGCCACTCGGATTAATAGGGATGGTGGCGCCACTAGACGATAGCGAGGATGGCGTGGGACGATTAAACGTCTTGAAACTGGCCGATGGCTCGAAGTTGATCCAGCCATAGCCAGCGAAGTAGACCTGGACCCAACTATGGGCGTCGGTGCCACGCACCACGAATTGTTTATTATCATAATGGCCGTAGGTGTAGCCAGCGACCACGCGTGTTGGAATGCCGAGCGAGCGCATCATCAGCGTCATGGCAGACGAATAATAGTTGCAGAAGCCGTCTTTGGCGGGATTGTCGAAAAGGAACCAGGCCACAGGATCTTCGCCCGACTTTGGGTGGATATTCGTGCTGTACTGATAGTGGGAGCGCAAGTAGGACTCAATCGCCACCGACTCGTCATACATTGTCTTTGCGTGGGCGTCATTCACGATCTGTAAAGCCAGCTTGTGAATGCGTGGATCAAGATCGGAAGGGAGTTGATTGTAATCTTTCAAAACCTGTGGATCAAAGTAGTTCACCGGCGGCAGCGAGTTCGGGTTCGCGGTGGGATTAAAAGTGGGCGAGTTGGAGGGAAAGGGTACTGATTGGAGGGTCGCGACATCAGCCGAAGAGACCGCCGAGGTCACGGTATAGTGCGATCCCGCGGTCAGGCTAGAGCTGTCGCCGATCCAGGCGATCGTTCCGCTGTCTTCCGCGAGCAGATTAGCGGACACGGACATCGATGTAATCTCGGACGCGCCCACCAGATAGTTGTTTTGATCGCCGGGAGGATTGACAATAGTGATCGTTTGATTCTCATCGAGAGTATCCAGACCGGTGGCCGCGTTGGGAGTGTTCGCAGCGACATGCGTCGTGGTGGGCAGGGTATGCTCGATGAGCCAGCCGCGATAGGTAGTGTAGGTATCGTAGCTGATGAGACCGAGATACTGCGGATTGCTGTTATTCATATTGACACGAAAGACGATCTCTTGCGTCAGGTTAGGATTGCCGCCCAGCGCCAGGGTATTCTGGAAATTGCCATGGTTGGCGGCAATCGCGCCGCCATTGATCGAGAAGATACGGTTCCAGGTATCCTCTAATTGTACGATCGGGCTCGTTTTCGAGGTCCAGAGTTGCGAGACGTTGGGGTCGATGTAAGAGGCGGGCAAGATCCAGGAAAAGATCAGGATACCGATGGAAAGCAAGGTTCCGGTCTGCATCACGTCCCATCCCAGGCCATCCGAGTAGCGCAATCCCTGGCGATGCCAGCGCTGTACCGATTCGTACAGATTGAAGCGCAAGAGCAGCAGGAGAGAAGCGAGCAGGAAAATGATCAAGAAGATGATCAGATCATTGGTCACATAGTTGAGGTTGATGAGCAGAACAACCGCGTTCAAGACCACCACGAGCCAGGGTATGCGTGTGCGGTAGAGCAACCAGGCACTTGCATATGCCAGCAGGAAGGTCAGCGCGATAATAAAGAAGAGGAAAATAGAATCATCGTTGCTGTAGCCGCCTCTCAGAATGAGAAGCAGCCAGCTATGTAGACTCTGTAGATCCGCGGCCATATTGCCCTGGTAGAACGCGACACTTGCCTGCCAGAGAGCCAGGAACAGAGCGAAAACAAGCGCCAGCGTATGTGAGAGCAGACGCGGCAAGAGATGTTGCTTCGCGACCAGAACGCCAAGCAGCAAGCCAATGATGGTCGTGAAGGTCAGGATACTCAGATGATCGACCCAGCCAGCCGCTTGAATGCTCCAGATAGAGCAATAGACCATGACAACGAGCAAGAAAAGCGAGAACCAGCCTTCGGAGAGAGAAAAACGCCATGCAAGCGATTTGCCATCCTGATAGTTTCCCCTATAGGTTTGTTTGGGTGGCTGTGAAATGAGATGTGATAAACGTTCAAACGATCCATCACTCATTCTGGAAAACCTCCATTGATGGGCATGTGCTGATTACAGAGCGGGAGCATGAGCGCCGGAACCCTGCTCTTGTTCCAGGACCTGGGCAAGTGGTTCGCCGCATCTGACACGAATGACGGATACGCCAGCACCTTCGAGTAGGGACAGGGAATCGTCATGCGGGTGTATTTGCAAAGATTGATCAAGAAAGGAGGCGGCATCTAACCCTATCACCGCGACCTGGACACCGCGCCTCTGCAAGTGTCGCAGGCCTTCATGCCAATCGGACGCGTTGGAGGGGGTGATCGCGATGGCGACCATATTGCGTCCCACGTGGAACGCGTCGAAGGCGAGCGCTTCGCTTAAATCCGGTCCAGCGCCAGCAGTTACCACGGCCAGCAATTCGAGCACGCGCTCGACCTGGCGCTCGCCGCGATCGGCGGAGAGGATTTCGCGTTTCTCACCATTAACAACGATACCCAACGAGAGATCTTGACGCAACAGGTAGGTCGCGATAGAGGCCGCGATGGTTACCGCGTACTCCTCGGTCGATTCCTCGCCGGAACCTGCCTGCACCGAAGCCTGTAGGTCCAGGAAGAGCCAGACATCAACGGCGGGATCGAGGTCGAACTCTTTGACCATCAACTTGTTGAAATGCGCGCTAGAACGCCAGTGGATACGGCTGAAAGCATCACCATTGGTATATTCACGAATACTGGTAGCGTTCGTCGTCGTCTGGAGCGCGCGCATGGAGTATCTGCCACGACCGGGCAGGCCACCGGTGAAGAGCAAGAAATGCGAGAGTGGGTAGACACGTGGCAGTACCAGCAGTTCTTGCGATTTTGTCAGCATCACCTGGCGACGAAACAGACCGAAGGGGTCGCCACTGGTAGCAGTCACGGGGCCAAGTTGGAAGCGACCACGCTGCTTGCAGGTGCTACGCGCCCGCCACATCACGCGTTTTCTTCCTCCCATACTGGCGACATAGCCCGCGCGGTGATTAGGCAGGTTGGAACCATCGGCGACCTGGACCCAGAGTTTGGGCATAAAACTGAGGTTGTCCAGCATCAAGCGTTCCTCGAAGATTTCGCCGACCTGGATACGACCATTGGAAAGGGTGCGGTGAAAGACGAGTTTGCGCAGACTATAACGAGTCCAGAGCCACGAGAGCAAGAAGAGGATCAGCAACACGTAAGTGAGAACGTAGAGCACGTGCCAGGCGCTACTGACCGCGAAAAACGCCAATACGACAACCAGTACAATTACTACCCAGGGTCGCATTGCTTTACCGCCCCTTTCCGCTACCGACCCACGCGTCGGGCACTGGAATCGATTGCAAGATTTCCTCCAGCAGAGATATGGATGTGATAGAACGAACGCGCGCGGCAGGAGTTACAATGATGCGGTGGGCCAGGGTGGCGTTGACCAGGAGTTTGACATCATCGGGAATCACATAGCCACGACCGCGGATAGCGGCCAGCGCCTGCGAGGCGCGAAAGAGGGCCAGCGAGCCACGAGGACTGACACCCAGATAGATTTGTTGATGGCTGCGTGTGGCATTGGCGATACTCACGATATATTCGCGAATAGAGGGGGCGACATGGACATCGCGCACCTGATGCTGGATCTCGATCAGTTCTTCCGCTGTCATAATCTGGGCGAGATCATCAAGCGGGTGGTGGTGTTGCTGGCTATCGAGGATGTTGATCTCGTCGCCTGGCTGTGGATAACCGAGTTTGATGGTCATCATGAAGCGGTCGAGCTGGGCTTCTGGCAACGGGAAGGTGCCCTCGTACTCGATGGGATTTTGCGTCGCCATGACCATAAATGGGTCGGGGAGGCGATAGGTTGTACCATCGACCGTTACCTGGGCCTCTTCCATCGCCTCAAGCAACGCGGACTGCGTCTTGGGAGTGGCGCGATTGACCTCGTCGGCGAGCACGATCTGCGCCATCACTGGACCGGGGCGGAACTCGAACGTTTCGGACTTCTGGTTGTAGATCGAGACACCGGTGACATCGCTGGGCAACAGATCAGGGGTAAATTGGATACGTTTGAAGGTGCAACCAATGGAGCGAGCAATGGCTTTGGTGAGCACTGTTTTCCCAACGCCGGGAACGTCCTCGATCAGCACATGACCATGGCAGATGACCGCGATCAAGCTGAAGGTAACGGGCTCCGCTTTGCCCACGATGACACGCTCGACATTGTCAATAACACGTTGGACAGCAGTGGCTAAATCTTGTACTGACTGCATTCTATTCTCCCACAAGGTCGGTTTGGGATTTTGGGTAGCGACCTGGAAATCAGAAACATGGAAAATCGCAATTGAGAAGGCTTTATGGCACCGTCTTTATACTCAAAGGTGTATCAGGGTTTATCACAAGATGCACCAAGAGAGATACACTTTTTTTATGATGTACTCTATGGTAGCACCTGGATAAAGTAGACACAAGCTCTTTCACGCGCGAATATGCTCGCGTGTACTGGCGGTGACCATTCTCATTGGTAAAACGTTGACGACAAAGAATTTGATATCCTCAACACAAGACTATACGACAAAAATAGCCCTATCGTCCACTAGCCTATTCTTTATTGAGGCAGGAAAAGAGGGCTATTCTGAAGGGCGAGTCTATGCTATTATGGAGGGCATGGAACAGAACGAAAACGCAGCACAGCATGCAGAGCAGATAGAGCTGCACGCCGTGGTGCATGGACGTGTGCAGGGGGTTGGTTTTCGCTATTTTGTCGTGCATAAAGCCCAGGCGTTGGGCTTGCATGGCTACGCGCGTAACGAGAGCAATGGAGATGTCGAAGTCGTCGCGCAAGGAGACCGTACAGCACTCGAACGACTGCTGCTGCACCTGCAACAAGGACCATCAGCAGCGGAGGTTGAGAGAGTGGACACGACGTGGAGAGAGCGCACGGAGCATATCAGCGGTTTTCATGTCCGCTGGTGAGATAGATTTATGAAGAGGGGATGACCATGATTGATCGTGAGACGGTATTGAACGTTGCCAGGTTGGCGAAGTTGGGTCTGAGCGAGGACGAGATTACGACTTTTGGATCGCAGCTTTCCGTTATTCTGGAAAACATCCATATTCTACAAGAGGTCGATGTGAGTGGTGTACCGCCGACCGCGCACGCGTCACGCCAGAGCAATGTGATGCGAGAAGATATCCCGCAACCATCCTATCCACCCGAGGTCATACTCGCGAACGCGCCGGAGCAGGACGATAACTATCTGAAGGTGAACGCGATATTGGAGGATGAGTAGACGATGACAGAGACGGCGACAGAACTGTACAAACTGAGTATTCACGAGGCGGCAACCCTGCTACGCGAACGCAAGATATCCTCCGTTGAATTGACGCAGGCACACCTAGATCGCATGCGCGCGGTAGAAGCACAGGTCAAAGCTTTCACGCTGATCACCGATGAATTGGCGCTACAACAGGCGAAAGAAGCCGACGCCCGTTTCGCCAGCGGTGAGAACGTGCACCCCCTCACCGGTATCCCTATCGCGATCAAAGATGTCATCTGTACGAAGGACATTCTTACTACCTGTGGCTCGCGCATGCTGGAGAATTTCAAGCCGCCCTATAACGCGACGGTGATGAAACGACTCAACGCCGCGGGCATCGTTATGGTGGGTAAAACAAACATGGATGAGTTCGCGATGGGCTCATCGACCGAGCATTCGGCTTTCTTCCCAACACACAACCCGTGGGATTTAGAGCGAGCGCCGGGTGGGAGTAGTGGTGGTTCGGCGGCGGCGGTAGCGGCTGGCATGGCGATGGGAGCATACGGCAGTGATACGGGTGGATCGATTCGGCAGCCAGCATCACTGTGTAATGTGGTGGGCATTAAACCAACCTATGGACGTGTCTCGCGCTTCGGACTGGTCGCGTTCGCCTCCTCGCTGGACCAGATCGGACCGTTCGCGCGCGATGCGCGTGACGCGGCGCTGCTGCTGCAAGCTATCGCGGGCTATGACCAGTTAGATTCCACCAGCGGGCCGGTCGAGGTGCCGGATTATAACCAGGCGCTCAACGGAGACATCAAAGGTCTACGTATTGGTGTGCCGGACGAATACTGGGTCGAGGGCACGCAAGCGGGCGTGGTCAGCGCGGTACAGAAAAACATCGAGTTGTTGCGCTCGTTGGGCGCGGAAGTAAGCCCTGTCTCGCTACCACATACCAAGTACGGCGTTTCCGCATACTATATTATCGCGCCCGCCGAGGCAAGCTCGAACCTGGCACGCTACGACGGTGTCAAATACGGCTACTCGTATCGCGATACGGGAAATATGTGGGAGGCGATGGAGAAGACGCGCGAGTACGGTTTCGGGGCGGAGGTCAAACGGCGTATCATGCTGGGTGCGTATGTGCTGTCCGCCGGATATTACGATGCTTATTACAAGCAGGCGGAGAAGGTGCGCACGTTGATCAAACAGGACTTCGATCGGGCCTTCGAGCATTTCGACGCGCTGGTCAGTCCGGCTTCGCCGACAGTGGCATTCAAACTGGGCGAGATTTCCGAACCTTATCAGATGTACTTGCAGGATGTGTTCACTATTCCAGCCAACCTGGCTGGCATCTGCGGTGTCTCGATTCCAGGTGGATTCAGCGAGGGCCTGCCGGTTGGATTGCAGTTGCTGGGAAATGCCTATAAAGAGGATGCGATACTGCGTATCGCCGATACGTTCCAGCAGGCTAGCGATTATCATACGCAGTGGACGCACGCGTTAGGATAGGGCAAAGGCGCGTAGGGCAAACGCGTGGTTTGCCCTACGCGGACCGATGCCCAAACGCGCGTAGAGCAAGAGATGCTGGGAGCATCTCCGCCATGCGTTTGCCCGTACGTTTTATAGTAGTTTCAATGATGAATAGAGTTGCGTATGCGACGTTCTGTTGTTGTGCTCTGCTTTGTGTTATTGGCGCTTTGTATTTTAGTCGCGGCACCCATTGTGGCGTTGCCGTCTCTGCGCGGAACGATTTTCCCTTCCAGCCGGGCTATATCTGTTACACTAACCATGAGACCGCGCCTGTTGACACCGACACCGTTGCCGACGCTCGCACCTGTGCTCACTATGCGCGGCCCTTTGCCACAGACGGATGCGAAGGCGGTGTATCTACTGGATGAAGATAGCGGCGATGTGTTGATGGATGTGAATGGGGAAGAGCCGCTACCGATGGCGAGCACGACCAAGATCATGACCGCGCTGGTAGCGATACAAACGGCGAACCCCAATCAAACTATTCCAGTCACGCAGGACGCAGTCGATCGGTTGCTGGACGATGGTAGCGGGGCGGGTCTGGTGGTTGGAGATACATTGTCACTCAGGGATATGCTGTACGCGCTGCTGGTGCCGTCGGGGGACGATGCGGCCTATGCTATCGCGGACGTGCTGGGCAATGGTTCACGCGCTGCCTTTGTGCAGAGGATGAATCTTTTCGCGTACCGGCATCAGCTTTTTCAAACGCATTATGACGATCCCGACGGTTTGAATGGATATGGGGATCAAAATCACTATACGACCGCGCACGACCTCGTGCAGTTGTCCGAGTACGCGATGAACGTGCCGCTTTTCGCGCAGATCGTGGACACACAGCACTACACGGTCACGACCGCGTTGCATACCTACAATTGGGATACGACGAATACCTTGCTGGGAACATATAGCGGGATGACCGGTATCAAGACCGGTCACACGGACGCGGCGGGCTATTGCCTGGTCTTTTCGGCCACGCGCAACCATCACCATCTGATTGGCGCGGTACTGGGCGAGCCAGGTGAGGCGCAGCGCGACGGCGATGTAACAAAGGTGCTGAACTGGGGATTCGCGTTGCCCGTGTTGCCACCAGTGAGTTAGTCATTCTTCAAAATGCTGATTGGTGCATACAAGGAATCATAGGAGAGGGGCTTGTTCAGCGAGGTACGGCGCGCCCACAAGGGAACAATACCATTTAAATGTGGCAGCCAGATGCTCGCTCGTCTGGCCTGGGCGCGTTCCCTCATCGCGAACAGGTGCTCGATGATCACAGCTATCTGACCACCGTGCCTGCTGCCTCGGGAAGCTGTACGCAGGACCTGTTGCAGGTGCAGGTCATCGAGTACTGGATCAAGAACGAGATCGCTGAGGATCTGGGACAGGTCACACCTTCGAATCTGCATTCGGGCCGCGAGAGCAACAATGCCCGCGTGCGCTGTCTGCATCGGCTCGTCACCACCTTGCTTGATCCGGTAGCCTCCTCTGACCTGGGTCTGTGCGTGCGCTACCACAGGGGCTGGGAGGTGGAATTGGTGCTCGACGAAAGCAAGAACCATCTGCATGTCGTGCAGGCTCCTTTGCGCTCTCGCATGCCTCTGCTGGCCTTGCAAGAACTCTACGCCCTGCCGCAGCAAGTGGATCTCCCCATGCTATTAAGAGCAACAAGGGATGCGATAGCAACTAAAGCCACTATGATAGTATCTTCACATGTACCTTTCCCACCAGGATCAACTACATTAACAGCATCATTATCGGCATACACATACGGATTCCCCTTCAAGGTCTCCTGCAAACTGCCCCCAATGGGTGCACGTTGCGTCCACCGGCCAATGGTCGGATCGTAGTAGCGGATGCCGTACTTGAGCAGGCCGGTGGCGCTGTCGTAGAAACCGCCTGCGAACCTCCAGGGGTTGTTGATGCCCGCTTGCTCCTGCCGACCGTTGATGTTGCCCAGCG
>CAZZWK010000071.1:0-38515 GCA_964657925.1 uncultured Dictyobacter sp.
TGATGAATCAAGGGGTGATCCATTCTCGGCAATACTTTGTTCACGTGCATTATCGCATCTACGTCCCTTGCCTGCCGATATCTTGATGTATGTATTCACCCGCGCATCAAAACACTAATCCAGGTAATCCTTCAAACGACGACTACGGCTGGGCTGGCGCAACTTACGTAACGCCTTAGACTCGATCTGGCGCGCACGCTCACGCGTGACCGCGAAGGCCCGCCCGACCTCTTCCAACGTGCGGCTGCGACCATCCACCAGACCATAGCGCAACTGAATCACCTTACGCTCGCGTTCCGTCAGGTCAGCCAGAGCAACCTCGATCTGCTCGCGCAGCAGGTGTCGATCCGCGATATCGGTCGGGGCCAGTTCGGTCGGATCTTCCACGAAATCACCTAGCGAACTCTCGCCATCGTCACCGATAGGCGTCTCCAAACTGATCGGCTCCGAACGGACGCGCATGATCTCGCGTACCTTCTCCACGCTCATGCCCATTTGCTCCGCGATCTCCTCGTTGGTCGGCTCGCGACCCAGATCTTGCACCAGGCGGCGGCTGACCTTGATCATGCGATTGATGGCCTCGCCCAGGTGCACAGGAAGGCGAATCGTGCGCGCCTGGTTGGCGATCGCACGCGTGATCGACTGGCGAATCCACCACGTCGCGTAGGTGCTGAATTTGTAGCCACGTGTGTAGTCGAACTTCTCGACCGCCCACATCAAGCCGGTGTTCCCCTCTTGAATCAGGTCGAGCAAGTTCAGACCACGACCGTTATACTTTTTCGCGATACTCACGACCAGCCGCAGGTTGGCCTCGATCAGGCGCCGCTGCGCCTCTTTACTATCTCTCATGATCTGACGATCGGGCACGACATTGAGCAGCTCGGCGCGCGCCAATTCCTCTTTCCCACGCTCCATCATCTGCGCCAGGCGTACTTCCTCCTCAGCGTTCAACAACGGAACCCGCCCGATCTCGCGCAGATACATATTGACGGAATCGTCGGTGCCGACCTCTTCGAGAGCTGAGAGCGAAACTTCAATTAAAGGATCTACAAGGGACTCCGCATCCTCCGGTAAAATTTCCATCAGCTCCTGGCTTTCTTCGGCATCATCGTTCGGCATGCCGACCCCTGGACCCATCGTCATCGGCTCGTCATCCGTAGTCTGATTATGGGACCGCCGATTGTGTGACTGTGTCGTACTCGTTTTCTCTCTCTCCATAGGAAATGCCATCGCATGATCCTGGACAAAGTCCACATCCTGCTCGAACTCTAGCTCGTCAGCATCACTAGGAATAGTATAATCATGAGTCATAACAGATGATGTTTGTTTTCTATCTTGCTGCTGTTCTTCGAGATATGTCAGCATCAGAAATGCTCCTTTTGAATATAGCTATCAGGCTATTATAAATGAATGCTATCGCCAATGAAGTAAAGCTAGCTTTAATTCAAGAATAATAAGGCGAAATAATGAAAATATGGACGCAGCAACAGGGTCTCCATGACCCTCCACTGCTAGAGACAAAAAGCTTTACTTGTCAAGTTCTAACGTAGCAGTAAGAACATTTTATGACTAGTATACGAAACAATAGTACTTTTTAGTATGCTGTACCCTCTCATCATCACACAGTCATCCGCCCTTACCAGCGTTAAGAGGAAAATAATCGAGGAACTTCAGGCCAGGCTATCGCCACTTACGAAAACACGGCAATGCTGCTCTTTATTCCATTCTACCTCATTAGAACGCAGATTTCTACTATTTTGACGCATAATTAACTATACGTACCGCATACGGATTCAGAGACTCGATTTTTCCATTTATACTCACCGTCAACGCCTGCGCAGTCTTGTTCACCAGCATGACCTGCTGCGCGGAAGCCATGGCCTCAAGCTGCGTGGGAGCAGATACGATGCTTTTCACAATTTTGGTCCCCGGCGCGAAATCGTCCTTGAAGGCCTTCAGCGTATAGTACCAGGGTTGGGGTTGACCACCGCCAACATACTGGGTCGAGGTCCACACACCTTTATCAGCCCAGTTATCACCGCTGGTGCTCCAGATCAGCGCGGTCGAGCCGCCCGCTTCCAGAAATTTGATCATCGCATACGCCTTGACGGCATCATCGTAATCGGCGCTCGTGTTATCCATGTGGGGCGACGCATACCACTCCGCGAACCAGATGGACAGCGTCGCCGCGCCAGGATACTTGGTGTTATCGAGCGAACGCACCCAGGTCACCATATCGGCGTAGATGTCTGAAGCGGTGAAAGGATCGGGGATGACACGTCCCGTGCCGCGATTCTCGGTCGAGCTATCGAGTGTGATAAATCCAGCTCCTATTTTATGCTGCAACCAATATTGTACAACATCCAGGTCACGTTGATCGATAGTACCATATGGCTCGACGAGTTTCGAGGGATTGCTCTCCTGCGACGGCTTCTCCCAGTGATCGAGAAAAACATACGGTCCTCCTACCATAATACTCCCGCCTGGAATACCGAGCGCGGTCGCTGTCCGCATCAACACCTTGTAGACCTGATTGTACATGTACGTGTAACCGTGGCGCGCCACCGCTTGCGCCGGATCACCCGCCGACGTATCCATATCCCAATCGTTCTTCGCCGGATCATAGTACCCCTTCAGCTCGTTCCAGACCTGGAAATAGCGCACATTATAAGGCGCAACCATGTACCGTTGGGCCACTGCCTGCACCAGTTGCAACCAGGAGGACATCTTGTCGTCGAGAATACGTGAACTATAGGGCAACGTGCCGTTCCACTCATCGTCAGCCGTGAGCAGCTTTGTGCTGCCATCCGCCTGCAACTGCCCCTTCATCCACCAGGGTGCTTCGTCCAGCGTAATCACCGGCGTTCCCCCCAGCGCGACAATCGATTGCATTCGGCCATCGAGCGCCGTCCAGTCCGTGGGACCCGGCGTCGAAGGATCGGGCCAGGGATCAGGCATACCCCAACCCATGATATGCGTGTTCTGCAAATCCATACTGCCCGCGATTAAAGCATCGGCATTGTAAATAGCCGTGGCATCGCCCGCTCCTCCAGCATCCAGAGAAGCATCGCTGTACGTCATGCCAGTCGAAAATTTGCTGGTAGCAATCGTGCAGCGCGGCAGAATGGTCACCTGCACCGCATGTCGTGTATTTCCCTGTGTGCTGTCAGGAATGCACAGACTGTTCACACTCGACCTCTCATCCTGCTCGGAAAGAGAGCCGCTAGAGGAAGCATCCATGCCATGTGAAGCAGCACAAGAAGAAAGAAGAGAGAAACAAATACAGCACAAAAAGAAAGAAAAATAAATTTTGTTACAACGCACCATCAAGTCGCTTTCTTCTGCTTACATTCAATCGAGCAAGCTTTGCTCTCATTTCATTGTAAAGCACGTATGAACAAATTGTTAAGAAGAAGGAGGAAACGAGACAAATAGCCTAGGAAAGACGTACATAGTATGTACCGCTTCCTATTGCTCAGCCGTATAGAGAAAACAGTGCAAACGTAAAAATTGGGCTGCTAGCAAGGTCGCAGGCTGTAGAAGTACTATGAAATTGGACAGAAGGCGGTGTTATAGCTTAATCTATAGAATGAAATACTTTCTGGTTTTTCAAACTATTTGCGTGCTTTTTGAGAGCTATTTCACTGCATTTTGCCAGTTTTGAGGATACAATAAAGAAGGAGCAAGCGAAAAAAACTATCTACTATCCAGTAACTGGTCGGTGACCGTCATACGTATGTTCTTATGCTTATGAACCTTTATGACAATCTATTAAAACCAACATAACTTTATACTATCGCGGCCTATATGATCTACAAATGCTTTTTTTTCGTTAGTCTACTATAAGACCTTGGTTATCGTTGTGGTTTCTGTATTGGTAGTTGATGCCGATAGATAAAAAAAACGCCTTACCAATTCGTCAAAATCCCTGGCTTGTCGCTGTTAACATTGGCATACTCATTTCACACTGCGGAATATTCTTTTATCCACAGGCATTTTCATCTCTGTCCGATAAGTACAATAGGATGTTTCACAGATACAATTATCGCTTGCTCAAGCTCGCTGATAAAAAACTATCAAAGATGTATCCGCTCTTAATTCTCCAATAATGGTATGAGCAAGCGTTTACAGGACGAAAGAAAAAGAAATTAGCCATCTGAGGATGTGTTTTTAAAAGAGGAACTCATTATTATGCTAGAAACAACTTCATTCTCTACTGTGATATCCGATTTTTGGAAAAGCTCTGTAACACCACGCAATGAACTTGAAGTGTTGATTATCGCGCTCTGGTCACAGCAGCTCGGCAAACAACACATCGGCATGCATGATGACTTTTTCGCGCTCGGCGGAACGCTGTCACAGGCCAGCGAAATCTCCTCTCACCTCGCTTTCATTACTCGTGTCGCTATCTCGGCTAACGACTTCACGAGCGCACCAACTATCGCGCAACTGGCCGCCTTGGTCACACGCAAACGCATCGAAAAAGCAGAACAACAGGCGTTGCTACGCACGTTCCCGCGCCAGCAGCAACCCGACGGCACCGTGCTACTGCCCGCTACATTAGGCCAGCAAGGGCTGTGGTTCATCGACCAGCTGCACGGTTCAGAAACCACATCCTCTATTTCCATTGCCATCAAGGCGCATAAATATATAGATGCCGAAAAACTGCAACGCAGCCTGCATGCATTAGTGCAGCGACACGAAGCACTGCGCACGACGTTCGCCATGCACGACAGCCACACGTTGACACAGGTGGTCGCGCCCGCGATGGTCATCCCCATTACATCGTTACATAGAAATGCAACACAGCCCCTCACTCATGAGGCGCAGCCCTTTTCGCTGGAGCACGGCCCCCTGCTACGCGTCAGCCTGCGACAAACGGACTACGAAGAGTATGAGATTCGGCTCGTTGCTCATCGCATCATCTGCGACGAGTGGTCCATGCGCCTGCTCGTGTCTGAACTCGTCTCATTGTACGAGGCGGACAGCCGCGGCCAAACCGCCGTATTGCCCGCTATCCCCTTCCAATTCGGCGACTTCGCGGCCTGGCAGCAGGAATGGATGCAGGGCAGCGCGTTCGCTCAACAGATGGCTTTCTGGCAAGAACAGGCCGCCAACGCCTTCGAGTCGTTAGATCTCCCAACCGACTACCCACGCCCGGCGCAGTCATCCACTACAAACAAAACCTACCCCCGTAAGACCTATACATTTTCACTGTCACAGGCACTCAGCGACTCCATCAAAGCACGCAGTAGCCAGGAACATATTACGCCTTCTATGCTGCTGCTGACCGCTTTCTCACTCTTCCTGCAACGCTACACCGGGCAGGACGAGTTACTCATCGGCACAAATAGCGCGGGCAGAACACTGCCGGGCAGCGAACAGATCGTTGGCAACCTGAGCAACACGCTCATGGTTCATACGAATGTCGCGGGCAACCCCAATGTCAAAGAGCTGTTAGCCAACATGCGGGAATGGGTACTCCTGGCACAGGATCACCAGGACGTTCCGTTCGACAGCATCGTCAAAACGCTGCAACAAGCATACAAATTAGAGCCAAATCAACTCTTTCAAATATTCTTCGCCTTCACATCGCAAAAGTTTGCGTTGGCGGCAGGCTGGGAGGCCACACAAACAACCATCGAGGACGATGTGATCGTCCATGATCTCGCGCTGGAACTGACCGACCAGACAGAGGGCATCGTTGGAACGTTGAAGTACCGCAGCGATCTCTTCGACGCGGATACCATCAGCACTATGGTCATGCATTGGCAGATACTCCTGGCAGGCATGATCGCAGAACCAACCAGCCTGGTCAGCGACCTGCCCATGTTGACCGAGGCCGAAGAACAACGCATGCTGGTCGAGTGGAACAATACAGTCGCGGACTATCCCGCCGATCGCTGCATCCACGAGCTTATCGAGGAGCAGACCAGACAAACCCCTGACGCGATCGCCCTTAGCTACGAGGGGACGTTGATGACCTACGCTGAGTTGAATACGCAGGCCAATCGCCTGGCACATTACTTGCAACAACAGGGCATCGGACCCGACATGCTGGTGGGATTATGTATCGAACGCTCCATCGAATTCTTTATCGGCATGCTCGGCATTCTAAAGGCTGGCGGCGCCTATGTGCCCACCGACCCGTCCTATCCACAGGAACGCCTCGAATTCATGTTCAATGATGCAAACGTGCCGGTCCTGCTAACGGTGAGCAAAGAGCGGGAAAAACTCGCGCCACTGCTGGCTGGCAAACACACTCCCATCTTCTGTATCGATACGGACCTGCATACTGTCGACTACACGGGCGCTGAAAACGTGACCAGCGAGGTCAAACCCGACAACCTGGCCTACATGATCTATACCTCCGGCTCGACTGGCAATCCGAAAGGGGTCCTGATCACTCATCGTAGCCTGGTAAACTCGACCCACGCTCGCTGCACCTACTATCCCGAGCGCGTGATCAGCAACCTGCTCGACGTACCTATGGCGTTCGATGGCGCCATCGCCAACACCTACTGGACGCTCTGCCAGGGAGGCGAATTAGTACTGCCAAAAGTCGGAGAACTCGATATCGACTACCTGACAGGGCTCGTCGTAGCACGCAAGGTTTCCCATCTACAGGGCCTGCCAAAAGTCTATTCGCTCTTCATCGATCAGGAGGACGCACAAGAAAAACTCTCCTCGCTGCGTATGGTGCTCGTCGCCGCTGAGCCATGCCCCATCGAATTGATCGAAAAACACTATACACTCTTTCCCGCTATCGAGCTCTACAACGAGTATGGACCCACCGAGGGCACCGTGTGGAGCACTGTCTACAACTATCCACGCCAGAAACTGGCATCACCCAGTATCATTGGCCGACCGATCGCCAATGTACAGATCTTCCTGCTCGATACGCTCGGACGCCCGGTACCGGTTGGCGTACCAGGAGAAATTCATATCGGCGGCACAGGTCTGGCAAGCGGATACCATAATCGCCCCGACCTGACGGCGGATCGCTTCATCACTAGTACTTTTCACCAGGGTACTAGTGTCCGATTGTACAAGACCGGTGACCTGGCACGTTATAAAGCTGACGGTGCAATTGAGTTCCTGGGCCGCGTCGATCACCAGATCAAGATCAATGGCTTTCGCGTGGAACTGGGCGAGGTTGAAACCGCACTAAAACAACGACAGGAGTTTAAAGAAGTGCTCGTAGTTGCGCGTGAATATGCACCAGGCAATAAACGACTGGTGGCCTATCTGATCGCGAAAGATCAAGAGCACAAACCTTCGTCTAACATGCTGCGCGAAACCTTGCACGAAACGCTTCCCGATTATATGATTCCCAGCGCCTTCGTCTACCTTGACGAAATTCCACTTATGCCCAACGGGAAGACAAATCTTCGCGCACTGCCCCAGCCGGGCATGGAACAGGAAAAAGAAGAAGGACACTTCGTCGCACCCAGCAGCATCACCCACCTTCAACTCCTGAACATATGGAAAGAACTGCTTGATACCGAACGCATCGGCATTCAGGATAATTTTTTCAATCTCGGGGCCAATTCGCTGCTGGCCGCCCGACTCGTCATTCGCATTGAACAGGTTTTCGGCAAGAAAATTTTGTTGCCCACGTTGTTAGCGAAACCAACCATCGAGGATCTGGCGAAAATCCTTGATGAGAACAGCTACACGGCACGTTCACTCCTGACACCTATACAGACGACCGGCAAGAAAAGACCCTTCTTTTTCCTGCATGGTGACGCGACAGGGGGCGCGTTCTACTGCTTCAAACTCGCTGAGGCTATGGGCAAAGATCAACCTTTTTACGCCCTGGAACCACCGTACGAGTACGACGAAAAACAGCCTCTACCAACCATTCCACACCTGGCCTCAATGTACTTGAAGATTATTCGCGAGGTGCAACCAGAGGGACCATACTCACTCGGTGGCTACTGTAATGGAGCCCTGGTGGCATATGAGATGGCGCAACAACTCCACGAAGTGGGGCAAGAGGTCGATTTTCTCGGTATGATCGATCCCGCTCTGGCATCGGCAATGACCACCAACCAGTTGATGTATCAGATGGTCGAGCAGTTGGGCAGGCTGACACACTTAGGAGACAAAGGCACAGTGAACGTGTTCCTGAGATTGCGCCATATTCTACGACTGGTTCGATTAAAACTACAACCATCGGAAGATGATAAAAAGGATTTTTCTACTTTAACTGCTGAAGATGCTGGCTTCAATAAACTGTTGCCTGCCGTCAAAACCTTGCAACGCGACTTTGTCGCCATCTTTAGTTGGATCAGCCAGAAGTACATCCCAGGCTTCTATCAGGGAGCACTGACCTTCTTCTGGAGTGAGGACCTCTCGATGGTCAAAGAGGCCTGGGTCAAAAAGCCAGGCTTGTCGCTGGAGCAGGAAAACTACGACTTGCCCGGCACGCATCGCAGCATTCTCACCACCCAAATCAATTTATTATCGAATGAACTCGCCGAGGCTCTCAAAAATAGTCGAGAGTCTCACTTGAACTAGTACTATATATCTATTTTATTAAAAATATATCGAACGCCATATATAATAGAAACATCGAAACGTAATGATCGTCGACAAGAAAGAATAGAGTTTCTCCTATTTGAAGAAACCGGGCCCATTATTCTTTCAACAACGAAAACAAAAAGACAAACCTATGATCGAGCAAGTGCAAGCGAAGGTGAACACTTCACCCCCTTTCTCGGTTGATAAAAACAGATACAGGTAGGATGGCACTCATGCAAAAGCAAGCAGAAGATTTCAAAATTAGTGTTGTGATTCCAGCCCGGAACGAGGCCAAGAATCTGTGTTACGTCTTGCCCTACTTACCCCCCATGGTAAGTGAAGTGATCCTCGTCGATGGACGCTCCACAGACGGCACTGCCGAGGTCGCACAGCAACTTCTTCCATCCATTCGCGTGGTTCATCAGACGGGCAAAGGAAAAGGCGACGCCTTGCGCCTCGGTTTCGCCGCCTGCACCGGTGATATCGTCGTCATGATCGATGCCGATGGTTCTACCGATCCAGCCGAGATCCCCAGCTTCGTGCAAGCTCTTCTCGATGGCAGCGACTTCGCGAAAGGCTCACGCTTCTTGAGCGGTGGCGATAGCCTGGATATCTCCCTATTGCGCAGAGCCGGGAACATGGCCCTGTGTACCCTGGCGAATGTTCTGTTCCAACGCCGCTTCAGCGATCTCTGCTACGGCTACAATGCCTTCTGGCGCTACTGCCTGGATAAAGTGGAAATCGATTGCACCGGCTTTGAGGTCGAAACTCAACTCAGCTTGCGTATCCACAAAGCCAACTTCTCCATCGCGGAAGTCGCTAGCATAGAACATCAGCGCATTTTCGGCGAGAGCAACTTGAATACCTTCCGTGACGGCTGGCGCGTGCTGAAAATGATCTTCAAAGAGCGTTTTACCGGCTCAGTGCAGCGCATCGCCAGCGAAACCACTGGTGTCGCCGCTATCTCGCCCAAAGCACCGTTGCAGGAACTTTCCCCTTCATCCGAAAAGCTGCCGCTTTAATATTCACATATGCAAATAGATTATCTCTACACAGAAAAAGGTAGGAACGTGGAACCGAAGAACGCAAGCATTTCTGTCATCATATGCGCGTATACCGAGCAACGCTGGCCTGATCTGGTCACCGCCATCGAGTCGGTACAACGCCAGACGCTTGTTCCGCAAGAGATTATCGTGGTCATCGACCATAATGCAAACTTGCAGCGGCGGGTGCAGGAACTATTTCCTCATGTACACGTTGCAGCCAATCGGGGACAGCAAGGACTATCAGAAGCACGCAATAGCGGTATCGCGGTAGCAACAGGCGCGCTGATCGCGTTTCTCGATGATGATGCGATCGCCAACCCACGCTGGTTGGAGTTGGTCAGCGCGGAACTTCACGATCCTCGGGTACTGGGAGTCGGTGGCTCGGTCTCGCCATTGTGGCTCGAAGCCGAACCCGCCTGGTTTCCCGAAGAATTTCACTGGGTGGTGGGTTGCACCTACATCGGTATGCCGCAAAAAGCCGCGGACATTCGCAATCCGATCGGGGCGAATATGTGCGTACGACGCGAAGTGTTTACCACAGTGGGCGGCTTCCGTAGCGAGATCGGACGTGTCGGCACGCGTCCCGTCGGCTGCGAAGAGACCGAGCTATCCATTCGCGCTCGCCAGTATTGGCCTCAGCACACGTTCCGCTATCAGCCTGATGCCTGGGTGCTGCATCGCGTACCACGTGGACGCGCCAACTGGCACTACTTCTGGTCGCGCTGTTACGCGGAAGGCATTTCAAAAGCATTCGTCAGCCGTTTCGTGGGCACAAAAGATACTCTCTCGGCTGAAAGCACCTATACATTCCAAACACTGCCCAAAGGCGTCCTGCGCAACGCCGCCACGGCATTGCTTGCTGGACAAACATCAGGGTGGCAAAAGGCAGCCGCCATCATCGGCGGATTAGCAGTCACTACTGCCGGTTACCTCGTCGGCAAGCTTTTTTCGCGCCAGACAAAGATGCTGGGACCCGCTCCGACGATTAACAATACTCCCAACAAACAAACTGACAGCACAACACTACTAGCAGTAATGTAAAACAATCGTACACTTGTATTTTGTAGCAGCCCGTTTTGGGTAGCCAAAAAGCACGAGGGAAGACTTTTGGGCTGGAATCGTGAGCAATATGTATATCCACAGATATACTGACGATTGTCTAACATATAGATATTGCAGAGAAAGACAGAAAGCAAAGGGGTCTTTATTTACCGCACACGGCAAACGTGTGGTTTGCCCCCCGTCCGCGTAGGGCAAACCACGCGTTTGCCTCGCATAGCATAGCAAGGACAGTAGCTGAAGGGTTTGATACCGTGGTTACGATACTTATACAGTTAATAAAAAAGAATAGCGCGATCATATCGAACATCATATCACTGGTCGGTACTATGCTGTGCACGTCCGGACTGGGCTTTGTCTTCTGGTTGGTAGCGGCAAACCGCTTCACACCAGACGAGGTTGGTATTGCTACCGCGGCCACTTCAGCGATGACGCTGATCAACACCTTTTGTATGTTTGGCTTAGGCACATTGCTGATCACCGAGTTGCCGCGCAACCGAGGCAAAGAATTATCGCTGGTTGGCGCAGGCCTGATCGTTGTGGGCGGCGCAAGTATTGTGATCGGAGGCCTTTTCGCCTTCCTCGCGCCCCACATCTCCCCCAACCTCGGTCCACTGGGACTGAATTTTGAGAACATCGTCTTCTTCACCGTCGGCGTCTTGATGACCTCGATCACCTTCCTGATCGATCAGTGTCTCATCGGCATTATGAAGGGTGGCGTACAGTTCTGGCGTAACGCACTCTTCACGACCGCCAAGCTGGTAGTGCTGGTGATAGCCAGCATCTGGGTCGCCAACAAAACAGGCATGACGATCTACAATGCCTGGACATTGGGCAACATTATCTCGATGATCCCGGTCATCATCTACGTTATTGCCAAAAAAGGCTTTTCGCTCAAACAGTATCTGCCCAACTGGTCCTTCATGCGAAAATTAGGGCCAGCAGCCGTACAGCATCATATTCTCAACCTCATCCTGCTGGCACCACCCAGCGCGTTGCCGCTGGTGGTCACCATCATGCTGCACCCACAGGATGTCGCGTGGTTCTACGTAGCCTCGATGATGGCGACCTTCCTCTTCACCATCGCCTCTTCGCTGACCACGGTATTGCACGCGGCGAACGCAGCCGATGCCAGTGCGCTGGCACAGAAGGCGCGCCTGACTATGGGACTCTCTCTGCTGATCGGCGTGGCGGCCAACGTCGTCTTCTTCTTCGGAGCACCCATCATTCTTCGTCTTTATGGCCCCAGCTACGCCGAACACGCCTCGTGGGTCCTGCGTATTCTCGCGCTGGAAGTCTTCCCACTCAGCATCAAAAATCACTATATCGCGGTACGCCGTATTCGCGACCAGATCGTGAACGCTATGATTCCAATCGCCATCGGCAGCATCCTGGAACTGGTGATCGCGGCAATTGGCGCACGCCTCGGTGGCCTGAATGGCCTGAGCATCGGCTGGCTGGCGGCGACCATGCTCGAAGCAACGTTCATGTTGCCCCTGCTCCTGCACATATTGAAGGATAAAGATACCTCATTCGACACCTTGAAGGCCATTATCGAGGCCCCAACGCAAGAACTCAAAGCCATCACCAAAGCATCGATAGAGTCGCTTCACGTTGCTGACGTACCGACGCAACAACTTGCGAAAGTTACCTTGAGCGTCACGACCGATATGTTGCGCACCGTGGTCATCGCGGACATGCCTACCGCGCAGATGCCGAAGATATCTCGTGCCGACCTTCCGACAACCAAGATAGCCAAATCCAGTGTCAAAGCCATGCGTGCCAACAAGTTGCGCCAACTGGATAGTCAAGAACTGGTCGCCAGAAATATGCAAAGGGTGACCATGCCAGAGACGCCCACAGACCTCTTTCAGGATGATATGAATGCGCCAACCATTAAAGTGAAAAAGTCCGATGTCGAGGCTGAACGAGCCGCCCACCGGTCTTAAAAAACCTGTATCATTTCCATGGGTTCGTTCGATTATATGTAGTAGAATAATAATGATCTAAAAAGTGAGCGCTATGAAACATCTCTCTAACTATTCGCCAGTTCGACCTTGCGCTGGAACACGGGAACTTTGATCAATGGCTAAATCACAATATTCGCATTCAATATCAGCACCAACATTTCCTACGAAGCAATATAGGACAACGGTACCCGCGGAAAAGATCGCACGTAGAAGTTTTCCATTGCCGAGCGTACGCGATATTATTTGTGTCGTTGTACCGATAGCCGCGTTCTTGCTGTGGGCCTTTTCGCTGCACGCGGTCAACATCAATAACATGAATGACCTGGGTCTGGTATCAGTGATGCCGCCCACGCTGATCATTGCTGTCTTCTTGATGACCATCAGCTACTGCATGGTGTTACAGCGCACACAGATACGCACCCCTATCCTGCTCCTGCACTTTGTCTTCATCATCATCATGCTCTATGGCGTCACGATGTTCGTCGAGCAAGAGCCACGTTTCGACATCGTCTACCGGCACGCGGGCTATACGGAATATATCATGCGCACCGGTACCTCGAACACGCTGCTGGATGCCTACTTTAGCTGGCCCGGCTTCTTCGCGCTCAGTGCGGTGCTGGTCAAAGTCATAGGCTATCCCAGTATCCTGCCCTTCGCCAATTACGCGCCGATCTTTTACAATATCCTCTATCTCTGCGCCTCCTATATCCTCTTCACAGCTTTCACCACCGATAAACGCATCATCTGGTTCGGGCTGTGGCTGTTCGCACTCACCAACTGGATCGGGCAAGACTACTTTTCGCCGCAAGGATTGAATTTCTTCCTCTACCTGATCACTATGGCGATTATGGTCAAGTGGTTCAAGATGCCCGCAGACGCCAGACGCACACCGTTAGAAAAACTGCCCCTGGGAAAACTGCTGAAGCACTTACCTCTGATACCCTGGTTTTACGGCTGGCTGCGCGCACCCGACCCCATCCGCACGGAAAGCCGCCCAAAACAAAAAATCGCCTTGATCGTCGCGATGATCTTGATCTTCGCCTTCGATGTGTTCAGCCACCCACTGACACCGTTTTTCGTGCTCGCAGGCATGCTGGCGCTGGTCGTACTCAGACGCACACAACTATGGTGGTTGGCCGTGCTCTTTGTCGGCATGGAAGTGTTCTGGCTGGTCTTCATGACACAGAACTACCTGGCAGGCAACCTGGGCAGTCTAATCGCAGGACTGGGCAATATCGGCAGCTCGTTGCAACAAAACGTGAGCGATCGCGTGGCGGGTGACCCATTGCATACGCTTTACACACAACTGTGTATTATGACCGCCGTCTTCGTCTGGGGTTTCGCCGCGCTGGGAGCCTTCTTCCGCCTGCGGCAGGGCTACAAGGACGCCACCATCGTCGTGCTGTGCCTGGCACCCTTCCCACTGTTCGCGATGGGCCAATATGGTGGCGAAATGATCTTTCGTATCTATCTTTTCGCTCTGCCACCCATGGTTTTCTTCTGCGCATGCTTCTTCTACAACTTCCCTGTGCTCAGAATCAGGGTCGCGACCACCATCGCCATCACCCTCTTTAGCGTCATTCTCCTGGGCGGCTTTCTCGTCACGCGCTACGGAAACGAACGCGTGAACAATATGACACCACAGGAGGTGATCGGCACGCAGAAGTTGTATAGTATGGGCAAACCCAACTCGTTTTTCATGGCTGGCTGGGTCATCGGCACCCCATGGCAGTTCAAAGACTATGAGAAATATCGCCTCGAAACCCTCGATGACGATCCCAGCCTGATCACTGATATCGATAAGGACGACGTGAAATCACTGGCGAAATTTATGCAGGACACAGCCGATCCCAAAGCACCATCGTTCATCATCTTCACCAGCAGTGAGGAGGCATCCTTCGACTCCACCTCTGGATTGGAGCCTGGCAAACTAAAGACGTTAGACCTGTCGCTTGGCAAATCACCGTACTTTAAGAAGGTCTTCGATAACAAAGATACGCAGATCTACGAATTGGTCATGCCTCCACCCAAAATAACACCACCACCAGCGAACGGAGGTAAGTCCAAATGAGACGCTCATGGTTCTGGCCGCTCATCATCTTACTCTCCGGCATCGCGACAGAGCTTGTCATACATCTCCTGCCTGGACAGGAAATAACGATGCTGGTCACCATGTGGTTCCTTTTCGTCTGTCCGGGCATGGCCTTTCTGCGTTTCTTCCGCCTGGGCACGCTCGTCGTGGAGATCACTATCGCGGTCGCGCTCAGCCTCTCCATCGACGCGGTCGTTACCGGTATCTTCTTGTACGCACACGCCTGGAACCCAACCTACACCCTGCTCTCACTGATCATCTGCAGTTCACTCGCAGCCATTGGGCAACTCGTCTTTATGCGCGAACCAGCAATACAGGTCGCGCAAAATGACCTCAGTATCGTAGGAGCCGGAAAAGTCGAAGAGGCCGCGACGGTGGCAGTACCCGCAACCCATATCGCGGCCCTTATCCGCAACGAGGATAAACGCACGGTCAAAGCGGCCAGCGTCATGGCGCACGCGGACGAGTTATCCGGACTGACCGAGGCGAAAACGGTCGCGCATATGCCCGCGTTTCCCCCAACAGCTATCGAGGAGATATCGACGCGTATGCTTCCAACCGCGGTACCCCAGAAACCCAGATTGGTCGAAGAAGTACCCACCAATATGCTGCCCTCAATACCCGCGACCCCTCGGCTAGCTGACGAGTTGCCGACCAACATGATGCCCATTGTGCACAACAACACGCGCAATACGGTCGAAAATATGCCAACCAGTATGCTGCCATCGATGCCGCCCGTGCCCATGGTGCCCACCGTTCCTACAACGCCACGCTTGAACGAGGATCTACCGACCAATATGTTTCCTACCCCTTCCACCGACGAACTGGCACGCAAAGGACAAAAATCAAGTCATAACAATGGGAAAAGAGGCACCACTCCCTCCTCACAAGAGCAAGAAAGAGGGTCGTCATCGCGCTATAGCCAGAAAAAGAATAAGTTGACCTCACTGAAAAGACCCTTGTCTTCACCAGACACAGACAGGCCGATTGAAGATAGATCCACCATCATTTCCATAAAGGAACACTAACACATTGTCGCATGATGAGCAAAAGCCAGCACTCCATGTGCATACGCAAGCAACGCGATCACAAATCGAACAAGAGTTAAGCACACGTTTCGCTCCCGAAGACATCGTATTGCAAAGAGTGCTCGCACGCGCGCGAGCCGAACATATCCCCCCAGGCCATATCTCACCGCTCCAGGGGAAACTGTTACAGGTACTCATGCTCACCTGTGGCGCACAGCGCGTGCTCGAAATCGGCACCATGACAGGCTATTCAGGTGTGTGGCTGGCGCGCGCGCTACCTATGCATGGTAAGCTAATCTCGCTCGAAGCCGATCCTCTTTTTGCCGCAATGGCATGCCAGACCTTCGTCGATGCTGGCCTGAGCCAGCAGGTCGAGATCCTTGTCGGTCCCGCGCTCGACCTCTTGCCGACCCTGCTATCCCAGGCTCCCTTCGACCTCATCTTTCTTGATGCCGACAAGAAAAATAATCCCGCCTATTTAGACTGGGCCATCAAATTGAGTCGCGTCGGCTCATTGATCGTCGCGGACAACATCGTGCGCGGCGGACGCGCATTTCAAACACCCGCACCCGACGAGAGTTCTGCCGGGGTCGCGCAATACACCCACAACATCCTGACACACCCAACCCTGCTGAGCACCGCCATCATGAACGACGACGCTATCAACGGCATCGATGGCTTCTCCATCTCAGTAGTAACAGCAAAACCTGTAGAGTAATAGTCAGCATGGGAAAAGTTCATCCCTTGCTTACTTGCTCTGATTTGACAAACAGGCTCTGTAGGAGACGTTGATTGAACACCCATTCAGCAACGGCAAGCGTAAAAACCCAGGAAATCCATGCGGAGGTGGCATAGATATTTGCTTGTAACGCTGGCGACTCATGATGAGTAAGGGTTATCAATGTTATGCCCCCATACAACCAGGCACGCAGCATGACTGCGCCAAAGGTAAGCGCATAATTGCGGGTCATCCAAACACGATGCACAAGGATCTGTCCCTGCCGTATCGCTATATACGCTCGACAAATGCTATAGAACCAGAGGACATCGAGTGTCAGGAAGCCAACCTGGGCAACGAATCCAGAGACAGAGAAGAGTGCAACGAGAAAGGCAGCGATACCTCCAAAGAAGACACAGACAATATAGATACGTCCAATCAGATGATGAACGGATGGGTATCTGTCGCGGAGGGGAGTCAAGAATTGAAAAGGTCCTATTAATAAGGCGATGCCTGCTGTTCCCGCATGAATAGCCAGGATTGAAAAATGTATCGGGATGGATGGATTGAGGCGAAGTCTGCTCAAAGCCGGATTAAATAAGAGATAGGGCGTGGCAAAGTAAATGGCGACGCCAATAGCAATAATCGCCATTAAGCCCCAACCGAGTCTTCTAACAATCTGTATAGACATGGAAGAGTTGTGCCTTTCTCATAGGTAGTTGATCGTTCACCATGATATCTGTCTAGCAGAGGCACCTGTTGCATGCCTCTGCTACAGAGTATAGAACAACTCTCTTCGTTATATCTTGAACGTTTCTACGAAATCATAGAACGTTTCTATGCTCTTTTCGGAAAACGCTGGGAGTCACGCCTATAGTATGTCGGAAGTGTCGAATAAGGTGACTTTGATCGGCAAAGCCAGAATGAGACGCGACTTCATGCAGCGAGATATCCTCAGTCAAAAGGAGCCGCTTGGCATGCTCAACACGGCAAGCGATAAGGTACTGGTGCGGAGCCATACCCATCGTTTTTCTAAAGAGTTGTGCAAAGTGTGAGGAACTTACATTGGCAACGGCAGCCAATTCAGCAATTGAAAGCTCCTGTGTACAATATTCATGCATATACTCGATTACATGCTGAAGCCGCGTCTTACTCAGATCGCTCGTAACTCTCAGTTCTCTTTTTTGGAGTGTACTGAAGTGCCGTAACAAATAGAGAGCGAGCACGTTCGCTAGCGATTCAGCGTACAGTTGTGTGTTGAAGCCTGAGGAATAGAGTTCGTGCAGCAAAGCAAGCCCAAATTGCTCAACCTGTTGATCATACAAGAAAGAGTGAGAAAGAAGTTCTACATGGCTTGCCTCTATGTCACTAGCTTCAATAATAGAGCGTATCAGGGCGGGATCTAAATGCAAGAAAAGGGCATCAACATCCATCGACCACCTTCCTTCCAATCCTCCCTCACTACGCACAAAAGCATGTTCACCCTTCCTGACAAACGTGTCAGCCAGTGTGGTGCTGCCAGGCATAGAACGTGTCTTTACAATCAAACTCGGCTCTCCAAGATAGAGCATGAGCAAGTGAGAGGTAAGACTTGGCTGCACAGAAACTTGACCAGGCAAAGCGAGATAATGTGCAGCTTCAATGCCCTTCCATCCTAATAGCTTGCTTGAGCGCACAGGTGGAAACTGTTGATAAAATGAAGGAGTCATTCTTTCTTGCGTCATAATTCGTCTCCCCTTGTAGCTGTTTCTACAGATGGGGGATAAACCATGACCTTCACATCTGAATTGGTCGCTACATTCAAAAGCATATCACAATTCAAGCACGCCAAAATTATAGTATGATGAATACTTTTCCTGATAAGAGAATGTGAAGAATTGAATGAAGAAGGAACGCTAATGCTACAGAGCAATGCTCTCTCCCAGAAGATGCTGACTGCTCTGTAGCTGGGGAATAACAGCCAGCAAATCGTTTGCAGATTCTGCATTGAAACTCGAAAAAATCATGATCGTGTTTTTGCCACGCCTGGTCCCGCAGAGGTCTTCGCCGCGCTGTGCTTGCTGAGCAGGAAACGGGCCAGCAACGCAAAAAGAACACCTGCAATCAGTGGAGCCCACACGCCCGCTGTCAGCCCCTGCCCCATGGCGATAGCGATCGCGGGATTGAGAATGCCCTTGCTCGTCAACAGTCCTGCGGCAAGCGCCATGCCAATCGTGAATCCCCCTATGGCTTTGGGGACGATATCCTGTACCACTGCGACGACGGCCACGATCAAAAACGCAGTCCCGAAAAGCTCAGCCCAGCCGTTGCCCGCACTGTAGCTGCTGGCGAGACCACCCATCCCTATGGCGACAAGACGAGCCAGCAACGCACCCAGCACCTGTGCGAGCAGATAGAGACCACCGCGTGCCAACGAAAAGCGACGCAACACCACCAGACCCACGGTAACGGCGGGATTGAGCGCGCAGCCAGAAAGATCGCCAATGATATAGACGAAGATCGCCAGCGTCAAACCGACCGCGATGGCCGAGCCGCTCAATAATGCCGCCAGGGTGAGAAAAAAGGTCCCGACAAGTTCCGCCAGGACTGCCCACGTCAGGGCCAAAGGGGTATCATCCACTACATTTCCTCTTCCTCAAATGTCTCCTTCCTTTGGAGGAAGGAGACATCGTTCTTTGCTGCTCTTTTCATCCCTCGACGAGCGAGAACCGAGAGCGTTCCTGCTCGTCAAGGGCATCATCCTCTTGTATCCATAATACAGCACGAGCGGAACACACTGCTTACTGTTCGTGCTAGCGGCTGGCGCCTTGCTGATCAAGCATGTGTTTCGCCACCAACGCGGCGATTCCGGCGGCACCGGCTACCAGCACAGGATGGGAAACGATGCTTTGCAGCACATCTGGTCGCTCCTGCTTCGCACGCGCCATACCCTGCGCCATCGAATTGGGGTCATTAGGATTGACTCCATATTCCGGTGGGAACTGCTGAGCAATCTGGGTACGCTGCTGAGGCGGCATACTCGCGAAGTGCTGCGCGAAGACCTGTTGGATCTGCTCCGGGGGCGCGTTCTGCACAAACTGTTGCATATTCCCTTGCGCTTCCTGCGGATTGATCGCGCTGTAGTTCCCGCTTTGGGCCGCCTGCGCGTACTGTTGATACATCTGTTGCTTATTGGGATCAAAAGGCCACATAATTCTTTTCCTTTTTACTAGTGTCAAAACGAACAAACGAATAGAGATACACTGTATGCACTCGTTTCTTGCGAGCAATCAAAAGAAGACGGTTTTGTCTCCCCGGCATCCTAATCTTCGATCTCGCTCTCAAGATTCTTGTCAACCTGATCAGGATGATACGGATCGCTTGAGGTGCCATGAATCGCGGGATTGCCCGTCCGTGTCAGCCGTGCCTCTTCGTGGCGCACGCTATCACTCACGGTCTGCGTCTCCTCCACCTGCCGCTTGCCGATCGCGACCTCTCCCGTCGTCACCGTATCTTTAGAAACATTGACCCGCTCCGCGCTCACCGGCACACGAATTTGCTCGTCTGCTCCAATAGGAGTACCATCACTCTGTCCATCGGTAACGGGATGACGCTCGATGTAGACCTCTTCATGGGTGACGGGGACATCGATATTTTTCTGCTCCTCGACCACCTCTTTGTGTAAGCCCACCCGACCGGCCTGTACACGCTCTTTGCTCACATTGAGCTGCTCCTCGCGCAACCTGAGCGAACGTGGTCGCAACTGGTCATCTTGTGCGGCAACACTAGCGGTTTGTGTGCTGGTCGTATGTTGCGTTTGAATCTGCGGCTGATCCTGATCGGCGGCAGCGTGATGCCGATGCTCATAATCAAAGCCTCCATACTGGTGCAGCAGCGCGTGAACTTCTTCCTCACGACCATCAGGGCGCACCGAAATGACGGTGTGTCCCGCTTCGTGCTGCTGAGCGTAGTATTTCGCGCTCTTATGAGACATGCCCAGGTCGCGCAAATCCTCGTCGAGATTCCCGCTATCCTGTCCCGCGGGCGCTACCCCCACTTGATCCTGCGCGAATCCAGCCTGCTGGAGCGCCGTCAAAGCCTGCCGTGCCTGTGCATTCTGGGCAAAGGCCGCAGCGAGAATAGTATCTGTTGCCATTGTTTGTATTCCTTTCGATGAACGTGTTTGTGTCGCGTGTTTACGAGTTTTCTTCATATATTCTTCGTTTCTATAGAACAGGTAGTCTAGCGCGCCTGGCGCGGAGACTGCCGAGGAACGGTGGCATTGCCGGTCGCGGGAAACGAGGCCCCATCCGATGAAGGAAGTGTCTCGTTAAGAGACTGATCGGCACGATTGAGGTAGCGTTGCGCCGTTTCCCGTCCTCCTAACCCGAAGGCGATAGCCGCCGCCAGAGCCGCTGAACCGATCACAGCGGTGAAAAGGATGTTGAGCAGGGAAGTGGCGATCCCCAACTGCTCCAGCGCCACGATCAGCACAAAGCCGATAATGGCATAACGTGCCAGGTTGGCGAACAGGTTAGGATTGCTCGATCCTGCCGCGCGTGCCCCACCACGAATAAGGTCGGCCACGACCGTGGCGGCCAGCGTGCCCAAAAAGAGAATCAGGATAGCGACGAACACATTGGGCAGATAGCCGATGACCTGACCCAACAACGTGCTCACACTGGTAAGTCCCAGCGCGTTGACCGCGGGCACCAGAAAGATCAGGAAGACAAACCAGAAGACCAGACGACCGAGAATATCGGCGGCATCGGTCTTGACGTCCATCTGCTGGGCGAAACGCGAGAGGCCGATACGATCGGCGATGCGATCGAAGCCAAGCTTGCGCAACAGGAACGTAACAGCCCGGCGCAATGCGGCGGAGACGATCCAGCCAATCAGCAGGATGACCAGAAAGCCCACCAGTTTGGGCACGAACGAAAAGACCAGGGCCAACGCCGTCCCAAAGGAGGCGATAATTACAGCAACAAGATTCATGTAAAACACCTTTTCAAAAGCAGTAGAGGACAATCATTTGATGAGGTGGAAGAACAGATGATACTATCTTTCCACTTTCTTGAAATAGGACGGCAACAACCAGAAAAAGTCACCATCCGCTCTGTTCTCCCTTCACCAAATGGAAGAGTTTCTTTTCTAAGAAAGGAAATATTTTAAATGAAGAATGAGAAACTTCAAAGGTATTACGAATGAGCAACGGAAGAGGACTCAACTGATATGTTCCATATTGAGAGCGTTATGAATGAAAAACGAATAAATGCAATTGAATTTATATTTTGATCTTCTCGTACAACAATAGAGCACTGGAAAGGATCTGAAGTTCATTCATCGTCTCGAACACGTGTTCCCAATATGTCACCAGAAGGAACCCTAAAGGAGATAAGAGATGGAGAGGCATGCACACCGGATGAATTCCCCTTTCACAAGGTAACCCTGCCATCCGGCATGCATATACTTACTGAAGACTACTGCGCAGTATTCTCATCATTTGCAGCTGTCGGCGGCTGCTCAGGACCATTAGTGGATTGCTCTACAGTTCCCGCTTGCGTATCGCCCCCCGTTTGGGCAGCCGTGGCCTGGTTTTCCTCACTCACAATCGCGCTTTGCAGCAAAAGAGCGTTGGGCAAGGAAACAGTACGACGAATGCCCGCGGCATTGACGGTATCAAGAACGGTATATGTGCTGGAAATGCCACGCACTGTCCCGCGTTGATCGCCCAGTTGCAACTGCTGACCGGGCACAAAATTCTGCCGCACGTAATAGCCCGCAATGACATGACGAGCGGATTCGCGTGCTCCCAGCGCGAAAGTGATCGCGACCGCCAACCCGAACGAGGCCACGATAATGGTCAGGCAGGTGGTAAGAATAGCGGTATTGACACCCAGCGTCGAGATCGCCAGCACCATCACAAAAGCCACCACTGCATACTCGACAATCTTCCCTAACGCATTACTATAGGTGATATTGACGCCATCAGCCAATGAGGCAACGGTACGACCCAAAAAACGCGCGATCATCGAGCCAAAAATAATGATCAGGCCCGCGCTAATCGCCTGCGGCACAAAAGCCAACACATTATTGAGCAAGTTGGCGACGGCATCTAGTCCCATCAGACGCACCGCCGATGTCGCGAAGCTAAGAATAAGAAAGAAAAAAACAATCTGGACCAGAATTTCGACAATAGAAATACGCACACCCAGCCCATGCAAAACGTTCTCGATACCCGTTCGCTGCAATAATTGCTCCAACCTGACCTGGCGGAAGATGAAACGCAAAAGCCAACGAATGATTACACTGATGATATAGCCAATAATAAGAATGATCAAACCATTGATGAGATGCGGAACAAAATTGACAATCGCAGTAATTGTCTGCGTTAAAGCCTGAATGACCGGCTGGAAGATCATACGTTTTTCTCCTTACAACAACGTCCAGATTTTTATGAGGCAGCAGCAGGCGGAGGATTGGGGTTTGTCAGCCCTGAAGAGGATACATCGATTAATCCACCAATGAGATTGATAAAATCCACCAGCCAGTGCCCAAAGGCGAGCGAGGAAAGATCCAGTATAGCCACATTGGCCTGCTGGTTACGCACACGCGCGAGCAGACGCACCTCAAAATCAACGGGTAAACGCAACTCCGGCCTCTGGCTTTGCAAAGTAATCAGTAGCGTACGCACCTCTTGCGCGATCGCGAGTTCGCGTTGACAGTCTGGACAACCAGGCAAAGCATCCTCCACGGCTGTCCGCACCTCAGGCGAGAGCGTACCATCAACGAGATCTGGCAACAGTTGAGCGAGTTCGTCACAATCCATAGCTATTTTCCTTCCGCCATCTCTGTCCCAGATTGGCGCCCTTTGGAGGGTGTCAAAGAAACATACATCTGACCACAAAATTGATTGAAAATGTCCTGAAAAGCCAGGCGCGCGCGATGAATACGCATTTTGACCGCGCTGAGTTTAGTGCCGAGCGCTTGCCTGATATCATCATAACTCAGGTCTTCGAAATCTCGCATAATCAGCACACGAGCATGCTCGCGATCCAGTTTCTTCAATACGTTCCTGATACAATCGTGCAGGTCTCGCTGCATCGCTACCTCCTCCGGGCCAGGCAGCGGCGATTTGTGCGTATCCAATATATCCACCTCCTCCTCATGCGATGAGGAGATAAAGACGCTGAAAGGGGTAACGACCTTACGCTGCTGCTTCGTTTTGTCCAGATAATCCAGCGCGCTATTGACCGCGATCTTGTAAAGCCAGGTCGAAAACGAGGAACGCTGATCAAACGAGCGAATACTGTTGTAGACCTTTACAAAAACCTCCTGTGTGATATCTTCGGCCTCCTCCTTCTGCGAAACCACCCGGTAGACAAGATTATAGACATGATTCATATGCCTCTGTACCAGCAATTCATAACTATCGGTCGTACGTGGTAGTTCTGCTTTGCAGCGTACTACAAGGTCGTCATCAGAAATAACCATTTTTTAAAAGCCTTCTCACAAAAAAATCGGCAGCATTTCTTTCAAAAATCATAGTTCTCAGTAATGGAAGCATAGAAAAGAATAGTTGTCCATTTTCATACCATTATTACTAGAAAAGATATGCCCTTTTTAAACTCACCCTTTATTGACGACCCTTATCAGCAAAAGTCACTGCCACTGCTTACTTCAGTTGATAAAGAACATAAAAATGCACTATCTCAAAGCATCCTTCCGTTTACTTGACAAAGAGACCCTCTAAAGTTATCTTTAGAAGACGCCAGTAGCGTTAAAATTGTAGATATAGAGTCTGAATAGTCGCACAAATCAGCCTGATGACAAAGGAAGAAACGATGAGTGACGAAAAAGAGTTAGTTCCTCTCCAGGTGCGCCAGATCGATTTTTATGGCGACGAGATCACGGCGGTCGTGCTCGAACAAAACGGTAAACAAGGCGTCTCCGTGCCGCTACGACCAATCTGCGAATATTTAGGCTTGTCTTGGTCGTCGCAGTTGCAGAGGTTGCGCGAGGACGAGGTCCTCTCGGAAGCATTGAGCAGCGTGTTGCTTAGCAACACAGAGGCCCGGCAACGCTACAGCGTTATCTGCATCGAACTGGAATTCCTGCCCGGCTGGCTGTTCAGCCTGAACCCCAAACGCGTGCGACCAGACCTACAAGAAAAAATCAAAAAATACCGCCGCGACTGCTATCGCGTCCTGTGGGAAGCGTTCCAGCAAGGAGCGTTCTCCCCGACCGAAACGGTGGTCGTGCCCGATCGTTTGCCAAAAGAAGAAGACGCGCGTATCGAGGCCCTGACCGAGCAGATCGACATGTTGTCCGCCGTCGTCGCCTTCCTGCGCGATCACCGCCAGGCACTCATCGAGGAACGCGAAGGTCAGGCCGTCGTCATCGCCGGTCAGCAACAACTATTAGAGCGTACAGACCATATCATCGCCCAGGCCGACCATCTCGCCGATAAAAGTGATCAGTTGATGCTGCAACTGAATCACGCCGTCCATATGCTGGAGCAACTTCTCCATCGCCAGGGCAGCTCGGAGCAATATACCACCGCGATCGACATACGTACACCACGCACCGATTCCTACGCAAACCGTCTCTCACCCGAACACGAGCGCGAGGTGCGCAGACAGGTGGAACAGATCGTCAGCGAGATCGAACTACAATCGCCGGACGCCCCACCGCTGGCCTACGCCTTCGTCTATGGGCGCTTGAAAAACGAGTTCGGGGTCAGCAGCTACAAAGAGATCCCCGACGAACATTTCGAGGAAGTCATGGAGTACTTACAGGACGAATTCGCCCGCGCCTCCAATGGCGAGGGACCACAGCAGGGAAATCCTTTTTAAAACGTCTCTGCTAGATTCGCTCCTTTTTTCGTCTTACAGAGTCGATCAATTATTCCTAAAGCACTATGAAGGGCACACAATCAGTGATGACTGGAGGGCATATTGCCCAGCAGCGTCTCTTCAACCAGCATATCAAGGGCGAGAAATTTCAGACGCCACAAGCAGTAGTACGCTGGATGGGGGCATTACAGGCGCAGGATTACGCGCAATCTTTGTGGGCCATCGCTTCACGCACACGATCCGCGACCGTCGCGGATATCGAACAAGCCATTGTTGATAGAAAAATCTTGCGCACATGGCCCATGCGCGGCACCATTCACTTCGTGCCAGCGGAAGACGCACAGTGGATGCTCAAGATCTCCGCCATGCGCATGATCGCCAAGGACCAACGCAGGCTACAACAATTAGAACTCGACGAGACCACTATCGAGCGCGCACGAGAACTCTTCTATCACGCACTGGTCGGAAACAAACGCTTATCGCGCGCGCACATGATGAGGCTTTTGGAAAACGCGGGTATACGCACCGACGGGCAACGTGGCTATCACCTGCTCTGGTATATGGCGCAAACCGGCCTGATCTGCTTCGGGCCAATCGAGGACAGGCAGCAGACCTTTGTGCTACTAGACGAGTGGGTGCCAGCCTCGCAACACATCTCGCGCGAAGAAGCACTGAGCAAACTTGTCGAGAGGTATCTCGCAAGCCACGGACCCGCCACCATCCATGATATTGCTGGCTGGGCGGGCATCACGATCAGCGACGCCAGGGCAGGACTCGCGGCAATACAATCAAAGCTCCTCTCGGAAACGAACAACGCACATGAGTACTGGATAACGGCAAGTAGCAGCGCACAAAAAATGCATCTCTCACCACATATCTCGCTGCTGGCCGGTTTTGACGAATATTTGCTGGGCTACAAAGATCGCTCTGCTATGCTCGCTGCTGAACATGCATCTAAAGTCGTGCCCGGCAACAACGGCATATTCTTACCCATGATGGTGGTTGCGGGCCTCATCGTCGGTACCTGGCAACGCGCACTGCGCAAAAACACACTCGATATCGTGCTCAAACCCTTTGTACCGCTTCCCGACATCGAGGAGCGAACGAGTGAAGCCATCAAACGCTACCACGAATTTCTTGGCTCGCCAGCATCATCGATCACCATACACTACAAATAGTCGTACAAGCGCTTTAAACTTCTACCGCACAATACACAAAGAACCTGCCTCTTTGGAAAGACAGGTTCTTCGTATAGCTATGAGAAAATCGCTTAAACAGTGGCAGTCATCTCCTGCTCGGCCAACTGCTGGCGACGCACCTCGTTTTTATACTCGTCGACCAACTGTTGACGACGCTCAGGTGACCAGCCGAGTTCCTGCGCCATCGTATCAGCTACCTCCTCGACAATGCCCACACCGCGATCCCAATCCTCCAAAATGATCGACATACGCCGCATCAACACATCGGACGGCGTTACCGCCATCTCGTTGTGTATCGCATACAGCACCTCAGCCCTGATATAAGGCAGGTCACTGATCAGCTTTTCGCCGAGCGAGCGATCGTGCGCCACAAAGTCCAGGATGGTATTGGATTCAGTACCATAACTCTCGCCCAGATGTTTCACCGAATCGGCACTCACACCCAACGACTCGGCACGTTGGGCAATCTGCGACTGCAGTTTTTCCCAACCTGCGTTGCCTTGCAAGGGCAAAGCCTCGGTCGGATGCACAGGCTTGGTATGATCACGCTTACTGAGTACATCGACCGTATCCTGTGCCATCAGGCGATAGGTCGTAAGCTTACCACCCACGATCGTCACCAGGCCCGCATCGTTTTGCAGGATCGCGTGCGTGCGCGAAAGCTTCGCCGTCGACGCATTTTTATCTTTCGGTTTGACCAGCGGACGATACCCTGAGTACGTGCTCACGATATCATCTTCGGTCAGGTTGAGCGAGAGATAACGATTGATATATTTCAACAGGTACACAATATCGTCCCGATTCGCCTCCGGATTATCCAGGTCGCCCCCACCAGTATCCGTCGTCCCGAAAATCACGCGCGAACCCCACGGCACAATGAAAAGGATACGTTTATCCTCCGTCTCCGGCAAGACGACCGCGGCATCCCCGATCTTGAGATCCTCACGCGAGAACACCAGATGAATACCTTTGCTGGGCTCGACACGAATGTCGGGCGATTGTCCGGTCATTTCTTCCAACTGCTCAGCATAAACACCGGTTGCGTTGATCACATAACGAGCATGCACGCTAAGATCTTGATTATCGACACGATCGTGAACAACCGCGCCCACAATTTTGTCGTCCTCTTTAATAAACGAAGTCACCTCAGTATAGTTCGTGATCGCCGCGCCATACTGAGCGGCGGTGCGGATCAGCGCCATCGTCAGCCGCGCATCGTTCGTCTGCGCGTCATAGTAGTTGAAGCCCTCTTTAAGCCCCTCCTTCACCAACGCGGGCGCGCGTTGCAGAACCTCATCGACGCTCAAATGCTTGTGCCACTTGATATTACGTTTCCCCGCCATCACATCATATATGGTGAGACCGATATTCAACAGTTGATCAAGTCCCACACCACCCGGCGTAGTGAACGGCATGCCTACCGGATGTCGATCGCCCTCGTAAATGGGCAACACGAATTCGACCGGTTGCACCAGAAACGACGCGTTTTGCAGCAGCAGACCGCGCTCGACCAGCGCCTCGTGTACCAGCGCGAAATCGAAATTGGGCAGATAACGAATACCCCCATGCACGAGCTTGGTCGATTTACTGCTTGTGCCGCTGGCGAAGTCCGTTCGCTCGACCAGTGCCACTTTATAACCGCGCGCCACCGCGTCAACCGCGACACCCGCGCCAGTGACCCCTCCACCGATGACGAGCACGTCGAACTGCTCGCTCGCCAGTGACGAAAGATTCTTTGTACGTACCTCTGATGATAGTGCTTGAGCCATAGTTTTAAAGTATACAGAGGTGCCGGACAATCCCGCACATGCGTGCAGTCCGCATCCTCCGCCCTTTCATAATCGTAGAAGGCGAGCGGGCGCAGAGAACAATCACTATCCCCTCGCGCCCACCACACCTTAAACGTTCATGGAATTTTCTCCCCTCCATAGGGAGAGAGGAAACCAAAAATCTACATTTTTACTACGAATCGTATTTACTCCCTCGACATACCCCTGACCCCGTACGGACCACATACACCACGTCCAACCCACGTCCCCAATACTAGCTTAGTCACCTCCGGCTGGCTCGCGTACCGCTTCCCCCGTCGTCACCGAGTCTCCAGAAGTCGCCAGACCGCGCGCGATGATCACCCTGCCGACCGTGAAGTCGTAGATGAATGCACCCACCAACCCACCGAGCAAAGGCGCGACGATAGGAATCCAGGTGTACGCGGTCAGGCTAGCACCACCACTGACGATCGCGACCAGCAGACGAGGACCGAAGTCACGCGCAGGATTGATAGCATACCCAGTATTCAAGCCAAAGGAAAGACCGATCGCCACGATCAAGAAACCGATGATCAACGGATTGAGGTTCGCCTGCACAGGCTGGTTCTTGCCATCGGTAATCGCGAAGATCAAACCAACCAGCAGAGCAGTACCGATGAATTCATCGCCGAACGCCCCGAAGGTTCCCACAAAGGGTTTGGGCGCGGTATAGAACACACCCCCAACGACATCCGCCAGATTCTTCGAGCCAGCGGCATGCGCGATCGCGTTATCAATGCCACCACGGTAGACAAAAAACAGGATAGCAGCGGCGACGAATGCACCAAGCAACTGCGCCAGCCAGTAGAGCAGAACCTTGCTCCAGGGCAGTTTGCCGCGTGCCGCCAGCGCTAACGTAACTGCCGGATTCAAATGCGCACCACTGACGGCGCCCGCGACATAGATACCCAGCATTACCGCAAGTCCCCAGCCCATCGTGACAACGATCCACTCGTTCGCAAAAGGTGTACCGCCCACATTGTTGAACAATACAAAGGTGGCGACAACGCCATCGCCGAAGAGGATCAGAATCATCGTGCCGAAAAATTCCGCAATCATTTCACCGGAGACACCGGCCAGGCCAGAGGGTCGAGCAATATCCCGACTTGCCATGATCATTCACTCCTTCTACATACAGTAGATAGATACACTACTACGCTGTAGCCTATAGCTTACAAATTGACATTAATAAGTACCACTCTATCAATGAAAAACGTGAAGAGGAAGAAAAAGATGCTCTTCCTCTTCAGGAAGTGATTTACACATACTACGAGGCCGCGCCAATATCATGAACGCAGTTTCCCTTGTAATCAGGCCGGTTGTTCCCATTTGAGCGAGCGCTCGACCGCGCGCTTCCAGCCCTTGTACAGACTGTCGCGCTGGTCCTTGCTCATGCTCGGCTCGAACGTGCGATCAATGGCCCACTGTTCCGAAACCTCCTGCTGGCTCTCCCAGAAACCAACCGCCAGCCCTGCCAGGTACGCCGCGCCGAGCGCGGTCGTTTCCGCCACTTTCGGACGTTGCACCGGCACACCGAGGATATCGGCCTGGAACTGCATGAGCAGGTTGTTCACCGATGCGCCACCATCCACGCGTAAGGCCTTGAGATCCACCTTACTATCGGCAATCATTGCCTCCAGTACATCACGTGTCTGATAACACATCGATTCCAGCGTCGCACGAGCTATATGTCCAATCGAAGAGCCGCGCGTGAGACCCACGATCGCGCCACGCGCGTACGAGTCCCAGTAGGGCGCGCCCAGTCCGACGAACGCGGGCACCAGATAGACACCACCGTTATCCTTCTCGGTCGCCGCCAGCGCCTCGACATCCGCGCTGTTGGTGATCGCCTTCAAACCGTCGCGCAACCACTGCACCGCGGCACCGGTAACGAAGATACTACCTTCCAACGCGTATGTGATCTCCGGTTTGGCTGGATCGCCCAGGCCCCAGGCAATAGTCGTCAACAGACCATTTTGCGACGGTACAGCATCAGTGCCAGTATTCATCAGCATAAAGCTACCGGTACCATACGTGTTCTTCGCCATACCAACCTGATAGCAGGCCTGCCCGAAGGTCGCCGCCTGCTGATCACCGGCGATACCCGCGATCTTGATCGGAGAGCCGAAGAATTCCGCCTCCGTCTCGCCATACACCGCGCTGGAAGGCATCACGGTGGGCAACATCGAACGCGGCACCCCAAGCTCGTTGAGCAACACATCATCCCACTGATGCGTGTAGACGTTGAACATCAACGTACGCGAAGCATTGGTATAGTCGGTTATGTGGACGCGACCACCGGTAAGTCGCCAGATCAGGAACGTATCGACCGTGCCGAAAAGCAGCTCACCACGATCAGCCTTCTCGCGCGCACCCTCGACATTATCGAGTATCCATTTCACCTTGGTGCCCGAAAAGTAAGCATCAGTCACCAGGCCGGTACGCTGGCGAATCTCTTTGTCGAAACCTTTCGCCACCAATGCATCGCAGATAGGCGCGGTCAGACGGCTCTGCCACACGATGGCGTTGAATACCGGCTTACCCGTCGCTTTCTCCCACACAAGCGCTGTTTCGCGTTGATTGGTGATACCGATAGAGGCGATCTCATCGACCGAGGCTCCGGCCTTCTTAATTACCTTCTGCGCCACAGCGAGCTGGCTCGACCAGATATCTTCCGGGTTATGCTCGACAAGTCCGGGGGCGGGATAGATCTGGGGAAATTCCTGTTGTTCCACGCTCACTATAGTGCCCTCGTGGTTAAAGAGGATGGCACGTGAGCTTGTCGTGCCCTGGTCCAGGGCCAGGATATACTTGGAAGCCATAAACGTAACTCTCCTTCTGTGGATAGAAACTGTATCCAACAAACAACAACGTAAGGAGCAAATGCATGCATCAATGCACACATTCAACTCTATTCAAGAAAGCCAGAGCTTCTCCCATCATCACATGGTAGAAAACTCCAACCAGGAAGAGTCTTTACAATCAGCAAACAACCTCTGTAGGAGTCGGTTTACCACCAACTCCCCGACCCACGCCAGTTTATTGGCGTATGGCAATATCCGAATTTATTTCTTTATCGGCCCGCTCACAATTCATTGTCTGGTCCCCAGCATCCCTCACTCCCACAGTTCAGCTTGCGCAGCCACCACACCGAACGCGCCCGCGTTAAGCGCAGCCCTGACCTGCCTGCGAGTGGAAACCAGGCCAGAAACAATGAATGGCAATGAAACTCTATCGGCTAAATACGTGGAAATCGCAGGTACGACAAGCGCGGGCGAGACATCAAGGAAATCAACAATCTGTTCATCAATGCTTTCAAGCGAACTTTCCAATCCGGTGGAATCGACGGCAAAGATACGCAGCATAGTGGCGAGACCAAACGATTTTCCCAACGCAAGCACCTTGCTATTCGAAGACGCGATACCAGCGATATGATAATAGTCCATCAGGTAATGGAGACCAGCCGTATCAGGAAGAACGCCTTCCATGTGGTCGGCGTAGACATAGATCGAGTGACCATGCTGATACGCCTGCTGCAGTACGGGCGCAAGCTCGAACAGGTCACAGTGCCTCAGCATCAGTACTTTCCCACTCGCTAATTTGAGCGCGCTAAGCAACTGATTCCGATTTTCCACAACCGGTATCACCCTTCCTGGTGAGAGCAGATCAGACATTGATCTTCTAGATTGTGAGAGCACGACGACACCTCCACCTGCCAGGCAACAAAAAAGTCCCAAGCTTCCCTACTACAGGGTGCTCAGGACTTTTCATATCATTGTCCTTAACAACTGCACCAAACGAATAACCCGTATGTTTCAGATGCGTCCGGTATTCGGTTTTCTCGTGAGATCCTATCCACGCCAATATCCCAGGGGAATATCGCTGGATAGCGCTTCATAATGGGTACATATAGTACCAATTGGTCTCTGTTGTTTTATGATAATCACTTTTTTCCTCTTTGTCAAGGGTTCTAAAGCTGAGTTCGCAGCCCATGCAAGCTTTGCCTTTGGCAAACGCAAACTATACCCCCGCATCGGCCCATTGACACGATATGACAAACAGGAAAGCCATGTCGTATGATATTACCTAAGATAAAAATAAAGATAAAATGTTTCTCTTAACGAAATCTATTATGCATGGATAAACAAGAATTTTTTCGCTTAGCGCAACGCCATCCGGTCGCGGCGGCTATTAAAAGCGAGAGCGAGGGTGAACGAGCGCTCGCGGCACACACACATCTGCTCTTCATTCTCAAAGGAGATGCATTTGGGCTCGGTCACCTGATTACGCAGGCACACAGCCAGCACAAAGGCATCATCGTGCACCTTGACCTCATCGGCGGACTGGGCAAGGATCGCGCGGGCATTCACTATCTGCAACAAATGGGCGTCGATGGCATTATCACCAGTCGCGCGCAACTAATTACCGTAGCCCACGCGGAAGGCTTGATCACCATTCAACGCTTACTACTACTGGATCACGCCTCACTCGAAGCGGGCGCGAAGAGTATCGCACGTGTCAAACCCGATTTCGTCGAGGTCCTGCCCGGCGTGATCTTCCCAGAGGTCGCGGCCCGCCTGCGCACCCTCTTGCCCGGCCCATTCATCGCGGGCGGCTTCATTCGCACACGCGCCGATGTCGACGCAATCCACACCGCTGGTGCCATCCTATGCAGCAGCAGCACCCCCACACTATGGGACTAACATAATGGGACCGCTATCAATGGTAGATTCACTGCGCCTCAACCCCCAGCGGAAAATCCATCGCCAGCGGAGAGCCATGCGTGGATCGCCAGTAGATAAGATCGTCCTCGATACGGTGCAGCACCATCTGCTCCGCCTGTAGACGATCGATCGCCTCACCCTTGATCAACAAATCCTCTACATGCTTATTAAAAAGGTAGAGGAACGGCTCCTGCACCTCGATGTCGGGCATCAAACTCAATTGAATACGCTTGAGATCATAAAACTCACTTTCACGAAATGCCTCGATCGCCAGGTAACAATACGTCTGAATCAGCTGCGCACGCGCTCGATTGAAATAACCAGGCTGCGTGCTCGTAGCGATCAAGCAGCCCGCGATATGGCCGTAACGCGTGATTGGGCAACTGGCGACGCTCACCTCGTAGTCGAGCTTGCGCAGCGGCAACAGCCCATTATAGGAACGCACATCCTCGACCTCGTACGGACGACCCGTCGAAACCGTGTAGCCCGACAAAGATTCCGCACCCAGAAAAAACTTCCGTTCCTCGCGATCACTTTTCCACGGAGGCGTGCCTATACGCAAACGTTCGCGTAGACTTCTCACCGCACGCCCCGCCTTAGGCGGTGTGCAGCAGACAACAATCATGGAAAACCCTAGTTGTTCAGGATCGAGTTGGCGCGTGGCGAATGTGAGAATATGATCGAAGATCGTCAGAAAACGCATCTCCGCTGGCAGCGTCGCCGCCGCCTCTAAGACCGCTTGATAGCACGCAGGCGGAATCTCGAAACGCTGATCCACGCGCGTGGGTTGGAACAGATCGGACGGAGCGTTGGGAAACTCCGCGAAGATCGAGGCAATGAGCTGCTCTCTATATTGTGGCAACACATCGACAAGTTTGCGCAACGAAGACCAGCGTGGACGCGACAACTTCTCGCTTTCATGCTCACGCTGGGAAAAAGGATCAACCTCGGCCCAACGCGTCAAGGTAATGGCATTCACGCCAATCGCGTTGGCAATACGCTGCTTTTCGAGCGGAGAACTGCTGATGATGCGGCCTAATAGTTTTCGCCAGGAAGAGGACTCTTGTTCCATCTTTCTTCTCACAGTCTAGGGAGCGATCGAATTCAACACTCAGTATAATCTAAATTAGAATGAGTGTCGAGCACAACATCACACCAGACAAGACAAGACAGGCACTTCCCTCACATACATTTAACATCGCCCATCACAAATTCACGCCCATATTCTATTGGCGCTTTTAGAGGCGCGCGTGAGGGAAATGCATTGTCTTGTTTTTTCACGTAACAATGCTTTTTCTCATGCTAATACCGAATGATATTATTCATCCTCATTCTCTTGATTTTCTATACATGTATCTGATATATTGTTAACCGTAGATGTGATTTCTCCCTAGCAAAAAATATGTCCAGACTGTATCTCAGCAAGGTTATCCAGTATCTGCGTAGTGTATCATTGTATCGCATCTGCACACTGATCAGGTTCAGTGTGAATAGTACGTGTATGAATTAAAAGGAGAATCCGATGAGCAGTAACCTGTTAACCGTATCCGAGGTAGCGGATATTCTGAGGGTCGATGGAGCGACCGTACGCCGCTGGATCAGGCAGGGTGTTCTTGAGGCCGTCGTCCTTCCCCACGTCAACAAACGCCAGGTCATGCGTATCAAACGCGAAACACTTGAAAGAGTTCTCGGAGAGAACGTACCGGTGTAGTCACTTATCTTGTAACCGTATCTTTGAATGGATCATGGCAGCTTATGGCACATTATGAGTAGTTCCAAATATCGACCACCGGCATGAGCTTTTCTGAGTATATCATGTAGGCATAGTGCGGGTGGTCTCATGACATGCCCTCAACCTTTCCCTCAAGCCTCTGACAAAACACTCTACACATACCATGCTATGATAGTAATATGAAAAAGATTCTTCTCCCGCTTCTTGCTTGCGCGTGCCTCACCCTTCTCCTCGCCCTCATCGTCGCTTGCGGAACCTCAAACAGCAACACGAACACCAACGAGGTGCATCTTACCGACACCAACTTCGCCCAGCCCACCGTCACCCTGCAAAAAGGGCAACACTTGATCCTCATTAACGATACCTCGACCATCCACGTCATCGCCAATGGCACCTGGGACCCCGTCGGCAACGCCCGACCACACCGCGAATCAGGCGCACCCCTCGTCAACGACGAAACGGTCAGCGGCGACGGTCAATTGACCATCGGACCCTTTACCAACGCGGGCACCTTCCAGCTTTTCTGCACCATCCACCCCAACATGAACCTCATCGTCACCGTAAAATAACCCTACCACCCACCCTCCACATCATCACAAACCCGCTTCGTAGCGTCTACCTCCACAACGCATTTTGTACCATCCTCTATGCTGAGTATAGGACGATTTCCTGACCCGGTTTTCAAACGAGAGGACAGTAGAACGATGGATTTAATATCGAGCGAAGATAAAACCAATAACAGCAGCGTGGGCGTAGTAACATCGGATCGCAGTAGTCTTTCTTTCTATGATCTACGCAAGCTGAAACATACCTTACAACAATATCAGGACGCGATCACCCTCAAACTAGAGGACGGCAAAGGGAAAAAAGCTATTTATGTGCTGGATGGCGTGCGCGGCTGCGCCTGCCTGGCGATTATCTCCTTCCACATGAATCTGCTCGCGCGCTTTCATGGCATCTGGAATCCAGCCCTCTCCGGCTTCGGAGCATTTGTCAGCGCCGCCCTACTATTCGGCGAATCTGGCGTTGTGCTTTTTTTCGTCCTCTCCGGCTTTTTGCTCTTCCTACCATACGCGCAGGCACTCCTCTACGGCACACCATGGCCCTCTTTAAAACGCTTCTATCTGCGCCGCGTATTTCGTGTGGTCCCCGCGTATTATGTCGCGCTCATTTTAATGGTGCTTTTCCTCAATCCACAATATCTACAAGCGGATCATCTATACGACCTCTGGCTCTTCATCACCTTCCGCATGGACTTTCCCCAGACATTTCAACAGATCGACTCGCCTTTCTGGACACTGGCAATCGAATTCCAATTTTATCTCCTGTTGCCACTCATCGCCTGGGTCATGGGCGTGATCGTGCGACACGGCGGGCTACACTGGCGCATTATAAAACTCACCCTCTGCCTGCTGGCCCTGCTGACCTGGGGACTCGCCACACGCTACTGGGGACTCTTCCTCGCCCCAACCGGCACCTTGAATACGCTGCTTCCACACACGCTCGCAGACGCGCTTCAACCCTACATCTATGGGACTGCGGGCAAATACCTGGAAGTCTTCGCGGTCGGTATGTTGCTCAGCATGGTCCATGTCGTCTTGCAACACACAAAAATCACCGCACAAGCACAAAAAGTAATGCGCAACAGCAGCATCCCCGTATTTATCGTTGGCTTGCTCCTGTTAGGCTTCTTGACGCTCTGGCACTTCTACCTGCTCTACGTCAATATGACCCTGCACTTCTTAGATCCTTACCAGCCCTTTCTCCTCCACTACAACTATCTTTTACAACCCATCCTCTATGCGTGCGGCTACGGCCTGTGCATGTTCGCCCTGCTCTACGCACCACGCTGGCTCAAAACTCCCTTTGAATGGACGCCACTACGCTGGATCGGCCTGATCTCCTACAGCCTCTACATCTGGCACTACCCGCTCATCTGGCACTTCCTGAACTTTTTTCTCGCCACATTTCAAGCTCTCGGCTGGACCGGCTGGTCGCTCGGCGGCATCTACTGGCTATGGCTGCTGGTCACCGCGCTCCCCATCAGCATCGTAATGTACCTCTGCGTCGAGCAACCAGGCATACGACTGGGAGAGCGTCTCTGCTCCCTACGCTTCCCCCAATTGATACCACACAACACTACAACCGCGACAACCAGACCGACACCTGAAAATGCACACCCCAACGCAGAATTCCCTGTTGCGGCAGGTAACCAGAACAGCACAACATCCACGTAGGCACGGACATGTCTAGGACATTCCCCCAGAATGTCTGCCCCTTATGGGCGCACCCCTCGCGCCCTTTCCATCCTCCCCCCTCAACACACTCTCATGCCTCTGCATACCATGCCTTTGCCTCTGCAAAAAGCAAAAACAGTAAATTAGTACTACTCACCTATATTTCTACCGACGACTATGGCACTATAGTAAGAGATTATCTTTAAATTCTCATTTTCTAAATAACTATATACCTATCCCTCTATACACCCTATACTATGCTAAAAAATAAAGGAGCGATCTCTTGAAAAAGTACACGACCGCGATTTGTGCACTCATCATCTTGCTTGTCGCGGCACTTTGTCTCTTCAGAGCAGGTCTTTTCACTGTTTCTGCCGCGCCAGCCATCCCCGCATCACACTCCCATCTCACCTTTAAACACGCGTGTGCGAAACCTAGACACGGACATGCCAGCTGCATGGCGCTTTTTGCGCAAATAGGGCAACAAGTCGAACACTTTCAGATAGGGCGACAAATCAATCACGCTGAACCTAACGCAGTCGCTATTACTGGCACCAATGCGCCCTATACACCTAACGCATTTCATCAGGCATACAACCTGCCTACCACCGCACCAGGCACACCAACTGTGGCAATCGTCGATGCTTATGATGACCCGAATGCAGAAAGCGACCTGGCCGTCTATCGCTCCTATTTCAATTTACCCCCCTGCACTACCGCCAATGGCTGCTTCCAGAAAGTGAACCAGTCAGGTCAGGCTGGCAACTATCCCTCCACCGACGTGGGCTGGGCCATGGAAACTATATTGGACCTCGATATGGTTAGCGCCATCTGCCAGAATTGCAATCTCCTCCTGGTGGAAGCGAACTCTTCGAGTAATACAGACCTGGGTGCCGCGGTAAATGAGGCCGCGAGCCTCGGCGCGACCGTGATCAGCAACAGCTATGGCTCTAACGAGACCAACAGCGAAAGCTCACTGTGTAGCACCTACTACAACAACCATTCACATATCGCTGTCGTCGCCAGCACAGGTGACGATGGATTAGGCGTCGAGGCACCTGCCGCCTGCAAAAATGTCGTCTCCGTTGGCGGCACCACCCTCTTGAGCAACGGCACGGAAACACCCTGGAACACGAACGCGAGTTATGGGGCTGGAGGCGGCTGTAGCCAATACATCAACCAGCCTTCCTGGCAATCTACAACGATCACCGGATGTAGCAAACATGCCGTTGCCGACGTTTCGGCCTCCGCCAATCCCTCCTCAGGTGCGCTCATCTACGATACCTTCGGCTACCCCGGCGGCTTGATGGCTGGCGGCACCAGCGAGGCCGCACCCATTATCGCGGGCGTTTTCGCCCTGGCCGGTGGCATTCCCACAACATCGGGCGCGAGCCTGATCTGGTCCCGCTATAGCAGCGGCTGCCTATCACCGGTTGGCAATAAAACCTATTCGTATCAGACAGGTCTTGGTACCCCCAATGGTATCCATTGCTTCGGCGATGCAGTGCCCACCACCCCTACGCCAGTAGTCACTCCTACACC
>CAZZWK010000072.1:0-37610 GCA_964657925.1 uncultured Dictyobacter sp.
TTTCTGTATGAGTTCTTATAGAAACCTGATTAGTATTCTTTTTAGGAGGTACTAATCAGGTAATTCGACTGCTACAGGTCGTGCCCGATACTGCAGGTCATGAGTTCGTCGAGGGTAAATGTCTGGTATTGATCTACGGGAACCTGGCGCAGGCGTTCGAGGGCTTTGTAGTCGAAGTTCTCGTTGTCGTATTGAGCAACGATCCAGTACCAGGGTGCGGGAGCGTTAACCTCGCGGATGAGTTCGGCTCCCCTGGTTTCGAAGTAGTGGCGGTGTTCGCGCCAATGGAGGTTGTGGATGGAGCGTCCATGCCACTGGTAGCTGGCGTGCATCAGGGGGCAATCGAGTTCATCGACGAGAAACTCGACCGCTAATTCGGGCTGTTTTTCCGTGCCGCCGATAATGTTTACATCGAAGACGACAGGGTAGATTTCGCAGAGGACGGGTTTGACTTTTTTATCCGCAAGTACACAGTGGTAACTGGAGTCGAGGAAGGGGCAGCCTGGTTTTAGTTTGAGCACGTCTACGTGACCTCTGGGGGTGGAGATGCCATCAAGATATTTGGCAGTGAAATCTTCGACTGGTAGACCGAGGTGAGAGGCGATGAATTCTTTTTCACCGGGCATGAGGGTACCGATTTTGTGGAGTTCACAGCGTCCGCCGCATTGGGCGCAAACGTTCCAGATACCGTTGCCTTCGCCATTAAAATGTTGGTGGAAAGTCTGGAAGCGTTCTTGAGGAATATTTTGAAGTGCCATAGACATGAAAGTAGGTTCTCCTCGGTCTCTATTTTATGATAGGGATGGCCCAAATTTGTACTTTATCTCGTTGGGCAAAAGCGATCAATTAGAACTATCTACGAAGTATACGAGAGTAGCTGATTTTGCTAGGAGCGACAGAAGCATTCGTACTGTAGAATCGGAAGCGAGTACTACTTGATTAAGTATATCACGATATAGTTTTACGCGATATGAACAAAAGCTGGCACTAACACAGATCAATTCACATTTCAACAAAGTTCTTCCCTGCGGCTAGCGTTTTTATCTACTGGTACTAATGTACTTATGTAGCGCTTTAGTGATTTCATACTATGAAGGGAATGCCTGGCTTAAGAAGTTCGAGATGCTATTTCAGATGGATAGGTGTGAGCACATAGAGAGGATGCAATAGATGTGGAGAGAGAGACGATAAAAGTGAGGTGCTTTCCTTATTAAGGAGAATGCACCTCAGCCACATGTTTCATACGACTCTAGCGCGAAGAGACGCTTCGCTTTCCTTTTGTTGCCTTTAGCCCACCCCCATCTTGGCGAGGCGGCGAGCTTGCATAGCTTGCGCGTAGCGAGCGGGATCGGGCTCTTCAGGACGAAGGGAGCGGGTGGCGCGAACGACGAAGTGTGTCTCTACATCGTCAGTTTTGAAAACCTCTTTGGCGTAGTTGATGGCGTCCTCTTGACTGAACTCTTTGCAGGAGCAGATGTCGATATCGACCTCACCGTACTCGGGCCAGGCGTGCATGCTGACGTGGCTCTGGGCGATGACGACGAAGCCGGACATGCCAGCATCCAAAGGATTCGAGGTTTCGATATCGTACAGGTGAACGGGACTAACCTTTTCCATGGCAACTCGTTCTGGGAGTTCATTCAACGTGCGCTTCAAGAGAGCCTCATCGGTCAAGATGTCTCGATCGATGTTGTAAAGCTCCAGCATCAAGTGAACAAGCATTGCAAGATCCTCCTAATATATGCTACTTGTGCGTTCCATGACTCCCTGGTAGTAACCTCATACTTTCCTTTATTTGTTTGCCATGTTTTCGTACGCACTGGTTGACATTATACATTAGGTTGTCAAATAACTGCAAAAAAAGTTGTGAAATTTTGATCTGGCCGTCTTTTTTTGTTCTACCTATTAGGAATATAATGATCTACCTAAATGTTAAACTCTGCTTTCTTATTCTACCTAAATGTTAAACCCTGCTGCCTTATTCTACCTAAATATGACAAGAAGTTTTGATTAGGTAGAAATTGTATCCAAAGCGAACGAGATAACCAGGGAGAGGGGTTTTAATAGGGAGGTAGAAGCGGGCAATAGCCGTATATAACAGTATAGGTGGAACGAATCGTCTTTTTCTTTTTGGAGCGAGGTCAGTATTCTGGCACGCTACTGCTATGGGGTGTGCCAGAAAGATACTTATGGACGAGCCACCTTGCCCTGCTCGTAGGCCGCTTTAAGTTCTTCTAATAGTGCATTTCTTTGAGAGAATAATTCACGTCGAGCACGTGGTTTTGCTTTACTTACAGCATAAGCTGTGAGTAAAGGTAAAGATATAGTAGAATCACTGTAGACTACGACTGTATCGCCCAGCTGATCTGGCTTGATTTTGCCCCAGGAGACGGCTTCCGAAGGGGTTGCGCCTGAGAGTCCGCCCCAGTGAGGGGCGTCGGTTGTGACCTGGATGAAGTAGTCGTGGCCGCCTTTCTGGATGCCGAGCACTTCCCAGAGTTGAGGCTGGGTTTGCAGATAGAAATTTTTGGGGCTACCGCCGCCGAGGATGATCACGCCGTTGCGGGTTGCGTGATGAACAATGGCGGTCGTCTCATTGACATCGGCCAGTGGGTCGAGCGTGAGCTGGCTGCCATCGAGTGCGTTGCGGGCAACATTCATGCCGATCGAGGAGTCGCCGGGCGAGGATGTGTAGATCGGGACATTCCAGGCGGCGGCCTGTGCCAGGACCGAATATTCGGGTTTGACACCCAGGTCGAGCAGTCGTGTGCCCAGATGATGGTGAAGTTCCGAGGTCGAGATGGGGCGGTTGGGCAAGCTTTTGAGACTTTCGCGTACGAAGGCGTCGGTGTCGAGCAAGACTTTGTCATCGAAAAGAATATCGTAGATACGGATAACGCCCTCTTCCTGAAGTCGAATATCGTCGAGGCGGAAGTCGCCGCGATGGAGGGCCATGGCGAGCGCGTAATGCATATCGTGGTAGAGGTTCGCGCCGGTGCTGACGATAAAGTCGATGAAGCCATACTCCATGAGTGTCAGGATGCAGCCACCGAGGCCCGCGGGTGTGAGGGCACCGGCCATGGTCAGACCGATAGTGACATCTTGCTGAGGGTCGAGCATTTTTTCGACGTAAAGGCGGGCGGCCTCGTGGAGGCGGGCGGAGTTATAGGCCTGGAATTGCTGATCCATAAGTTCCGCGACGGTCATGTCGGGACGGACGCGCAGAGGAAGGATCTGGGGACCGCTCAGAAGGTCGTTTTTCTGTGGGTCCTGGTGACTGTTGTGAGTGTGATCGTTCTGGTTATCGTGCGCGTGGTGGTCGTACTGATGAGGCATGCTATATGTTGAGTCCTTTCTTTAAGAAACGTTTGTTTGTGTGTTCAGGTATGAGTCGTGGCCCCTGGTCCGCGCAGGGCAAACGCGTGGTTTGCCCTACGCGGACCAGAAGCCACCCGAGCGCGCCTACGCGGATCAGGGGTGTTATTCGACGATGGAGCGGCGAAGCTCGATGACCTGATCGCGCAGTTGTGCGGCTTTTTCGAAGTCGAGTTGTTTGGCAGCGTTGCGCATCTGGCTTTCCAGGTCTTTGATGAGGCGCACAGCCTCGTCTCTGGGCAAAGCGGCCAGGGCGACCGAGGTATTTTTGTTATTGACATCATCGTTGGCACCACTCATAGCCTTGATGCGCTCGGAGAGTGTCTTGATCTCTTTATGGATACCTCTGGGTGTAATATGGTGCTGTTTGTTGTAGTCCACTTGAAGTTCGCGGCGGCGGTTGGTCTCGTTAATGGCGCGTTGCATGGAGCCGGTGATGCGATCGGCGTACATGATCACGCTGCCCTCGACGTGACGGGCGGCGCGACCGACCATCTGAATGAGAGAGCCTTCCGAGCGCAGGAAGCCTTCTTTATCGGCATCGAGGATGGCGACCAGGGAGACCTCTGGCAGGTCGAGGCCCTCGCGTAGCAGGTTGATACCTACGACCACATCATAGACACCCAGGCGCAGGTCGCGCAGGATCTCGATACGCTCGATGGTGTCGATCTCGGAATGGAGATAGTGAACCTTGATATTGAGTTCCTGCATATAGTCGGCGAGGTCTTCGGCCATCTTCTTGGTAAGCGTGGTAACGAGGACGCGCTGGCCTTTTTCCACGCGTGTACGGATTTCCGCGATCAGGTCGTCGATCTGGCCTTCGGTCTGGCGTACACTGATCTCTGGATCAATCAGGCCGGTGGGGCGAATGAGTTGTTCCACAATGGCCTGGCTATGTTCGTATTCGTAGGGGCCGGGTGTGGCCGAGACGAACAGTGCTTGATTGAGTTCTTTCTCGAACTCGGTGAAGGTCAGGGGACGATTATCCATAGCGGAGGGCAGGCGAAAGCCGTAGTCCACGAGCACTTGTTTGCGCGAGCGGTCGCCCGCGAACATGCCGCGTACCTGTGGTAGGGCCACGTGAGACTCATCGACGACCAGCAGGAAATTGTCGGGCAGGTAGTCGAGCAGAGTCCAGGGTTGTTCGCCCGCGCCGCGAGCAGCCAGGTGACGAGAATAGTTTTCCACGCCGGAGCAGAAGCCAGTCTCGCGCAGCATCTCGATATCGAAATTGGTGCGTTGTTTGAGGCGGGCGGCCTCTAACAGTTTGCCCTCCTGTTCGAGCACGGCCAGGCGATCTTCGAGTTCGTCCTCGATCAGTTTGATGGCGTTATTGAGGCGTTCCTGCGTGGTGACCCAGTGTTTGGCGGGATAGATATCGAGTTTCTGGCGATGTCCGAGGATTTCGCCGGTGAGGGGGTCGATTTCGGTCATGCGCTCGATCTCATCGCCGAAGAACTCTACGCGGACGGCGATATCTTCGTAGGCGGGGAAGATTTCGAGCACATCGCCGCGCACGCGAAAGCGGCCACGAACGAAGTTGGCGTCGTTGCGCTCGTATTGAATCTCGGTGAGGTGACGCAAGATTTTGTCGCGTCGACGCTCCTGTCCAACTTTGAGCGAGAGCACGACTTCGCCGTACTCGTCGGGGCTGCCAAGGCCATAGATGCAGGAGACGGAGGCTACGATCAGCACGTCGCGGCGTTCGAAGAGGCTACGGGTGGCGGAGAGACGCAGCTTCTCGATCTCTTCGTTGAGCATGCTTTCTTTTTCGACGTAGGTATCGGTACGAGCGATGTAGGCTTCTGGCTGATAGTAGTCGTAGTAGGAGACGAAGTACTCAACGGCATTGTTGGGGAAGAACTCCTTGTATTCGCTATAGAGCTGAGCGGCCAGCGTTTTGTTGGGCGCGAGCACGAGGGTGGGGCGTTGAACCTGTTCGACGATTTTCGCCACGGTATAGGTTTTGCCGCTACCGGTCACGCCGAGGAGCGTCTGGTAGTGGTCGCCGCGTTCGACGCCTGCGGCAAGTTGGGCAATGGCGTCGGGCTGATCGCCGGTCGGTTCGAATGGAGCTTCGACTTTAAATGCGGGCATGAACTACTTTCCCTATCTCCCCTTGCTGGAGTAGAATATTTTTTCCAATAATCGCTTTATTATACCACAAGGGTGGGTGGAAGACTGAGGGGGAGCGGAAGACTACAAGGGTCTTCCCTACTATATACGGAGGGCGTTTTATTTTGATTGGTTGGCTCATGATAGTTGGTGCTCCGGTGTGAAGAGAGAAAATGAATTGTGATATGGGACGATAAAAAGCTAGTGAAGACAAGATGTTGAAGATAAAGGGAAGGGAGGAAATATACTTTGAAAGTTTGTGACAGTGTTGGGGACAGGGACTCGGGACAGTGTTGGGGACAGGGATGAAGAGAGGATGAGTTTGCTGTTTATGTGAGTGTGATTGATCAGTTGGTTTGCATGGGAAGGACATATGGATTGTCCTGAAGGGATTTGCTGATATGTGATTGAATGTGGAAAGGGACATTGTGGTACGTCCTTTTTGGGTGTCGCGATATGGGTTGCTTGCAATAGGGACGAGAGTTGAAGGATTGAGAACGATTGTATAGATGTTTTTATGGTTTTTAAAAAAGGGTGGGAAGCGTTACGAGCCAATAATGAAGAAATAAGATTGGGTATCGCTATTAGCCGATAAATCGGGGCTGGGTTCGGTAAACCGATCTCTAAAGGATAGGAGACGACTGAATATAAAAGTTGCATATATGTTTATTATAGTTTACTTTAAGCAAAATGTCAAGTGTTTTTGGCGATGAGGGAGATTTTTTATGGAACTTGGGATGTATACGTTCGCGGAAGCGGTGAGTGATGCGCAGACTGGTCGTATGATTGAGCCTGAGCAGAGGTTGCGAGATTTGATGGAGGAGATCGAGCTAGCGGACCAGGTTGGTCTGGATGTTTTTGGGGTTGGTGAGCATCATCGGCCTGAATATGTTGTTTCGGCTCCGGCGGTGGTGCTGGCGGCGGCGGCGATGCGTACGAAGAAGATTCGTTTGACGAGCGCGGTGACTGTGCTGAGTTCGGATGATCCAGTGCGGGTATTCCAGAATTTTGCTACGCTGGACCTGCTTTCCGGTGGGCGGGCGGAGATTATGGCGGGTCGTGGTTCGTTTATCGAATCATTTCCGCTATTCGGGTATGAACTGGATGATTACGACCAGTTATTCGATGAAAAACTGGACCTGCTGTTGCGGTTGCGCGAGGAGGAGCATGTAACGTGGTCGGGCAAGTTTCGGCCTGCATTGAATGGGCAGGGAGTGTATCCGCGTCCGGTACAGCATCCGCTGCCGGTGTGGATCGCGGTCGGTGGAACGCCTGCATCGGTTGTGCGGGCGGGAACACTGGGTTTGCCGATGGCGTTAGCGATCATTGGAGGAGAGCCTGCGCGCTTCGCGCCACTGGTGAAACTCTATCGCGAGGCGGCACGGCGCGCGGGACATGATGTGTCACAATTGCCGGTGAGTATTAACTCGCATGGTTATGTTGCGGACACGTCGCAGAGGGCGGGTGATGATGTGTTTCCTTCGTACGCGGCGATGATGAATAAGATCGGGCGAGAACGCGGCTGGTCACCGATGAGTCGAAGGGATTTCGAGGCGGCGCGTTCACCACGAGGCGCGTTGCTGGTAGGGAATGTGGAAGAGGTGATCGAGAAAATTCTGGCCCAGTATGAAATTTTCGGACATCAACGCTTTTTGATGCAGTCGAGTATGGGATCGATTGCGCATCGTGATATCTTGCATGCGATCGAATTGTTTGGGACGAAGGTGGCACCGGTGGTGCGGAAGGAGACCGAGGCTGTTGTGGCTTGATGATACTGAGGAGTAGCAATAAGCGTTTGGCGTAGTGAAAATATGAGAGAAGAAGTGGCACCTGTGCTGCGGTTGCCGATTGGACTGGCTTTTCTAGGGTTTGTGCTGAGTGGGATGAATGATGGGACCAATGGAGTGCTGATTCCGAGTTTGAAAGCGTTTTATGGTGTGAATGACGCGATCATTGGTCTGCTCTTTCTGTTCGTCTCACTTGGTTTTTTCCTCGCGGCCCTGAGCACTGGTTTTTTGATGCAGAGGCTGGGGCTGCGGTGGATTCTGCTGCTGGGAGCGATCACGTTTCTGGTTGGTGTACTACCATTCGGATTGAAGATGCCATTTGTCGTACTACTGGCGGCTCGATTGGTGCTGGGGCTGAGTGTCGGATGGCTGGAAACGGGTTTGAACATCTATGTAACGACGTTGCCGCGTTCAACGCTGTTCCTGACCTATTTGCATGCTTTTTATGGTGTGGGAGGGCTAGTGGGGCCGGTTGCGGCCAGCCTTATTCTGGCATTACGCTGGGGGTGGAATAGCGTGTATTTGTTGTTGGGTGGAGTGAATCTGTTGTTGCTGTTGGGATTCAGCTTGTTGGCACGGTCCGTGAAGGGGGTAGAGCAGGAGGGCAAGGAGGCGAGGAGCGAGACGAAAAACGTGATGGGGGCAACAATCAAGTTGCCTGTTGTGTGGATCGTGACGCTGTTTTTACTTGTGTATGTGGGAATCGAGGTGAGCCTGGGCAATTGGAGCTATAGTTTTTTGTTGGAGGACCGGCACGAAGTTCCTTTGCTGGCGGGCTGGGTAGTTAGTGGATACTGGCTGGGTCTCACGCTGGGGCGTTTTGTGTTGCAGAATGTGGCGGAACGGTTAGAGATTGGTATTCGGCGGTTGATCTACGTGTGTATGAGCGCGGTTGGGATAGGTCTTTTGCTGATCTGGTTTGTGCCGATCGAGCCGGTGGTGATCGTTGCGTTGGGTCTGGTGGGATTTTTTCTGGGTCCGATTTATCCGTTGATGGTGGCTATCATGCCGAAGCTGGTGGCGGCAGAGCTGGGTGCGAGTGCGATCGGGGTGCTGGTCAGTGTAAGTATTATCGGGATAGCGGTTTTTCCGTGGATCGCGGGCGTGCTGGCACAGTTTGTGGGAATCTGGACGCTGGTACCGTACATGCTGGTGCTGACATTGATTATATTCGTTTTGTGGGGGGTGTTGTTGAGATATGTCAGACGTGAAGGTGTGTCCTTCGGATAAAATCGTTATTAGACAATAATGCAGTTTCACAAATGATTGTGGGTATCAAATGGGTCAGCAGATGAGATGAAGCGGGCTGCCGCGCCCGCCTCCACGGACGCGATAAATCGGGTTAACAAATTAACGCCGACATTGGATGTCGGCGTAGGCGCACAGCTTGCTTGTGCCGATGTGAAGCTGCGCCAGGCAAACGCAAGGTTTGCCCCTACGTGAAGATTCTCTACTCTTTTAGGGGATGCGCCAATTAAGGATGGACTTCGGCGGTTTGCGGGATGGGGTTCTGGGTGTAATCCTCCAATTTGATGTCTGTGGCAAAGTGATCTATGAGTTTTAGCACTCCTGTAAACAGGAACGCTGTGGAGAATAGCGTATTGCGTAGATTGATCCCAAAGCGGGTTGATGGGGCTAATAGGCGGCCAGCATTTACCTTACGGGAAACCTGTGCGTAGTTGCGGAATTTAGCCTCGTATTGCGCATACGCCTTTTCGTAATCACCGTTGGTTTGAAGCAGCTCACCAGCGAGTACGTAGGCACCGACGATCGCAAGTCCAGTACCGAAGCCGCCAAGAGTATTTCCGTAAGCGGCGTCTCCCAATAGCACAATGCGCCCACTGGCGTAGTGGTCGATTGTTGCACGGCTGATCGAGTCGAGATAAAAATCTTTCGCATTCGGGATCTGTTCCAGTAGTTCTGGAATTTTCCAGGCGCCACCGCGATAGGCATCAATCAGCAACAGCTTTTGTTGTTCGATGTCGGCACGCTCGTAATCGAGTGGTTTCGATGCGAAGACGAAAAACGCTGGAGCTTTTGAGCCACCGATGGCTACCATCCGGTCTGGCTCGTTGTACATCTGATCTTCATGGCTGACTTCCCCATCGATATTTACCAGGGCATAATAATACCCCAGATATTGAACATACTCTGACTCGGGTCCAAAGGCAAGCTTGCGGACGTTCGAATGGATACCGTCGGCACCTACTACCAGATCGAACACACGTGGGACTGAATGCTGGAATGTGACTTCAACACCATTGCTGGTTTCGGTAAGCGAGGTGATTGAATCACCGAATATATATTCGCAGGTTGCGGCTGTGCGATCGTAAAGCAGGTGAGCCAGGTCGCCGCGAGCAATTTCAATCTCTCCGCCGCTGAATGCTTGCGGTACGACGGCGACCTTGCGACCGTTGGCATCAACAATGACGCCATCGCCGCTGCTGATAGCCAGTTTTTGCTGAATATCGTCGAGGATGCCCATGCGGCTCAGTACCATACGGTGGGTGTCGCCCTTGAAATCAACAGCCTGACCGCCAGAACGCACTTCATGTGCACTTTCAACGATGGTCACAGCGAAGCCGTATTTATTCAGCCAAAAGGCGAGTGCGGGACCAGCGATGCTGGCACCGGAAATGAGGACTCTCATATTTTTCAACGTGTTTTTCTGGTCTTCTACTTGTTGACTCATGTCGTGTATTCCTGTTTGTATTAAGAACCTGATTGTTGTTGTGAGTTGCGTTCTGCCAGGTAGATAAGTGTATGGAAATGACTATCTAGATCGTTGAAGACAGCCTCGGCGGCAAGTGTCAGTTCGTCTGCTACAGCAACAAGAGACGTACCGGCTACCACGCTCCGACCAGTTTGATCGGTAATCATTTGAAAGACTGAAATGAGCGCGGCCGCATGGGCGTGCACAATCGCCGGATGAATGGTAGGGCAAGTTGTAGTGATGGCGGCGGCAACTATTTCGACTTGCTGATCGCGAAGCTCCAGGCCGAACCTGCGAATACTGGGACTGGCAATGCACAGGGCCGGGAACTCACCGCGTGCTTGATCCAGCTCAGCGTGACGGAACCGCTCGATATCCTCTTGTGCCAGGGGATGCAGAGCGGAAGCAGGGCTTGTTCCATGTTGTCTATTAACAACAGCCTGCCGGTAGCGCTCACTAATCTCTTCAGCTCGATCAAGCACAAGATCTTGCTTTGAAGGGAAGTAGTTATAGACGGTTTGATCTGATATCTCTACTGCCTGCGCGACATCGGTAATCGAAACCTGATCAAAGCCGTGGGTAGCGAATAGCCGTGCAGCGGTATCAGCGATATGCTGGCGCATCTGCGCCTTTTTGCGTTGCCGTAATCCTGTATGTTCCATAAATCTGTATGCTCCTAAAATTATAGTAGCACAAAAATTTTATCTTGTAAATATTTTTGGTGAGTAAAATAAGTGATTTGTGTTTCGATGCAATTGAGTATAAAGCGATTGCGCATCGGCACGTGATGCACGAGATCGAGTTGTTGAGGGTAAAGGTGGCGCTGGTGGTGAGTAAAGAGACTGAGGCGGCTGTGGTTTGATGATACTGAAGAGATGCGAGTGAAGCAGGAAGCGTCAATCATTGGGCCGCCACGGACGCGGACGCGATAAGTTGAGTCCGTACTTTATGTGGTGTGGATATGGTTTAAAACTGCGAAAAAACCGCATCCAGTCCAGCAAGAGCGAGTAACATGGTAGCTTTCTTGCAAAACATGGAGAATAACTCTAGTGCGCAAGACCGCTTAACAGGTGGTAAATGGCGCGAATGTTTGGAACGGGTGGCTGCTCTCAAGCAGAATCCGCGCGAGAAGCAGGCTGTTGCACGCACTTGTTGTCCATTCGTAGGAGAGCGACTTCTGTCAGCACCCATACGAGGCTTTGGTCAAGCCAGGTCAGGCACATCGGCTGATCTTTGCCAGGCGAGAGCCGGGCCGAGGATTGAAGCAACATCCGAATTGCAGTTTTCTTTCTCGGCTCGCAGAAGAGATAGACGTGCAACTTGCAAGAAAATCGACGCTCTCTATCAGTCATGCCGAAGGCAAGAGGGAGAGAAAAGAAAGGAAACACCGATGAACACACGTGATCAGCACCAAAGGTCGCCAGATTTTGGAGGAACTCGGTCATGAGAAACGTTATTGTGCTCGAATTCGTCACCCTTGATGGTGTCATACAAGCTGGAGGCGCGCCAGAGGAAGATACCAGTGGTGGCTTCGCCTATGGCGGGTGGCAAGCTCCTTATTCTGACGATGTTATTGAAACAGTCATGAATAAGCAGATGAGCGTGCCGTTTGATCTATTGTTAGGGCGCAAAACCTTTGAAATTTGGGCACCATTCTGGCCGCAACATGCGGACGAATGGCCGGGCGTCATGTCAGCGACCAAGTACGTCGCCTCCAATACCATGACTGCTCACGAATGGCAGCCCTGCGTGTTTTTCGGCGGAGACATTGCGGAAAAAGTCAGCAAACTCAAGCAACAGCCGGGGCCGGATTTGCACGTGTACGGAAGTGCAAATCTCGTTCAGACGCTCATGAAGCATGATTTGGTCGATGCGTTCTGGCTCAAGATCTATCCGCTGACGTTGGGTAGTGGAAAACGGTTGTTTGTCGAGGGCACCATCCCAGCGGCATTCAAGGTGACGGAGAGCCAAGTCTCCCCAAGTGGCATCATTCTCGCGAATTACGAGCGTGTTGGCGCGGTTACCACCAGTACGGTGTCAGGAAGCGGACATCCCTGAGGTCGCGAGGAGCATTGCCAAATCCATACGTGCTTCGACCGCGCATGACGCGCGAACGGGGGAAAATCGGCAGATTGGTGAACAGCAATTCGAGGCTGTGAGCCAGTGCCGATTTTTTGCATCGGTTATCTATCTGGTGTATATCATTTTTAGACGCAAAGTTAAAAATAATGCCTAAAAAATAAAAGATGTAGCTAAACAGGATCTAGCTGTGGGGTAACAAGATATGAAGATTACGTGGAGTAGAGTTGTCATTTTTACATTATGTGTTATGGCTTTTGTTTTTGGTTGTGTCGGTATGATCAAAAATATATTGGGAGATACAAACATTCGTGTTTGGATTATAAGTGGGTTATTTTTCCTATTTATTGCCGTGATTCTTATGGTTTTTACACGAAAAAGAGTAACTATGTAAAACCTTCTGCTGTCGAGTATGAAAAATAGACAGAATTACAAATGTTTTTTTCTCTTTTTCAATGAAAGAAATCATCGAAGGCTCGATCGTGGAGATGACCGATAGCAGTGGCAACGCAGTGAACTCCTACGGCTACGACCCGTTGAGTAACATCAACGGCAGCCAGGAGCAAGCGGGCAGCAAAAACCAGGCACATTCTTACCTGAATCGACCTATACAGCGGCATTGGATGCGCTGATGATTTGCTGTGTGGATGCAGTGATTCTTCATCAAGGATTGTGGTTGATAGCCAGGTAGAAGGCTATATTCTATAATGGAAGCTAGATGATTTTAAAAAAGAAGGTGCCGGAGAGGGAATTGGGTTGTGTGGTGCCGCTACACAATACACTAGCTACCGGTACTTTACGGAGTGTATTGCGACAGGCAAATGTTACTGTGGAAGATTTTATTAAAAGAATATGAACTTTCGGAGGATGTTTTTGTAGAGAGTGTTCGGTTTATTCGGAATGCATGTTAAGTAGAGAAAAGAGTTTCTGAAAGAAAATATCGGGTATAGAGGAGAATGGCTGCATGAATTCACAAGAGGCAGCGGATGGGCTTGCGCCTCTACCAAGGTATCGTTTTCCTGTATCGCTTACGTCACTCGTCGGGCGAGAGTATGATATACAGACAGTTTCAATGCTTTTGCGGCGATCAGATGTTCGTTTGCTGACGCTCACGGGTGTAGGTGGTATCGGCAAGACGCGTCTTGCTGTGAGAGTGGCAACTGAGTTACAACTTGATTTTCCCGATGGTGTTTGTTTTGTTTCCCTGGCAACCATTAGCGACCCCGAATTTGTTTTGCCTGCCATTGCTCAAATGCTCGGTTTGAAAGAGGGCACAGGTCAAGCCATAAAGGAGCAGCTCTATACTTACCTGCGGACGCAACACATGCTGCTAGTGCTCGATAATTATGAGCAGGTGGTCACGACAGCACCTTTGCTTGCAGATTTAGTAGGTCATTGTCCGCAGCTTAAGATACTTGTGACGAGTCGTACTGTTCTGCATATAGATGGGGAGCAGGAATATTCAGTTGTACCGTTAGCAGTTCCCAATTTGGGGTCTGTTAACGCAAGCAAGAGCGTCACCCAATATGCGAGTGTTGCACTGTTTGTCGAGCGTGCACAGGCGTGTAAGCCTGAGTTTCAGGTTACCGAGGATAATGTTTCTACGATCGCAGAAATTTGTGTGCGTGTAGATGGCTTGCCGCTTGCCATCGAACTTGCGGCCACACGAGTGAAAGTCCTTTCGGTAAAGCAGATAGCAGCGCGACTGCATAATGCACACCGTCTGTTGCTTGGTGATAATCGCACAGCGTTGCCTCGACAGCGGACCTTACAGGCGACGATGGATTGGAGTTACAATCTGCTATCAGAGCAAGAGCAAACTCTATTCTGTAGACTTTGTGTCTTCGTGGGTAGTTGTACCCTAGAGGCAATAGAGGCTATTTGCGCTGGTGGTGGGATTGAGGAGGGGCAGATTCTGCAGGTGCTCTCGCACCTAGTAGATCACTCACTTGTTCTTATGCAGGAACAGGACGATGTTGTGCGATACCGGATGCTTGAGGTAATTCGACAGTTCGGATGGGAGAAGTTGAAAGCTAGCGGGGAAGCGGCAAACTTGAGCAGGTGCCACCGGAACTGGTACCTTGGACTCGCGGAGCGGGCAGAGCAGGAACTCGTGGGGAAGCATCAAGGGGAATGGCTCGATTATTTAGAGGCGGAGCACGATAACCTGCGTTACGCATTGGGCTGGTCGCTTGAGCAAAAAGAAGGGGAAGAAGCTGCCAGGATAGGAGTGTCTCTCTGGCCTTTCTGGATAATACGCAATCACATGGGTGAAGGTGGGAAGTTTCTGGCTCTCAGCGTGGCTCAACTGCACGGTTTCACAGCGTTACGCGCAAAGCTGCTGAGGATTTCAGGCGTCATAATGGGCCGCAATGGTGAGCATGCGCGGGCAATGCAACTTCTCGAAGAGAGTCTTGATATATGGAGGACTGTAAGTGATAAGCAAGGGACGGCTTCAACATTGTTAGTTTTAGGTGTTGGAGCACTGACGATTGGTGATTATGAAAGAGCAACTGTTTACTATGAGCAGAGTCTTCCCTTTTTGCGCGAGATGAAAGATAAGCATGAGATTGCGTTGGCCCTGAACGGTTTGGGGCTCACACTCCTTTATCAGGGGAAACACGAACGGGCAAGCGAACTTTTTGAAGAAAGTCTAGCCCTATGCAGGGAAATTGGTGACATACGCAGTATTGCCGCCATTCTCGCTAATCAAGGTATGATAAGCCTGGAGCAGGGAGATTACATACAAGCGATAGAGCTTTGCCAGGAAAGCTTAGCACTACGACGAAAACTGGGAGACAAAGGGGGAAGCGCCCATGTGCTCATCATTCTTGGGCGGGTTGCGTTTTTCCTGAATAAATTTCAGAAAGCTTTTACATGCTACAGGGAAAGCCTCGCGTTGCGGCTGGAATCTGGTGAAAAAGAAGGCATTGCTGCGGCCCTGGAAGGAATAGTGGCAATATGCAGTGTTCAGGGAGATACTAGTAGTGCTGCACGGCTTCTGGGCGCAGCGGCAGCATTGCGTGAAGCTAGTGGTGTGGCGCTATCGCCAATCGATCGTTCTTTTAGCGAGCGCAGTATAGTCAGCGTAAAGGCGCGATTGGGGGAACAGGCCTTTGATAACGCATGGGCCGAGGGGGGTGCCTTCACATTGAAACAAGCCCTTGAGCTTCAGGAGCAACTGAATTCGATGATGCAATCTCCTGCGAGATCCACTACTCACGCTCTAGCGGGCTATCCAGATGAATTGACCGCGCGTGAGGTGGAGGTGCTAGGGCTGGTTGCGCAGGGGTTGAGCGATAGTGCGGTGGCCGAGCGGTTAGTGCTCAGCCCACGCACTGTGCAAGGGCACTTACGTTCCATCTACAGCAAGCTTCACGTGAACTCACGTAGTGGTGCCACGCGTTATGCTATCGAACATCAGCTTGTCTAAATGTCAATTGTTTTTGTTAGAAGCAGATGAATATCAGGTTTATGACTGGTCTGAATACGAGGTGTTCGCTGCAAGGCAGACAGGTAATATTACCTTAAGATGGCCTCAAATAGCTTCCCGTTGACCTACTAAAAACAGGCAATCTGATCGAGTAATTTTACTGATGTCTTATCTATGATAACAGGGTAGACTCTGAGCATAACGAAAGTGAGCGGACCAACAGGATCAATGGTTCGTGAGAAAGCAGAAAGTAAAGGAGTCACCTATGTCGACAACAGAAGGAAACAAGGCACAATTTCTTCGCACGTATGAGGAGTTATTCAATAAGGGCAATGTTGCCATAGCAGATGAACTGGTCACGCCAGATTTTCTTAATCACGAAGCCCCTACAGGGATGGATCGTGGTCCAGAGTCGATGCGTTATGCAGTGATCATGCTGCGGACGGCTTTTCCCGATCTCCATTTCACAATAGAGGAATTGGTAGCTGAAGGTGATATTGTGACCGGTCGCCTGACGATGACGGGGACTCATCAAGGACCATTCCAAGGGATACCTCCAACAGGTCGTTCATTTCAAGAGGCACAGATGCACTTCGTGCGTTTTCGAGATGGCAAAGCTATCGAGCACCGGGCAGTGCGGGATGATCTGGGCATGATGCAGCAACTAGGTGTTATACCTGTGCCAAATTTCGGGCGGTAACATGCTGTTAGAGAAAATCTTTGCGCAAAACGTGAGTTCTGTTTAGGCTTGCTCAAAATGCTGCAAGCCAGTTATAGGGCCTGATGAAATGTTCATCTACAAGTGAGCACTACAGCTAGTATGCAGCCAGTGTATGAGAAGGTAGTCAAATTAGTGATAGCCGGTTCGTATAGGCAAACGCATGGTTTGCCCTACGCGGACCGGTATTCAGTTTAGGGAGTGAGGGGTGGGAAGGCGCGGGCGATGATGGCGGGGAAGTCGGTGGTGGGTGGGAGGGTGCCGAAGGAGTGGCCCCAGTCGCCGGAGAGGCGAGAGGCGCAGAAGGCGTCGGAGATAAACGAGGGGGAGTGTTGGAGGAGGAGGGAGGCTTGTAGGACGAGGGCCATGTGTTCTACGAGGCGACGGGCGCGCGTTTCGATATTGGAGGGGTCGGCTAGCTCGTTTTGCAGGTGTTGGATGGAGCGGTCGAGGCGTTTGTCGAGTGCGCGGGCGGGCGCGATTTCGGCGAAGAAGGCTTCGACGGTGTGTGGCTCTTTGTGCATGGCACGCAACACATCGATACAATTGACGTTGCCGGAGCCTTCCCAGATGGAGTTGAGGGGGGCTTCGCGGTGGAGGCGAGGCATGATGCTTTCCTCGACGTAGCCGTTGCCGCCGAGACATTCGAGGGCTTCAGCGGTGAGGGTGGAGACGCGTTTGGTGGTCCAATATTTGGCGATGGCGGTGCCGATGCGTTTGAGCGCCATCTGCTGTGGATTGTTTGCGGCCTGTTCATGGGCGCGGGCCAGGCGTAGGGCCAGTACGGTTGCGGCCTCGGATTCGAGCGCGAGGTCGGCGAGCACATTTTGCATCAGGGGTTGAGAGAGGAGAGGGTGGCCGAAGGCGGAGCGGTAGCGCGCGTGGTGGATGGCATTGACCAGGGCCTGGCGCATACCGGCGGCGGCACCGATGACACAATCCAGGCGGGTCGAGTTGACCATATCGATGATGGTACGCACACCGCGTCCCTCTTCACCGATCAAGAGTGCCCAGGTGTCGGCGAATTCTACCTCGCTAGAGGCGTTGGAGCGGTTGCCAAGTTTATCTTTGAGACGTTGGATAGAGAAGGTGTTGTGCGTGCCAGCGGGGAGGACGCGTGGCAGCAGGAAGCAGGAGAGGCCGCGCGGGGCCTGAGCCAGGACGAGGAAGAGATCGCTCATGGGCGCGGAACAAAACCATTTGTGACCGGTGAGCAGGTACGCGTTTTCGCCGATGGGGTTCGCGGTGGTGGTGTTGGCGCGAACATCGGAGCCACCCTGTTTTTCGGTCATGCCCATGCCGGAGAGAAGGCCGCGTTTCTGCTGTAGAGGCCGCAGACCAGGATCGTAATCGAGTGATGTTAGCAAAGGCTCCCATTGCGCGGCAATGGTGGGTTGGGTGCGTAGAACGGGAACGGCGGCGTGGGTCATAGAGAGCGGGCAGCAGTGGCCTGCTTCCATCTGTGATGAGAGGTAGAAGAAAGCGGCACGCGCCACATGAGAGCCAGTTTGAGTGGAGCGCCACGAGAGGGCATGCGAGCCCCAGGAGATGCTTGTTTGCAGCAGGTTGTGCCAGGCGGGATGGAATTCTACTTCATCAATGCGATGTCCATAGCGATCGTGTGTATGAAGCGAGGGCGAGAAGGTATTGGCGGCACGTGCCCATTCGATGGCTTGCTGGCTGCCCGCGAAACTGCCGGCGGTTTCCAATTGTACATGTGCCCAGGATGCGTCTTCGCGTTGGAGCGCTTCCATGAGGATGGCATCGGTGGTGAAGAGATTGTAGTCGAGCAGAGGTGGTGGTTGGTTGGTGACTGTATGAGTAGTGTGTGGTGCGCGCGACGTTGCGTGCTGCTGATCGAAGGTGACCATAGCGGCGATCCTTTCTGGCCTAGATTATGAGTGTATGTCTTTTGATTATATCCTGTACAGATGGAAATGAAAAAGAGAAGTATGTATCCAGAGGGGATAGGTAAGAGTTTTAAAGAGGAAATGAGTTGATTGGGGGATTGAGCGCACATATTTTCTCTCTTCCTATATAATAGTGCTGACCATATTATTTTTGCGAGTGGGCCGTGAGAAGGTGATGCAATAGGGCGGGTTAGTGAGTATGAGAGGGAATGGTAGGGGTAGTGTCGAGTAGGAGAAATGGGGGAGAGTATGTATACTAGTAGAGCGATTCATCTCTATCTACGGCTGACGGTAGTTATTATTCAGATAGAAGTGGGTAGTAAGATAAAGACTTACCCCTATGTAAGGAGATACAATGGTTATGCCCAAGGCATCCCCTCGGCACTGCCCACGATGTGGAAACACGTTATTGCCGCATCAGCGATTTTGTGCCAAGTGTGGGGAGCTGGTAAGTGATAACGCGCGGCAAGGTTCAGTACAGGAGCAAGGAAGCGGGGCAGTGGTAGAAGTCGCGCAAGAAGATTTTCCCGCTGTGCAAGAAATTCCTTCAACGCCAGATACTCCGCAGACCTCAGTAGTTTCTCACGATGATATGGATGACGAGCAAGTGGATGAAGAGGAAGCGATAGAGGATCGGCCAACGACCACGTTCGAGCGACCGGGTGGTGAGACACGAGAGGGAACGGAGGCGATAGAGGATCGGCCAACAGCGCTGTTCCGCAAATCGGATGGGGAGGAAGGACAGGGAGTAGAGCGAGTGGAAGAGAAGGAAACGGCCAGAGATGAGCCGATGGTAGCGAGCGCAGGACCGCAAGACACGATCATCAGTAAGCCGAGGAACAGGCAGCAGGGGGTGGTGAATCCGGTTTCGCAAGGTGGGAGTGAGAGAACGTCAGTGGCGACGGGTAGAGAGTGGGATGGTATGAGCGCACGAGCGCGGGCGAGAAACAGGAACAATCCGATATCGAGGAGTGGTGAGGGTTGGGGAGATGCAGGTGTGCAGGATGTACGAGATGTACGAGATGTGCAGGCGGAACGGACTGTCGTAGGAGATGCGGTTGTGCGGGATGCGAGCAGTAACGGGCCGGTTTCGGATGGTCTGGGAGGGACGCAAGGGGTAGGGATAGCGAATGAGCCGGTTGTGAATCGTGTCAGGCGGAATGAGGCAGTCTCGCAAGGAGGGATCGCGAACGATCCTATCTCGTCTGCGCCGATCGCGAGTAGTCCGGTTTCGCAAAGTGGGAGAGCGAACAATCCGGTATCAGCGGTACCTGTCGTGGGTGGGCCAATTGCGCAGGGATCATATGCCAGTAACGCGGTCTCAAGCGAGGGATTTGGGCAGGGAGCGAATACGAGCGCGCCAGGAGTCGATAGTCGAAGCGGGATAGGGCCGACCAGGCGACGGAGAAATATAATTGGAGTGCTGGCCGCTATAATCGTTATTCTTGTGCTGCTGGGTGTGGCGAGTTATTTGCTTTTGCCTGGATTGACGAACAAAGTCACGCCAATTACGCAGCCGCCGATTAAACGGTCCAACATTGACACGACCGCCAATTATGCGGGAGTAGATGTAACGATTGTGAATGTGCAGCAGACGCAGCATTTCATAAACAGCGCGGACAGCAATGCCGATGGCGTCGTGAGGCTGGCGGTGCGGGCGCATAATGCGTCGGACCAGGCGGTTAATTTTGATTACCATACACTGGCCCATCTGCTATTGCCGAATGGGAAAGAAGAGAGTCCGATTCTGGTCAGCGCGTCTCCCGTGATAGCCGCGAACGCCACTCAGGCGGGTACAGTCGATTTTGCCGTCCCGACATCGATGAACGTAGGTCAGCTTGTGTTTCGATTGGGAGATGCCAGCAAGGTACAGATAGATATTCCATTGAATGGGCAGGCGAATTTGAGTCGATATCAACCGCAGTCGAGCAACATGAGCCAGCAGGTCAGTTATCTGGGTTTGAACTGGATGGTCTCGCAGATCACCACGCAAAATAACCTGAATGATCAGCAAGCGAATAAGGGTACGAGATATATTACTGTCACAATCAACGTGAGCAATACGGTGGCGCAGACGGTTATCGTGGGTTCGCCGTACGATTACCTGACGTTACAGGTGGGAGGGAAGACGCTCACCCCGGTGTATAGTACCTTACCAACCTCGTTTGATGCGGATGCGACAAATGTAAGTGGAACGGTGACATTCCTGGTCGCGCAAACGGCGGGTAAGGGGACATTGACGTGGTCATCGTCGAGCGCGAGTGGTTTTAACCAGGCCAGCACTGACCTGTCATTTCCATCATAGTCTTTGATCAAGTTCATCGTGTGGGGGAAAGCTTCTGTGCGTATATAATCTGGAGCACGATGAATTGGGAGAAAATAGAAAAAGATAGGTGAATTTTCTCTTGTTAGAAAATGATGGCTCTAGCGTTTAATCTTTAAAGGATGTAATGCTAGAGCTATTTTATGACGGGCATGATTTATCTTTTTTGCGAAGGCGAGGGATGAGATGGCACAGCAACCGATGCGTTATTGTCAACAGTGTGGATCTCCGATGGAACCGGGGCAACGTTTTTGTTCAAATTGTGGCGCAACTATGGATGGTGGAGCAATCAAGGCGACTGAGCGTGCCCAGGATAGCGGGATAGCGAACGAGGAGACGCGGGCGGCGACTCCGCCGCCGCCGCCGCAGATGTATGGACAGGGAGGAATGAATTATGCTCCTCCTCCAGTGCAGCAGGGGTACCAGGCGGGTAGTATGAATTATGCGCCGCCAGTGGGCGGTGTGGGGGCGGCGCAGCCACCGATTCCGAAGAGGAGTGCGTGGGGGACGACTGGTTGTGTTTTGATAGCGATTATTGTTGTGATTGTGGCGATTTGTGGAGGGGGAGGGTATTTCGCGTATACAAGATTGAGGGCGGCGGTAGACAGTGCATCCAGCAGTACTACAGCGAATGGGAATCCTGTCAATAGTAGTACAGCGACGGCTGCCGCGGTGGTCAAAACGACGACTTTCCCCAGTAACCCGCCGCAGTCGGTTGATTACGCGAATGTTATTATTACGCTATTGGATGCCAAGCAATCGACGAGTTTTGCTGATGACAGTGGTGATGGAAGTGGTATTTTGCGCCTGGATATGCGGCTGCAAAATACCTATACCGGAAGTGTATCGATTGGTGATGCATTGAATATCGTGTTACCGGATGGAACGGTAGCGGGGAAGAGCGATTCGTTGGATGATCTCTATCCTGGTGGAAACACCACGAAGACCACGTGGGTAGATTTCGCGGTGCCGACGAACATAGATGTGAGCAAGCTTGTATTGCGAGTGGGTGCGCCAGATGAGGAGCAGATGAATATCCCGCTTACCGGGCAGGCGAATCTGAGTCAGTATCAGGCGAGGAGCGCGAACCCCAATGTGAAGACGCCGTACGCGGGTATGAGCTGGACAGTGACCGCGGTGAAGGCGCAAAGTAGTTACCAGGGAGTGCAGTCGAAGCAGGGACACGTATACGTCTATGTTTCATTTGATATTAACAACACATCTTCGAATAGTTTTAATGCATATTACGGAGATTATTTGCGTCTGCGGTCCGGCGCGACGACAAGTCCACCGGAGTCTGCCGATAGTTTTCCGTTGTCGGTCGCGGCGGGTCAGACGAATGTGCAGGGGACGTGTGCATTTGTGATGCCGAAGGGGAGCAGCGATTTCACACTGATCTTTCTGGCGAATGCTGGTGGGGGATATCCGCAGGAGACGGTTAACTTTCAGATCAAGTAGTACGTGGTGAAGTAAGGTTTTGCGGAGTGGTAAGAGGATCAGGTAGGAGGGTGAGGGGAGAGGAACGCGAGTGTGGTAGTGGAGTGGGAGATCTGGAGGCAGACGAGTCGGCCATCCTTCAGCCAGAAAGGCGAGATGAGCTGCCCGGTTGTAGAGGTCGAGAGGGTGGTAGTACGGTTGGAACTGGGGGCATATGTTTTGAGTTTGCCCGAGTCGCTGTAAAGGAGACTTTTGCTATCGGGCGACCAGCTCCAGCCTTGTAGTTGTGTAGTGTAGATGCTGAAGTGCGTGGAGGATGGTGATAGGGTGTTGATCTGGATCTCAACGTTGCCACCGGGTTTGATTGTGGTATAGGCGAGATACTGGCTGTCAGGAGACCAGTTGATGGTGGAGATGGTGAACGCACCCGCTGAGACCAGAGGATACAGGGCATGGGTTTGTGCATCCATGATGACGATAGCGTGGCTTTGTGAGGGCGATTGAGTGGTGCCGACAAGCAACGCGAGACTTTTGCCATTGGGAGACCAGGCGATATTGTCGATGTGTGCCGACAGGTCTAATGTCGCGAGCAACTGGCTTGTGTTCTTGATGGTATTGATAGACCACAACTGTGTGTGTTGGTTTTGTTGGGTGACGAATGTGACCTCATTTTTTTGGGTGGGCAACCAGCTGGCTGCAAGAGCGTTTGGTCTGATCACGTGCATATAACCGCCAGCGGGGACGAGCGCAAGTGCAGGGGATGTTGCTGTCGCAGGCGAAACGGTCGCTATCAGTGCGGAGCCATCGGGTGACCAATCCATTGTTTGAGCGTAGCGCATTGCCAGGGTATTTGATGATACTGGATTGGAGAGGTTGGCGGTATAGTAGATGCCAGAGGTGTGCGCTGGCTGGTAGACGAAAGAGCGTTGGGTGGGATCGATGGATGAGATCGATCCGCCGGTAGCCAGCGGTGGTGCAACATTCAATGTGTGGGTAATTGTGTAGGTTGGGGACGAGGTGGTGTTGTGATGGGCATGTGAATAAAGGAAGGAAAGGGTGGTCGCGCCAAGCAGGACCAGGATCACGACCAGCGCGATCGCGAACGCGGGCAGTGGTAGAGAGCGTGTGGTGCGTTGGTGAGCGAGTTTTTGCATGATTTGCACGCGCATAGCGGGCGTAAAGGTGATGTGATCGGCCTTTTCTTTGAGGAAGCGGGAGATACGGTGTTCAAGATAGGGATCGGTAGCTGTCGTTTGTGGTGTCTGCGAGGGATTATCCTTGCCGAAGTTGTTCATTTAGAGTCTCCCTCGCGCAGGCGCGTTGGTGGAAAATAGGAATGTGTGGGGGACGTGCTGGATTCGGTAGTCAGGACACGACGAACCTTGTCGAGCGCGGATTGAAGGCGTTTACGTAATGTATTTTCAGCCACGCCAAGTATATCAGCGATTTCGGGCATGCTCATGTGATGGTAGTAGAAAAGCACGAGGACCGCGCGCTGATTGACTGGGAGGCGATCGATCGCTTTGGCGATATCGAGCCGATCTTCCAGGTGACCAGCGAATTGCTCGTTCTCGTAGAGCAGGGTATCGTGCGTCTGCTGAGCGATCTGTTCGCGGAGCCAGAGGGTTCTGCGGGCGAGTTGTCGTTTGAGGCTCATGGATTGATTGAGCGTGATTTTCAGCAGCCAGGCGCGAAGATGCCACGGTTCGCGGAGCGTGGAAAGTTTGCGCCAGGCAAGGATCAGTGTGTCCTGCACGATATCTTTCGCGACATCTTCATCTCCAATGATCAAATAGGCTGTGCGGAGGAGCAATGTGCCGTATTGGTCACTGAGCGTGGCGAACGCGCTTTCGTCTCCATGCAAGCAGCGAGCAACCAGTTCTGCCTGCCATGCGCCATCCTTGGTATCGGGATCATCATGTGTTTGCATAGCCTTGGACGAGGCAGGAGTGTACACAGGTGGGTCAAAACCTGTGTGGCGTTGCTCCATAAAATATGCGTTTTTTTCAATCCAGCTGAACAGGAAAAAGGGGCCCAGGTAGATATGAATGACGGCAGGCGGGCATGTTATAGGTGGCTGCAAGGATAGAGTGCCCTGCGTACCTTGTATAAAATCTTTACTCATAAACTTCCCCATTAGAATGACGAAGGCTTATCGAAAAAGGGGTAGCAATTTATTATAAAGGGTGCGAACCAGCTTTGTACAGTAAAAACGCGGGAAAAGAAAGAAGTCCTCTTCGTCTGGTTTCATTGATTGGTTAAGCGGGAGTTGTGCGTGCTGAAACGGGCGAAGAGGCATGTGAGGTAAAAAAGGCTTAGCCGACCGAGTAGGCGAACAGCAAAGTGCAGTAGCCGAAGATACGAATAAAGCCGCCGATGATCGTGAGCAGGGCGAAATGGGTGGATTGGAAGAGACCAGGCATATTCAGGATGAAGCCGATGACGAGCAGTGAGAAGCTTATGCACATAATGAAGCTGAAGAGGGTGGATTTTGATTGGTAGAGTGTGACGTAACGGATGAGTGCACTTGAGTAGATGACGATACGGCAGGTATATAAAAACGCAGGTGTCCAGGGATTGGTGAAAGGGGGATAGAGGGGAGTGAGCAGGATGACAAGAATGAAGGCAGCCGCGACCCAGACCTGCCAGCGTCGCAAGCGTTGCATCTGTTCGTGAGATTGTACCAGGGAGCTCAAGAAGATGAAGAGGCCACCGGCACAGGCACCGAAGGCTCTGGGCCACTCGGTATTCCAGGTACTACTGACGATATGCAGGGCAGGGGAGCTACCGATGAATGTGCCGAGCGAGATCGAGGCCATAGAGAGTCCAAGGACGAAGAGTATATCACTTTTAGAAAGAAAGTAGATGTAGAAGGCGCGAATAGAAATGAAGAAGCAGACAATAGAGATTGGGAGCGCAATAATGCTGGCGAGCGACGAGACATTCATATTTTGATACTCCTGAATAAAAAGGGTGTAACTATGTTTTAGTACTCTATTTTTGGAAACAAGGAAGAGGGTTCGACCAGTGTTCCTTGTGGTGTATAGAACTGAATATATTTTTGTGTATAGAGATAGTGAAGATGTTGTATAAATGTTTGTTGGTCGAAGGGCAGCATACGAGCGATTTCAGAAAGATTTTTGCGTCCATCGATAGAGGTATAGAGTTGGCGTGCATGTTTATCGCTGATGATAGGTGCTGATGCAAAGGGATTGGCTGCTTGAAACTGGTCAATTTGTTGTATGCGGCGAGGAATGATGCGAGAGAAGGAGGATTGGGCAGCGGTTGGTTGTGTGTTGGGGGAGGAGAGCAGGCTGCTATTGTGCATAACGCGCAGAGATTGGTCGGTAACAAAACTGACGGAGCGAGCGAGATTGGTTGAAAGGGATTGTGAGGTAAAAAGAGAGACGACCATAGTTAGAGGTATGCGTGTGTTCGCAGGTGATGGTGATGTGGTGGCGGCTGGAAAGAGCATGCTGTTGCTCAGGAAGTAGCCGGACCAGAAGCGAATACGGTGCTGGTTGAGAAGTGTTGTTTGGGGAGAAGAAAAAAGTCGTTCGATAGGGAGAGAACTGGCGCTTTGTCGTTGTTGTATCAAGCGGGAAACGGTTTGTGTGATGCGTATAGTGAGCCAGGGGGAGGAGAGTAAGGTGGGATCGAGAAAATCTGAACAGGCGGAGGTGCGCAGTCGCGCTTGCGTTTGTCCAGTAGTATCTTTTTGAAGCATATAGAGTTGTACAGAAAGAAGATCGAGCTGGTGCACCATAGCATCAGCCATGCATTGTAGGGCCTCATCAGCATCGCGCAGTGTTGGAATGCGTTGCATAAGCTGGGCAATAAGCGCAATCGGTTGACCACGTTCGACTGGAGAGGAATGCTGGTTATCTTCCATGAGAACCTTCTTCTAGAGATGTAAGCATTAGTAGTGAAAGAGTCTTTTGCAAGAAGAACGTAGAGAAACAAAAAATAGAAGCGAAACGCTTCGATCGACGAGTGAGATAGCAGGCAGAAAAGGGTTGATACAAAAAGATGCGAAACTGAACTGCTATCGATGGATAACTACTTATTTTATAGGTGCAATCCAAAATGCAGGGGTTACTTTTAAGTATAGCATAGTGGAGAGGGGATATAAATACTTAGGAAGTATCGTTGTGCAAAAGTACTGGGTACGCGTACGATTTGACCTATGCGAGGGGAGGAAGATGTGTACCATCGTGTGGGAAGACACAGGGTTGCCATGGCAAATATAGCGTTGTCAATAGCAGACACGTTGTTTGCCCTACACGATGGCGGGTAGAAGATCAGTCGAGGACATAGCTGCCGATGAGTGCACGTCTGAGGTCAGCCTGTTGTTTTGCCTCATCATGTTCATCAGAAGAATCGGGCGATTCTGTATCAGTGGTGGAGGGGTTTGTTTGTCCATGAAGGGGAGAGGTCATAGCGGAAGTAAATTCGCTGAGCATTAAATCTTCTAAAAACGAGGGCTGGGCGGAATCTTCGCCTGTTTCAGATGAAGTTGTTGATGGTGAGAGTTCCGCGGCGGGTACAGACATAGTCTCCTCTTGCATAGGTGTGTCGGTGTCGACTGGTGCTATGATTGCTGTTGATGCCGTTGTGATGGTTTGTTCCTCTTGTGCAGGGGACGGTGTTGGCGTAGTGGTGATGGTGGAAGCCTCTGCATCCACGGGAGGCGTGGCGTCCTGATTTGAAGTGATTTCAGCGAGGGAAAAGCGTGTGCCATTGATAAGAACGAAGATGCCGCGACCGGATCGAAGATCGTGTAATTGTTGACGAAGTTGATTATTTTGTTGCTGTAAATCCTGCATTAAAATTTGTTGCTGTAATACTGCCTGGGCAATTTGATCGAAATTACTGCCACCCATCCTACAAACTCCTTTTTAAAAACCTGACTGGTGAAGATAGAAGTCATGATTTATACATATCCACATATCCGCTAGCAATTTTTATGTTTTGCCTACACTAGAGGAACGTATCAACACATATCAGGGTAACAATGTGAGCTTCATATTGTTGAGTTGATGATAAGAGTTAAGGGTATGGTGCTTTCTGGCAATCAGTCGGGGCAAGGGTACAAATAAGCATTGAGCGATGGAGGTTGATAGGGCAGTGCGTAGCGGGTTAGTGGCGTGGTACAATAAGGGCAAAAAAAGACGAACTATCAGGGGACAGCCATTGAGAGAGTGGCCCTTTGAAGGTAAATGTACAAAGATAAGTGCATAGAGGTAGGAAAATATGAATGATCGTATCAAAGAGATTTTGAGTTGGTATGCCAGTGAGAATCCTGGTGTGCGTACGAATCTGGCGCGTATGTTGAATCATGGGCGACTGGGTGGTACGGGCAAGATGGTTATTTTGCCGGTGGACCAGGGGTTTGAGCATGGGCCGGCGCGCAGTTTCGCGCCCAATCCCGCAGGCTATGATCCGCGTTATCATTTTCAGTTGGCGGTCGAAGCTGGTTGTAATGCTTATGCCGCGCCGTTAGGATTTCTGGAGGCGGGTGTCGACGATTACGCAGGCGATATCCCATTGATTTTGAAGGTTAACAACCATGACATCCTCAATGACGAGAAGGACCCGATTTCGGCGGTGACCTCTGGTGTCGAGGATGCGTTGCGTCTGGGTTGTTCAGCGGTTGGTTTCACCATTTATCCAGGGTCGTCCGAGCGCAACCAGATGTACGAGCAGCTGCGGGAGATCGCGTTGGAGGCCAAAGCTGCTGGCCTGGCAGTGGTGGTGTGGTCGTATCCACGCGGAAGTTCGTTGAGCAAAGATGGTGAGACGGCGGTCGATGTTGTGGCGTATGCGGCGCAGATCGCGGCCCAATTGGGTGCGGACATTATTAAGGTCAAACTGCCGAGCGAGCACATCGAATTGTCCGCGGCGCAGAAGATTTATCAGCAGTACGAGATTCCGATCGCGACGCTAGCTGATCGGGTGCATCACGTGGTGCAGAGTTCATTCAATGGGCGCAGGATCGTCATTTTTTCGGGTGGCGCGGCTGTCGGCGATGATGAATTCTTTACCGAGGTACGTGCGATTCGCGATGGCGGTGGTTTTGGCTCGATCATTGGTCGAAACTCATTCCAACGCAGCAAGGCGGATGCGCTCAAGTTCCTGGGCACGGTGATGGGCATTTACGAGGGGTCGGTGCAGTAAGCTTGTAACGTATGGAAACGATGAGCGTTCCTCTCGCAGAAGTAAAGTGATGAGAGGAGCGCTTTTTATTGTTAGTGCTGTTAGGTGCTATATTTCAAGAGAAAGAGGATGGTTATTGTATGGCTGTGCCACATAAAATGACGCTTGATGATATCTGGGCGTTGCAATCTCTGGAGACGGTCGCGGTCTCGCCGGATGGTCGCCATGTTGTGCTGGTGATACAGCAATCGGATCGGCAGAGAGACGAGGTACGTAGCGCGTTGTACCTGTTGCATCTGGACGAATCGGGTAATGCGATCGAGGTGCTGCGTCAATTGACGAGTGGGGAGAAAGTTGATAGCAGTCCGGTGTGGGCACCTGATAATCGGCGTGTTTTATTTTTGTCGAATCGCGAGGGGGAGAAGAATCAGGTGTGGGTGATCGATACGCGCGGTGGTGAGGCGTATCGGTTGACGAACATGCTGAATGGTGTGAGCGAGGCGGCGTGGTCGCCGGATGGTCGATGGATTGCGCTGACGGCTCCGGTATCCGTATGGGATAATGACGAGGAGGTGTTGTTGGGGGATAAGCCGCAAGAGGAATCTGTCAAGCGCAGACGTGAGGAAGAGGCGAGGACGCAGGCGCGAACGATTCGCTCGCTGCGCTATCGTTTTGATGGGCGAGGATTTTTTGATCAGCATCCACAGGTGTTTTTGTGCGCGGCACCGACGATGATGGAGCGGGTGGGAGCGAAAGGGATACAGCGTTTAACGCATGATGAGTGTGATTACGAGCAGATTTTGTGGGCACCGGACAGTGAAGAGATCGGGGTGGTGTGTAACAAGGAGGAGAGTCGCAACGACACGTTCATTACCGATATATGGGCGATCAACAGGCAGACTGGCGATGCGCGCCGTTTGACGGAGAATAATCTATCGATTATGAGTTATGCCTGGGCTCCGGATGGCAGGTCGCTTGTTGCAGTGGCAATGAAGGACGAGATCACGGCTGGCTGTGATCTGGCTCGATTGTATTTGGTGACGCGTTATGGGAATGTGGGTGATCATACATTAGCGATCAGTCCAGACTTCGGACTGGATGCCGCGCCCACGGTGGGGATGGCGTGGCAGTTGCCGGGCGTGTATCGTCCGCAGTGGAGTCAGGATAGTCAGCAGATTTATTTTCTGGCGACAGAGCGTGGAAGTGTGCATGTGTACCGACTGGATGTGGCGTGGAGATCGATCGTGCAGTTGACGGATGGGCCTGTGATGACGAGTTTTCTGGCCCTGTTGCCAGGAGATGGGCAGTTGTTGATTACGCAGGCGCAGCTGGATCATCCGTGGGAGTTGTATCGATTGCCATTGACGGAGGCAGGCGCGGGTGAGCCGGTATGGTTGACACAGCTATATGATGACTGGTTGGAAGAGATACACCGGGGGAAGACGGAGCATATTCAGTATAAGGGCGCGAACGGAGACGAGATCGATGGTTTTTTGATTCATCCGGTGGGTGTGAAGAGTGCTGGACGTTATCCGCTGCTGTTGCAGGTGCATGGGGGGCCGCATTGGGGTTATGGATTCGAGCTCGATCCGATTGCACAGTACTATGCGGCACAAGGATACGCGGTTTTTTATTGTAATCCGCACGGGAGCACGGGTAGTGGTGAGGAGTTTATGCGCTCGGTGATGGGTGACTGGGGTGGCAAGGATTTTCAGGATATCATGCTGGGGGTGGATGAGTGTATCGCGCGCGGCGTGGCCGATCCGGAGCGGCTGGTAGTCACGGGCTATAGTTATGGTGGGTTCATGTCCATGTTTATCGTGGGGCATACGGATCGTTTCAAGGCGGCGGTGCCGATGGCGGGTCTGTCGGACCTGAAAAGCTTTTTCGGCATTTCGGACGAGGGGCCGTGGATGGCGACGGAGTCATTGGGTTATCCATGGGAGCCGGAGCGGCAGGTGTACTACCGCGAGCATTCGCCGTTGAGTTCGGTTGTGAATGTGGTGACGCCCACGTTATTGATTCATCCTGAAAACGATTTACGTTGCCCGATCGAGGAGTCGGAGCAGTTTTATACCGCGTTAAAAGTGCTTGGCAAGGCTCCGGTGGAGATGGTGAGGATGCCGAACGCATGGCATATGGGCAGGAGCAAGCCGAGCCAGGGGATCGCGTACTGGGAGCGTATGCTGGAGTGGTTTGGGAGGTATGTGGAGATGCGGGCGGACGAGTATGATTAGATGATGGAACAGATAGTGTTTCACTATGTGCAGATTGGTATATAGGTTGAGACAACGGAGCGGCATCCTTCATATATTCGTGAAGGATGCCGCTCCGTTGTTTTTCTTCCCTGTTTTTCACTCTAAGGTAGAGCGGTGGCTGCGAGGGACGGGTTGTAGATTGGAATCTACTGTTTCTCACGCTTTTCTGGCGGGTCTGGTGGGCTAGGGGGCAGCGGCTGTGGATTGAGGCCGCCGACGATCGATTGCAGATCTGCTTCGGAGAGTTCTGTCACAGTATTCGGTTGCTGTTCGTGTTTCTCCTGTTTGTGTTTCTCCTGTTCATGTTTGTCTTGTTCGTGTTGCATGAGTTTGATCACCTTTCTTTTTTTGAATTGGTTTTGTTGGAAATGTTTTATTGGTACGCTGTTTTTGTATAAAACAGTGTTCTTGTTTTTAAGTATAATGACTGGAGTAATAGGGAGCTATGAATGAGTGCACAGTATGCTTGTGTAGTAGTTCTCAATGGCCGGAGTAGATAGAGGGAAGAATGTTACTGTGGTGTGCAGTTGGAGACGATGCACTGGATGCAGTCGAGCAGGTCAGGACAATTGCATTGGAGGCCCTGAAGTAGTGATTGTTTCACAGCGGATGCCTGTTGCAGGAGAAGGTCGACTTCGGCGATTTTTTGTTGTGCCAGTGTTTGCCACTGTTCTGAGAGCGGGGTTGTGTCGTTATGGAGCAGCAGGTGAATTTCCGCCAGGGTAAAGCCGAGTTTGCGCGCGACTCCAATGAAAGCTAGTTGCTCAAGAATGCCGGATGAGTAGCGGCGTTGTCCGCTGATCCTACGTGGGGTTGGTAGGATAGTGATGCTTTCATAGTAGCGGATGGTAGAGGGACGTATGCCTGCTTGTTGTGCCACCTGGCTAATGGTGAGATCTTGCATAAAAAAGATGTACTCCCGCTTGACTTCAAGTCGACTTGAACGTGTATGCTCCATTGTAAGCCCTCAAGTGGAGGGTTTGCAAGTAGAACTCAGGAGAGTAGACTGCAATGAATGCAATGAACGTTTCGAATGAGCAGAGTAACCTGTTTGTGGTGGGAGATCAAGATTTTGAGGAGAAAGTTTTGCGTTCGCCCATCCCTGTCGTGGTGGATTTCTGGGCGGAGTGGTGTCCTCCGTGCCATGCGCTGGCCCCGACCTATCAGCGACTGAGCGAGGAGTACCGGGGAAGGGTGAAGTTCGCGAAGCTGGATGTGGAGGAAGATATCGAGGTACCTGCGCGTTTTGGTGTGCAGGCTATGCCGACGTTGTTGATGTTCAAGGATGGGGTGGTATGCGCGCGTGTAGTGGGGCCGCATCCGAGCAGGGTGCAGCGGTTTATTGAGCAGGCGTTGGTTGAGAATGGGGGAGAGTGAATATAGTAGAGGAGTGGTTATAGAAAAGGAGGCTTGATCGACTCGATCAAGCCTCTAAAAAATGGTGAATGCTCTCTAGTTCCAGTTTTCGACGCCGACATCGTCGCCGTTTTCTTCGAGCCAGCGTTCCAGGTCGATGGCAGCGCGACAACCGTCGCCGGAGGCGGTGATGGCCTGGCGATAGCGGTGATCGGTCACGTCGCCCGCAGCAAAGACGCCGGGGATGTTGGTCATGGTGTGTTCAACCGGAATGATGTAGCCGGTTTTGTCTGTGTCGATGGCGTCTTTGAAGAGGCTGGTGTTGGGCTGGTGGCCGATCGCCAGGAAGAGACCCTGGGTTGGCAGCACCTGTTCCTCGTTTGTCTTCACATTGTGGACGCGCACAGCGGTGACCGCGTCATCGCCGAGGACCTCGGTTACCTCGCTATCCATCAAGAAGCTGATCTTGGGATTTCGTTGCGCGCGCTGGTGCATGATTTTGCTGGCGCGGAAGGTATCGCGGCGATGGATCAGGGTCACGTGGCTGGCGTACTTGGTGAGGAAGGTTGCTTCCTCCATCGCGGTATCGCCACCGCCAATCACTACCACCTCTTTGTTTTTGAAGAAGAAGCCGTCGCAGGTGGCGCAGGCGGAGACGCCGCGACCTTTCAGGCGTTCCTCGCTAGGCAGGTTGAGCCATTTCGCGCTGGCGCCGGTAGCGATGATGATGGCCTGTGATTGATAGGTGGTCGAATCAGTTTTGACGGTAAAGGGTCGTCGACTGAAATCGACTTCGATCACGTCTTCAGGAATCATTTCAGCCCCGAAGCGGCGGGCCTGACCTTCAAATTTTTCCATCATCTCGGGTCCCAGGATGCCGGTTTCGAAGCCCGGAAAATTTTCCACCTCGCTGGTCTGCATCAGTTGGCCGCCGGTTTCGTAGCCTTGCAGCACCAGAACCGACAGGTTCGCACGTGCGGCATAGATTGCGGCGGTATAGCCAGCAGGGCCGGAGCCGATGATAATCACGCCATAATTGTTTGCCATGGTATATATGCCTCGCTTTTTTGTCGCATTTTTATTGTTTGCTCGTATGAGTCTTTTTGTTTTTGTCAGTAATGGTAACAAACAGGCGGGGTTGTTTATGCCCAGCGGGGAATGGACGAATGGTCAGTGGGTTTGCGCGGAAGTTTCCTGCCGCCAGAGGTGGAGGATCTGGAGGGTATCCACGACAATTTGTTCCAGGGGTGCGAGGGCCACGGATTCGTTAATGGTGTGTTCTTTGACCACGCCAGTCGAGATCGTGAAGGCGCGTATGGCGGGTCGTAAGCCGACGGTATCGCTACCGATAAAGGTAGGTTGCATACGCAAGGATTCGCCACGTTGCGAAAGGACGGCCTGGTAGGCATGCAGTAAGAGTTCGCCGGGATCGACAGTATAGCCATCGCCATGGCTCTGGAAGGTGATTTCGGCCTTGCCACCGAGTTTTTGTGCCGCCGTAGTAAACGCTTCTTGCAACTCGACCTTGTAGCGTTCGCGCGCCTCGTGTGGTTCGAAGCTGCGTATCTCGCCCTCGATATGAACGGAGGCGGGGACAGCGTTGCGGGCTATGCCGCCGTTAATGCGGCCAATAGTGATGCGTGTCTGGTCGAACGCGAAGGAGCCGTAGGGAAATTGTGCCTCTTTGAAGATACTGATCGCGTTGACCGTGCCGGTCAGGTCTTTGCCAGGGTGGCCGGATTTGCCGGTGAGTGTGATATCGAAGGCATCGTAGGCCGCGCCCTGACTGACGACCACGCCCGGCTCGAAGGCATTATCGAAGACGATGCCATCGGAGACATGCCAGGGGGAGCCATCGAAGCCGGTGGCGCCACAGAGGCCGGTCTCTTCCTGCACGGTGAAGAGGATCACAAGCGGGGGATGAGGGAGATTTTGCTCGGTTGTGCGGCGCAGGACCTCTAGAATGATGGTGATGCCAGCGGCATCGTCCGCGCCGAGGTTCGTATAGCCATCACTATAGAGGATGCCATCGCGCAAGATGGGTTCGTGCCCGAGGCCGGGGGCGACACGATCCATATGGGCGTTGAGTAGGATGGGTTTGCCCTCGCCGGAGAGGGTGGCGATGAGGTTGCCAGCGGGATCGACCAGGGTGGTCAGGCCGAGTTGTGCCAGGTGGCGTTCCAGGTAGGAACGGACGTATTCCTCGTGGCCGGATTTGCTGGGGATGCGGATAATATCGACGAGTGTCTGGTAGAGAGTGTCCGCAAAGATAAACATCGTGCTTTTTTCTCCTTTTTTCTATACAAATAGTACACAGTCAGTAGTACCGTGGCAGGTACATTATTAGCCTCTGGTTGTTTCGTAGGGGTTATTCCGCTATAATGGGTCGCTAGGAGCGCATTGGTGCTGTTCGCTCATAGTTTTGCCTGGTAGGCGAGTCGAGCCGCACATTCCACAACGTGTGAAGGGAAAATATTTGGCATGTCGCGTAGTACAATGGAATTCATGGGCACGCCCTCACGGGTATTCCATTGGATACCAGGTGAAATTATTCTTGTTGTTCGGTTACCTCGTATTCCGTTAGAAGACGCACTTGAGGTTGCGATCGAGCAAGTGCGTTTGCAGTGTAATCAATTTTTGGCCCAGTATCAACTCACGCTTGAGGCGTATGGGACGGGTGGGCGTTGGTTAGAGCCCTCGATGGCACCGGTGAGAAGGCGAGCCTTCATGTTTGGGTTGCATCGAAAGCAGCCACTGGTGGCAATTTTTTTTCACGTGCGACAGAGCGGGGCGGAGACGCAAGATGCGGCGCCGCTAGCACTTTCCTATATCCAAGCGCATTTAGAATATTTTTCGCAATTGGGTGTATCGATAGTGTCCGCCATGCCGAACTGGTTGGTGACGGCGGCGGCTACTGGTTCTTCTTATTATAGCAGTGGAGGGCCTGCTGTGCCTCCGGTTTCGACGCCTGTGTATGATGGAGCGCCAGCCGGGCCGCCCAACTCGTTGCCGGGTTGGCATATCAAATTCACGGAGCCGAATTTCGCGCCCGACTCGCGTGGAGCGGGCGACGTTGTGGTGGCCGTGCTGGACACGGCGCAGCATGCTGATCGTATCAGAAGCGCGGCCAGCAGGCCGGAATTGCGCAGGAACTGGTTATTGCAGCGGTTGGCTGACGATATTCGGTTGGCGGATGACTCTTTTGTTGTCGACTACGATCGTTATCCGCTCTCGAACGAGGTTAGTACAGGCCGTGATGAGAGCGGGCGGTCTCGTTATTATTATATGCCGGACCACGGGTTATCGGTCGCGGGCATTATTCGTGATACCACGCCGCGGGTGCATATTCGGCTGGTGCGTGTGCTGAATGATTTTGGGGGGGGAGATTTGTACGCGCTGTTCGCCGCGTTGACGGACCTGGAGCGCGAGGTCATTTCAGGCTCGATTCGCAAGCTGGTGATAAATTTAAGTTTGACGATCATGCCGGATATTCGGCGGTTGCCCTCGGTGTGGTTGGAGCAGAGGCAGTGGACGACGAACCAGTTGACGGGCATTGCGCGTGTTTTACACCACATCGAGGAGGGGTTACGGCTGTTGTTCGAGAGCCTGGCGGCGCATGGAGTGCTGGTGGTGGCGGCGGCGGGCAACGATTCTATTGTGGCGCGCCAGCAAGGATTGCCGCCGAGGCCGCCGCGTGCGCCCGCGCGTTACGACTCGACGTTGAGCGTCACCTCGGTCAATAGCAAGCTCGATGCATCGATATTTGCGAATGCAGCGAATTACGCGCCGGTAGATTGTGGGGTTGCCACGTTGGGAGGGGATTTATTGGAGGCGCGGGATGAGTATGGGTTGCCGGATGCGATACGAGGGGTATATATCTCGCCGACGTTTCCCACGGGTGAGGAGAACGCGAGTGGGTGGGCGGATTGGCGTGGGACCTCGATGTCCACGGCGATTATCAGTTCGCTGGGCGCGCATTTGATGGCGCAGGGGTGGTCGGCGGGCAATATCATGATGAGGCTGGCGGCGACGAGGCATAGCGAGCAGTCCAAGGAGGACGAACTGGTGGGGTCGGTGCCGGATGCGCAGGATTTGCTGGCGCCGATTATTCGTGTGCAGCAGCGGTTTGGATTGTGAGGAGGGGGAAAATTGGCTTGACGTGGTAGGGAGGCTGGGATATAATGGGCGCAAACGTCGTTAGACGATAAGGTTCAAACTATTCATGGGGTTTTGTTTGTGGAAGGCCCCACTAAGAGGTAAAGTTATATGATTGAGCAGAACGAGCAGACAGTGGTTGAGACAAGTGTCATCACGATGACATCAACTGCCGCAGAGAAAGTCCGTGAGTTGATACAGCAAGAGAACGATCCAACTCTGGGTCTCCGTGTCTTCGTCGCTGGCGGCGGGTGCTCGGGCTTGCAGTATGGTATGACCCTGGACGAAGAGCAAGAGGGCGACACAGTGATTTCGATGAATGATATCAGGGTGTTCGTGGATGACATGAGTGTGGGTTATATCAGTGGCAGCGAGATTGACTATGTCGATAGCTTGATGGGTGCGGGCTTCACGGTGAACAACCCGAACGCGGTTTCCTCCTGCGGCTGCGGCCAGTCTTTCAAGACGGCTGATGGCGGTGGCGAGTCGCGCAGTTGTGGTTGCGGCCACTAGGCAAGCGCTTTTAAAAAAAGAAAAAAGGATCGCGCAAGGGCAGTTGCAAGAGATGCCGAACGCGGTCTTTTTTTTGTGGGGAAAAGGGGATAAGCGCGGGGCAAACGCATGGTTTGCCCTATGCGGGAGTACGGTTAAAGTTCGTTGTCGTCGTCGTTGTCTGTTTCGGTGGGGGGTGTAGGTGAGGTGAGGAGGCGTTGGACGAGGGTGGGCATATTTTGGGCGAACTGGGAGTTGGCGACGACGCGTGTGGCACCGGCCTGGAGCGCGCGGGCGCGCAAGTCCAGGTCTTTATGGGAGCCGAAGGTCAGGATGGGGTAGTGGGCGTCGTGGGCGAGGCGGATGGCCTGTTCCCAATCGACGCCGCGGGTAGCGATATTGACGATGACCAGCGCGGGTCGAATGGATGTCAGATTTTGCTCGAACGATGGGAGGTCGCGTGCAATGGTTACCTCGTAGTCGTGGTGGCGCAGGGTATCACGTATTTTGACCGCGAAGAACAGGTCTTTTTCGAGTGCGAGGATAGCTGTGGGCATGGCTGGTCAATCCTCAGGGCTTTCGTAAACCGGACGGCGGAAGAGATCACCCAGTTCCTGGTTGACGAGATCGGCGTTGGTGTAGAGATCGGGTGTGAGCACATGGCGACCATTGACGCAGTAGGCTTTATCGCAGGTTTTATTATGGCTGGTTTCGAAGACCAGATTGCCGTTTTCCACCGTGACCCAGATGTGTTTGCGTGAGTAGCCATCGCCCCATTTGAGGATCAGGCCGGATTTATAGGCGTCGAAGCGACCCTGACCGTAAAGGAAATCGCGGTTGAAAAGGTCCAGGAGTGGTCGCACCTGGCTGGCATCGATGACGTAGGCCGTTTCGGGAGACATCGTGGTGGTGGCTTCGTGCGCGAGATCTTCCTGCGGGATGTAGAGTTCGCGCGCGGAATGTTGTTCCTGGCGAATCATTTGCTGGATGGCGCGACCCTCGTTATCACTCAAGCCGTGTCCTTGTCCAAGGATGGGTGCTTTTTTGGGTTGTGGTGATCTATCGGCAGGTCTTTGATTATTGGACACGATGTGAACTCCTTCTCTATAGTTATCGATTGTGATCGACATATGTGTCTACTGACGAGCTAGCAATGTGTGTGTTTATCTAGATAGCTTACAACTATTCTTCGTTTGGGGCAAGTTTCGTTTTCGTGCTTATTGTCGTGTTTGGTGTGCCTAGTCTAGCTGATAGCCAGATCAACGAGGTCGTTGTCGTGGTCGATCCAGACGTGTTGGATGGG
>CAZZWK010000073.1:0-7755 GCA_964657925.1 uncultured Dictyobacter sp.
TTATCGGCTATTCGCGTTGTCCGACGTTATTTTTTCATCTTCATTATCGGTTACAACACCTATCCGTATTTCATTTTAAATTGCAATATCAAATCTCTTTCACTTACAACACAAAAAAGAGGAGCATTCCAGACCTGTGACTACAGGTCTGGAATGCTCCTCTTCCCCATGAAAGAAAGCAAGCAAAAGATCAAAAGAAACCATCTGCTGTGCCAGCGATGAGCGGAGCTTGTTCGGAACAAAACTACAACACAACGTCACCTCAGGTCAATACAATAAGAGTGTTGCTACAACGTAGTAACCTGCCTCTCACCGATTCCCGACCAACGTCCGGAGTATCGCTCAACGAACGAGTTTGGCACCCCACGCTCACCACCGCCACTGTTACCAGTATACGCCCACCTCCTTTGCCCTCCCTTAGATCCTACTTCCAGATATTTCATTTTGGAAAAACCGCCCGCATCCACTCTAGACAAGCATCGAGCCAGCCTCATCCCTCTTGCAAAGCAGAGTTTGCATAGAAGATACAACACGAAGTCTTACATAAGACAACAAAGTACCTTAAAATAAGGGATGTTGTCTATGGCAAACAAAATGTTTGTTGTAGACAACATCCCTTATTTTTTCTACTGCTTTAACGCAGGCAGTTCGTGATCGCTCTAACTATTTAAAAATTAGGAATGCGGCACACACAGTGCGTACACAGTGATCGTAAACGCGGTCGTGCTACCGTTGACCGCACCCACAGTCCATGCCGTTGGCTGTGTACCAACAAAAGTAGCAGGCGCGCTCGTGACTACTCCAGCACCCAGAAAAACAGCATTAGAGCTAATCGAGTTCCCAAGGTACCCGCCACCAACCAGAATATCACCCGCGTTACATACGGCAGTCGCTGAATGAAGAGCGTTATCATTAGGTACAGTCAGAGGCGTCGTATTAACATACGTAGAGGTCGGTCCCGCCGGTCCTTGCGCCCCTTGCGGCCCTGTCGCTCCCTGTGGCCCGGTCCCCGCCGGCCGCGAGCCGGCGGGGACCGCACCTGTTGCCCCTGTTGCCCCTTGTGGCCCTGCCGCTCCAGGAATTCCTGGCAACCCTTGTGGTCCTGCTGGCCCTTGTGGCCCCGTCGCTCCGGTCGTCCCCTGCGGTCCTGTTGCTCCTTGTGGTCCCACTGGCCCTTGTGGTCCCGTCGCTCCGGTCGTCCCCTGCGGCCCTGCCGGTCCCTGTGGCCCGGTGGCTCCCGTTGGTCCTGTCAACCCAGTTGGTCCCTGTGGTCCTACCGGTCCCTGCGGCCCCGTCGCCCCCGGAATCCCCGGCAACCCTTGCGGCCCCTGGGGTCCTTGTGGCCCGGTGGCTCCCGTTAATCCAGTCGGCCCTTGTGGTCCCGTCGCTCCGGTCGTTCCCTGTGGTCCCGTCGCTCCTGTGGGTCCTTGTGGCCCTACTGGCCCTTGTGGACCCGTCGCGCCAGTTGGTCCCTGCGGCCCCACTGGCCCCGGCCATCCTTTCACAACCACAATTGTCTTTCCATGACTACTATGACTACTGCAGTTGTGCTTACACTTATTCTCGTCCTTTTTCGACTTTGTCGAATCCTTGCTCTGACTCACCTTCTTTCCCGCTGGCTCTTGCCGCTCTACCAATTTCTTCGTCGTTATCACGGCTTTTTGTCCGCTCACATAACTGGTGTGCTCCACTGCATGCGCGCTTGCATTCACTGCCAGTAGCGTCATCGCGAACATGCAGAGCGTAAGCGCACATATCAGCCTCCTTATCAATGTCATACGATATCCCCTTTAAGAAAGGTAGTAAAAAGAGTAATAAAGATAGTAAGCTCTTTGTTTAGCTCCTATACCATTAATCGACACAGTAAAATAAAAATGCAGCATTCATTTTAAAATGAATGCTGCGTTTGTAAATATTTATAAATATATATTTTGTTTTATCAAATACGTGATACAATTTGACAAACAAAATTGGTAAAAAATAGGAAATTGAGTATCACAAACCCAGCGGACCTCGGATCAGTTGTTCTGTCGCAACTATCTGCGGCAACGCCGTCGTCTTCGCCAGCATAAACACAACCGACAGCGATCCCTCAAGCAAAGCCATAATCGCGAATTGCCAGATGCTCAGAGGCCCGCTTATAAAAGCCACAACGATACCGACAAGCACCAATGCTCGTCCAGCGTCACACGCGAACATGACCCATTTACGATTCCAGCGATCCACCAGTACACCCGCTAACAGGCCTAGAAAAGATGTCGGTAACGCGCGCAGGGCCGCGACAAGTCCAGCCTGCGCGGCGGAATGGGTAACCGCCAGCACCAACAAAGGGAATGCCAGTTCTGAAATCGCACCTCCGATGTCAGAAAGCGCCTGCCCACTCCTCAAAAGCATATAATCACGATTACCCCACAGCGATTTACGTCGCCTGCTCTGAAACAAATACCGTCTACGTGGCGTATTCGACATGTGCTCTTCCTTTCCTTCAAAAACATTCAACACAACATACTGGGATAGCAACAAACAGCGTCATTTCCCATACTGTGCCCATCGTTTTTCGAAGAAAAGCAGCAAAAAAGACATGCAAAAGCCAGGCCATCAGCATGGAAACAACGATAGCCTGGCTACATTACATAGGTACTTATCTGAAATACAAAGAGGAAGAATATCTGCCAGAAAACGTGCATAGTAAGAAAGAGCTGGTCTTGGTAACCAGCATCTTTGATGCACGCTCAGCACACTATTCTGCCGTGTAAGTGGTGTGCCAGGCTTACACGGCGTAGAGGCTTGTTTTTCTATTCCGATTGCGGTGAATCATCCAGGAGGGTTTCTGTCTCATACGTACATGCTAACATATCACTTCTGCTGGAGTCAATCCGAGATGTGGTATGATAGAGGGTAAAGAAAAAATCATATCGCACCCTTGCAGAACAAATTCGTTCATAGGTCAACCGGTGCTGTAAGGAGAATAAATCCATGAAAGCCGTCAAAACACACGTCGGTCGCTGCGACACCTGCGGCGAACCCGCCGCCTACGCACAACTGCTCCCAGGCGGACGCAGCTTCCGCTACTGCGAGCAGCATGCACCACTACAAGTCAAAAAACAGGCTGAAAAAGAAACCAGCAATAGCAAATAATTTCTTCCCCTACCTGTCCCGTCGCTCATCCTGCTTACCTGGCGATGGACGTACCAGATCCAGGTACCAGTAAGGCACTCGCTTCCGCAAAAGCGGCTTGCTCCGTACGACGTTGCCAGGGATGCTGTCCAAAATGTCATATGCCAGTTCGCCCGTCAACGAACCCACCATATCGCCCGGACTGTACTCCAATAAGCGCGTCGTACGCTGTCCGGTCCTCTGCTCTCTCGTATCGATCGTCATCATCATCAGACCACTCTCGTCCTCCTCCGCCACTACCTCCGACCACGGATAACTCATCGCGTTCGGCGCGAAAATTCCACTCAACCCATTCGCGTGTTCCCCCAGCTTATCCCCATACCAGTTCGCGATCGCCAGGTACACGTTATGCTCAGCCGCGCGCACACGCCAGATCAAAAAGTGAAACATGCTCTCGCTCTCGTAAAATAGCGACGCGTTCCCACTCGCCTCCTGTACCGGCAGATGCAACGAATCTGGAAACGCCAGCATCGCGGGCGCACACACAATATCCGTCCCCTTGCTCGCCAACACACGCAACGTCTCCGGAAACAACACATCATAACCGGTCGCCAGGCCGATACGGCCCGTCGGAGTGTCGAATGTCGGCAGCCCCAGATTCCCATAGCTCGCCCATAGTTGATCTCGCTGGCTCAAATGCACCTTGCGATAAATACCATACACTCCCTCAGGATCGACCAGCAACACTGTATTGTAATACTCTCCATCCGCCCGCTCGGCCACGCCCACGACAATACTCATCTGCACTTCGTTCGCCAGTTGCACTAACGCCTCCGTCTCCTCGCCCGGCACCTGGATCGCTCCCCCTCGAAAATACGTGCCTATCTCCTCCACTCCACCCTCGCCCAACGGCAATGGACCCGGCAAAAAAAGTTCCGGCAACACCAGCACATCAGGTACCGCTGGCCCACTATCGCGCAACAACTGCTTCAGCCACCCCCCCAATGCCTCTATCCGTTCACGGTGAGACCCACCCGCTACATCCGTGAATGTGCTCAAATCCATCTGCATCACGCCCGCACACGAAAGTTGCCCCATCGGCAACTCTCCCAGTTCATACAAGCCATGATAGCGCAATGGTTCCCACAAATACGTGTTTTGTAGCAGTGGAGCATAATCCCTCGCCCGCCTGTCTCCTAACGGATCTCCCATGAACACATCATTCAATCTCCAACCCGTATGACAACGATCGAGGTTGACTTCCCCGTACACAATCCCCTCCCCATCCACACCCCCCTCCTGCACCGTGCCATCCGGATTGATCACACAACTTCCCCCGTTGAACTGCACCCCACGCTCACGCCCACAACGATTCGCGGCAATCATATACACATCGTTCTCGAACGCACGCGCCATCCACCAACCACTCGGACACATCTCCCCACCCCAGTTCGTCGCATACACTAAAATATCGGCCTTGTGTAAAGCGGCCAGACGCGCCGCCTCGAAATACGTCACGTCCGTACCGATGATCGCCCCGATCCTTCCCAGCGGCGTCTCCCACACCGGCATCCCATCATCTCCGTCCCGCGCCCACCTCGGTTCAGCGATCGATGAATGCAACTTCCGATACCTCCCAATCACACCGTCCGGCCCCAACAAAACCAATGCATCATAAAAGATATGTGTCTCGACATCAACTTCAGGCATGCCTACCGCGATATAACACGTGTATCGCCGCGCCACCTGCTGAAAACGCTCCGTTGTCGCACCAGGAATCGGCTCCGTATACGCGGCAATCTCCTCGCGCGAAACCCAACAAGCGCCTGTGGTCGCCAGTTCAGGTAAAACAATCAGACGCGCACCCTGCTCGGCTGCCTCTTCAGTCAGATGCAACAAGTCACAAACATTTCTCTCTTTTTCCCCCAATGTTGGCTCATACTGTATTGCCGCGACTCGATATGTCATGATGTTCGGTGTATAGGTGAAGAAGCTGCTCATTTTAACTTTCTATGCTCCCGGTACTAAATTTCGAGCTTTCATCCTGGCATACCAGGCCAGGCCTCCTCGAACCCTCCCCGTGTCCGCATAGGGCACACTACACGTCTGCCTTCGTAACGCCTTATCTAACTAGTTAACTTCCGTATTATAACACCTGCATGCTTGTTTTATCAGCATTTCCCCGACTACTCATAGTACTTTGTACTTATATCTCAGGTGCGTTCACGCTCTACTCATAAAAATACACTGGCTAAAAAGATCTAAACCTCATTTCACACCCCTATCATCTCTTAATACGCAAAAATTCTCCCTCATCTCTCTTCACTTTCCAAAATCTCTCCCCACACCCCCATATCCTTCCCCATCTTCATACCACCACCTACCCTCCCGAAAATCCAAACCTCTCCCCCTTTACAAGCCGCAAAACCTATGGTATAATAACCGTAAACCTACTTATAAACATATTATGGCTATCATACGAGCCATGTCACCTTCTCATACGGAGTACAGAGAGGTCGCGCCACCGGCTGAGAGCGCTTCCCAACACCGCGGAAGGTCGATACCCCTCGTCAGCCTGTACTGAGCGAGTAAAGTACACGCTTCAACCGCGTTACACGTTGCACGAGCACGTTCTTCTTGCACGAGACAGACCAGCTCATCACTCCCTTTCGCCTTCACGCGATACAGGGCGCTTGACCTCCTCTGCCTCCTTCAATAACACAGCAAGAGACGCGGAAACAGGGTGGAACCACGGAAAGTATCAGCCTTTTCGTCCCCGTGAGGGATGAAAAGGTTTTTTGTTGTCTTGAAAAAAAGGAGCTCTACTATGTCAGTGGAAGTCGAACTGGAAGAATCGGTCAACTATACGCCGATTCAGCGCATGCGCCACTCCGCCGCCCATGTGATGGCGGAAGCGGTGCTCGAAATATTCCCCGACGCCAAACTCGCTATCGGGCCCGCCATCGAGGATGGCTTCTATTACGACCTCGATCTGCCGCGACCACTCACGCCCGAAGACCTGCCCGACATCGAGCAGCGCATGCGCCGCATTATCGCGGGCAAATACCCCTTCATCCGCGATCGCTGGCCCCGCGAAAAAGCCTTGCAGTACTTCCGCGAGCGCGGCCAGGTCTACAAGGTCGAGATCATCGAAAATCTGCCCGATGCCGAGGTCGGCATCTACCAGCAGGATACCTTCCTCGATCTCTGTCGCGGCCCCCACGTCTCCAATACGGGCGAGATCGGACCTATCAAGCTGATGCGCGTGGCCGGTGCTTACTGGCGCGGCGACGAACATCGCCCCATGCTCCAGCGCATCTATGGCACGGCCTGGTTCAATCAGGAAGAGCTCGACCAGTACCTCTGGCGCCTGGAAGAGGCTCAGAAACGCGACCACCGCAAACTCGGGCGCGAACTCAAGCTCTTCACGATCAGCGACGATGTCGGAGCCGGTATCCCCATGTTCTACCCGCGTGGCGAGATGCTGCGCCACCTGATGGAAGGCTACGTGCGCGAGACGCAGGAACGTTACGGCTACCAGCACGTGTGGACGTCCAACCTGGGCAAGGTTCGCCTCTACAAAACGTCCAAACACTGGTACACGTACCGCGAAAACATGTTTCCCATCATGCAGGGCGACCAGGAACTCTCCGAGGACGACGCCTACCTGCTCAAACCCATGAATTGCCCGCATCACATCACGCTCTATAAATCGCAGATGCACAGCTACCGCGAACTACCCATCCGCTACGCCGAGTTCTCGACGCTCTACCGCTACGAGAAAACCGGTACGCTGACGGGCCTGGCTCGCGTGCGCAGCCTGACACAGGACGATGCCCACGTCTTCATGCGACCCGATCAGGTGCAGGAGGAATTCGATAACGCCATCAATCTGACGCAGGAGGTCTTCGAGACCTACGGCCTCTCCGACTACTGGGTACGCCTCTCCTTGCGCGATCCGCAGAAAAAAGCCGACTATATCGGTAGCGACGAAGTCTGGGATGCCGCCGAATCTTCGCTGCGTCTCGCTTGCGAGAGCAAAGGCATCAAATACGAGGTCGGTATCGATGAGGCCGCGTTCTACGGCCCCAAAGTCGACTTCATGGTGCGCGACGCCCTCGGTCGCGAGTGGCAATGCTCGACGGTCCAGCTCGATTTCAACCAGCCCGAAAACTTCGAGCTCGAATACACGGGCGAGGACGGTCAGCCACATCGCCCGGTCATGATCCACCGCGCCGTCACCGGCTCGACGGAGCGCTTCATGGCGATGTTGATCGAGCATTTCGCGGGCGCGTTCCCCGTCTGGCTCTCGCCCGTGCAGGCCATGGTCATCCCCATCGCCGACCGCCACCAGGAGTACGCCAACAAGGTGCTCGCCACCCTCAAGGCCGCTGGTATCCGCGCCGAAGTCGACGTTCGCGGCGAGCGCATGAACGCCAAAATCCGTGACGCCCAGCTACAAAAAATTCCCTACATGCTCGTCGTCGGCGATAAAGAGGCCGCCGCTGACGCCGTCTCCGTCCGCCTGCGCTCGAACGTAGACCTCAAATCCATGCCCCTCCCGCAGCTCATCGAGCGCGTCCAGGGCTTCGCCTCTTCGAAAAGTATGGAACTCTAACCCACCACCCGCGTCGGGCA
>CAZZWK010000073.1:7765-19074 GCA_964657925.1 uncultured Dictyobacter sp.
AAATGCCCGACGCATCCCCCCTCCGCGTAGGCGCGCCCTTTACGGGTGCGCTGAGCTGGGGAATGCCGGTCTGCGTAGGGCATGAGATGCCCCCAGCATCTCCGCCACGTGTTTGCCCCGCTCAGACTCCTATCCTCGCGTAGGCGTACCCCTTGCGGGTGCGCTGAGGTGCCGTGTCTTCTACTTCCTCACAAACAATTCATAGTCCCACACAACTTACACCATCTCATATACTTTCGTACTCTTTCTGCCTTCAAAGTATTTACAAAATGCCTTTCTATACCTACAATAAACTCTAGCCAATTTTTTATTCTTTAAGAGGTGAAAAGGTGGTAGAGATTCTTTCGGATGGTATTTCTCCCAAAATTTATACAAAATATCAACACAAGATAAATTCAGAGCAGCTACGCGTCATCACCCATAAAAATGGCCCCCTTCTGGTAAAATCTGGCCCCGGCTCTGGCAAAACCTATAGTCTTATCCTGCTCGCCATGAATTTACTGCTTTGCCAGCATGCCCAGCCTCACGAAATTATTCTCTGCACCTATACAGAAAAAGCTGCTCGCGAGATGCAAGATCGCCTCTACTCCCTCGCGGACGAGATTGAATATACCGAAGATCTTTCACGCATACACGTCGGCACGATCCATAGCATCTGCAACTACTTTGTCAGCCACTACCTTCACTACACACCCTTTGTCGGGAAGTACGAAATACTCGATAACTTTACTCAACAATTCACTATCTATCAGAACCTTTCTGAACTCTGCTCAGTACCAATGCTGCGTTTCTTCAGTGAACAATGGGGATCTCTTTGGGATATTAGCAAAAAGCTCGGGTTTTTCTTTGATCGCATCTCCGAAGAACTCATCTTCGATAGCCTTAAAGCCGATTTTCGTCAATCGCATCACGGTGAATCGGATAACCAGAGAACGCTTCGCTACCTATCTCATGCGTACAGTAAATATCAAAACTTGCTCCTCAAAACGAATAGCATCGATTTTGCTCACTTACAGAAATGTATGCTCAATCTTCTGCAAAAACCTATCACCAGATCAGCAATCACCAAAAATATTCGCTATGTTCTCGTCGACGAATATCAGGATACCAACCATATCCAACAAGAAATTTTATACCTTCTTGCCTCCTTCAATGAAAACCATAATCTTTGTGTAGTAGGCGACGAAGATCAAGCCCTCTATCGCTTTCGCGGCGCTACACTCCATAATATGAAAAGTTTTGCACAACGCTATCCTGACCATACAGCAATCGAGCTCACAATTAATTACCGTTCCCACGCCACTATCATTAATACCTATAATCAATGGATCAATGAAACCAACTGGATTGATACTCAGGGCAAACAACTCGAACGCACCAGCAAAATTGTCTCTCACAGCACTACAAATAGTCAGACGAATTCGGTATTTACGCTAACCGCTAGCGATCCCACCGATGAAGCACAACAATTCGCTTCCCTTATCTTCTTTTTGAAAAAACAGCATGTCATTCAGCATTATGGGCAGGTCGTCCTGCTTCTCTCTAGTGTTCGCTCCTATATAAGTGGCGTTTATCAACAGGCTCTTCATGATTTTGACATCCCTGTCTTTTGCCCCCGTGCCAAAAACCTCTTTGATCAAGATGAAATAAAACTGATCATCGCTTGTCTCGCAACAATCTTACACTACGAAGAAGATTTTTCAGAAGATCTACCAGAACAAAATTATCTGTTCAACTATATGAAAGACTGCCTGAAGATCTTTTATAACTCTATCGCCACTTACCCCGCTCTCGATGACGAAATTTCGCAGATTGAGCACGAGATACTCTATCACAGCACCTTCGCTGCCGATATTCCAGAACGTCATCTCTCCGACTACTTCTATCGTCTCATCTTTACCGACCCGCTTAAAACCATGTTAGAACAGCCCCAAAAAGTCTCCAATCTCGTTATTTTCTCCAATCTTCTCAACACTTTTTACCGTTTTTACCCTCACAGACACTTCACACAACAACTACTTCCTACGGTACAACGCGACTTTTTTCATATTTTCCTCTGCCTGCTCCACAGCGACGGACTCAACCAATTCGACGATATTGCCGAACCACCCCCACCCGGCCACATTCAAATTATGACTATCCACCAGGCAAAAGGGCTGGAATTTCCCGTCGTGTTCGTAGGTAACATGCATAAACTTCGCAATTCAACGAATGACCAGGATAAAATACTGCGCCCATATTACCATCGTGTGGCCGTTGAACCTGAAAACATGATCCCACAGTTCGATATGCGTCGACTCTACTACGTCGCTTTCTCGCGCGCTCAACAAATACTCTTTTTCATGGCTCAACGCAAATCATCTCCATATCTTGCCTCACTCTGGACAGATCTACCTTCCTGGCAAAAACATTGCTCCATTTCACCTGTGCAGAACGAAAAACAGAACGCTAAACCCAAAAGTAGATTCAGTTTCACCAGCCACATTCTGACCTACGAGATCTGCCCACGCCGCTTCCAATACTTGCGCGAACACCGTTTCATCTCGACACATTCAACGATCACTACTTACGGCAAACTCGTTCATCAAGCCCTTGAATACATCCATAAAGCGGCTCTCGCTAACCAACTTTCTCTCCTCGATACCCAATCACTGCATCAGGTAATCGAACGCATCCATGCCTTTCTGCTTCTTACTAATCACCAACCTCTTAGCGATGCAAAAAAAGAGCAAGCCCTTCTCGAAATACACTCCTATTGGCTTCAAAATCAACGTGAACTCTCCTATATCCGCGATGCTGAATACGATATCCGTATCGAGAAACCATCCTATATTCTTACTGGCACCATCGATCTACTGCTCGAAAAAAAGAGCGGGATCGAAATCATCGATTTTAAAACTGACTATCGTCCCCAAAAAGAGAGAGATAAACTTACGACATACAAACAACAACTCTACCTCTATGCATACGCTATCGCCAAACAAACCGGACAAATGCCTTCACGCCTCGCTATTTACTGGACCTCCGAGAAAAACAAATCCAATGCCCTCATGGAAATTCCTTGTACTTCTGATCATCTTGAACAAGCAACGACCCACTTTGATAGAGTCGTAACAGGGATACAGTCGCAAAATTTTGCCATCGATCGTCTACCATCACCTCAAACATGCCAGAAATGCGATATCCGCTACCTTTGTCAAAAAGAAGGTCTCATTTCTCTTTCCAAATCCAAATTTCTTTCACAACAAGGAAAAGAGGTAATTTAATGCCTGTCACCATCGAAAATATCTGCCCGGACTTCTTTCTCTTCTGGGATAAAGCGCAAAAATGCTCCTTTGCTGAGCAAACTCAGCTCTGGCACACACTCTACGAAGATCGCCACCAGGAAATCTTCGCCAGCTACTATGCGAATTTTCCTCAGGTAAACACTCCTGACAGGCTGTCACAAACCCTCTTGCAGTTCGAAAATGTGCTTCCCAGGATGCGCGAACTCGCCCCACTCATCAAGCCGTTAATTACCCACACAACCACGCTCAGCGCCTCTCTGCTGGCTGTGCCTGACTATATACTCTATATACTCCCATACGTTGTCATGGTTGGCAAATTTATAGCCGATGGCTGGTCGACTGAATCTTATCAGGGAAGACGCACATCATTCGTCGCCCTAGAAGACCTCGCCAGAAAATATACTACAGCCGATACATTGCGCTACCTGGAAATCTTGCTTGTTCACGAGGCAGCCCACTCTTACCACCATTCCCGTGCCAATAGCAATGGCAGAAAGAACCATATCGGTGAAGCACTTTTTGCAGAGGGTATCGCTATGCTAACTTCAGCTAAAGCCTTCCCTAACATGGCAGAGTCAAAGTACCTGTGGATGGGTCCAGGCTACGAGCAATGGCTCCAATCATGCCAACAGCAGTGGCCCGAACTACAAAAACAACTCATTCAAGATTTCGACCAGACAGATGCAACACACTGCGCACACTATTTCCAACTATTTGATAAAACCCTGCCTCTACCCCGCTCCGGCTACTTCGCAGGCTATCAAATCGTTTCCAAACTTAATCAACACTACTCTTTAAACACAATGATTCATTGAACTCTGGCACATGCCGCAGAAAAATGTCTTGAGGCGCTCAAAGAGATGTAACCCTCCACTCCCCCTCCAACAAACTGTACACCACAATATCGACGAACCGCCCGTTCAAAAGCTGGTTCTGCCGCAACACCCCATCCTGCCGAAATCCTAGCCGCTCCGCCACCGCACGGCTCTTGCGATTCCCCGTCGCGCACCGAATCTCCACCTTGTTGAAATGATAATGCGTAAACACATACGACACCAGCATCCAACATCCTCGACTCACAATCCCCCGCCCCTGCCATTCCGCGTCGATCCAATACCCCACCTCCGCCTTGCGATCAACCCAATTCACACTGTGCAAACTCATCGAACCAATCAACCTGCCCTGGTACCATATGCCCGTCAACATGCCCGCACCCTCCGCGAACTGGTGCAACATCTGCCGAATGTACGACTGCGTCCCCTCCAGCGTGGACTCGTAGCTCGCCCACGGCTCCCACTCCTTCAAGTACGCCTGATTCTTCCTGCTCAATTGGAAGTACTCTTCCGCGTACACCCCCTCCAACAACTGTAACTGTAAATCCTCATCAATTCGCAAACAAAAAGCTATCGCATCTTCACTCAATGCACATCCCCTTCCAAATACAAAACCCGCTCAACGACACTGCCTCTTTCGGTTAGCTCCTCCGCTCCACCGACTCCAGTTCAACCCGCTTTCTCTCCCAATCGATCCCCACTATCACCACCCTCACCACCTGCCCTACATGCCAGAGATCGGCTGGATGCGTGATATATCCGTACATAATCTGGCTCGTCGGCACAAAACCACACACCCCTCCCAGATCGATAAACGCACCCTCGTCCTGAATCACCAGCACCCGTCCCTCGCGCTTCTCGCCCGCGTGCAATAGCTCCAGCAAATCTTCTTGCGGATGCGCCCACTTCAGCGAAAATTTGAACGAGTCTCGCCACGACCTGAATATCATCACATCGACTTCTTGCCCCAGTTGCACCAACCTGCCAGGGTCATCCACCCGCTCCCACGACAGCTCACTCCGCTGCACATTCCCCTCCAACCCATCCACATCAACCGTCACGAACTGCCCCCTGACCGCACTCACAACCCCCCTCCTCACATCGCCCGACCGCACCTCCCTCTGCAACACTTCCTTCCTCTGCTTCCGTCGCTCCTGCTCCTCTTTGGTCATCGTATATTGCGCCAGCACAACATGACGCGCACTCCGCTCAACCTCTACTACTCTCACCTGCACTACACTCTCCGGCATCCGCTGCACTGTAAGCTCCAACAACTGCGCCCGCTTCTCTCGCGTCGGATCAACCTTCTCAACCGGCGCGCTCACAAAACCATAGCGCCACGGCACCACCACACGCGTCCCTCCCACTTCGACCGTGACGCTCTCTCGCGTCGCCATCAATACCTTCGTGTAATATGGCTTTCCACTCCGCTGGCATGCCTCAAGACGCGCCCACTCGTCCTCTCGCAATCCGTCGCCTTCCCGCTTATCTCTCTCCATAAGCTCTTCCTTCTCTTCCTCATCCTGCATACCCCACCTACCCCATCTATCGTATTTCTTCTTCCTATAAAAAGCATAGCACATCAGCCCCCTCATCACCAGAGTCCCCCCTTTCTACCTTCCCATCCTCTATATACACTCCCGTCCTCCGGTCCGCGTAGGGCAAACCACGCGTTTGCCCCGCCTTCCCCCACACAAATACATTTCTCCCTTGACATTCTCTCTCTTTTCTTTTATACTTTTATCAAGTTAGCGATCACTAACATATGCATTCGCTAAATATACAAGTAATCCGCGTTGTAGAGGGAAGATTTATCGACCGGTCCGCGTCCCCTTGTGGGCGCGCGCCGAAACTTCGCTTGCGTTCATTCACCTATTGAGCGAATGCACCACTAACAATTAGCAGCAGGAGAAGGCTTTATGCCAACCGAAAAACCGACCAGAGAGAAACGCACCCGCATGAGTGCCGAAGACCGCCGCGCCGACATCCTTCTACACGCGAAAAAGGTCTTCGCATCCAACGGCTACGCCGAGGCCAGTACCAGCGAGCTCGCGCGTGCCAGCGACATCACCGAACCTATGCTCTACAAACATTTCGGTAGCAAAAAAGGTCTCTTCCTCGTCGTTCTCGCAGAATTCGGCGATGATTTTATCGCCCGTCTACGCGCGCGTCTCGAACAACATGCACACACTGATATCCTCGATGCCCTGGCCCACGTCATCCCCGACTACCTCACGACATTAAGCGAAGATCCCGATATTCACAAAATTATGATCCAATCACTTTCCGAAACACACGATCCGCACATCGCCCAGGGCGTTCGTAAGCACAACCAGGACGTTTACTCTATCATCTACACCCTCCTGCAACGCGCCCAAAACGAAGGCTATCTCTACCGCGACCTCGATACCTCCTCCGCAGCCTGGGGCTACATGAACACCATCATCTCCATCCAGTACAGCGTGGTCCTCGACCTGCGCGCCGCCCTCGACCCCCACACCCTGCAAGAAATCAACCTCCTCTGGCTCCACGCCCTCCGCTCCCACTCACCCTGACCCCTTACCAACACCAACACAGGCGGACACCCTCCTCACTGTAGGCGTTGGTTTACCGCAACGCACCCCGATTTATCGGCTGATACAACCTATCCGTTTCAATTTTTGGAACTGCATCATAGGCCCGCCCAGACAATGAATTGTCTGGTCTCTTCTCGGATAAGCCTCTCTCGGTTATCCCATTCTCACACAAACATCCAAAGCATAAAAAATATCAAAATAAGTTAGCTAACACAAACTAACCATAAGGAGCAACACATGCAGCAGCCCGCTTCAACTACCACCCGTCGCCCGCTCGACTATAAATGGATCGTGGCCTTCGTGACGGTCTTCGGCGCGTTCATGAGCATCCTCGATCAGACCATCGTCAATATCGCTATCCCTCGTCTACAAACTGCCTTCAACGGCAACCTCAATACCGTCCAATGGGTCATCACCGCCTATACCCTGACACAGGGCGTGGTCACGCCCGTCACCGCCTTTTTCGCCAATCGCATCGGCATCAAACGCTTCTACCTGCTCTCGCTCGCCATCTTCACCCTCGGCTCCGCGCTCTGCGGACTCTCCTGGAGCCTTCCAGTCCTGATCACGTTCCGCGTTTTCCAGGGCATCGGCGGCGCCTTCCTCTTCCCTCTCTCCATCACCCTGCTCTATGGCGTATTTCCTCCCAACCAGCGTGGCCTCGCCAGCGGCATCTTCGGTATCGCCGCCCTGCTCGCGCCCGCCGTCGGACCTACACTCGGCGGCTATCTGGTGACCTACGCCGATTGGCCCTACATCTTCTTCATCAACGTCCCCCTCGGCATCATTGCCATCGTGCTCAGCCTCTTCCTCTTGCGCAAAAGCCCCTCTGAAACACGTGTCGGTTTCGATATCTTCGGCTTCATCCTGGCCGCTACTGGACTCGCCTCGGTGCTCTACGCCCTCTCGCAGGCCAGCGTCGATGGCTGGACTTCGCCTATCGTGCTCGGCCTCCTGTTCGCGGGCCTCATAGTGCTCGCCCTGTTCGTCCTGGTCGAACTCGCCATCACCCGTCGCGGCGGCCAACCTCTCGTCCAGATCACGCTGTTCACAAACACACCCTTCCTTGTAAGCAATATCACGAATGCGCTCGTTACCTTCGCCTTCTTCGGTGGCCTCTTCATCTTCCCCATCTACCTGCAAAACTTGCGTGGCCTCAATGCCTTCCAGGCCGGTCTGCTCCTGCTCCCCCAGGCCTTCGCTTCCATCGTCACCGGCCTCATAGGTGGTCGCTTCGTGGATCGCTTCGGCGCTCGTGTAGTAATGCTGCCCGGCCTGTTCCTGCTTGCCCTCGCCACCTGGCAGTGCGCCTATATCACACTCGATACGCCCTTTCTCTGGCTCCAGGGACTCTTCGTCTTGCGCGGACTTGCCCTCGGCCTCATTATCCAACCCCTGACCGTCTCGGCCCTCTCCGAAATCCCACCTCGTCAATTCGCCCAGGCCTCCTCGCTCAATACCGTCGTACGCTTCGTCTCCACCTCCCTCGGCGTGGCCGTCCTGGCAACCCTGGTGCAAACTCACGTCCAATCACACGCTCAGGACCTCGCTAATCAGGTGCAGTCCGCGTCCCAACACGGCCAGCTTCTCCCGCGCCTGTTCACCCTCTTCCAGGTCCATCCTCAAGATCTACCACACACCCACGCTGCCGCCGTCCAGTACATCACCCATCTGGTCGTCACACACGCTTACATGTACGCGCTCCAGGATGCCTTCTGGCTCTGCCTCTTCATCGTCATCGCCTCCTTCATCTCCGCCTGCTTCATCCGCTACAAACGCGCCACCACCACCCAGCCCGAAACCGACGAACAACGCGCCGCCCGCCTCGAAGCTTCCCTCGGCTAACCTTCCCACCGGACAAACAACGCCGTTTGTCCGCTTCCACCTATTCTTCACCTTCCTCACACAACTTTTCTCCTACCCCACACGTGTTAAAATTGTATAACAACTCAATCATATTCTCAGCTCACAATTTTCTAAATAAACGTCAGAAAGGTGCAACAAACACATATGACTACCAACAACATTTCTTCCATTAACAATGGCGAACTTCCCTATATCGGTCCCGACCAACCCTCCGATCTCTCCGCGGAAGAGGTCTATCGACGTGCCGCGCAACTCGGCATCGTAGCAGGCTTCCGCTCTTCCCTACCCTTCGCCGCCCTGGCCTGGACCAGCAAAAACTCATCCACCCCACTCAAAGCTATCACTGGCCTGGCCTACATCGGCGAAGTCATCGGCGACAAACTTCCCAATACCCCCAGCCGCCTCTCGCCTGGACCCCTCATCGGACGCATCGCCTTCGGGGCAACCGCGGGTGCTCTGCTCAGCCAGCGCTACAACCAGCCCGTGTGGCCTGCCGCATTGCGTGGCGCGATCGGTGGCGTCATCGGCTCCCTCGTCGGCAACAGCTACCGCACACTCGCAACCCAGCTTACCGGCACACCCGATTTCATCTGGGCCTTGCTCGAAGATACTGTCGCGGTCAACCTTGCTTTACGCACCACCGAGTCAAAAATTATCGACAATCTCGATAACATCACCAGCAATCTCACGGCCACGAGTTAATTCTCGTGGCTACCCTCCTCTACTCATCTGCCACTACTTCTGCTACACAACCTTCCCCTTCGCCTCTTCTCGCAATGTCCTCAATCGCCTGATCTCCGGCCAGATCAGCGCGACACATGCGACAACAATGATCGTGCCAATTCCCCCACCCACCACCGAAATCATCGGACCAAACAACTGTGCCGTCAAACCCGACTCGAATCCACCCAACTGATTCGACATGTCGATAAATAGCGAGTTCACCGCCGAGACTCGCCCACGCATCTCATCCGGCGTTCTCGTCAACAACAATGTGCCTCGTACGACGACACTGATATTGTCCAGTCCACCCAGCACAAACAACATCGCCAGCGACAACCAGAACGAATGCGATAACCCGAACACGATCGTCGCCAATCCAAATCCCGCCACCGCGCACAACAACGTCCAGCCCGCATGCTTCAATGGCGGTCGGCTCGCCAATAAAAACGCGATACAAATTGCTCCCACCGATGGCGCGGCCCGCAACCATCCCAATCCCTCCGCCCCCACATGCAGAATCGTGACCGCGAATACAGGCAATAACGTTGTCGCCCCTCCCAACAAAACCGCGAACAGGTCCAGCGTGATCGCGGCCAGCATGATCTGCGTCCTCCTCAAAAATCCCAACCCCTCCAATATCGAACTCAATGTATCCTGTCGCTCCAACACAGGCTTCTTCTGACCCTGCCGCGCGCGTATGAACAGCAACAGGACGAAAAAGACCAGCGCCGTCAGAAAATTCAACAGGTACACCGGCGTGGCACTATTGAATACCGCGATCACAATTCCACCCAACCCTGGCCCAATTACCGATGCCAGTTGCCACGAACTACTATTCCACGTGGCCGCGTTCTCGAACGCCTCGTCCGGCACAATCAACGGCATCAACGTCGACATCGCTGGATTGGCAAACGCATTCGCCGTCCCGATCACCAACAAACACCCATAAATCAGCCAGATCGGCCCCTGCACAAACGAAAGCCACGTCAGCCCTAGCGAGCTTAGCGCCAGAAAACTCATGCCGATCAGCACGATTCGCTTGCGATCGAACTGATCCACGATATGCCCCGCGGGCAACGACAACAAGATCACCGGTATCACTAGCACCAACCCGATTCCACCCAGCACCAGCGCCGATCCCGTCCGCTTATACAACTCCCACCCCAACGCGACCGCCAGCATCTGCTCACCCATCGCCGCCATAAATGACCCGACGAACATCAACCGAAAATCACGAAAACGCAGCGCCAGGTACGCATCATGCTTCTCCTTACGTCCCAGCACCTCAACACCAGCCTCTACCCTCACCACCTCTCTCGCATCTTCATTCGATACATTATCAACCAGCACATCATTCAGATTGCCAACCTCGACATCTACCCCCGCCCGCTCACCGCCCTCACCTTCGTCTTGCTCCTTCGCTTCATTGCCCTCGTCTCCACTACCCTCACCTGCTCGCTCCCACCTATCACGCTTGATACTCTTGCTATCACCACCCTGATCGCCCAACTCTTCTCCATCCATATCCCGTCGTTTCAATTCCTGACCGTCATTCCCAGCCGAACTCACAAGCCTTCCTCTCTAGTACGTATCGCACGCTCCAACTTGCCACAGAGTGCATCATATTAGCACGGCCTAACACTACAACTTACCCCTGCACTATAACACAAAACGCCCTCCCCATAAAAAACCGCTCCCTTGTCTTCTCTAATTTTTTCCCTCTTCGTTAAAGCCACCACAAATTTCTTTATGCTATATTCTTCTTGGCAATCCATCTTACCTGCGTCCATGTATTCATCAGAACGTTCGTCAAACTCGTTTATCCTAATTGAACCCAGATATGCTCCATCCTCTGTAGGCGTCGATTTATCGCAACGCACCCCGATTTATCGACTGATAAGGCATATCTATATTCTCTTTTAAAATTGCATTATCAGTGCTCGCGTAGGCGCGTCCCCTTGTGGGCGCGCATGCCGCTCTTTCCCGTGTGATTTACCGCATGCACCAATTGATCTACCGCATGC
>CAZZWK010000073.1:19084-25704 GCA_964657925.1 uncultured Dictyobacter sp.
ACCAATTATCGTGTCCTCGTGATCTTCTCAATATCATCTAAAAAAGGAAACTCACATGCAAAGAAGCATCCCATCTGCACCACCCACACCCTTCAAACGCCGCCTCCTATTTGCCTGCATCGCATTCGCCAGCGTGCTCATCCTTCTACTCACATCCGTCGTCTACACTCCACGCGCCCTGGCCGCCGCGCCCGCCGTGAGCGACTTCAGCCAGACACCTCCCGGCTATATCGCGCCAACCGATACGGTCAACGTCCAGTTCGAGGCCACCTCCGGTAGTAGCGGCCAGCTCCTCTACACCACCAACAACTGGTCCTCATCCTCGACCATCTCCGCGACCAAAATCGGCACCGATGGCGGCAACGATATCTTACGCGCAACCCTCCCCACTGAGTCTGCTCGTACCTGGGTGCAATACACCTTCAACGCGACCAATAGCAGCGGCACGACTTGGTGGACCGGACCCGATCCCAACGACGATAGTCACAACGAAACCTACGAGGTCGGCCAACAAACTACCCACCGTGTCTATCAACTCTTCGTACGCACCTTCGGCGCGACCGGCACGGGCAAAAGCAGCACCGGCACCTTCAACGCCATCACCTCGACCGATATCAACAACATCAAAGGCCTCGGCTTCGATACCATCTGGCTCACCGGCGTGATGCAGCAAGAAACCAACTCGGCCTATGGCGCGAAAGGCAACGCGGGCAGCCCCTACGCCATCACCGATAACTGGAACGTCTCCAGCGACCTCGGCACGCTCAGCGACTTCACCTCCCTCGTCCAACGCATCCATAGCGCGAACCTCAAGGTCATCATCGACTTCGTGGGCAACCACACCGCCCGCGAATACCATTCGACCAACGCGGGCAGCAACGCCTTCACCAGCAACAACTACGTCTGGGTTCATAGCGATGGCTCCCTCGGCAACGATGGCGTGGGCACACAGGCCTGGGGCAACGATAGCCACGTCTTCCCCTGCGGCACCAACGACTGGACCGATACGGCCATGCTCGACTATCACGGCGAGAACGCCAACCCTAGCGACCCCAATTCGACCTACTCCAAACAAAATGCGCTTGTAGCCTTCTGGCAGGGCAAAGGCGTCGATGGCTTCCGCGCCGACTTCGCCCACGGCATTCCCAGCGACTTCTGGTCCTACCTGATCGCGAACTCGCGCGCCCGCAACCCCAATACCTACTGGATCGCCGAGGCCTACGACAACGATTGCTATGTGAACGGCGGCACCTGGCGCACCGGCTCCCACATCAATGCCCTCTTCGCTTCCGGCTTCGATGGCGTCTACGACAAAGGCAACTACGATCAGGTGCGCAACGTGCTCACCTCCGGCTGGTGGACCGATGGCATCACAACTCACCGCACCAGCAACATCAGCGCCTACGGTCGCGGCGCGCAATACATGGTGGAGTTCACCTCCAACCACGATGAGGTCCAGCCCGCCTCCAACGAGTACTGGGGGGGCGCCAACAATTGCTACAATAACGGCACGGTCGATTGCAACAACATGCTCTACGCCAAAACGCCTACCGCGACCGTCATGCTCGAAGGCAGCAACATCCTCATGTACAACGGTGCCGAGGTCGGCGAACCCGCCAACGGCAGCGACGACTACAACGGCAACGATGGCAAGACCAGCATCTTCGACTACGTCAACATGCCGCAGATGACCGCCTACCGCAATGGCACGCTCGATGCTCGCAGCCTGGCCCTCCGCGCCTACTATAGTCGCCTCGGCAATCTCTCCGCCCAGCCCGCCTTCAGTACCGCCGAGGACTTCTACGAGGACATCTCCTCCGAAAATACCGGCCTGGGCAACGATTTCAACCAGTGGCTCTACCTCTTCACCCGCGCCAGCGGCAGCAGCCACGCCATCGTCATCGCCAACTACGATGAAAATAACGCCAAAACCTATACCGTCCACCTCTCATCTACTGCCCTGAACAATCTCGGCATCTCCAACAACGGCACCAACTACACCCTGACCGACCATCTCAACACCACGGACGACAACGGCAACACGATCACACCCTATTCCGTCACCGAGACCGGCACCCAGCTCTGGCAAAACGGCCTCACCTTCACCGATCCAGCCGACACCACCCTCGTCCTCCAATAACCCCCACGTGCGTGGGTAGGGAGGGTCCGCGTAGGGCAAAGCATGCCTTTGCCCCGCGCCCCCATTACAAAAAAAGCCGTTCATCGCACGGGGATCGCATCAACCCATGCAATGAACGGCAATCTACCGAAAAAAATTTCTACTACTTCGTGCCCGTTAAGCCTTCCAACCGATTCATCATGTATTTTGGCTATCATGTGTCCAGTCCGCGTAGGCGCGTCCCCTTGTGTGCGCGCATCTCCTTCCCCTTGTGGGCGCGCACCGTACGTTGAAGAACAAACCTTTTACCAGATGGAATTTGTTCATCCTCATTATCGCGCCCGCGCCAGCACCCTCACATCCTCCTCTTCCTCCTCCCGCTCATCGCGCGCTACCCTTGTGGCTATCATCAGAATATAACCGGTGGCTAAAATGGAGGAGATATCGACACCGAACGTACGCATCTTGACGCGCGTCCTCGACAGCGCGCAACGGATCGGACGCATCTCCTGATCCCACATCCCCTCCTCCATCGCGTCCTCCAGGTGCTCCCGCGCCTCCTCTATACGGGTCTCGTCCGTCTTCCCTCCACCATAGAAGCTCGCATACAACACCTCGTACGGGCAATAATACGGAAACTGCTCCAGCAAAGGCATCAATACATTCATCTCGGTATTGGTAAATTGCTCCTGCTGTACCAACCTCGGTACCCTCGACTCATCACACACCAGGTGCGACAGCGTCCCAAACTCCGTATTCAAAGCCAGCGTATGACCCTGCGGCATCGCTCCCTGGAACGAGAAATGCAGGATCTTTTCAGCCTGCTCGCTTACGATCACTCCTGAGGTCGTCTTCGTTTTACGCAAGTAGACTTTCTGCATGCTGATACTCCTTCATCGTTGGTACGCTCACACGTGTAAATCTCAATCGCATCGCCAGTTTTTTTCGCACCTCTCCCACCTCTCTAACCCCCCTCATCTCCTCACCCTCCCCCAAACAACGCCTATCTTCATTATCCTCACCACTCTTCCAGAAGGTCCCCTTTGGCACATCCTCCACCACTCGCATCATTCGACTCTGTGCAGCATTCGCCGCGAAACGCACCGAAACAATCAAACGGATCTTTACCGAAACCGGCTGACTACGTTGCCCGCAAGCTATCTCTGCACTCATAATTTCTACCCTCATAAATCGATAAAATTACTCAAAAATCGTATCCGCATCCCTACCGATACAATATCGATCCAAACAAGACTCCGCCCGCGATCCCGATCCCCAACAATAGAATCAACGCAATTAACACGCGATCTCGCACGATGCCAGCGGCCACACTCAGCCCCAACACCTTATCCCCCTTGACCTGCTCCCATCGGCCCGTATCGAACTGCGCGCCCCATGCCATTCCGTTCCGCGCCCACTCCGGCAACATAAGCAACTCTTCCTCCCCACTCCCCCGCTCCGGCATCGACGGCATATCCTCCTCAACAAAAAACATCCTCGCCGCCGCCTGACCCCCATCCTGCATATCATCCCTCACACCCACATACGCCAGATCCATCACCCCCATCGGATTCATCCCCCCTGTAATGTACGGACCCGCTTTATCGCGTCCGTGCCGCTCCCCGCCTTCGAATCCCTCCCCACTTCCGTCCCCTCTCGCGTCCACCTGCTCAACACGTTCTGGATAAAACAGCTCTTCCTCGTGAAAGATACGTCTCCCCTTCTCCCCACTCACGCGCATGTGCAAAGGCTCCGTGTCTCGATCGACGACATTATTCATATCGGCAACCCACACCGCCATCACCTCCTCACCCCCAGTAATGTACGGACCCGCTTTATCGCGTCCGTGCTCCCCCCATGCATATTCTTGCGCTATCACCCCACCCAGGGAGTCTTTGCGCGAGTTGAGATACCTCATCTGAGGCGAATACGTTTCCCCCTGCGTACCCTCCTCCCAACGATCGCCGGTTCCTCCGGCTTTGGACTGCGTATGCTCCTCTCCGTCCACGGAGAGTGACACACCCGCCAGCCTTGCTTCCTGCAATAACTGGGGCATAGCCACGATACCTTGCTGTAGTAACGCGCTCACACAGGTCTCTATCGACGAAAAAACGATATATCCCTGCCGGTGTGCCCATAAACGCAATCGCTCGTTTCCCACAATCACCAGCATACCCTGATGACCCTGGCTCTCGATGACATATCTCAACTCGCGCAAATCCCCAGGACGCCGCAAAACGGCATCACCCGGTAGTACGACCAGCACCGGCTTTGGCTGATCGCCTAAATACCCCAGCCGCTGCATGACCTCCGTTCGGTCATCCGTCGTTTCTACCAGTACTACCAGGATGTCGCTTGTCGACTCGTATTTCATAGTTCGCCGTATCTTTACTTTCACTCTCGCAAACGAGATTCACGAATACAAACTATTTCTATGCTAATTATGCCCCGAAATGAGGTATACTTTAAAGAGATTTCTTTATCATTTCACTTATCATCTTTATCAAATTTTAATATCACCCAGTAATGCGGAAAGGTCGGTGACTAGCATGAATCCAACCGAAACGTCCCAACAAGCCCGCATGCGTACCCACCTGATCGCGGCTCGCTCCGAACGCGGCCTCTCCCAAAATCAGGTCGCTGATCGCATCGGTACGACTCACGTCAACGTGAGTCGCTGGGAACGCGGTATCACCAAGCCCAGTCCCTACTTCCGTCACCTCCTCTGCGAACTCTTCAACAAAACAGAGGAAGAACTCGATCTGGTCTCATTCACAACCACTCCCGAATCTTCCCTACCTTCTTCCGCCGAAGAAACCGAGGGCATCGAACCCCATACCCAGGACCTCCCACACATTCCTTCTACCCCTCCCGCGCCTACATCCAACACGCCCATCTACGATCCCGTCATCCCCCTCCTGCCAACCATCCCGCTCATCGGTCGTGAGGCCGACCTCGCTCGCATCAAAGGTCAGTTGCGCGCGGACGGCACAGTGGCGCTGACCGCCCTCAACGGCCTTCCCGGCGTGGGCAAAACCGCCCTCTCGATCACCCTCGCGCACGATAACGCTATTCGCGCCCACTTCAAGGATGGCATCCTCTGGGCTGGCCTCGGACCTCATCCCAACATGACCGCTATCTTCAGCCACTGGGGCTCGCTGCTCGGCATCTCCGAAACACAAATGCACGATTTCACCAATGAAGAGGCCTGGGCCACGGCCATTCGCGCCGCCATCGGCCCCCGCTCCTTCCTGCTCGTCATTGATGACGCCTGGAAACTCCAGGCCGCCCTGACGCTACGCGTGGGCGGCCCCAACTGCGCCCACCTCGTCACCACCCGCTTCCCCCACATCGCCTCCGATATGACGGTCAATGGCGCCATCATCATTCGCGAGCTCGATGAAGAAAATAGCGTCAAACTCCTCGGCCTGCTCGCCCCCCAGGCGGTGAATCGCGAGGCGCAAAAAGCTCACGATCTCGCTCACGCGGTCGGCGGCCTGCCCCTCGCCCTGACCCTGATGGGCAACTACCTGCGCCGCCAGGCCGCGACCGGCCCTAGCCGCCGCATCACTACCGCGCTCGAACGCCTCAACAATATCGAGGTCCGTCTCCAGATCGATGAACCACTCGTGCCCGTGGAAAGCCACCCCAGCCTCAATACCGAAAACTCGCTCTCACTGCAATCCGTCATCGCGGTAACCGACCAGCTGCTCAACGAACCAACCCGCTCGGCCTTCTACGCCCTCTCCATCTTCCCCGCCAAACCCCAGACCTTCTCCGAGCAGGCCGCCCTGGCCGTGGCAAACTGCTCCTACGAAGAACTCGACAACCTCAGCGAGACCGGCCTGCTCGAAATCACCACCGGCGACCGCTACCAGCTCCACCAGGTCATCTCCGACTACACCCGCTACCACCTCCAACTGCGTCCCACCGACCTCGCCGCCGCCCAACAACGCCTGCTCGCCTACGTGACCACCTACGTCGAAACCCACAAAAAAGACTACGAGCAACTCGAACTCGAAAGCTCCACCATCCTCACCGCCCTCGACATCGCCCACACCACCCGGCAGCAGTCCGCCCTCGTCACCATCGCCTGCTCCTTCGCCCCCTACCTGCTCTCTCGCGGCCAGTACGCCTCCGTCGAAACCTACCTCGAATACGCCTACGAAGCCTCCTCCACCCTCCACGATGACAACAACACCGCCCGCGCCCTCCTTTACCTCGGCGAAACCGCCCAGATGCAAGGCAACTTCCCCCTCGCCGAAACCCACCTTCAACAAGGCCTCACCCTCGCCCGCCTAACCAACGACCAGGAAAGCATCTGTGCCCTCCTCACTAGCCTTGGCTCCGTCGCCCGCAAACAAGACGAATACGCCAAAGCCGAAGAACTCCTACAAGAAGCCCTTACCCTCGCCCGTCAGCTTAACAACATCGAACTCCTCTACCGCGTCCTCAATGTCCTCGGCCCCGTAGCTGGCAATCGCGGCGAATATGAACAAGC
>CAZZWK010000073.1:25804-37512 GCA_964657925.1 uncultured Dictyobacter sp.
GCGTCCTCAATGTCCTCGGCCCCGTAGCTGGCAATCGCGGCGAATATGAACAAGCAAGAATCTATGTAGAAGAAGGACTGGCCCTGGCTCGTCAACTTGGTGACAAAGAACAAATTTGTGTTCTTTTAATGAATTTTGGTGCATCTGAGGCTCAAAAAGGGAATTTACAAAAAGCAGAATTATATTTCCGTGAAGGTTTAGAAATTGCTAGGCAAATAGGTCGTCGCGAAGTGATCAGCGAACTACTTGCAAATCTAGGAGATACAGCAGGAACACAAGGACATTATGCAGAAGCAGAGGAATATCTTCAGGAAGGTTTAGCGATTGCAAGACAAATTGGTCATCGTGAAGTTGTCAGTGAACTACTCATTAATTTAGGCTGGTTAACACGCAAACAAGGCAAAGATCGTAGAAGTACAAAATTATATTACCAAGAAAGCATTGATTTAGCGAGGCAGATTAATCGACCACTTATAGTAGCGTATGCATTAAGCGAATATGGCAATCTAGAGCTTGAAGAAAACCATCTCGATCTTGCTGAAAAGTATTTTCACGAAATGCTTGATGCTACTCCATCAGGTAGCCAAGAATTACTTGCCTTAGGTCAATTTGGTCTAGCCCGTATTGCTGCGATGAAAGGTGATAAAAAGAAAGCATTACATTTGGGAGAAACCAGCCTCGCTATATATGAAGACATAAAATATCGCGATGCTGAAGAAGTTCGTACTTGGCTTAATTCCTTACACTAACATAAAAGCTTCACTCTTTATCATAAATTCCTTCGTATATAGTAGGGAAGACCCTTGTGGTCTTCCGTCTCCCTATATTTTTATAATGTCTCCTCTCCCAAAAATGCGATGGCAGAAGCCCATCACGCCTCTGCCATTATGCATGTTTTTCATAATCTAATAGTCTTCTGTATCAATGATAAAAAATGAAGTTAGGGCTCGCACTCGGCACTGTTGGCGTCGTAATCGCCGGTTTCGTCGTCGAAGTCGTCCCCGCCGCGTGACTCAGCACCGCCTGCCCAAATATAAATGCCGTCGCCATCACCAGCACCACCATCACCGGAATTAACCATCGCAAAATTTGTGTACGCATATCAATACATTCCTTTCCATCACTTTTGCGAGCGTGCAGAGCCGCTTCCGAACGAGTCCTCCTCGTCTTGCCTGCACACCCCCTACAAAAACTTTTCAACAATAAACATTTGTTCGCTTTTCACTGGACGCGCCATATCCACTTCCCACCTCCTCACCCCCTGTCTTCTGCCGCGTCCTGTCTTCTACCGTGTGCCGTTCTGTCAACAGCCCACATCTCGGGTTCTCCCCACCCCTCAACCATTCCCCAAAACCCTTCATGAGCCTCGGCGCTTGCCACGTATCCAACCAGGCCAGCCGCTCATCGCTCGCCGTGTCTTATACCTGACCGCACCCACACACGCATCTCACAAGGGTGTATAGTATAAGATTTTTTTGCCGTCATCATTTTTCTCTCCACAAGTACCAAAATAGTACTACCCACGTCCAAAAAATTGACGATGTCTCATCAACTCCCTTCACAAGCGCCTTCACTCCCCACAAAAAAAGAGGGCCATGACCTTTCCCACAAAAGTCATGCCCATCCAGTCATTAAAATCCCATAAAGATCTTTTCCACCCACCCAAAATTCTTCTACCGTCCCCCTCGCGTCCCTGTTCCCTGGCTAACTTGACTCCCCGCAAATCAAGCAGTTACAATACACTTGTACATCTCTATATCAAAACGCCGTAGACAGCCATCTATTACCATCTCAGTAGTACTCTGTCAAACTTGATTATAACCCTCGGTAGGCGTCGCTTCAGTGGGACGCACCCCGATTTATCGGCTATTCATGGGTTTCCATGAAGTTTGACAATACAGTAGAGGCAAGATTATGGATTTTCACCCATTACTTCCGGTATCCACTGTCCACCTCGCTTACGCACACGGACGCGATAAAACGCGTTTCCGTAATGTAGTGACCCGATGATTGGTGCATCCACCAGATTATTGGATAACCCCGCGTAGGCGCGATCCCTTGCGGTCGCGCGCCGATGCTTGGCTTCCTGTACTCCCGCCTATTTACTGGATGCACCAATGATGCACATTGACAAATTACATCCGATAATAACGTGTATCTTGATTCATCATGCCACGTAATGTACGGACCCGATTTATCGCGTCCGTGCTGGCGTGGTGTGATGTCGGTCTTAATTCGTTAATCTGCATCATCGCGTCCGAGCTATCGCCGACGATTCCCTCACTTTCTACGGAAACCTGCATCTCGATCCGTCGGCTCAAAACACGTACTTTTTGTATCTTGACCTGTCTAACCTCATACAAACTCATTGCAGAGGAGTAACCAGACCATGTCCATCACCAACGAACGCGTCTTCGCCACCACCAGCGCCCAGGGCCTCCGTCAGGACCTTCCCCCCATGCGCCTCTGGCAAAAAGCCAAACGCCTGGGCATCTGGAATCCCAGCGACATCGACTTCACCCAGGACAAAATCGACTGGCAGCACATGACCGGGCCGCAACGCGAAACCATTCTCCGCCTCTGCTCCCTATTTCAGGCGGGCGAAGAATCCGTCACCCTCGACCTTCTCCCCCTCATCATGCTCATCGCTCGCGAGGGCCGACTCGAAGAAGAAATGTACCTCACCTCCTTTTTATGGGAAGAGGCCAAACACGTCGATGGCTTCCGCCGCTTCCTCGACGAAGTAGCCCAGGAGCACGGCGACCTCACCCGCTACCACACCCCCGCCTATCGCACAATCTTCTACGAAGAACTCCCCACAGCCATGAACCGCCTGCTCACCGATACCTCGGTCGAAGCCCAGGTCCGCGCCTCCACCACCTACAACATGTTCGTGGAAGGCGTAATGGCCGAAACCGGCTACTACAGCTTCTCGCGTATCCTTACCGAAAACAACCTCATGCCCGGCATGCAACAGTTCATCACCTATCTCAAACGCGACGAGTCCCGCCACATCGCCTTCGCCGTCTACTACCTCTCTCGCCTGATGGCCGAACACGGCGACCGCGCCTGGAACGCCCTTGAAGAGCGTATGAACGAACTGATCCCCTACGCCCTTGGCACCAACGCCGAATCCTACAATTCCATCGACGAAAATGGAGAAGAACGTCCCTTCAACGTGACCGTCGACGAAACCAACGCCTACGCCATGATGCAGTTTACCAAACGCATGGACCGCCTCGCCCGCGCCCGCGGCCAGAGCCTCGAAGAAATCAATACCCTCGCCAACACCCTCGACGAATCCCTCGCCTGACCCCTCCCAAAATCGGCTCCTCCCACCCCGGTAGGAGCCGGTTTACCGTGCTCACCCCGATTTATCGTGCCTTATCTCCCCCTTATCCCACCTCCCCTTTCACTAAACACCTCCCCTTTTCTCACGCCTTCTCCCCCCTTATCCCACCTCCCCTTTACACCTTTCCCTCCAATCTATCCCATCCTTCCCTCTACCTTCCCCATTTGTAATTCCCCCACCCATCGCCTATACTAATATCGTCTACTCTCTTTTATCACTATCTCAAACGCGCCATCTTTCATCCTGTGCCTTATCAAACGTTTCCCTATTATTTATAAAGAAAGGACACACACCATGCATAATCGAGATCGCTTCGACAAATTCACCGAACACGCGCGCAAAGTCTTACAATATGCGCAGGAAGAAGCGCAACGCTTCCAACACAACTACATCGGCACCGAACATCTCCTGCTCGGACTCGTTCGCGAGCCCGAAGGCGTGGCTGCGAAAGTATTGGCTGACCTCGGCATCGAACTCGACCGTGTCCGTCAATCGGTCGAATTCATCATTGGTCGCGGCGACCGCGTCGTCCTCGGCGAAATCGGCCTCACCCCACGCGCCAAAAAAGTCATCCAGCTCGCGGTCGACGAAGCCCGCCGCCTCAACCATCACTACATCGGCACCGAGCACCTCCTGCTCGGACTCGTCCGCGAGGGCGAGGGCATCGCCGCCGGTGTCCTCGCCAGCCTCGGTGCCGACCTGGGCAAAGTTCGCAATGCCACCATCCAGGCCCTGGGCATCAATCCACAAGAGGTCGAGCCAATTGATACTGACGTGTCACCAACAACACCATCGCTTCTCGCCTTCTCCATATCCTCCCGTCGCGTGCTCACCTTCGCTCACGGAGAAGCCCTCCTCTTCCTCCACAACTCTATCGACACCGAACACATTCTGCTCGGACTCACCCGTGAGCCCAGCCTCGCCTCCGATACCCTCACCAATGCTGACCTCACCCTCGACCGCATCCACGACACTATCCTTCAAACCATCGGCCAGGGTGACAATACGTCCACCAACCCTATCAGACCCGATCAAGATGTCGTTATCTTGCTCACATCTGCTTCCAAACACACAACCAGCTTCCAACATTCATCAGTCGAACCCTACCATATCCTCCTCGCCCTGCTCGACGAAAAACCCTACACCGCCCACACCATCCTCACCACACTCGGCATCGACATCCCCACCTTACGCACAACCCTGCTCCAATCCATCCAAAACCTACCTTGACCAGCTCACTGTTACCTTTCCACTCCGTTTTTCTGGCTCTCAATTTGCGTGAAAGGGCAAAAATGATAGAATGGAGCAAGATATTTTCTCAAAATATCCCTTCTCAAGGGATTAAACTATAACCACTCTTGATTTCCCCTCCCTTTCATGCTATTGTGTACTATATAGTACACAACTACAAAAACACGAGAGGAGAACGCGATGGGACGCCCCAGCGATGCCCGCCAACGCCTGGTCCAGGCCGCTAAGAACGTCATATTCGCGCACAACTACGAGTCCGTGACCATCGACGACCTGTGCGCCTCTGCTGGCACGACCAAAAGTAGCTTCTACCACTTCTTCTCATCTAAACAGGAGCTCCTGCTGACAGCACTCGACAACCAGTGGCAGTGGTTCACCGACAACGTTCTCTCGCCCGCCTTCTCACCGGACCTCTCGCCCCAGCAACAAATCCTACGCTTCTTCGATCTCGCGCTCCAGGGCCAGCAGATGCAAAAACAAACCTCCGGCCACATGCACGGCTGTCCCCTCGGCAACCTGACCCTCGAAATGAGCACCCAGGACGAAATCGTGCGCACCCGTGTCGAGCACTTCTTCCAACAATGGCTGCACTATTTCGAGCGTATGCTGGACGCTGCCAAAGCACAGGGCACCGTCCCTCCTACCCTCGATACCATCACCACCGCGCAATCCCTGCTCGCCTACTTCGAAGGCGTGCTCCTGCTCGCCAAGGGCCGCAACGATCCCACCCTGATCGCGATCCTGCGCACCGGCGTCCTTTCGCTTATGCACTACCAAACCCAGGCCATACTCGTCACCGGCTACAACGGACACGATGAAGAAATTTTACGAACAACATCAGTAATAAACCCGTAAGGGCACAATAATGCTGTTTGATACAGTATTGCCCCGCAGACAATTCATTGGCTGGTCTCTTCTCTTGCCGATCTTGCTCATTAAAATTCATAATAGGGTCGCTACAGGCTCGGGGAGCACATTCACATAATATACGAACCCGATGATGCACGTTAACAAAATATATCCGATAAAACGATACACCCTGATTCATCATGCCACGTAATGTACGGACCCGATTTATCGCGTCCGTGCTGACGTGGTGTGATGTCGGTCTTCATTTGTTAATCTGCATCATCGCGTACCTCCGGCCATAACTATCTCGCTTTCTTTCAAAAACGCTGCTTAACAAAACACACAAACAGAAAGGGCAACCCATCATGGCAAAACTACTCGGACCCGACTTCATCAGCTTGCAGGTACGCGATATCTCCGCCTCGCGCGCATTCTACACGCAAATACTCGGCTTCACCACCGACGAGCGCTTTGACGCACCCGACTTTGTCCTCTTCGACACAACCACCATCCCCTTCGCCATCAGCACCGCGAAAATCGACCTGACATCCATTCCCCAACCCGGACTCGGCATCACCCTCTGGCTCGACTGCGACAACATCGACGAACTACACGCCAGACTCGTCTCATCCAGCACCACCATCATCACCCCACCCTTCAACGGCCCCTTCGGTCGCACTCTCATCTTCTCCGACCCCGACAACTACCGCATCACCGCCAACCAGAACCCCTGGGACCGCTTCCCCCTCGGTGGCCGCCCCTCCGCCTGACTCCCACCTCACTACCTGCGATGAACCGCCCCCACTGCGGAGGTCGATTCATCGCAACCCATCCCAATTTATTGGCTAATATAATCGGCCCCTCTATCACCCATCTCGCTCATCTTATTCACCGTCAACTACACAAAAAAGGAGCTACCACCCATGACCAACCCATCATCCCTCACACCCGAACAACGCTTCGCCACCATCGTCGACACACTCATCGCCCATCCAGGCGTCACCCCACCATCTAACAGTCCCCGTTTCGGCTCATCCGCCCTCAAAATCCACGACAAAATCTTCGCCATGCTCGTTCGCGGCACCTTCGTGGTCAAACTTCCCAAAACCAGAGTCGACACCCTCATCGCCTCCGACCTCGGCACCCCCTTCTACCCTCGACCCAACGCTCGCCCCATGAAAGAATGGATCACCCTCTCTCCCACCGCCGAACTCGACTGGCTCCCCCTCGCTCAGGAAGCCCTCACCTTCGTCTCCCCACCATCCTGATAATCATTCCCCCCATCCTTGTCCTCTCCCATCAAATAAAGTACACTAAAACACAATATGCAGCCAGTGGGCGCGCGCCGGAACATTGCTTCCCGTACTTGCTGGATGCACCAATTATCGCGTCCGTGGAGGCACCCGATTATGATCACTCAAAAAATAAGTTCGGATATCCCCACCTACTGTAGGCGTCGATTTATCGCAACGCACCCGCGATTTATCGCATGATAGCGTTGCCGACTTTCTTTTTGAAACTTCATTCTCGCATCCACGCTCCTCACAGAAAAAGTTACATCCCCATATCCATCCCTCTATAAAGAAGGGAACAGGCCGCCAGCTAGCCTGAAAAACCGCTACCCGACTGCCTGTCCCCCTATAAAAATTGGCCCATGCGTTACTTTTCAAGCGATACCGCGGTGATACGCTGACGAATATGCTCTGACTGCTCGACCTCGTCCAGCAGAGCATAGGCAAAATCTTCCGCGGAAACATAACTCTCGCCCTGCTCATTGCGCAAAAGCTGGTCCGTGCCAAAACGATATTTGCCTGTGCGGCGCCCCGGCTGGATATAAGCGGACGGACTGAAAAACGTCCAATCGATATCCGAGGCCCGATACATATCCAACGTCTCACTTTGCGCGTTAGCAGTACTCCGAGCTACCTCTGGAAACTCCGGAATATCAACCAGTTGCACACCCGGCGCGACCTCCAGACTTCCTGCGCCCCCCACAACAATGATCCGTTTACCGCCAGCACGCTTGACCCCTTCAATAATCGCACGCGTGGAATCGATAAAAAAATCGTGTATATCTACCGTCCCGCTGCTACCAGGACCCGTCGCGTTGACAACAACATCAACATCAGCAATCGCATCAGCGATGCTCGCCGCATCGAAAATATCTACCTTGACGACACTGAGCCGGGGATGGGCAATAGGAAAATTCTCCAGCGTCCGCTGCAACGCCTTTACCTCATGTCCTCGCACCAACGCCTCCAGCGTAATCCGTTGACCAATCGTGCCACTAGCACCGAAAAGAGCAATTTTCATCTGCATTTCCTTTGGTAGAGAAGTCGCTCACCCCCCGTAGCCGCGTCCCCTTGTGGGCGCGCCACTTCTCCATTTAATTTGTAACTAAATCAGTTATGAATTACAGCAAAAAAAAGAGCCACTACTATTCTGTCAACCTTCATCCTAACCCAGTAGGGGCGGCATTCATGCGCCCACGCCCAATTCATTGGGCGGTTCAAAAGGTCACCATCAACCTTGACAGAACACTACTACGCTACACCTGCGTCTGCGAACCCTCCAACGCGGTCTCCAGCACACTCGCGATCGTCTGCTGCGCCAGAGCTTGCTCAAAAGCCTGCTCCGCCCTGCCGAAGTGCACGTCGAGCGTACGTTCGATATTACTGCCGATGGGACAGTCAGGATTGGGCGTACTATGAGGCAAAGCCAACAAATGACCTTCATCGACCGCCCGATGCACGTCTAAGAGCGTAATGCATTCCGCGCCGCGCAATAATCGCCAGCCACCGCCCACACCAGGCTGCGAAACTACCAGCCCATCACGAGCCAGCAGACCCAGTATGCGGCGAATAAATACTGGATTCGTGTTGACACTGCCCGCCATAAGCTCCGAAGTCAAAGGCTCGTCCGGAAACAAAGACAGCATTGTAAGGATATGAATTGCGACCGCGAACTGACTATTGGTAGCGATAACCGTGCCCTTTCTCTTTCATCTGTATCTGTACCTAGTATAGTTACAAATAAGCATTTTGTCAACCCCACGAGACCTCTACCCCGTACATAGGCTGAAGGTTCACCCATTTTTTGGTCCAGGGGTGAGCCATGGTATGAAACTTCGAACACCCACATTCCGTCTGAAGCGAGCATTCTGACCTTTGGAGGCAGCGCGTCGTTTTTGGCCTTTCCAGTTTTCCTTCGTGCAAAGAGAATAGACAGCTATCTTCTCGCTTCCTGCGAGAGGAACGGAACGATTGAAAGGAGCATTTAGCATGAACGAACCCATCACAACACTCGACACCCAACACGGCGTACCAAGCAGAGGAGTTACGCCATGGCAGGAGACGCGTCAGGTATTGGAAACAGCCGAGTTGTTCTGGCTCTCAACCGTGCGGGCCGATGGTCGCCCTCACGTCACGCCTCTCGTGGCCGTGTGGCACGACGGAGCCATCCACTTTACCGCCACCGACACCGCACAGAAAACTGTCAACCTGCGTGGAAACCCGCACGCCATTCTGACGACCGGCTGCAACCAGAGAGAGGGACTCACCGTGGTGGTTGAGGGCGACGCCGTGCGCATCACCGACCAGGACACGCTCGAACGCTTAGCTTCGGTGTGGGCGACCAAGTGGGATGGAGACTGGCCCTATCAGGTACGCAACGGGTATTTTTATCTCTACGATGAAGACGAACAAAAAGTTCTCGCAGATTCGAACCTCGTGTTCTCCGTCAAACCCAGCAAGGTCTTCGCATTCGCCATAGGCCACAACCAGACCCGCCACCAGTTCTAACTACTCGCGTCGCATAGCCACACAACAAACATTGGCCGCGTTCTGTCTCGACCTATAGAACGCGGCGCTGTTCGAACCCTCAGATAAGTCACCAAATACGTCACCATCCTCAACAACCTCCTCATTCCCCCATCCTACTGATTTCATATCTACCCCTTACCATTCCCTATCCTACTGATTTCATATCTACCCCTCACCATTGCCCACATCCATTCCCCTGCATACTGATACTCTCCACTCCGCCTTATGAATCATTCGTCCCATCTCATCCGTACCAAACTTGTATATATCTATATATCGCTCATTCTCAACCTATCCTTCCACTATAGGGGTCGCTTTAGTGGTGCATTCGCTAAATATGCAAACACCCCGCGTAGCCGCGTCCCCTTGTGGGCGCGCACCGGAACTTGCTTACTGTACTCCCGAAGACTTAATGGATGCACCAATTATCGGCTAATAGCTCCCGCTTCAACCCATCTACCACATCTGGACTTACTATCAAAGTGCATCGCCAACCCATCTTCATCAACATACAAATAACACCTGACAAAGGAGCACCATCACAACAAAACATTTTCCGCGAATTATACCAATACACCAATACCGAAAATAGCATCCATACCATACCATCAAGACTATAAGAAATTTTAGCGATCGGAGACCACTTTATGCTACAACGCGACCCGCTCAAACAAAGCATCAACAGACGTATGCGCTGGTTCTTCATCTTTTTTCCCATCTGGATTCTCTTCTTCCTCGCCATTGAAGTTTATCAATACATCACATCCACTAGCGCACATCGTAGTCTCGGTCTCGTTCCTATTTTTATTTCCCCCATCATCATCCTTTGCTTTGTATTTGCCTGGATCACTTACCGCCGAACCTGGAAACTCCGCGCCCAAAAACGCTCTCGCGCCCTGCAAGGCGATCAAAGCCTGCTCGCCCCCGAACAGCCCACCCCAGATCCAAATGCGCTCACCCTCCCCACTACCCTCGAACTGCGCATGCGCCCTACCCTCTACTACATCGTCATCGCCTACATTCTGATCATCACCATCGTTGTCGCCCTGATAACATTCTTCCTCATTCCCTTATCCTCTACCCAGAAACTCATCTTCATCCTCGCTGCCACCGGCTTCATTGTCTTCATCGCCCTCGTCTTACTCATTGCCTCCTATTTCGGTCTGCGCCTCAACCGTCAGCTCATCACCCTCACCGACGCAGGCATCACCACCCGCTACCTCAACAAAACCACCACCATCCCCTGGCACGAAGCTCGCTTCTTCAGCATCAACGGCGTCGCCAAAGGGAGTCGCGCCCTCATCTACGAACTCTCCAGCGAAACCGCCTCCACCCTCTGGACCCACCTCCTCGTCTCCAAAGGCATCATCCGCACCGCCACCCTCCGCCCCACCATCCCCTTCCCAGAATACGAGCAAAAGTCTCGCGCCCTCCTCAACATCATCGCTGCCCGCACAGGTCTCCCCCTCTACGACCTCCGCGACACCTCCAACAAATGGTACACTTAATGCCCTATCCTTCACACGAAACACCTGTCCGCGCAGGGCAAACCACATGTTTGCCCATGCGAATTCGCTTACAATTTATCTTCACTCTCTTCCCTGTACGGACCCAACTATGCGCCTTAACAAATTGGTTCCAGTAAATGATATACACACTGATTCATCATGCCACGTAATGTACGGACCCGATTTATCGCGTCCGTGGCGGCGGCGGGGGATATCGGCAACAATTTGTTAAACCGCACTATCGCGTCCGTGGGGCAGCATGTGATACCCAGATTAATTTGTCAAACAGGATTATCGCGTCTGATCTCAATTGTCATTGAACACATAATTTCAACTAAAAAAGGAACATCACCCATGCAAACTACCGACCCCTGGATAAAAAACTTTCGCGCCAATACCCGCATCAATATGATCCTGCTCCCATTCTTGATTGCTATACAAATATTTGAGGCAGTTCTCAACCTATTCTCACACCATCCCATCACCTTTATTCCAATTTTCATCCTCGTCGTTGTCCTCTTCGAAATCGTCGCCTACCTGCTCTTCCTCTCACGTCGTCGTGTCTGGCGCTATCACGAACAAACCCGTCTGCGCGCCCTCTCCGGCGACCCCACCCTCCTCGCCCCGTCCCAGCCTGCTAGCATCGCACCCATAACCCAACCCATCACATTTCCCCTCGTCATCGAAGCACGTCAGAAAATTGGCCTCTTCCTTTTCGTCCTTACTCTGTTTGTGGGCGCACTTCTCTTTATTTCAGCGATCATATTCTTTGCCATACTTTTCGCTACTACACCCACACAGCCATCATCTCCATCCAACACACTTCCTATCTTCATCACCAACAGCACATTCATCATCTCTGCTCTTGTCTGCCTGGCCTTCATCTTTATCGTCCTTGTAATAGTAGCCATCGTCTTCCGCCGTACT
>CAZZWK010000074.1:0-35139 GCA_964657925.1 uncultured Dictyobacter sp.
CCCCCGCGTAGCCGTGTCCCCTTGTGGGCGCGCGCCGGAGTTTGGCTTCCTGTACTCCCGCACACTTGCTGGATGCACCATTCATGTCACATTCCAATCTTTTTCCAATAAATTCTTGCTATGTTTACCCTGTCTCACCATGAACCGTTCTAACGTAGAGGGAAGATTGATCGACCGGTGGAAGATTGATCAACCGGTACACATGCCCGCGTGCAACAAACCACGCGTTTGCACGTGAGCATCACTCGTTTGCTCATAACTGAGAGGTGGCTATGCTTTCGATCACCAGGCGCCCTATTCAGGCGACTCCGCTTTTACCGCTCGTAGGACGTTTTATCATAGGTGTCCTTTTCGTACTGGCAATTGTCGTACGTGCCTTGTTCTATCACGTCCAGACCAGCGACTACACTGTATTCGTCAGCCAGTGGTACGACTTCATCAAATCCCATGGCGGGTTCGCGGCCTTCAAATACGATTTCGCCAACTATAACCCACCCTATCTCTACCTGATCGCGCTCACCACATTCTTGCCTATCCCCAAACTAATCGCGCTCAAATCCCTCTCCGTCCTGTTCGATGGCGTACTTGCTCTCTTCGCGTATCTGATCGTGCGTCTGAAATATGCGCGTGGCTTTGCCGCCATCATCGCGGCCCTTGTCCTTGTCTGGGCGCCCACCATCATCATCAATAGCTCGGCCTGGGGACAGTGCGACGCCATCTACGTCTCCTGCTGCCTCGGCAGCCTCTACTTCTTATTAAAGAAACAATATGCCTGGGCCTGCGTCTTCTTCGCTCTCGCGATCTCCTTCAAACTGCAAGCGGTCTTCTTCGCGCCCGTCCTCCTGCTCTTCGTGCTCAAAAGAATGCTCCCTCTAAAATATCTGCTGCTGATACCCGCCATCTTCCTGCTCTTGCTCACACCTGCCTTTATCGCCGGTCGTAGCGCCACCAGCTTGCTGCTGATCTATCCTCAGCAAGCCAGTACTGGCGGCTATGGTGGTGCTCAATTCAACAGGGGTGGCTACAACAACGGCGGTGGCAGACAGTTCAATGGCAATGGTGCCGGACAGCAACCGGGTGGTCAACAACCCTCTGGCCCGAATGGTCAACAGCCCGCTGGTCCAGGTGCTAATAATGGGCAACGTTTCAACCCTGGTAGCTCTCAACCCGGCGCTTCCGGCTACGGTAGTGGTCGCTTCAATGGCACCGGTTTTGGTGGCGGCTCATCTTCCTCGCTGACGCTCAACGCCCCCAGTTTCTATCAATGGCTCCCCACTAACGCGCCCCAATTCTGGAAATGGATCGGCATCGCCCTGGCTGGCCTGTTCATCCTGCTCGTCGCTTTCCTGCTGCTGAAGAGCAAGAAAACGCTGACCCTCGATATCACGCTCAAAGTAACGCTTGTATTCGCCCTCGCGATCCCCTTCCTCCTGCCTGATATGCACGAGCGCTACTTCTACCTTGCCGATGCCGTATCGATTGTCTATGCCTTCTACTTCCCTCGCCTCTGCTTTATCGCAGTGATCACCCAGTTGTGCTCGCTCTTCAGTTACTCGCCCTACTTCCTGCATACCCAGATCATCGGCCTCCCCTATGTCGCGGGCGTCGTACTCTGCATCACCCTCATCGCCTTCGTCGACCTCCTATTCACCCTTTACCCCAACATGCGCACCATCCTGTTCGTACCCGATGAACCCGGCACCAGAGGTACACCCAAAGACGCCGAAAACGATATACCCGTTGCCACTACCAGCACCTAACTGGAGTTATTCGCTTGCGTAGACTCACCTATTGAGCGAATGCTCCACTCGCGTAGGCGCGTCCCCTTGTGGGCGCTCCCTGACTAAAGTCCGCGCTGTAGATGGCAGATTGATCAACCGGTGGCAAGAGATGCCCCCAGCATCTCTGCCACGCGTTTGCCCTCGCGACCGCGTATGCAATACCTACTTTACATCTAACAATTGTGCAAACCTCCGCTCTTTTCATCATTTTATCCCTTTTCCTATCGTTTCCGCTTTCATATTGAAATCCTCTTATTTATCCTCATAACTCAAACAACATGTGAAATTTCTCATTTTTCTCCAATATTTCTCACATGAACTCTTGCTAACATAGGCTTTGTGAGAGGACGCGTGGGCTTGCTCTTCTCACCCTGAAAAAACAAGCAAAAGTTTTGAGAGGATAGACACGTGATAAAAATAGCAGAATTTAGGGCTGGCGTGACAGGCGACCGTGATCCCTCGCCATTGCCTGCGCACAAACTCACGATCCACAAGCGGGCGCGTCAGCAACAACCATCTGCCTGGCTCCGACAGATGCTCCGTTTTGCTCTGGTCGGTGGACTCAACACCTGTATCGATCTACTCATCTTGAACTGCCTTCTATGGCTTTCCCCTACGACGAACACATCGGTTTTGCTCGCCTATAACATGCTCGCCTTTAGCCTGGGCGCGCTCAATAGCTTCCTGCTCAACAAGTATTGGACCTTTGGGCAGCGCCAGCGGACAACACGGCGTGAGCTCGCTCGCTTCTCGCTGGTAACGCTGGCTGGTATCGCCTGGAGCTCATGCGTCATCTGGCTTGCCAGCACAGCACTACGCACAAATGCGTGGTTTGCCCTGCACGAAAACGCGCTGCTATGGGCCAACGCCTCGAAAGTAATCGCCATCGCCAGTTCCGCCCTCCTGTCCTACCTGATCATGCGCCTCTGGGTCTTTGTCCGCTCCCCCCGCAATACGCATCGTAGAGGGAAGATTGATCGACCGGTAGGGAAGATTGATCAATCAGTGGCAAACTACGAGTTTGCCCCGCAACCTTCGTCCTTACTGCTCTGTCAAACCACCTTCGAACCCCTCGGTAGGAGCCGATTTATCGTGCTCACGCGACATTTATGGCGCAGTCAGCGGGTTACCATGAACCTTGACCTTGACAGAGCACTACCTTCTCAAATGTCTACCAACGAGCACGAACGCGCATCCTCGGGCTACTGGACATACGAGAACGAGCGCTACAGATCCCATAGCCTCTCCGTCGTCCTTCCCGTCTACAACGAAGAAGGCGCAATTGCCTCCACTATCGAGCGCGCATTATCGATCCTCCCATCTATGGTCTCCGATTTCGAAATCATCGCTGTCGATGATGGCAGTACCGATCGCTCTGGTCCCATTCTCGCCGCGATCGCTCAGCAAGTGCCACAGTTGCGCATGGTTACGCATACACGGAATCAGGGCTACGGTGCCGCCCTTGCTGACGGCTTTGCCGCCGCCAGCAAAGAGCTTACCTTCTTCATGGATTCCGATGGTCAATTTGATATCGAGGATCTATACGGCCTGCTCACGCATATCGGCCACTACGACGCGGTCATCGGCTATCGCCTGCTGCGCCAGGATACTATCATGCGTAAGCTCAACGCCTGGGGCTGGCACACATTGATCGGACTGGTGTTGCATGTGCATGTGCGCGATATCGATTGCGCCTTCAAGCTGTTTCGTACCAACTTCCTGCACCAGTACGCACCCGAAACACGTGGCGCCATGATCAACGCCGAAATGCTCTACAAGCTCGCACGTGCCGGGTACACCTACCAGGAAGTGGGTGTCAATCACCTCCCACGTCAGGCAGGCAAAGCCACCGGTGCGCATCCTCGTGTGATCGCCCGCGCCTTCCGCGAGCTTTTCTTCTACGCTCGCAAATGGCGCCACAGCGACAATTTCTTTCCTTCTACCCAGCATGCCCAACTCGTCTCCACCGCAGACAAAACTCAATAATCGCCCAATACCCCGCGTTGTGTAGAGGGCAGATTTATCAACTGGTGGCAAACCACGCGTTTGCCCCTGCATTATCAAAAAAAAGGAATAATCTTCTATGATCGATACATCTTCTACCCTATCGCCAGCACGTTCCGGCCCCCTCGTGGGCCAGCGTAAAGCGCTTCTGCCACGTCTGTGGCATCTGTTCGCGCTGGCCGCCATCCTGCTCACCTCGATCTTTATGAACTTTTATCAGTTGGGCCAGAATGGCTATGCCAACCTCTATTATGCCAGCGCCATCAGGAGTATGCTGGATAGTTGGCACAACTTCTTTTTTGTAGCCTTCGATCCTGGTGGCTTCGTGACCATCGACAAGCCCCCGTTGGGTTTCTGGTTACAGGCTGCGAGCGCGAAGGTCTTTGGATTCAGTCCTTTCAGCATCTTCTTGCCGCAAGCGCTGGCCGGTGTGCTCTCGGTGCTCCTGCTCTATCATCTGCTGCGACGCCATTTCGGCGTCGTCGCTGGCCTGCTTGCCGCATTGGCCCTGGCGATCAGCCCCATCAGCGTGGTGACGAACCGCAACAACACCATCGATAGCACGTTGGTACTGACCATGCTGCTGGGCGCGTGGGCCGTGATGCGCGCCGCCGAAACAGGCAAATGGCGCTGGCTCCTGCTGACCGCGGTCATGGTCGGACTTGGCTTCAACATCAAAATGCTGGAGGCCTATCTGGTCGTGCCCGCCTTCGGTTTGCTCTACCTGCTCGCCTCCCCCAGAAGTCTGCGCATGCGCCTGCTGCAACTATTCGTCGCCGCCCTGCTCATGCTGGCAATCTCGCTATCATGGGCCGTCGCCGTCGATCTTACGCCTGCCTCGCAGCGCCCCTACGTTGGTTCCAGTCAGGACAATTCGGAGCTAAGCCTGGCTCTCGGTTATAATGGCATCCAGCGCCTGCTCGGCTCGTTCGGCTTCGGCACATCGGGCACGCGCAATGCTAATACGGGTTCGTCTTCATCTACTAGTGGTACAAACGGCACAACACCTCCCGGCGGCGCGACCCGGCCTGGCAACGGTAACACTAGTGCTAATACGAACGAAAATAGTGGACAACCTCCGCAGATGCCAGCAAATGGTCAGTCGTCCCAGGGTTTCGGTGGAGGACAGCCTCCACAAGGATCTCCAGGCGGTAATGGTGGTGGCAATGGCGGAGGCGGCGGTGGTAGCGGCATGTTCAACACCGGTAGCGCTGGTGTGTTGCGCCTCTTCAATGAACCGTTGGGCGGGCAGATCGTGTGGTTGCTCCCATTCGCTCTACTGGGCATCGTCGCCCTGGCCTGGCAACGCCGTCCCCATTTCCGCGTTTTTCAGCAGGACCGCGAGCAGCAATCGTTGCTCCTCTGGGGCACCTGGCTGCTTACAATGGCGATTTTCTTCAGTGCCGCCAGCTTTTTCCACCAGTATTACCTGTCTACCCTGGCGCCCGCCATCTGTGCCCTTTTCGGTATCGGCGTGGTGATCATGTGGCGCGACTATTGGCGTGCTGGCTGGCGTGGTTGGCTCTTGCCCCTGGCCCTCTTGTTGACCGCCCTTGAGCAGATTCATATCATCCTCAGCGACCCCTCGTGGGGCACCTGGCTGATACCATGCATCGCCATCCCTTGCGCTCTGGCTGGCGTGATCCTGATCGTTGCGCGCCTGTTGCCTCGCCTCCGCTTCAGAACGCGCATCCTCATACCCGCCCTCTGTCTTGGCTTGATGGCGCTCATGCTCACGTCCGCGGTCTGGTCCGCCGTCCCCGGCCTGGAAAATATCGCCGCCGATCTCCCCACCGCTGGACCTACACAATCGATGGCCGGTGGTCCCGGAGGCTCTGCTGCCCCTGGTGGAAATGCCAATACAGGCAGTCGAGAGGGCCCACCATCGCAGGCACAATCCGGTAATGGTAGTTCCAACGGAAACAGCAATACCAGTGGTCGCGGAACGACGACAGCATCGCAGCCTGGCAATGGCGGCCCTGCTGGTGGCACCGTCGATACCGCGTTGATCAAATACCTGGAAGCGAACCAGGGCAGCGCCAAATACCTCGTCGCCACAACGAGTTCGAATGAAGCCGATTCTATTATCCTTGCCACCAACAAAGCCGTCATGGCGATGGGCGGCTTCGGTGGTAGCGATCCCATTCTAACCACCAGCAGCCTTGCCACCCTGGTCTCCAACGGCACCATCCGCTACTTCCTGCTCAATGGATCAGGCGCTGGCCCTGGTGGTGGACAAAGCTCGCTGACCACCTGGATCACCCAACACTGTAGCGCCGTCTCTAGCACCCAGTGGGAAACAGCCTCAACGACCACAAACTCTGGTAGCACACAGCTCTACGAATGTAGCGCTACCAAATAACCCGGACAAGATGGAGACACCATACTCTACTTTTTGAAAAGCGGTATGGTGCCTCCTCATCGGTGCGTACAGGAACCCCCGCGTAGGCGCGTCTCCTTGCGGGCGCGCATACCTTCCCTGCATGTATGATTCCCTGCATGCACCACTTATCGGCTGATACAACCTATCCCTACCCTACAAGCAAATAACCCAATAGAAAAGAGCAACAATGAAACAACGATCGATAAAGACAGCCCTTTGCAGCACCCTGCTCCTATTTCTAACCACCGGTTTTCTGGTCGGCTGCGCCGGAGGATTCTTATCCTCAAATTCATCCACCAGCACATCGTCAAACCCTGTTCGGCAAGGCCCACCAGCGGGCGGAGCACAGGCAATGGCTGGCATCTCTGGCGTGATCACTCAATACAACGCCGCCCAGAAGACGCTTACCATCCGTACATCCAGCGGCATCACACGCACCTTCGCCATCGGGCAGGCCACAATCGAAAAGAGCCAGACCATCACTATGCAAACGCTCAAATCATTGCTTGCCACCAATAAGAATATGCTCCGCTTCACAGGCAAAAAGAGCAACAATACTACCTACACCGCGCAAGAAGTAATAGTCATGGCGCTGAATGCATCCAGTGCACACAGCGCCAACGGCCCTGCTAATAACCCTTCCGGCAATGGCCCATCTTCCGGCGGCAATCCCCCCACCAATGGTGGCACCCCACCCGCTGGTAGTGGTGGTTCAATGTCGAACGGTACCCCTCCCAATGGCAACAGTTCTGGCGACCCTGGCAATGGCGCACCTCCTAATGGGACACCGCCCGCAGGAAATGGTGGCGCATCAAACGGTACTCCTCCAGCCAGTAATGGCAACGCGCCTGCTAGCAACGATCAAGGCATAACGTTACAAAATGTAAAGATGCAGAACAATCAACTGCTCGCGACCACCTTTTCTGGTCAATCCATCACAGTCAACCTTGCAAGTTCGACCAGGATTGTCCAGCAAGTAGCAGCAACGGCGAGTAACCTGAAAACAGGATTGCAGGTAACCATAATGCAGGCTCCAACCGCCCACAATGCATCGACAACCGCATCCGCTCGTATCGTAATCATCGAACCCACGCCCAAATAATACACCTTAACCCTTGAATCCATCTCCCTTGCCTGTAGGCGTCGGTTTACCGCAACGCACGCCGATTTATCAGCTGATAGTACCGATGCGCTTTCATTTGTTAACTTGCATACCAGATCACGACACTCGTTCAGGCGCCAGAGAGAACGATGAGAAATCTCCCATCGTTCTCCAATCTCTTTCCAATGCAAACCTACTATACTACTGACAGACACCACCTACAGTAGGGAAGATCCCTTGTGGTCTTCCGTTGTTTTCAGTGCTCTACCCAAGAATGCTGACCCGATGTTGAGCCACCGTTTCCTTGTTCTGAGCAAAAGGATATACTATACCATGAACACGAACGAGAATAATAAGGAACGCCAAAGAACTGTACGTCAGAATCAACCGCCGAGACCTGGGCAAAGGATACCGTCATCCACCGCGCCACAGCAAAGCGTCAGGCCGCCTCTGCAAGAAAAACCTACGCCAGCATCGACAAAATCAGCCGCTCGTATGCCAAAAGCGCGTGCATTGGCCCTGGTCAACGTCTTTAAACGCTGGATTGTCATGACCTCGCTGGTGGGTTTTCTCTCGCTGAGCGGCCTGGCCGCATTGCACCGCACCAGCACGACGACGACATCATCTACTCATATCGCATCAGCGACCACGGCTTCGAAAAAGGGAGCAACTGTAAAAGCGACTGCGACCACGAAACCGAAAACGACCGCAAAAGCGACCACCAAAAAGAAACAGTCTGTGAAGGCTACCGCGACACCGACGCACAGCAGCTACAGTTTTGGAGCCAGCACACCGACACCGACACCGGTAACCACTTCAAGCGTCTCTTAACCAGGAACCCGATCCGCGTAGGCGCATCCCCTTGCGGGTGCGCAGAGGCTGCATTGGCCTTCACCAACCATGTAGCGCTTAACCTTTGTAGTAAAATACTATCGAAGCTACCAACAGGTCACACAAAATTTTGATGACGGAAGACCAATCGGGAAAGCTTTCCCAAACAGCATTTTACACGTTCAACATTCGTCGTACCATGTAGGACCCGATTCATTGCGTCCGAGACCTCTACCGAATAATATGTACAGGAAATAAACTATTCATGCACATTCTTATAGTCGAAGATGAAAAGCACCTTGCATTTCTGTTGCGACGTGTCCTGCTTGAGGAGCGCCACACGGTCGATGTGGCCTATGAAGGCAATAGTGGTCTTGACCTGGCGCTCAGCGACACCTATGATGCCATCATTCTCGACGTGATGTTGCCCCATCTGGATGGACTGAGTATCTGTCGCCAGATGCGCGAAGAGCGTATCATGACGCCAGTATTGATGTTGACCGCCCGTGGCTCGATCGAGGATCGCGTCACCGGCCTCAATGTCGGGGCCGACGATTACCTGACGAAACCTTTTGCCATGGAGGAACTGTTGGCGCGCGTCAACGCGCTGCTCCGCCGTCGTGAACGTCGCTTCGAAGAGACGCCCCAACTCGTCATCGCAGATCTCACGCTCGATCTGTTGCGTCACGAGGCGCGTCGTGCGAATCGTATTATCGAGTTGACCGCCAAAGAGTTCTCGCTCCTGGAGTACTTGATGCGTCATCCTGGTCAGGTGCTCACACGTACGCAGATTGTCGATTCCGTGTGGCGCTATGATCTGGAGGCGCTTTCTAACGTGGTAGATATCTACATCCACTATTTGCGCGATAAGGTCGACCAGGGATTTTCACATCCATTAATTAAAACAGTGCGCGGCGTGGGCTACAAAATTGAAGCTTGATCTGACAGCCAGGGCAAAGGAGCAAAGTATGAGTGGGCGACTCTCGCGTGGCATATTTCCACGACGTGGCAAATACCCCATTGCTCAAGAGCCGGGTGCGGCCTTGTTTCATACCGTGCGCATAAACCTGACGCTCTGGTATTGTGGTGTGTTGGTGCTGGCATTGATCTTATTCGGCATAGCGCTCTACATCGGCTCCCAATATTACCTGCTGACACCTACGGAAAACAATGCTACGGCGGATGCGCAAGGCCGTGCTCACCAATGGTTAGGAGCTTCGCTCGATGCCGCATGCTCACCTTCCGCCCGTCCTCCTGGTCAATTTGGCCCCCCCAATCAGTCTGGTCAACCCAATCAACCAGGCCAATCTGGGCAACCCGGTCAACCAAATTCGTCGTCTTCCTCGCATGTTATGCTACTGTCCGAGATGGTCGCCTGTTTTGATCAAGATGGCTCGCTGCTTTCAAATACCCATGCCGATGACCTGCCAACTGCTTTTTTGACCAGTAGTGTGGCGAAGGCTGCCCTGCAAACGAGACAGCCCGCGCACGATATCGTCGATGGTGGAAGCGCGATCGGGCGCATTTATCGCTATGCCTATGTCGTCGCCGATCCATCAACGGGAAAACCGGTAGGTGTCGTGGTTGTCGGTGAGCCGATTGAAGCGCAAGAGACCTCGCTGTCACTGCTGCTAACACTCCTGCTTTCCATTGGTGGGGTGGCCTTGCTTGCCGCAGGCATCGGTGGTCTCTTTCTGGCGAATCGTGCCCTGGTGCCCGCCCGCTTGGCCTGGGCCAATCAACAGCGCTTCATCGCCGACGCCTCTCACGAGTTGCGCACCCCCCTGACGCTGCTGCGGGCCGACGCCGAGGTCTTGCTGCGTGGCCGCACGCGCCTGAATCAGGAGGATGCCGCCCTGTTGGAAGATATTGTCGCGGAAACAAGCCATATGGCGTCGCTAGCAAACAATATGCTCGCGCTCGCGCGCCTGGAAAACAGACCCGCTCAGCCCGTGCATGAGGTGGTGAACCTTAGCGAACTCGTCCAGCAGGCCGCGAAGCGCATCAAAGCGCTCGCGGACCAGAAAGAAATCGCCATTAGCATAGAGTCACCTGAACCATTGTATGTGATCGGCGATCCCGTCCTGCTCGAACAGGCCCTCCTGGTGTTGCTCGACAACGCCGTGAAGTACAATCACCAGCATGGCCTGATCACTGTAGGAACGGTGGAAAAGGATGGGCAGGCGCGCCTCTACGTTCGTGATACCGGCATAGGTATCCCATCCGAACATCTCGCGCACCTCGGCGAACGTTTCTACCGCGTGGATAAAGCCCGCTCACGCGAGGTTGGGGGCACCGGTCTGGGCCTCTCCATCGCCCACGGCATCGCCCATATGCACGGCGGCCAGCTCCTCATAGAGAGCATCCCCGCCCAGCAAACAATCGCGACCCTGATCCTGCCCCTCGCCCGTAACCCTGCTTTACACTAAATGCAAGCCTACCTGTATCGCGAGAGCAATGGAAAAAAGCGCTACGACAGCATTGTCATAGTCCTTCTTATCCTTCATAACAATGTACTTTAACAATAGAATCTGCACATACACAGGCTTGGCCGTCAAACATGATCAGGCAATGGTGATCAGAACAGAAAGTAGCGTTGCGCCATCGGCAGCACCTCGGCGGGATCGCATGTGAGCAGGATGCCATCGGCACGTACCTCGTAGGTTTCGGGATCGACCTCGATCATGGGCGTTTCGGCGTTGTGCAGCATGTTCGCCTTACCGATATCGCGGCAATGCTCGACCGCGACCGCTGTTTTTTGTAGACCAATTTTCCCTGCTATGTTTTCTTCCAGCGATGCTTTAGACATAAATGTCAGGCTAGTGGCCGCGGTGGCCTTGCCGAAGGAGCCGAACATCGGTCGATACATTACTGGTTGTGGTGTGGGAATCGAGGCATTGGCGTCACCCATCGCGCTCCACGAGATGAAGCCACCCTTGACGATCATTTCCGGCTTGACACCGAAGAACGCGGGTTTCCATAGCACGATATCGGCCAGCTTGCCAGGCTCGATCGAACCGATATGCTGCGCGACACCGTGCGTGATAGCTGGATTGATCGTGTACTTGGCAACATAGCGTTTGACGCGGAAATTGTCGTTGCGTGCTGTATCCTGTGGCAGTGGTCCGCGTTGCACCTTCATCTTATGGGCCGTTTGCCACGTACGTGTCACCACCTCGCCCACGCGACCCATCGCCTGTGAGTCGCTGGAGATCATGCTGAAGACGCCCAGATCGTGCAGGATGTCCTCTGCGGCGATGGTCTCGGGTCGAATGCGACTCTCGGCGAAGGCCACGTCTTCCGGCACCTGTGGGTTGAGGTGATGGCAGACCATCAACATATCAAGGTGTTCCGCAAGCGTATTAACAGTATATGGTCGCGTTGGATTGGTCGATGATGGCAAAATGTTGGGGTAGGACGCGATACGGATAATATCCGGCGCGTGACCGCCACCTGCACCCTCGGTGTGATAGGTGTGAATAGCACGGCCAGCGATCGCTGCCACCGTATCCTCGACAAAGCCCGCTTCATTGATGGTATCGGTATGGATCGCGACCTGTACATCGTATTGGTCGGCGACTTTAAGGCAGGCGTCGATAGCTGCCGGAGTGGTGCCCCAGTCCTCGTGCAATTTCAAGCCACAGGCTCCGGCGCGCAACTGTTCCGCCAGTGGTTCTGCGGTCGCTGTGTTGCCTTTGCCTAAAAAGCCGAAATTCACCGGCCAGCTCTCAGCTGCCTGGAGCATACGCGCGAGATTCCAGGCACCAGGCGTACAGGTGGTGGCGTTGGTGCCTGTGGCCGGTCCAGTGCCGCCGCCAATCATCGTGGTAATGCCGTTGGACATGGCCTCGTAGACCTGTTGAGGAGAAATAAAATGAATGTGCGAATCGATACCACCGGCGGTGACGATCATATTCTCGCCCGCGATGACTTCCGTGCTGGCACCAACAGTCAATTCTGGATCAACACCATCCATAGTATCGGGATTGCCCGCTTTCCCGACTTTGACAATACGTCCATCTTTCACTCCGATATCGCCCTTGACGATGCCCCAATGATCGATGATCAGCGCGTTCGTAATGACTAGATCGAGCGCACCCTTCGTGCCCCCACGGGTCGCGCGACTGCTCTGCCCCATACCATCGCGAATGACTTTACCACCGCCGAAGGTGATCTCGTCGCCATATACGGTAAAATCCTGTTCAACCTCGATGATTAACTCTGTATCCGCCAGGCGTACGCGGTCTCCGGTTGTTGGTCCATACAGGTCGGCGTACGTTTGACGCGGAATGTGTAAACTCATAGCTGCTACCTATCGTTTTTTCTACTTTTGACCAACCTACAATTTTTAAAGACGAAGCCACTCTTTGCTCCTATGGCACCTTTGCCCGTCAAGGTGTGCAGGTATAGTAAATGTACCTCTGCAAAGTATATCATTCTATGCTGGTGAATGATTCCTAACGGGCCTACCGGTGGATAAATCCAACCTCTACAGAGTGCCCTTACTGGAAGGATTGGGACTGGTGGATTGGCGTGTGAGCGCCAGCCAGCAGACAAGCATAAGGATGCCCAGGGCGAGTACGTAGGGTAGTAGCGATATGACGCCCACTGCTTGCGCGAGGATACCCGCCAGCCAGGGAAAGAGCGCGATGCCCAGGATGCTGACACTGACCAGAAAGCCGATAGCGCTGGTAACCAGGCGTTTAGGAACGAGCGAGGGCAAAACGGCTACGGTCGTAGGATAGATAGGACCCAGGCTGAAGCCGATGAACAGGAAACCGAGTGCGGCAATAATGGTGAAAGGTAACGTCCAGACGAGGATGACGCCGATGAGCAAGCCGACTGAGCAACCTATAACCAGCGAGAGGTTGCTGATGCCTCGTCTTTCCGCCAGACGCGCCAGGACCAGGCGACCAAGTGTCAGGCCCAACCAGTATCCACTCACGATCCAGCCTGACAGCAGCGTGGGCAGATGTTGTCCCTCCACCAGGAAGGTATAGCTCCAATTACCCACGCTCGTCTCTACACCGACGTAGAGCAGAAGGAACGCCACCGCCAACCAGATCAGTGGAAGTTTAATGGTGGCGAGCATGATATTGTCGCGAGACCGTTTTCCGGCAGAGGATTCAATAGTTTCGGCCTCTCTCGATCGTGCGTTCTCTTCCGCAATTGCTGCCTGTTCGCCAGTGAGTGGCGCGAAACCGAAAATTACACCGATCAGCATGGGAATACTGAGCACCATCCACAGCAGGAAAACCTCGTTCCATTGCCAGTGTAACGTGAGCAGCAATGCCGCTACAATAGGTCCGAAGAGGGCACCCGCGCCATAGAACGCATGTAACGAGTTAAGCCAGGAAGTATGGCGTGGTAGAGCAACAACATACGCATTCGAGCCTGTTTCGATAAATGCGACGCCGACACCAAGAAATAGCCTGGTCGCCAGCAAGATTTCAAAGGATGGACGAATAAAAATGGTAAAGGTGCCCAGCAAGAGCAGTACCACTCCAAGCAGCAAGAACAGGCGCAACCCCAACTTTTGTAGCAGTAGACTGCTGCATAGAGCGGAGAGGAAATAGCCGGTTGCGCTGGCGAGAAAAAAGAAGCCGACGACCGCATTGTCAATATGATAATAGGCGCTCATACCAGGCAAAATAACAGAGGTGGTGCCACTATTGGTACCGATAAGCACAAAACCGAAGAACGTGAGAATGAGACGGAACCATGTAAACTTCACTGAACCATCCTTTTAGGAAATCTTAGTAAATCGCACAATAGACGCTGATGCAGGCAAATATTCCGCCAGGCTTGATGGCACCCATGCCAGTGTATAGCGCCAGCCCTACGTAGTGCCTATGATTGCCTGGGTGTTATCAACCTTGACCAAACAGCAAGATGGATGGAATATAAAGAGATATCCGCATAAACAAGACATCCCTGTTTGAGTTTAACACATCAGACTGGTAGTGTTACAAGGAGATTTAAAAGAGAGCAGCAACGTTGTGTTTGCTGTGTGGATACCTCTTCCCTATTGTCGCTACATTGTTGAGTATGTTTGCACGAGTATAATGATATTACGGAGTTTTTATACTCGCGTAGATGTATGAATGATAAAAGGGATAGTGGAGGAGTTGAGATGATCCAGTTCCAGGATGGCGTAGCCCTGCTCTCGTTTTCGGCGGATATGACCGGAGAAATTATGGTGATGCTGGGTGGCACTGCCGTTGCACTCACTGCGGCTGATGTAAAAAAATTGCATGCATGGCTTGGTGATCATATAGTAGAGGACCAGGGACAGAAGGTTGCGGAGCCGGAGGGCGCTCTGATCGGAGGGTCCGATGCCGAATACTTTTCACTGGTGCAGCCGGAAGAGGACGAATTAGAAAACGATCGTTAGAAAAGGGTGAAAAGAAGAACCTTTGCTCTGTCAAGCATCAATTCAAGGGACCGCAATGAAGTTTGGCAGAGTGCTTTTCTAATTATACAAAAGAACGACATATTGAAATATTGTGTCTCCACTCTTTTCAATTGTAAATTTGCCTTGAGAAAGAGAGACCAATAATGATATGATTGGTAATGTCGGCGATGTTAGCAATGGCAGAAATACCTTCGTAGCCTTTTAGAGTATTATGAAGCATGATGCCAGCGATGCCAACGCAATGTCGCGTATTTTGGGGTGCACTATTCTCCATGAGGGAATGGAGAAAAGCTTTGTTTGTGCGACTGCGTATGCGCCTGTTGCATACGAGATGCGAGGGATTGAATAGCCAAGGAGGGTTATTATGTCTCAAATGTTCCTCAAGCGTGTCCTCCCCTTCTTTTGTATCGTATGTAGTATGCTATTTTTATTCTCCGCCTATGTACCGCATGTTTCCGCCAGTGCTAGCGTTGCCCTGCGTCCCTGGATGAATGCTGCTCAAACACCTGACCAGCGCGCCGATGAGTTGATTGCGCAGATGACGCTCGCGGAAAAGATCGCCATGCTGCACGGTGCCGGTGGTTCATATGTTGGCAATATCCCCGCCAACACACGGCTAGGCATTCCCGCTGTGAATCTGGAAGATGGTCCTGCGGGTGTGGCCGATGGCATGACAGGGGTGACCGCATTTCCAGCGCCCGTCAACTTCGCCGCTAGCTGGGACACCTCGTTGATCAATCAGTTCGGGCAGAATCTCGCGGCAGAAGAATCGGGCAAGGGTGCGAATGTAGTACTCGCTCCGACCGTCAATATTTTGCGCAACCCGCAATGGGGACGGAGTTTCGAGACATTGGGAGAAGATCCTTACCTGACATCGCAGCTCGCGGTATCCGACATTCAGGGTTTGCAGAGTCAGCACGTCATTGCCACCGTGAAGCATTTCGATGCCAACAATCAGGAGTACGATCGTACAACGGTAAGCGCCAATGTCGATGAACGCACAGAGCATGAAATCTATATGCCCGCGTTCCAGGCAGCCGTTCAACAGGGGCAGGTGGGTGCTGTGATGTGCGCTTATAACCGAGTCAACGATATTTATTCGTGCGAGCAGCCCTACTTGTTGAACGATGTGCTGAAGACGCAGTGGGATTTCCCTGGTTTCGTGATGTCGGATTGGGGGGCCACACATAGCACTTTGCAGTCCTCAGCGGCGGGCCTGGATATGCAGATGCCCGATGACTCGTTCTATGGAAGTAGTTTGCAAACGGCAGTACAAAATGGGCAGGTGACGGTTGCGACCATCAATGAAATGGTGCATCGTATCTTGCGTACTATGTTCGCCGATGGCCTTTTCGACTATCCCACCACAGGTACACCGGGGAGCAATGTAGCGACCGCGGCTCACGATCAATTCACGCAACAGGCGTCCGAGCAGGGAACAGTATTGTTGAGAAATAACCAGAACATCCTGCCATTGAACGCCAGCAATGTGCAATCCATTGCCGTTATCGGAGCGGATGCCTCGAATTCTCCCAAATATACCGGTGCGGGCAGTGCCCAGGTCAATGTGCCGTCGTCCGCGGTAACGCCTTTGCAGGGTATCACCAATCGTGCTGGTCAGAACGTGAAGGTGACGTATACTGCGGACTCCGCACAGGCGGCGGCGGTCGCCAAAGCGGCCAATGTAGCGATCGTTTTCGCTAATGATGACGAGTCGGAAGGCTCTGATCGCAGTAGTTTGAATTTGCCGAACAACCAGGACAGTCTGATCTCGACGGTGGCACAAGCCAACCCACACACGATTGTGGTGCTTAATACGGGCGCGCCGGTCTTGATGCCCTGGGTGAGTCAGGTACAGGGTATTGTCGAGGCATGGTATCCAGGCCAGGAAGACGGAAACTCGATTGCCGCGATTCTGTTCGGAGATACAAATCCATCCGGCAAGTTACCAATGACATTTCCCGTCAATGCCAGCGATGTGCCCGCAAACACAACCGCGCAGTATCCAGGCATTAATGATGAGGCATCTTACTCAGAGGGCTTGAATGTTGGTTATCGTTACTATGATGCGAAAAATATCACGCCTTTGTTCCCCTTCGGCTTCGGCCTCTCGTACACTTCATTTGCGTATAGCAATCTTCAGGTCTCACCGACCTCGGGTGTGTTCAATGGCACGGTGACGGTGAGCGCAACGGTAAAAAATACCGGCGCGGTGACTGGCGCGGACGTGGCGCAGCTTTATGTCGGTTTTCCCTCAAGCGCGCAGGAGCCACCAGAGCAGCTCAAGGGATTCCAGAAAGTGACGCTTTCACCCGGTCAAGCGCAAACGGTAAGTTTCAAATTAAACGCTAGTGCGTTCTCGTACTGGGATACCACTGCACATAACTGGGTTGTGCCACAGGGCACTTTCAAGATTATGGTAGGCGACTCGTCCACGAATCTGTCTTTGAGTGGAAACTATCAGGTTACGACGCCATCGTACAATTCGTTGCAACAGGCCTACAATGATGTGGGCACGAGCGACAACAGCAACCCGAGCGTGGGCAACTTCGATGGCAAAGGCTATAGCTATTCGGCGCAGTCGCTTGCTGCTGTGGGACTCAATCCTGGCTCTGTCGTAACGCATAATGGTGTGTCGTTTACCTGGCCTAATGCTGCCGCGGGCCAGAACAACAATGTCGCGACCGAGGGACAGACGATCATGTATTCAGGCACTGGCGATACGCTCGGTTTTCTGGGTGCGGGCACATTTGGGACGCAGAGTGGCAGCGGCACCATTACCTATACTGATGGCAGTACGCAATCCTTCAACTTGTCGTTCGCCGATTGGTACGCGAATGCGCCTGCGAGCGGCGATGATCTGCTGGCGACCGCCGCGAACTGGAACGTGCCGAGTGGAGACACGATCGGCAATCACGCCGTGAGCGTCTACTATACCTCGGTCGCGTTGGACCCGACCAGGGCAATCCAATCGATTACGTTGCCCAATAACAATAAGTTGCACATTTTCGCTATGGCAACCGATTCGTTGCAGCAGGCGTACAACAATGTAGGCACGAGCGACAACAGCAACGCAAGTGTGGGTAACTTCGATGGCAAAGGCTATAGCTACTCAGCGCAGTCGCTTGCCTCGGCTGGTTTGATGCCTGGCTCGGTTGTATCGCATGATGGTGTGTTGTTTAGCTGGCCCAATGTCGCGGCGGGACAGCAGAACAACGTTGCGGCCAATGGTCAAACGCTGACTGTAGCGGGCAGTGGGACGATTCTCGCGATTCTGGGCGCGAGCACGTTTAACACGCAGAGTGGCTCAGCGACTATCACCTATAGCGATGGCACGACGCAGTCATTCACGCTCAGTTTCGCTGATTGGTACGCGAACTCGCCAGTAAGTGGCAGCGAGATTGCCGTCACCTCGCCAAATTGGAACATACCGAGTGGAGATACACTTGGCAATCACGCGGTAAGTGTGTACTATACGGCGGTAAGTTTGCAGGCGGGCAAAACCGTCAAGTCCGTGACGTTGCCAGTGAATACGAATCTGCATGTCTTTGCTATGACGGTGCAGTAGTTGAAGAAGGGAATGGAGCACAGCTAAACAACACTGTACTCCATTTCCTGGTTTTGTAGATTAATAGTTTGCTGGGTAGTATGCAGCATCCTTCATTGATAATCTGGCGCATGATGGTATACTGCTCTATATACATGGTTTTCTCCCAGATCCACTCGCAGCAAGGCAGTCTTTGAAAGCACCTATACCGGAGGAGCAGTGATGGCACTTCCAGAATCCCTGTTCATGAGTAGAGAGGACTATCTGGCGCTTGATGACAACAGCCAGGACGCGCGCTACGAATACTTGGATGGGGAAGTCAGGATGCTGGCAGGTGGAAGCACCTATCACTCTGTCCTCATATCGCGCGTGGGTTCCATTTTGGAGCGTGCGTTGGAAAATAGTTCCTGCTGGACCTATAATTCTGATATTCGCCTGGACCTATCCGAGTCTTATTATGTCTATCCCGATGTAAGTGTTAGTTGTGATGAAAGCGATCATGTACTGGACAACACTATTCTACACCTTTGCCTGGTCGTTGAGGTGCTTTCGCCGGGGACAGAGGCGATAGACCGATGAAAAACTGCGTGCATACCTTGCCTATCCAACCATCCAGGAATATATGATTGTTGATGCGTTGAGCGTGTGGATAGAGGTCTACCACCGTGAAGAAGATGGCTGGAAGTTTCACACCTATGGACCAGGAAGTACTGTGAGGCTCGACCATCTCAATATTCGCTTCTTAATCGATACCCTCTACCGCAGTATGGATCTCCAGGCCACGCGCCGACAATCAAAACGTAAGAGGTTGAATAAGCAGAAAAACGTGTAGTTCTCGCTGACTGCACATTATGGTTTACCTTGTTGCAATGGGCCGTTGACCAGGCCGCGATGACCGTATATAGCGCGCGCGCCGCCAAAGGAGACCAGGTTGACGGTTTTCTCCTCGCCCGGCTCGAAGCGGACAGCTGTGCCTGCGGCGATATTGAGACGCATGCCATATGCCTGGTCGCGGTCAAATTGTAAGGCTTGGTTGACCTCAAAGAAATGATAGTGGCTACCCACCTGCACTGGTCGGTCACCGATGTGTTTGACCAGAATCTGGGCTGTTTTGCGGCCAGCGTTAAGCTCGATATCGCCGTCATCTTGCAGTAAGTATTCGCCTGGTTTCATGCGTTGCTCTCCTTAAGATTATTGGATTGGATCGTGGATGGTGACCAGTTTCGTGCCATCGGGAAAAGTAGCCTCGACCTGTACTTCGTGGATCATCTCCGCGATACCATCCATTACGTCCTCGTGCTTTAAAATAGTAGCGCCGAAGGTCATTACTTCCGCGACACTTTTGCCATCGCGCGCGGCCTCCATGATTTCGGCTGTAAGGATGGCGGTGGCCTCGGGGTAGTTGAGTTTGAGTCCACGTGCTTGCCGTTTGCGCGCCAGTTCGGCGGCGACAAAGACCAGCAGCTTCTCCTGTTCGCGTTGTGTCAATAACATACGTCTGTTCCTCCTTTTGGTGCTCACCAGATTTAGTATATTTTTCGTGGCAGGTGTGCATCGCGTCCGTACAGAGACTGTTTGGCGCGTTGCCAGAAAGCCAATAGTGGTTGTGCGAGTTCGTTACCACTGCGGCTGATGGCTTTTATAACCAGGCCGTGCGCGGCAAGAGTACTTACTCCCCATTGTACCTCGTGTAGTATAGTCAATTCCTGGGCTAAAAGGGATAGTTCGCGCTCCAATTGTAACCAGTACGCTGGCGATAGACCCACTTTACAAATATAGAAGCTGCACAGGTAGCTATAGTTGCCCAGTCTTGCCAGCGATGTCACCGAGTGGGTGGATGGTTCGATGCAAACGCGCTCGATGGCGATGGGAGATGTATGAGCACGAATGGTGAGGTCTAGCTGGAGACGAGTATAATCGAAATACTCACCATGGGCTACTCGTCCGGGCGCGACTATCTCCCACCAGAACAGGCCCGCGCCATCCGCTAAGGTGATGGTACTTTGTTGTCGATAGCGCGCATTGGCGAAAGGGATGAGTAGATCTGGCACATATTCTAATAAGCCTCCCGCGTCGATATCGACGACCGTGGTTTGTGTGGCGGCTGCGCTATGTGGAGGAGTGCGATAAACGCGCGTCGCACTGGTCGAAGTCAATTGGACACTTGCCTGTGCAGCAATGTGTACCCTGGTTTCCAGTGTATCACCGCCTAGTACGCCGCCGGAGATGTTGTGCAGGTGAACCAGCGTCGAGCCATCGGATTGAGGGAACGCGCGAACGACCTTGAGCGGAGGGTGTTGTCGTTCCACGCGCATGATTGTCTGCTGCCTACCCGTATCATAGGGGAAATCGAGTTGGAGCATACCCACTACGCCGCGTATCGTTTGTGTTGCCCTTTGCGATATGGAGATAGTTATCGCTCAACTTTCTGTACTCAATACCTAACTGATGAAGAGACGTGTTGTGATGGTTGGATGACGCATACTTGCCAGGTCCAGGAGGGGAGTGAAGATCGAAATATCCTCAGCCTGTTGCGCGTGTAGAGCACTCTTTTGAACGGTAGTGATGATCGCTGGTCGCAAGTGCCAGAGTGTAGTATTGGCTTGATTCTGCCCCAGGGGAAGGAGACGCTGGCAGGCCGAAATTAGGCTGGTGATGGTTTGCTGCACGTATGCTGAGACGACCGCGTCAATATCTATAGCGAGCACATGGCCTATCAAGCCGAAAGAGGTGCTATAGTGGCATTCTACCTGTTGTCGCTTTGCTGCTGAAAGCGCTTGTTGAATGATAGGCAGAGCAGTATCCATGATCAGGACCAGTTGTAACAGGCGGCGTCCCAGCGTGCCGCTCGCCACGCGACTTTCTCGTGCTGTTTTTAAGGCACTGAGTTGTGTATTCAACGCGAGCCATGAGCTTTGAAACTTTTCTTGCTCGTGTTGTTGGGCGAGATCGTAGCTCCAGCGGCAAAAGATGCTTTCCAGGATAGCCCCTTCAGCGAGATAGTCATGTAAAAACGCTTCCAGATCGCTTACTGCCAGAGTATCTTCAGTCGTCAAAGTTTCCAGGCCGAACGAATGGGCGGCGGTTCCAATCGGCAGAGCGCTATCTGCTAAATGGAGGAGTTGAAGCAGTGGGAGTAATTGCTTTTCTTCACTTTGCATTATTTTTGTACATTCTAGAGAATGGAATCAATTGTTCTTCCTTCATTGATGTTGCTTTCCGTAGTGTACCCAAGTTTCGATGAAATTACAATAAACTCGACTCGTTTAATGAACAGTGGGGGAAGTTGTATGGAGCGTAGCCTATCCAACGTTCATGATCGCTATTGCTGGTATTTGCGAGAGTGGCTGCCTGAATAGGAATAAAATAGTAGGAGTTTTTCGTGAATATGCGACGAATGATCAAACTCATACGTCTATAACACGTGAGGAGACTATTTTCTGTACTCCTATTCTGTATTGTGTTATTTCTATTTATTTATAGTTTAACTATTTTTTCAAGCTTTCTTTTGAAAAGTTGTTGAGGAATTGAGGATATGCCACAAGATCAACGTGATAATGAGGAAACTGATGGGTTGCAATCAAATAGTAGAGGGCAGATTGATCAACCGGTACCTTTTTCTTGTGATGAAGAGCATATAGCTGTTGATCTCCGTCATGATGAGAAGACGTTAGCCTTTATTCGGATCGCGCTTCAATTTGATGTGATGGATGAGGGTTGGTTGTATGTACAAAAAGGTTGGGTGTTCAATAATATGCGGCGTTATCGCGAGGCGGTTGATGCTTTTGAGCAAGCGAGTCACCTTGGCTATAATGGTGATGGCTGGTTTTATGAGCAAAAGATGCGAGCATTTATTCATCTCCACCGTTATCGCGAGGCGCTGGAGGCGAGTGAACAGGCTTTACGTTTGAACTATACGGATAACGGTCGTATTTATGGTAAAAAGGGGTATGTACTCAACCGGCTTGAGCGCTATGAAGAGGCCAGTCGAGCCTTCGAGCAGGAGATTCAATATATGAAGCGGAGCGGAGATGCGGGCACGGAGTGAGTGGTTTGTTTCCGCCTTCTGTGTAAAGAGAGAACCGGGTATCGCGTAGGGTAAACCACACGTTTGCCCTAGTGGTGCAGGAGCAAGAAAGCGCCGACCAGCACGACCAGGATGAGCAGGGCACCACCTATAAGGGCGACTGGCTGTTTATAGAATGGGCGTGCTGTTTGAGCTGTTTTCTCTCCTGGTATGACATTGATAGTTGAGGAGGGTATTTGGAGCTCCATAGGAATCTGTGGTGGTAGCTCGGTATTATAGGCATGTTTATAGGCGTTCGCAAGGGCGCGTACGGTACGAAAACGGCGTTGTGGGTCTTTTTCCAAAGTTTGTAGGATCACGCGTTCGACATCAGGCGGGATACGAGGATTAATTTTCGAGGGTGGAAAGGGTTTCTCCTGGATGTGTTTCATGACAATCGATACAGGGTTGTTGCCGCGAAACGGTAGAATGCCGGTGAGCATCTGATAGAGCAGGATGCCGAGCGCGTAAATGTCGCTTAGCGGTGTCGCGGGACCATCAACGAGTTCTGGTGCCATATATTCCGGGGTGCCAATCATAAAGCCGGATTTGGTAAGGCTGAATTCATCCTCCATTGTTTTGACCAGGCCAAAGTCGGTAAGATAGGCGTAGTTGTTGCCGCGTAAAAGGACGTTAGAGGATTTGATGTCGCGGTGCAACACGCCATTGTCGTGCGCGAATTGGAGCGCGCTGGCGATTTGATCGAGCAATTGGCCTGTCTCTTCCACGGAGAGCGCGCCGCGCATGAGGCGGGTTGTCAGGGTACCATCGCTGACAAAGGGGGTCACCATATAGGCCCATTCGTAGTAGATACCGGTATCAAGTTCCGGCAGAATATGGCTGTGTTGCAAATTTTTCATGACTTTCGTCTCGCGCCGAAAGCGTTCGTAGTATTCACCTACACTTCTCCGTACTACTTTGATTGCGACGGCATCCCCGGTACGAATGTCGCGTCCAAAATAGACTTCAGACATTCCTCCACGGGCCAGTTTGCGTTCAATGTGATAGTGATTAATTGTCAGGTCGATCAGCTCTTGCATCAGTGTATTGAAACTCCTCATATAGTAGTATAGGAGAAAGTGTTGTAGGGGCGCTCTTTAGAGGCTCCGACTATTCTAGCGAATCGAAACGATGAAAAAACGATGGTTGTAAAGCATGTGGTACCTGATTTTCACAACCTTTTGTAGGTTTCTGCTTTAATCTGTTTCAATATCATACGAAATAGAAACTACGTACCTGAAAAAATAGGCATCTCTATAGGTAATTTAGGTTAGTCAGATGAACCATTAATGAAATAAACGACAAGTACCAATAGATTGCTGTCCATTTGCTTACATTATTTTGCTTTTTGAGCGGCTGGACGAGGGATTATGTAGGTATATCGCTCATGCCGCAAATTACTTGTGCAATGGGTCATATAAATGTATCGTCAATTGTGGTGTCCCGCATCCCAAAGATTCATCTCTTGTTGAACAATACAATCATAAAACGAAATGTGTTAACGTGGCAAGTTTTGTGGTCATTGTTGTAACCTAATCTTTTTTTATTTGCGTATATGTGTTTTTACGATGGATTGCGAGGCGCATTACGACAAATACTTCAGCAAGGCTATTCATTAACCAATAGAGAACCGATAGAGAGTAGTAGAGATCACAGTGCGGAGTGAAAGAAGAGAGGGATGTGCTCTCTTTGTTGCATTGTTGGTCACATCATTTTTTCAGGTTTGTACGCTTTCTAAAAGTTGATGCTGAAGAAAGGGTCCAGGCCTTGTATCTGTGAATGTTAGAAGAGGGAGTACACATGGGAAAAACACGTTCGCTCAAAAATCGCCTGGCTGTGGTTGCCACAAGTCTGATCGCGACTGGTTTCTTTGCTGTCGCGACGCCGAGCTTCGCGCACGCGGCGACTCTGACACATACTTCAAGTAGGCATAGCCAGTCATCGGAGCATAAAAATTCTTCCTGGGACTACTGCGATTACCACTATTGTTTTGTTGATACATACAACAACTATCCCTACGATGGGCAGTCGTTCTTTCCGCACAATTTTGTGTATAATACGGAGACAGCGTACTCGATTATTGTAGGAACGTTTCCCGCGATTCCACTGTATTAATTTGCCTCTACCATCAAGGAAGCAGTGAGCACCTCATAACGTATGAAGGTGCTCACTGCTTTTTTCAAGGTTGGCTGTCTACTGCAATGGTATGATTATTGATAGAAGGCGGCGAGGGAAGTGAATAGACATCGTTTCCTGCGCGTAGCTCTTTTTCGTAGCGTGCGATACGCATGGTGACGTGCATGCCTACGCGCTCATACAGTTTTTGTGCGCCAGTTAAGCTTTGACCATCCACGCCCAGACCGATGCGTGGGACGCCACGTTGCCAAAAAGCAGTGAACGCGTGATGGAGGAGTGCGGCACCCAGTCCGCGTTTTCGCCAGGCTTTTCGTACCGCCAGGGAGCTTATCCAGCCTTCTTCGTCTCGCATTTTACACAGTGCCGCGCCTACTATTTCGCTATTATGTTGCGCCAGAAACCACAATGATGGATCGAAATCGGCACGTATCATGTGTCTCTGCCAGTCTTCAAAGGGGTAGGCGGTATGGCCCCAATGGTCGCGAAACGCATCTTCGACGATCTCGTAAGCAAGGTGGTTGTCGACTGGACTACCATCAGAGGGGCGGACTGAAATTCCCTCGGGCCATACGGCAACAGGAGGAGATTTCTTTGTATTGCTATGTGTGTCGCTATCAATATACATGCGGAAAAAGACGCGGACGAGCCTGTAATGATGGCTTTCCAGCAGTCTACAAGAGGCTTCGCTGTTTGCGAGAACGTTATTGACCAGCACGAGGCGGCGATCGGTTGTATTTTGCGCTACGATTTCACGAGCGCGTGCCTCGGTCAATGCGATAATAGTTGTACCAATGCCATGATTATAGTAGCCTGGATGGACGTAGCCATCTGCCGCGATACGCCCATCGTTTTCGACTGTTAATGTCGCATACCCGCAGACTGTTCCATCCGGCGCGTATACTAACCATGCATCCTGTGTGGGATCTAGTTCTTCCCAGTTGCGGAGAAGTTCGTCGGGGTCGTAGATATCGGCCTCACCAGTTTCGGCGATATCGAAGGCGCGAATTACCTCAATGATTGCTGGAATATCGGTTTGTGTTGGGTGTCTAATGGTGTACCCAGGCAGTAGTTGCTTGACCAAATTCCCTCCTTGTCCTCTACGAAGACATATGCGGCATTATCTATTCCTTCATTTTTGACATGTTCATTATAGCAGAGGGGATGCAGGACGATGTTTCAGGCTTTGAATGAGTGTTATGCTTTTGGTTCGGCGGCTTAGCGATATGCTTCTGCCTGGAGATTGAATAATTCGGCGTAACGACCTTCCAGTGCCATCAGTGCGGCATGGGTGCCATTCTCGATGATGTGCCCATTCTCCAGGACAAAAATGCGATCGGCCAGGCGTACAGTACTGAAACGATGGCTGATAAAAAGGGCGGTTTTATTTTTCGTCAAGGCTTGAAAATGCCTGAACACTTCATACTCGGCGCGTGCATCCAGGGCGCTGGTTGGCTCATCCAATATCAGGATACGCGCATCGCGTATAAATGCGCGTGCGAGAGCAATTTTTTGCCATTCGCCACCACTCAATTGAGCACTCTCCTCAACATCTTTAAACCAGCGTCCGAGCGTGGTCTCATAACGATGGGGAAGTTTTTCGATAGCGGTATGTGCTCCGCTTTTGTGTGCCGCGCTGATCACAAGTTCTCTGTTTTCAACTGCTGCGATGCGACCGACGCCGATATTCTCGCGTGCCGTCAGATAGTAGTTCACATAGTCCTGGAAGATGACTCCGATATGTTCGCGTAGCTCTTCCAGGCTGTAGAGTTGAATATTTTTGCCTCCAATCAATATTTCGCCCTGGTCAGGCTCGTAGAGGCGCGTCAGTAATTTCACCAATGTTGTCTTGCCAGCACCATTATGTCCAACCAGAGCGATGGCCTCGCCAGCATGGATGGTAAAACTTACCTCTTTGAGTGATGGCTCTGTTTCAGGATTTTTGCCTAGATAGGTGAAGCTGACGTTGCGAAACTCTATGTCTTCTCCCTTACTTTGTTCTGATTGCTCGAATGGTTGTGGATGTTCTGGAGAGTGTATCTGCGGTTTATAGGCAAGAAACTCGAAGAGCATATTGACATAGAGCGCGTTTTCGTAGGTACTGGAGATACTACTGAGCAGCGATTGGAAATTTTGCCCAACCTGTGTTGCTGTTTGCGTATAGAGTGTCAGCCCGCCCAATGTAACCTGGCCTGCAATCGTTTGTAATGCGACGTAGATGTAGATGCCGGTGTTGACGACCACTGTGAGATTCGACCAGCAGAAGGTGATCAGGTTGCGCTTGAGGGCCAGTTGTTGATCTTGTCGATAGAGTTTTGTCGCCACCGTCTTGAAGCGATCGATAAAAAAATCGCTCAGATTGAACAGTTTGATCTCTTTATTATAGGTATCGGTGGTCATGAGTGTGACGAAGTAGTTCATCAGGCGACGTTCTGGTGATTGACGACGCATCAAGCGATAGCCTTGCCAGCCGTAGCGTGTACTGAAGATAAAAGCGGGGATGGGGACGATCAGTGAGATAACGGCTAACCACCAGGCGAGATGGAAGAGCAGGAAGATGAGCGAGACCAGGGTGATCAGGGTTTGTCCTAATCCGAATGTTTGTGAAATCATGGAGGTTGGTTGATACGAGGATTGATTGGTAGCCTGGCGGATCTTGTCATAGGACTCAGGATTTTCGAAGAAGGCCAGATCGAGCATACCTGACTTTTCGAGGATATCCAGTTGAATGCGGTTGGATACCAATTCTTGCAAGAGTTGCTGGACAATGCCACTTGCGGCATTGAGTAAGCCGGAGACCAGCGTAATGCCTAGTTGCAAGCCGATGGGCCACCAGATGGGGGATGTGCTGTGGAGGTGGATCGCCTGAACGACGCTATCAATGACAAGCGCGGTGATTGAGATTTTGATCGCGGGTACTACCCCTTGCAGGATATTTAAAAGTCCTAGCACGAGTGTCATTAGTTTATGTGTTTCCCAGACCAGGCGCATAACGCGTGGTAGGCTGGCAAGTGTGCTCGGAATTTTCTTGAGGCTAAATTTCTCATCGTTTTTTTGTGCCCGCTGAGCCCGTAAGGAGCCTGTTGGAGCCTCTCCTGAATTTCTCATCGTTGCCCTTTCGAGATGTTTCTTTGTCTGCACTCAATTCCATTTTTTATGTTGTGAGCACGATGCAAAACTACCAGGCCCAGGCCGGTGTGCTGGGAAGAGCAGGGCCTGGTAGAACGTTCAGGCTTGCGCTGCCTGGTTCAGCACAACGGAGATGGTCATGCCGGTATTGATGGGGAGCGCAACTGAACAGAGCGCGAGATTGCTGCTTGCGATCCCATTGTACGAACGAATTCCTGTCATGCGTGGTTCGGCGGTTTCCTGGATGCGTAGTCCATTGCCGTCGCGCACGGTGTTATCGGCCACGATGATGCTACCGGGACGAGCCAGTTGGATGGCCCATGCAAGGTACTGTGGGTAGGAATCTTTATCGGCATCGATAAAAATCAGGTCGAAAGGGCCTTCATCTTTCAACGAGGGGAGCGTTTCAATCGCGGGGCCAACGCGTACTTCTGCCTGGTCATCCACCTGGGCCTGGCGGAACGATTCACGTACGATATCAGCGTGGGCGGGGTCAATTTCCAGCGTGATCAGCCGTCCGTCCCTGGGTAGGGCGCGTGCTAGCCAGATGCCGCTATAGCCAGCGAGCGAGCCGATTTCCAGGATCTTGCGTGCCTGACAGGCGAGCGCGAGAAGTTGTAAGAGTTTGCCTTGCAGGGCGGAAATCTGGATGGCAGGCAGGCCGTGTTCGTTGGCTCGGAGCAGTGTTTGTCGCAGGGCTTCGTCCTCAGATACGAACAGGTGGGTGATGGCTTCTTCAAGCTTGCGAGCGTCGACAGGCGCGTCATGAGTTCCTGGGCTTATTGGTTGAGGTGCAGTGTTGTTTATGAGGAGATCACGAATCTCGTTTTTGCTGCGCTCAAGTACGTGGCGTAGCGAGAGAAGGTTTTGCTGATCATTTTGCTGGGTGAGCAAACGTGTAGCTGTTTCCACGGCTCGTTGTAGGTCCTGGAGTTCCTCATAGACGAACTCGGTGGAGAGAAGTGTGGCAGGGGGGGGTATGGGTTGACCATAGCGCTGCCAGAATTCTTGTGTGAAGGCCGTGTGGGTTTGCAGATCTGCCTCACCAGTCTCAGTCAGGCGATAGATACTTTTTTCATCCGTGCGCTCCGCCAGGATCAGCCCTTGATCCTCTAGTAATTGGAGGGTTGGGTATACGGTCCCTGCACTAGGAGTATAACGGTCATAGGTTTGTTCTTCCAGCCATTTGATAATTTCGTAGCCATGTTTGGGGCCATGATGCAGGGCATCGAGTAGCAGGTAGCGCAACATGCCACGCTCGACACGCGCCTGGCGTTGCCCACTGCGAGATCCATTTTCATCTGAAGAACGCCATGATGCGTGGTGGTGAGAACGTTCCACATGTTCTCCGCGTTCTCCTCGATCGCTCCGTCTCCGGTGTTCCGATTCCTCGTGATGATGAGATTCTCTACGCTGTCCTCGTACCGGGTGTTCAAAAATTTCTTGATGGTCATTGTCTCTCATAGAAGCTTTCCTTTTCTTTGTTAAGTTATATCTATACGTAAGTAAAGATATAACTTTTCATGAAAATTGTCAAGCTTTTGTAGGCGGCAGTGCAGGGCAATCGCGTCTAGTTAACCCCCATCCAGAACATGCAGAAGATAGTTGTTGTCCCAGCCAGCCTTGAGACGCTTGGCATGGATGCCCATACAAGACGATTTTTCTTGTAAAAGATTAAGACGAATGTAGCGTAAAACAGCTAAATTTTCGGAAGCCTCACCTTGTCGAATTCTTGATTCATCTTCCTGAAAAGCAACATCAAGCACCCAATGCAGGCTGTTTTCTATCCCCCAGTGACCTCGAACTGCGTAAGCAAAGGTTTTCACCGAAGGAAAACTGAGCAAAAAGTAACGAGTCTCTCTCGTGATCTCGTGCTCTATGCGCCGTTCTGCTCGTACCATCCCAATTCCTTTGAACTCTTTCCATCTCTTCTCTGGATCGAGGTATTCCAAAATTGCTGGCTCACTGATCGTCCAATACTCTCTGATTTCCAAACAGCCATGAGCTTTTTCGACCGTTCGCTTCGACTCGACTGAACACTGACAAATGTTTCTTGCTCTGCCATGGCAAAGGTCACAATCACCTCATCGTAGAGGTTTCCTTGATTGTTCTTGAGGGCTAAGGCATACTCCCTGTCTTGCTCAATAATCTGTTCCGCGATCTTCGTTTGTGCTCCCAATCGCATCAATGGTAACAATACAGCCAGTTAGAGCCAATTGTTGCAAAAGAAGCGGAATAGCGGTAATCTCATTTGGTTTTTCTTTTGTGGCAATTTGAGCTAGAACCAGGCGGTTTTCCACGGCCCAAGCACTCACCATATGCAAGGTTTTCTTTCCTGTGAGGTGATCATGTGAGCGGCGAAGCGTCTTGCCATCTATTGCGATCATCCCTTTCACCGTTTGGTTGATCCCTTGGACCCATTGGAAAAAAACTTGCTTCAAATTGTTTGGGGTCAATGCTTGCAAAAACCCGCCCAAAGGTATCATGAGAGGGAATCCCATTCGGGAGATCCAACAGTTCCGTGAACTAGGCTTCTTTTGCCTTTCCAAACTCTTCGATTTCTACCCATCCTTCTGCACCGCAAATCACACTACAAACTGCCAGGATGATGATATCCTGCAATCGATGCAGTTTGGTTCGTTCCATTCGAGAGTCTTCCACTTGCACAAAAAGGCTTTCCAGATCTCGTAGGTTGTTCTCTTCCATCTCATTGTCTCCGGCTTTTTCGACTTATTTTATCACCTCCTTGTCCTCTCATTTTTGTTGATGAGTTTGTTTAGATATGATTGCCCTGTATGGCACTGCGGCATTGCCGCACCCAGGAGGGAGGCAGTCAGAAACAAGCTTAGCACCGGTGCAAGTGCCCAACGGCATGTCGTCTCGTCCTTTGAGAAAGCATAGTGCCCTTCGAGGATGTATGAGAGTGATGCCACACGATGATCGGGGATAAACTTGTTTCGTACTTCTACGTTGCTACTTTCTGTCCCCTTTAAGCCGATAGTATTCCAATCATGAAGCACCTCAACTCAATATCTTCGATTGGCAGAATACACCCTGATTGACGACCTCTCTGCGGTCATTGACCAATAGAATGCGCAGTATATCCCAATTGGCATGATACACCCCTGAGTTAAAGCCCTACTTGCCTTCCTCGATGAGATAGCCTCCGTCGATGTGTTTGATCTTGCAGTGTCTTTAAGTAAGCGATACAGCAACCAGCCCTTTTCCAGCAGAGTTAAAAACCTCTTGTTGCGTTTCCTCAGGAAAGGTCATAGTTACAAGCCAGTGACAATTGAGCAGAATCGCGACCCAGGTAGTGGAAGCGTCCATGAGCAAGTTCGGCTCTTACTTTTTACGTATCTGGAGGTTTCCTGCAATCGCCAGGGGCGTCATTCAACGCTCGGATAAGTAAGCCTGCTCATCTATAAGCAGCGAGGAGCGCAACGAGTCAAAACAATTTTCGGTGTATTAACAATTATTATGATATTTTAAATACGAAAATTTATATAACGTAAAATCGTCTTCTAGCTTCTCATCTCCAACCATCGAAGGCTCTATGAAAACGGGTCAGGTTACTATGATACAATGAAGGACATGGAATGGAGGGGTCTTTTTATCTTATTTTGGAAGAAATGTGTTATGAGTAATCGTGATACGCTGCTGAACGAATTTCAACATCCATTGACGAAGGATCAGCAGGTGTGGTGGGCTGCCATGTGGGAGAAGCAGCAGGAGTGGCGCACGGAAGCGGAGATCGATGAGCGGCGGCAGGTGGAGTTGAAGAGACGCCTGGCGGTAGAGCCTGATATAGAGCGGGGGATCTACCCTTTCAAGGGGATGAAATTGAGCCGTGCTGATGTGGAGTGGTTGTTGGTGCAGGAGAACGAGCAAGGATCTACGGATGGCAAGCAGGAGCGGAGGCGTTTAGATTTGCGGGGAGCGGATCTCGCGCATGTCAATTTGAGCCATCTGCCTCTCACTTATATGTGTGGTAGCCTTTCCCTGGACGAAGGATTGCATGCCACTGCTGAGCAGGGCGAGGCGGCGAGCGTTGATTTGACGTACGCGGACCTGACTGGTGCACACCTGGAAATGGCTGATTTGAGTGGAGCTAAATTGGATCATGCGTTGTTATTGGAAGCACATCTGACGGGCGCAGACCTGGGCATGGCCTCGCTCAAGCAGGCGATTTTGGTAGGGGCTCATTGTGAGAGCGTCATTTTTACGAGTGCGATCATCGAGCAGGGCTTGCTAATCGATGTGCACCTGGAGCGGGCGAATTTGCGCGGGGCGGTGCTTTCGGGATCGAACTTACTCTCGGCTCATTTAGAAGGGGCGCGTATGCATGGTGCGTACCTGGAAAATGCCAATCTCTCTTACGTTCATCTAGAAGGGAAGGAGATGTCTCGCGAGGATTTGGCGCGCATTCGTACCTGGCAACCAAACTTTCCAGGCAAAATACCCGCCGCCGATTTGCGCGATGCATATTTTAATCTGACGACGCAGTTGAATAAGGCAAATTTAGGTGATAAAACGTACGGGTTTATTGCTGCCGCCGATTTACACTGGAATAATGTGAATCTGAGTGTTATCAAGTGGAGGCAGGTGGAGCAACTGGGCGATGAGTACTGGTTGACCCATCATTTGCAGCGCGATTTTTCGCAGGATGATATGGATGAAGGAACGCGCAACGAGAGGATACGCCAACGACTTACGTATCAAGCGGCGTTGCTGCGGCGGGCAGGGGGTGTAAGCGATGCAGTAATGGAGTATGTAGAGCGTTCTGCTTCACTGCGTAATAAGGTAAGCAGCGGAAGTGTGCAAGGGTTACGTGATGCAGCGATTACTGCGCAGCAAGGAGGGAGAGAACAGTATCAGCAGGCTGTGCGTGCCAATCGTCAACTGATGGTGGCGTTGCAGGTGCAAGGATTGAGTGAGGAGGCAGCCTATTTTGGGTATCGCGCCCAGGTATTGCAACGGCGTGTACTTAAGATGAGTGGTTTAAAGTCGCTGGGTCCCTATCTTTTTTCGCTATTTCTGGACAAACTCGCGGGCTATGGATACCGTCCTCAACGTACCTTAGCGATCTATCTGGTGATGATTTTCCTATTTGCCTGCGTCTATTTCAGTGTTGGTTTTTACCTGGGGCCACATATTCCAGTTGTGACCAGCCTGGTGCTGAGCGTAACGGCATTTCATGGTCGAGGATTGGTTCCGTCAGGTATTCTTCTTTCGGTGCCGATGACGATTCTGGGTGCGGTTGAAGCGGTGATTGGGCTGGTGATCGAGATCAGTTTTATCGCGACCTTTACGCGGCGTTTCTTTGGCAATTGAACCAGGTAGGTAGGATGAGTTCAATGCATTATTGCTAATAGTGATAAAGGATGAAGCTAGGTTGTTCGCAGGTATGTGCATGTGTGATGCGTCAGAAGTTTTTTAGCAGGGGAAAGGAAGAATACTGAATGCCGCAGTATAATTGGGCGACGAGTCCCGCGGTAATTAAAGCTGAGGTACAGACGTTGCAGAGCGAGTTCGAGGCGATTTTGGGTCAACATTTTGTGGGGTTGTATCTGCATGGTTCGCTGGCTTTAGGCGGGTTCAATCCGGCACGTAGTGACATTGACGTGATTGTACTGATGGATCAGCGCTCGATGGTTGAGCAAAAGCGGCAATTGATTGAGATGTTGTTGCGCGTCTCCAAGGCTCCTGCTCCTATTGAGATTAGTTTTCTGGTCACGGAAGATATTTTCCCTTTTCGGTCTCCACTGCTATACGACTTGCATTTTCGAGAGTCTTGGCGCGAGCGGTATCAGCAGGAGTTGCGTGATGGTACGTGGGAGCATTGGAATAATGCGGTCAGGCGTGACATCGAGCTTGCGATCTATTTGACCGTGCTGGTGCGAGCTGGTATTCATCTTTATGGACCACCGATTGTGGAGGTGTTGCCCACAGTGCCTGAGCAAGCATTTTGTGATGCATTGCTTGCCAATTTCGATTATCTGCGGCAGGAGCGGTTGCGCAACCCAATCGCGTTTGTGCTGGATGCTTGTCGAGATGATGCCTATGTGCACGAAGGGGTTTTGTTGTCCAAAGATGCGGGAGGAGAGTGGGCATTGGCACATCTGCCGGTAGAATATCAGCCGTTGGTGCAGCAGTCGTTGGCATTGTACCGGGGTGAGCGTCTTGGTCGTCCGGTAGGGCGCGCGGTTCTGGAGGGATTTGTGGAGTATATGAACGTTGCTTTGCAGGGGTTGCGCGGCGGACGATAATTGTAGCGGCTGAACCATTCCAAGTTGCTGTGTTAGTTGGGTCATTTTCGCAAAAGACCTACAAATTGGGTATACTCTATATGCCCCAGTACAGATCACATTTAACAACGGAAAATATTCTGTTGAAGTAGATTTACACTCGAAGAGCATGGCGTGCATGTGAAATGGACACGCCGCCTCAAATCCGAACGCTCTGAACCCTAACAAACTTATGTGAACAGATGCTGCTCAAAGGGTTTTTGTTTTGGTAGATAGTAGGCGGGAGTGTTTCTATGGAGGATCAGCAGGTAGAGCTGTATTTACAGGAACTGGGAGACCAATTGGAGCAGCGTGGTTTTGAAGAGCCTGTGCGCATCATGATTGTAGGTGGAGTGTATATGTTGTTGATGGTCAAGAATAGGAAGTCTACGGAAGATGTCGATGTGATGTTGATGGATATGGAGGATACAACCAATCAGACACCACAAACGAAGGCATTTCAGACAGCGGTACGCGCGGTTGCACAGAAGCATAAGCTCAAGCGCAAATGGATGAACGATGATGTGGCTTATTTTATCCGTGATATGGCGCCTGAGCCGGAGGCACAGTTGTGGCAGAAGTATAAGAAGTTGCATGTGTATTTGCCAGTAAAAGAATATATTCTTGCCCTTAAGTTGATGGTTTTCCGTCCTAAAGATGTTAATGATGTGGAGGCATTGTGCAAAGAGTTAAATGTAACGACGCGTGAACGAGCGCAGGAGATTGTGGATCATTTTGTGTCCGATAAGCGTTGGCAGGACGAGTACCAACTTGAGGATACGCTAGACGAGCTTTTTTAAAAAAGTTTGGTGTGAATTGGGAAGCAAAAAATGAAAAATGAGTATCCCTATCTTTTTTTGAAATGCTATGGTATACTCGAAGGAGTAGAGGTATTTTATGGGGTAAACTATGACTATAACGTGCACACAGTTGCAGACAATACAGATTACATATCAGGAGATCTGCTCAGGAGAAGATCCGTGGATTCCGCTTGGGAATTTCATGAATGATTTTTTCGGTAATTTTCCTGAGTTGCGTGCGGAACTGGTCAAAGAGCCGATTCAACTACCTGAGGATGCGGACTGGGAAAAGATGCGCTGGTCTGTGTTCTGTGCCGCGACGGTCGAGCATCTCTGCAAGGAGTATGCTATTGCCTGCCCAGACTGGGCATTTGATGCTGTTTATAAATTGGACGAGCCTTGGTACTATGCGCTGGGGGCGCACAAGCAATCGGTACGTGAGCGTTTAGAGCGCCAGACGCCGGGAGCTTTCAGTCGTCGTGGTATTTACTGTGGCAATCGTATGTTCGTGAACAAGTACGAGGTGGCCGAAAAAGTACGCCGGACTGCTTAAAGGGTTCTGATTCTACTCATTCCTCTTTAGATTCTTATTTCCTTTCTCGGATAAAATATCCGTAACACCTTTTTTGCGTAAGAACGCCTTTAGTTATGTAACTTTTGG